>CAVQBF010000024.1:0-112930 GCA_963710615.1 uncultured Ignavibacteriales bacterium
GCTTACCGCCGGAATTTTCTCCAAATTCAATAGATTTTGTCCACCACTTTAGAGCTTTTTTCTGTTTATTTATTAACCAATAATATCTGCCTATTAGTCTATTGATCTCTATTCTATCACCAACATAATTTTTTGAGTTTTTTAGGGCCGCTTTTCCCGAAGCGATTGTCTTTTTTGATATTTTTGAATATCCAGAATTATTTTGAATTGCTTTTTCTAATTGATAAATATTGAAGTTAAAATTGCTGGTTAAATAATCTGTCTTATACCAAGGAGGAATATCATTTGAGTTAAATCTGGCTGCGCTTTCCAAAGATTTTTCTGCTTCTTGGAAATTTTCAGAAATTATATACAATCTTGCAGCGTATGAATAAGCAGCTAAAAAAGTTAAATTATCCTCTAATTTTTCCGCCAAAGTTTTTGCAAATTCCATATGATCAAATGCTTCTTTAAATTTTCGCCATTTCATAAATAGCTTCACATTTGAGAGTTGATAAAGTACTCTAGTATATTCGTTCTCAAAAGTATCTCCAATTTCAATCATCTTTGCAAGCATTTCTTGCACTGCCGAAGACTCGCCTCTTTCCATTTTTGTTAGATTGTATTGATTAATATATAATGTCAAAAACATTATTTCACCAATATTCTTTCCATGTTCCACTAAACTTTCATCATAATCATTTTCATCATTAATCTCCCAATTTCCACTTACCCATTTTGACATTTCAATACACGCATTAAACCAAATATCATCGCATAATTTATTTTGACTAACTTTATCTCTTATTAATTGAATTATCTTTTTAGATATCTTATTTGATAAGCCCGCAAAAGAAATAACCATTGCAGTTCCTATAAGATTCTGCCTTAAAAAATCTGATTGGGTGAAATCATATTTTGTCCATTTTCTCCATTCAATAAGCAACTCCAAAAATCCTTTTTTAGGGTCAATAAGATTTATCGAATTATTATAATTCATCCAAAACGATTGTTGTTCAAATTCATTTTTATTCAGAAATTTCTTCCACTTTACTTTTGGATAGTAAATTCCAATCAGTAGATGAACAAAACCAATAGCTGCTTTAATATTGAGCAAAAAAATATTTCTTGGAGTATTTATTTTATAATATGGTTTTAATCTTTCAAAATACTCAATTGATTCAGCAAATTTTCCTTTATTCAGGAGTGCAATTGCAATGTTCATTTCCAGCATTGCTTTTTTATCCGGATTGGTATTTTCTCCATATTTTTTGAGATAAATATTTAATGCATTTTTGAAGTATTCTATGGCTTCATGAGATGCAGATGATTTCAAAGCTTCTTCACCGGCTTTTATCAAATATTCCTCTGCTTTATCAAATTCTTCACCAATATTGTAATGGTATGAAAGAACACCATAAAATTGTGAAAGTCTATCGGAAAACACATCCTCAATAGATTTAGCAGTTTTAATATGGAGTTCTTTTCTTTTTTTAAGTAGTATCGATTCATAAACTGTTTCATGAGCTAAGGCATGTTTAAAGAGATACTCAACCTCATCCATTCTTTTATGTTCTTTTATCAATTGAATACCTTTTAAGTAAGCAAGCCTGTCATCCAAGTTCTCTATATTTTTTGCTACTTCGACTATTATTTTATAAAAGAAATTTCTACCGATTACAGAAGCTTTTCTCAGAAGTGATTTTGTCTCCTCATCCAACTTATCAATACGTGAAGTTATAACTTCGTTAATGGTTTGTGGAATAATGACTGAATTAATTTTTTCGGTAACATAAAATTTATTGTCCCGAGCCTCAATTATTCCTTCATCAATAAATGAACGTACAACTTCTTCTATAAAAAATGGATTGCCTCCAGATCTCTTTGATATTAGATTTACAATATTAGAAGAAAGCACATCTGTTTTTAGCAAATTATTTATTAGTTCATTACCATGGTTATCATTTAACGCTTCGAGATGTATTTTTGATTTTATTTCAGGATAGTTTTTCTCTAACGTTTTTAATATTCTTTCACCGGTCTCTTTGTAATTTGGTCTGAATACATTAATAAAAAGAATATTTTCAGTTAAAGCTAATCTGTAAAGCAATTCAAGAAATTCAATTGATGTTTTATCAGCCCAGTGAAGGTCTTCAATAACAAACACAATTGGTTTTTGGGAAGCAGAATGTGCTAAAAATTCTCTAAGGTTTTTTAGAATTAATTTTTCTAGAGCAGCTCCTTTAATTCCCTTTACGCGTTCAGCAAATTTTCCTTTAAGCTCAAATCCCATCATTGTTGCAACAAAAGGAAAAATCTCTTCCAAATTATCTGGGTAAACATCTCTGATTAAATTCTCAACTTTTTTGGATGCGTTTTGTTCAGAATCCTCTTCAGTTACACCAGACCAGTTTTTAATTATATCAATAAGAGGGTGGAAACTTAGATTTTTTCCTATTGATAAAGCTCTGCCCTCAAGGAAAGTTACTTTAGTAATTTCATCTTCATTCTTCAGCTCCGCTATTAATCTGGATTTCCCAATTCCCGCTTCACCAATCACGCTAACAATTGATCCAACTCCATTTACTAGTTTTGCTATATGAAGTTTCAATTTCGCCAACTCTTTATCGCGGCCCACCATAGCAGAATAAATTTGCCTTTCTTTGCCTAACCTGGATCTATGAATCTTTTCTTTGACCGATAATAATTGATATACTTGGAATTGTTTCTCTTTTCCCTTTAATAAAACTGCCTCTAGTTTTTGATAGTTAAAATCATTTTGTGTTAATTTATGAGTTAATGATCCAACTAGAGTTTCTTTATTATTCCCAAAATCTTTTAGCTGAGAAGCTTGAGAAACTGTATCACCCATAACTCTATAATTATCATCATCAATTGGTTCTATTATTACAGTTCCGGTGTTAATCCCAATTTTAATCTCAAGGGGAATTTTAAGTTTTTTCCCTTCGTTAAAATCGTCTAGTTTATTTCTTATAGCTATTGCGGCATTTACTGCATCCTTGTGAGAATCTTCTATTGAGCCCGGAGCTCCAAAAAAGTTAAGAATTGTTCCCCCTATTATTTTATCTGTTTTGCCTCCATGTTTTTCAACTTCTGAAGTCAGCATATCAAAACAACTATTCATAATTAATGCAGCTTCTTCGCTTTCAGTTTTCCCAACTATCTCATCGTAATTTGAGATTTCTCCAAATAAAATTGTCATTTGGCGTCTTTCAGGTTCTTTAATGATCGAGCTGGTAATTTGCTCTTGCTGTACTCCTGTCTCCTTTAATTCTTTGATGTTTTGTAAATCTAATTGTAACTCAGATATGTTTTGATATCTATCATCTGGTTCTTTCTCCAAGCATCTTATTATAAGTTTTATCATTTCCGAAGAAAGATTTTGTCTATTTGGCATATCAAAAACTAAAGGTTCAGAAATAATTTGATATAATATTACATCATTAAATTCACCATTAAATGGTCGATTGCCTGTTAACAGTTCATAAAGAACTATACCTAAGGAAAAAATATCTGTTCTATGATCTACAACTTTTCCTAATGCTTGTTCAGGGGACATATAAGAAACTGTCCCAATAAATCCGCTTAAGGTGGATAGGACAACTTCCTCAGAGTATTGCTTAGCTTGGGCCAGTTTCTCAATTGCTAATCTTTCCTCAACTTTGAAATGAGAAATTGTTTCTGCAGCTTCAGTCGCTAATTTGGCAAGCCCAAAGTCCATCACTTTTAAATATCCTGCATTGGATATCATAATGTTTTCTGGTTTGATGTCTCTGTGCAGAATTCCTTTTTCATGAACTGCAGAGAGTGCATCGCAAATTTTTAGAGCAATTTGTAGAACATCTTCTTCTTTCATCGGTCCATTTGTGTCTAACATTTCTCTAAGTGTCTGACCGTCAACAAACTCCATTACAATGAAATTAGTGTTCTCTACTTCATTAATATCGTGAATAACACAAATATTTGGATGATTAAGTGATGAAGCAGTTTGAGCTTCTTTAATAAAACGGTGACGGCTATTCTCGTCAACGACTAAGTTAGTAGGAAGAATCTTTAGTGCAACTGAACGAAGGAGACGATTATCTTTGGCTCGGTATACATCACCCATTCCACCTTCACCTAACTTTTCCTTTATCTGATAATGTGAGATTGTTTTACCTATCATTGAAAAATTCTCCAAAATTATTTGCTTTCGGTCCGCCGTATGCACCCATATCATTTCTTAATGTGCCATGAGAAGGGGATATAGCAAATCCAGGTTTGGTTAAATCTTCAATGTCATTATATTTTGAATCAGGATTTCCTCTATCGACACATGGTGAAGTTGGGGAGAGATAGTAGAAGATTGAATCTGCAAATTTAGGTTCCTCATCAATTATATTTTCTCCCCTATATCCGCTTTTGATATTACAATATTCTGCTAGACAATCACTAACAATTTGCGGATCAGTTGGTGCGCGATTTTCCCAGATGATACAATTTCTAATTATTAGTTTTTGAGAGAATGAAAAAATTGCTCCTCCCATTAATTGAGCTTTATTTCTTACAAAAGTGTTATTTTCTATAATACTTTCTTGATGATTTATTGGGTAAGAAGTTCCAATACCTCCGCCAAAACTAGCGTTATTATTTTTAAAGAGATTATTTTTTATTCTTGGATTGGAACTAATTAATTTAATTGCCCCACCAATAGATTTCGAGCTATCTGTATCATTTGCTTGATTGGAAGCAAAGAGGTTATTTCTAATTACTAAACTCTCGTCACAGTTTAGGCAAAAAATTCCAGCCCCGCCACCGTGAGATTCTGTGACCAAAACTTCATTGTTCTGGATATAATTATTTGAAATTAGTATTGCATCTTTAGGAGATTCAATAATAATACCTCCTCCAGAAGCTCTTGGTCCAATTACTTTATTGCCCACAATTCTATTATTAAGAATTTTTGCCCCGGATTTAGAAATTAGAATACCACCGCCACCCATTGCATTGTATTTATGTTGTGGCGGGCTATGAGTGCCTTTCCCATTAGTTATGGTAAATCCGCACAATATTGAATTTGTGTCTTCTCCAGTCATTAAATAAACAACCGAAGCCTGATAAGGATTAGTTGATTTGCTACCATCAATAATAGTCTTATTTATATGAGAATAATCTTCATCAATTAAAAAATGACTGGCAACTGTAATTTTCTTTCCTAAAAAATTTATATTTTCATAATAAGTCCCATCGGCAACTAAAACTGTATCACCGTCTGATGAGGAGGCTATTGCTGATTGAATTGTTCTGAATTTCTCAGGTACATTAAGTACTTGGGGGAAAATTAGTGAAGAGGTAAAAATGATAACTAAAATTAGATCGAATATTTGTTTCATAAAAATCCCTTACCTTAAAGTGTTTTACTTCTAGTAGTTTATTTCTATTCCTAATTTTATTGTTGTTGGTGATTGATTTACCTCCGGATCTAGATAAGTTGGGTTAGCTAATAAATTTCCTCCACCCATATCTAAAAGATACTTATGTTGTTGCAATAAGACTGCTTCTCTTTGACTGAAAAGATGAAGGATATCAAGAATTAAATTGAATCGGTCAAATATTTTTGTGTAGGAACCAAAATCATAACTTAAGCGAAAGTTTAAATCCCAAATAACTGGCGTTCTCCCTTGACTTCCTCTTTTAGCTAAAAATACAATGTTCGATCCATCATTCGGCACAGAACTATAAGAATTTAATGGTGTCCCCGTTTGCAATATGAATGAGGTTCCGACATGCAAGTCCAAAATCCATAGTGTACGTTCCAAATACTTTAAATACATGTGTCCTATCATTTGGTAATAATCCGGTTGCATTGACTAGTTGTTCAGGGAGATTAAGATTATTTAAATTTGGTTCCGGATAAATAATATCGCTATCAAAAACTCCGGGATAATTCCCATAATTTCTGGATAAAACATATGAGGCTAAGAAATTAAATTTTCCACTCGGTTTTTGAAAAGTTAATTTCTAATGCAGAGTACTCTCTTGTAAATTTTGGTAAAAAATCTAAATTACCACTACCGGGATTACCTAGAAGTTTATTTTCTGAATCATCTTCAGAGACTTCAGTGCCATCTTCAACAACTTGTCCGAGTTTTCTGTAAGTTCCTCTTATTCCTATTTGGAACTCATCTAATATGCTTCTTTCATAACCTAAAGTGAATTCATCGAAATATTGACCTTCCAAATCTTCTATCTTTGGTTGATATGTTGTCGTAATGATTGTATCGACCAAAATGGATCAGCAGTTTCACGTGGATCTTGATAAAAATCTTATTTTATTTTGAGACTGAATTAGATGCATAAGTTGATGTGAGAATCAGAGGAAGTTGTTGATAAAAGCGACCAAATGATCCAAATATTTTTTGAGTCCCTAATTCTCCTGGTTGATATATAAATCCCTAACCTTGGCTGCCACTGATCGAGAATTTTTTGTGCTATTTTTGCATCCGATCCTATTAGAAATTGAGCATTCCATCTTATTCCCACATTTATTCGCAATCTATCTGTTGCTAACCATGAATCCTGAATAAAAACTGATGGAATTCGATTGTGTACTCTAACATTTTTCTCAGCCCACCAACCTTGGTAAATGAACTCCAGTAGGTGAAGGTGGGTAAGGATATCTCATAATAGGATTGGGCAATTCTCCATTAATGCCACCTTTATTTTCCGTTCTATCATCAACAAAATTATCTTCATATGCTATTCCCATCTTAAGAATATGAGAATATAAAAAGTATGTTCCATTTACAGATGCGGATACTCGTCTACTCAAATTTTCTCTAAGTCTTCCGTAACCACCTTCTGCATAAAAATTACTATTAAACAAATCAATAAAATCCATATAGAAAGGTTCAATTCTGCCATATTCAGATGATGCAACATCATTAAAAATTGTTTGCGACCAACGCTGTTGTTGCTTCAATAAATAAATCATCACTAAATATATGTTGTACTTTGAGCGATAAATTGTAACCGCCGGTTGTAATATCACCAAGAAAAGTCTCGGCATTTGCGGCACTTGTAATTGTAGGTACAGCAACTCCGAGTTGATTTTCTACTCTATTCTGTTTGGTAGGATCACCAAATAATGCAAATTGTAAATTTGTTTTGGGTGAAAATTGCCAAGTAAGTTTTCCCGCAAATCTATGTGATTGTGTTCGATCTTTATAAATACCCACATCAGGTATCTCAACATCTTGATCCTGGAACGATGGATTATAAGCAACAAAATACCACAATTCATCTAATATCAATGGTCCACCGAAGCTGATTCCAAAATCATAAGTTGAAAAATCTTTTATTCGTTTTTTTACAGTTCCAAGTTTATATTTTCCCGCAAAACTTTGGTCTGAAAAAAAACTGAAAACCTGACCATGAAATTGGTTTCCGCCACTGTAGGTAATCACATTTGCGATTCCACCCATAGCACCCGCATATTCAGCTTCATAACCGCCATTTTTTATTTCAATTTCTTTAATAAAATTATACGGAAGATTTGTCCCTGATGTTCCTCTCATTGGATCAGTAACATTTGTACCATCAATATAATATGTGTTCTCCCAACCAGTTCCACCTGAGATGTTGACTCCATCTCCATAATAACTTTCCGTGGCAAGTGGGCTAAGAGACATTAATGATTTGTAGTCCCTTTGAATCGGAAGATTTTCAAATACTTTTTCATTAAGATTTAGTCCGTTGGTTGTGGATGTCGGATCAATTACATTTTTATTTGAAGAGACAATAACTTCAGGTAATTCTCCTGAAGCCTCGTTTAAAATCACTTCACCTAATGAAGTTTTTTTGCCTAATTGAACAATTACCTCTTCGAATATGATTGTCTGCTTTCCAACATAGCTTATCTTAACTGTATAATTGCCTGGTGGAATTTTGTAAACACAAAAATAACCTAATGCATTTGTTGAAGTACCTCGAGTACCTTGTAGGCTGTTACTACTGAGAATAATATTCGCATTAATTATTGGATTTGTCTCTCTATCAAGTATTTTTCCTTCTAGAGAGCCTGTAGATTCTTGAGCAAATGAAATATTAAAAATTAAAAATATTAAGAGTAAGGATTGATTAAATAGTTTCTGCATTTTTAACTCCAAATAGTTGGAATGACTGCAAACCTATGAAAAACCAAAATCCTTGAAAGAAGCATGATAGATATGCTAGAGAGAATAATCCGACTTTGAGTCAAAACCTGCCCACATATTTTCGGTATGTAAACCGGTCGGCTGGTTGCCCCTAATTTTATCATTCTCGATTTCATCAAAATTATCTAATCCGACAGCAACTGCCGAAAGTCCAAGTTCTTTCAATTTTTTAGCTTTCTCAATTGTAATTTCGCTTCCGGAAGTATGAATATGAAATTCAGATAAATCCAAATTAGCATTGCTTAGTATCTGCGTAAGTTTATCAAACTCAATTAATGGTTCTCCGCCAGTTAATATTATTATACTGGTTCCCATACTTTGAAGACTATGAATCACTTCGATCAATTTTTCTGTAGTAACAGTATTCTTTTGATATAAATTATGCTTTTCATAGCAGTGAGCGCACGTGAGATTACATTGATTAGTGATTGCGATGAATGCTGAATCAATCTGTCTTTTTTGAGACGTGCCGGCCGCAAGGAAATTTTGCCCGCCATTTTTAATCATATTATTAAAAGCACGTGAAGGAAAACTTGGGATAACGGGAGTTGAATAATACTTCTTATTAAATTTGATCAGCTTTGTTAAATACAATTTTTTCCTTAACCTAATAGATTCTCTCATGCTTCTAAGTGAAGCGAAAAATCCGGATTTTGCTATTTCTTTGCTTTGGAGTATAAAATATTTGATTGCTGTAAAAATTACGAAAGCTACAATCCTCCAGCCCTTATAAAAAATTGGTTTGTGTGAATGTTTATTGCAGGGGATCACTTATTTACCTCCTAATATCTGGTGTTAAAATAATCTCGAATGAGCTTTAAATTGTCACAAAAATGTCAAATATTAGTAAAAACAAACTAAGCAAGAAGATAACCAGGTGAAATAAAGAATAGGATAACCTTGAAAGAAGCACAATCGATATGCTGGAGAGAATGTTATCGACTCAAGAGTCTGAAACGTTTCTCTCAAGGAGAGAATATATTTTATTTGATTAAAGTAAAAATAAAATAATGATAAGTCAATATTTAAATAATTAAAAGAATCGAATATTTGAATAGAAGACTATTTATCTTAAATTAAATAGGAAAATAGCAAAAAAAGGGAAGTCACGTTTTATTATATGACTTCCCTAAATGTTAAATAATTCTAGGAATTACTCTTCGTTATTTTTCTTTTCAATAAATGTACTATCTACTTTTAGCTGTTTCTTTTTATTGAAGTAATTGACAATTAAATTAATTATACTTGTTAAAAATAGTGCCAAGAGAATGACAGTAACCAAAAAAGAAATATGTTGAGAAAAGAAGTATCAGTATAAATAAAACAATAGGAGTAATATAAGAATTGGCAATACTTCTAAGTGTAGAGTTATTCTTTTTTAATGATCCAAATACCTGTGTTACTTTTTCTTTTAGAAAATTAAACGGCTTTTCTAACTTTTTTCTGTTAAGATATATCAAAAAGATTACAAAAATTACCAGCAGCCATTTAATTAAGTTGTTAATCCATATTTGAGTGTAAGCAACGCTAAATGATAACTCATCTTCAGGTTTGATTATACTTTTTGCAAAGCGGTATACTTGTCCACTTGTTGGGACTTCAATCTGAATGGGGAGAACACCTGTGGATGTTCCACTAACTGAGGGAGCCATTTCAGCAATATCATCCAGTCTTTGACCAAATTCTAGTTCAGCATTTACTTGACTGCGCATCTGTTCTTCTTTTAGTTGGTTATTCCTGAAACTACTTGTTAGATCCTTTCCCTTATAAACTTTCTTTAGTCTGTCCATATCCTCTTTGCTTTCTATACGTCCTAATTCATTGTCCATCAAAGCTTCGCCATACTCTCTTCTAACATTTGTAAATACATTTATTCCTCTTATAATTTCTTCTTTTTCCAAAGTACTGCTGAAGTATTTATAAGAATAATCATTAGGTAAATAAACGGACCAGACCAATTGACTTATCATTAAATCAACTGCAGGCAGACTTGATTCCTGTGAGCCGAAAATTGCAAATGGATCAACGGATATATTATATATTACTTCAACAGGGAAAGTATCAAGTCGGTTATTAACAGATCGTGAACGATTAAGCGGAACAAGTAATTTACCTTCACTGTTGAGCGAAGATTCTACTGGTTTATTACCTACAAAGACACTCCACACATCTGCATTTTCCGGTAGTGTTATTTCAAGAAATTGTTTTGAACTATTGCGAACTTGGTAAACAAGTCTATGAACAATTTTACCATCTTCGGTAAATATTGTTACAACACTAGCAGAATTTATTGTGGCAACAGGGACTCCTATCTTTTCATGCTTCTTAATATCAAGATTCATATTAAAAGGATGTTTTAAATATTTATATCCAACAATTAGAGGTTTAGCTGATTTATTTA
This sequence comes from uncultured Ignavibacteriales bacterium, assembly GCA_963710615.1. Lineage (GTDB taxonomy): Bacteria > Bacteroidota > Ignavibacteria > Ignavibacteriales > Melioribacteraceae. Next base: position 10,597 of record CAVQBF010000024.1, read on the forward strand.
CCAGTTGAGCCGGAAGTTTAGCAATTGAAATTTTCTCCAGTCCATTACTTTCAGTAACTAAAACCTCTGCGCTTGTATTTAGTGCAACTCCAATAAAACCAGTCTCTCTAACAGTATTGAGTGTTTTAAATCCGGTAAATATATTATTAAGTCCTTTTTCTGTCAGTGGTGTTTCTGCATTAACAATAACATTTACTTTTCCTTTTTTCCCATATGTGAATGGTATGATTATTATTTGCTGATCTTTTTCAATAATTTCTCTCCATTCACCAACACCCTCACCAGTAACAGATAGAACATTCATATTTTCAGGAATTGAAATTCTTACATCATCTATTTCGCTATGGAGTATATTATAATTGATATCTGATTGTATTTTCATAGCATCATCATCAATTGAAACTAAATGATAAACTTCGCTATAAAGTTTAGCAGGTAATTTTTCTGTTGCTGCTACTTTTTTTCTCCATCTTATACTTATAGCTGATTTCTGAGCAATTACTGCTGACAAAATCATTTTATTACCGGATAAATTTGTTTCAATTTGCTGAGCATCTGGTATTTCGAAATCAATTTCTCTTTTTTGAACTTCTAGTCGGAGTAAGGTAATGGGAGTCTGCTGAATTTGTAGATCAATTTTGTTAGGACCCTGTTCAAGTGAAGATTTAACTGAAAATGAAGCTGTTACTAAATATTCACCTGATTTTGATAGAATAATATTATGGAATCCGTTTTCGCCAACAACAAGAGCTGGTTTATTATTTACTTTTATATCCGATATCGCAATTGACTGTTTTAATACGGGAATCTTTAAATAAGTATCATTTTTTAAAACGTGGACAGTAAATGAAGCTGTAAAATCTGTATTGTTATTATTCATTTTTCCAGAATAAATAGCTTTAGTAATCAAATAATTAAATGGCGGATCAATTCCGTCTGGACTCGGCGGTTTCATCTGATTAATAAGATTATTAAAATCATTTCGTTTCATTACTACATCACCATTTTTTAAAGTATGTTGGGGCGATGTAGTGATACCGGTTTGTGCTAGAAGTTTTTGATAAGTCTCTAGTGAAATAACAATTTCATCTTCATCAAGATTAATTAATTTTTTAAACTCATCCCAGGGAATTGAAAGTTCACCATTGTTTGTTTTTTCTTGAGAAAAGTTTTTTGTTGGAATAAGTAGAAGAGTAAAAAGGGAAATAATAAGGACGCCTAACGTAGAAGTTTTCATAATACATTCTCCAAAAGTTGTTTTTTTGTAATAAAACTTTTGGTTATACATTTCTAAAAGAATTTATATTGTGATCTATCTCACAGAAATCACGAATTTCAAAAACAATTGTTTTTTGATTTGAAAAGCAGTGTTAGACTAAAAAATCGATGGAATACAGTAAATTACTGAGAGAATTATTGTGTAAATAAAAAATAATTATTTTTCTGAAATGTTAACTTCACCACATCTAGGACATTTAACAGAATTACTCTCAAAAGTCGGGGGGACTTTGATTGTTACTCCACATTTGCAATTATAAAAATTGTAACCATTTACACCCATTACAATATTGCCAAGCTTACGTTGCTCTTCTTTTTTTGTCAGATGAGGGGTTGGAATCATATCTCCAAGAATTGGAATGTCTTTTACTGTTTTGAGCCCTGAGGGGGGAATTATTTTTTCAGAATTATTTTTAGTTTTATTGTAAGCAGTTTGATAATCAGCAAAGTCAACACCATGCATCATACCACGCAGAATTTTGATTCTTTCAGTTATTGGTGGGTGAGTAGATGATAAATTTGAAAGCTGCATTCCGGTTTTCTTTAATGGATTGACGATGTACATCCCAGCAGTAGCTTTATTAGCAGATTTTAGATCGAATCTATTTTGCGATAATTTCTCTAATGCTGAAGCTAATCCTTCTGGATATCGTGTTAGTCTTACTCCGTTGGCATCGGCTAAGTATTCACGTTTCCTTGAAATAGCAAAATATAAGAATCTTGCCAATATTGGAGCTAGAATTGCTAAAATTAATGATAACACCATAATAACGAGTTGTGCATTTCCTCCCCCAGATGATTTATTGTTATAACGATTAAGGGAAGATCCACCTAGTCCAAACCAATGACCCCTCAGCGAGATTTCGGCAATTATTACTATTGCTCCGAGCATTATTCCAGCAAAGGTCATAAACAAAACATCTCGATTTACAATGTGAGAAATTTCATGTGCAATTACACCCTGCAACTCATCTCTATTCAACTGACTCAATAAACCTGCAGTTACTGCCACCACACTATCTTCCGGTTTTCTGCCTGCAGCGAAAGCATTTGGTGCTTGTTCATTTACAATATAAATCTTCGGCATTTTCGGGAGGTTTGCCGCAATAGTCATTTCCTCGACAATGTTGAATAACTGAGGATGAACATCTTTTGTGACTTCTTTTGCATTACTTAATGATAAGATAATTTTACTGCCGGCAAAATAACTTATTAGGGAAAGCACACTCCAGATTATAAGTGCAAGAAATATTCCAAATGGTCCACCTTCTTGTCCTAAAAATGTAGCTCCAACAAAATAACCTAATAGAATTAAAATAATTCCCATTCCGAAGAAAAGAAAAATTGATCTTCTTCTATTTGCCTGAATCAATTCCCACATAAAAAACCATTTAAAGTGAAAAGTTAAAAAAGCACAGTCATTCTGAACGAAGTGAAGAATCTAATAAACTAAGATTTATCGGTTTGTTCAATATGACTAAAATAATTAGAACTTGACTTTTGGAACCTCTCGTTCTGCTTCTACTTCAATTTCAAAAAACTCTTCTTTAATAAAATTGAACATTCCGGCTAAAATATTTGAAGGGAACATTTCAATCTTATTGTTATAAAAAAGAACTTGGTCATTATAACTTTGTCGAGCAAATGAAATTTTATTTTCAGTTGAAGTTAACTCCTCTTGTAAAGAGAGAAAGTTTTGATTTGCTTTTAAGTCAGGATAATTTTCCACAACCAAATTAAATTTTTGTAATGCACCACTTAATTCAGACTCAGCTTTAGATTTATCTGCGACAGACGAAGCATCAACAGCAGCACTCCTAGCTTTAGTTATATTCTCTAGAGTGTCTCGCTCATGAGTCATATAACCTTTTACAGTTTCAATTAAATTTGGTATTAAATCATGACGACGTTTTAATTGAACATCAATCTGCGACCAAGCATTTTTTACTTGATTACGCAACCTTACTAAGGCATTGTAAATTTGAACAGCATATGCTGCAACAACAATAACTACAATTACAAAAATTAAAAATGCACTCATTTATCCTCCGGTTTAAAAATTGCCAAAATTAAAAATACCTGTAATTCCGAATTTATTTCGGAATCTGAATTCTCGAAATAGTCCTAAAAATAAATGCTGAAATAAGCATGCCTGCCAGCAGACTGGTTCAGTAAGAATTATTTATAAAAATCAGTTCTTATCATTTGAAATTGTCATGCTGAGCCAAGTTCTTTTTGACGAAGCATCTAATAGCCAACTTTAATCCCAATCCTCACTCAAATCTTTCCAAGATGGATTTTCTTTCTCAATCAAATCAATTTTCTTTTTTCTCAACCAACCCTTTATTTGTTTCTCTCTTAAGATTGCTGTGCGAACTTCATCTGTAATCTCAAAGTAAACAAGTTTATTCAATTTATATCTTGATGCAAATCCTTTAATAATTTTATTTTTATGCTCGTATATTCTTCTCGCAAGATTATTAGTCATCCCTGTGTATAAAGTTTTTGAATGATTGGTGAGAATATAAACATAATATTGTTTTTTCATATTTAGTTTTTTAGATTCTTCACTTCCGTTCAGAATGACTTGTTCTTTTATTTTTGTCATACTGAGCAGAGCGAAGTATCTTTCTTTAGATTCTTCGATTAAAACCATTCTCAGAATTACGATTCTTTTGTAATGCTGAATCGCCTATTTTGCGATGAAGCATCTATGGACAATCTGATTTAAAATATTATAATTACAAAAAAAGGCTCAAAGATTCTTCTTCAGATAAAAAACATCTGAATCAGAATGACAAACAATAATTATCTTTTGACTCAAAACTCCTAAACTCCTTAATTCTCCTCCCTAACTTCTATTTTCTTCTTATACATATCCTCAAGAACTTTAATAATTTTATTACTCTTATTAACCGATCCTTCCTTTATAACTTCCAAAATTTCACCTTTATCAAACCATAATCCATGCCCATTTTTACATTCATCAAGCACAATATCCTTGTCATCACTAACTAAGGTTTTATCCATCTTCTTGTTACAAATTGGGCATTTTATTTTTTTCTCTCTGCTTTTGGTATTTTTTGAGAAAGAATTCAATAACTCAGTTTTATCTGAAGAATCTTCAAGAAATAATTCAAGTTCACCCGAATCGAGCCAAATGCCTTCACAATTTGGACAGAAGTCGGTTTCAACTTCTTCAAATTCTAGTATAATCATTGGATTGCTGCAGCTTGGACAAAACATTGAATTTCCAAATCTAAGTTATGTGCAAATATAATAAATTAGTGTAAGGATTTGTCATTATCATACCTATATTTTTTTTGGTATTTTTATTATTCAAAAATTTAAGAAAGTAGATTAAATGAAATTAAATAAACATCAAAGAGAATATAGAGATACTGTTGAGAAAGAGAAAGAAGATTTAGGCAGAAGACCTGATTGGTTAAAAGTCCGATTGCCATCCGGTGATAATTACCGTGAAGTCCTTTCAATGATGCGTAAATCAAAACTAAATACTGTCTGCGAAGAAGCTAAATGCCCAAACCTTGCCGAGTGCTGGAATAACCGAACAGCCACTTATATGATTTTGGGAGATACGTGCACAAGAACATGCGGATTTTGCGATGTTAAAACCGGTAGACCTACTTTTGTTGACTGGGATGAACCGAATAGAGTTGCACAATCTGTGGTTGATTTAGGATTAAAACATGTTGTAATTACCTCTGTAAATAGAGATGAATTGAAAGATGGAGGAGCAGCCATTTTCGCCAAAACAATTGAGCTGATTAGAGAAAAAGTTCCGAGCTGTACGATTGAAATACTCATTCCAGATTTTCAGGGTGACGAAGAAGCTTTTGAAATAATAATGAAAAATCCACCTGATATTTTGAATCATAATTTAGAAACTGTTCCTCGGCTTTATCATGCAGTCAGACCACAAGCAAATTATCAAAGAAGTCTTGATTTAATTAATTGGTTTCACCAAAAAGGATTAAAAACTAAAAGTGGAATTATGGTTGGAATTGGTGAAGAGACTGAAGAGGTTTTGGAATTAATGCAAGATCTTAAAAACCATAATTGCGACATTATGACTATCGGACAATATCTACAACCCACAAAAACTCACTTGCCAGTTGACAGATATGTAACACTGGAAGAATTTGCAATGTATAAAGAAAATGGGGCAAAATTAGGATTCAAAGCGGTTGAATCTGGACCTCTAGTTAGAAGTTCTTATCATGCAGAGAAGCATGTTTAGAATTTAATCCGACTTTTTCTTGTGATTCATTTCTCAAGATGTCTTTTATTTTCTCAAAATTGGTAAGCAGAAATAATTCCGCACAAGGTAAGACCCGCAGTCTTATTTAAAAGATTGCCTCTATTTAACTTAAACGTACTTTTTAATTTCGAATAATTCCTAACATTTTTGGCATAGAACTTATATATTCTATTTCATAAGAAGAAAAATTGGAGTAATTATGGCAAAAGTTAAAGGTGATATCATTATTGATATCGAAAAATGCAAAGGTTGCGAACTCTGCATTGAGGCTTGTTCTCAAGGAAGCCTTGAAAGATCCCGCCAAGTTAATAATAAAGGTTACCTCTATATCGTTAAAGTTCAGGATAATTGTACTGGATGTACAAATTGTGCGCTCGTTTGTCCTGAAGGTGGAATTACTGTATATAGAAAAACAGTTGATGGTAAGAAACAGGTTGCAAAAATAGAAAATGTTTCTCAAGATATGAATATTGAGGTGAACGAATGAAAGAACTTAAATTAATGAAAGGCAATGAAGCATTAGCAGAAGCTGCAATTAGAGCCGGTTGCGATGCATATTTTGGTTATCCGATAACTCCACAATCAGAAGTTTTGGAATACTTAAGCAGAGAAGCAGAGAAGAGAACCGGAATGGTTATTCTTCAAGCAGAAAGTGAAATTGCTTCAATTAATATGGTTTATGGCGCTGCAGGGACGGGTAAGAAAATTATGACTTCTTCCTCTTCGCCGGGAATTAGTCTTATGCAGGAAGGAATTTCTTATATAGCATGTGCTGAGCTGCCATGTCTGCTGGTTAATGTAAACAGAGGCGGACCGGGATTAGGAACAATTCAACCTGGACAAGGTGATTATTTCCAATCAGTAAAAGGTGGTGGACATGGAGATTACAGATTGATTGTACTTGCTCCGGCAACAGTTCAAGAAATGGCAGATTTTGTTAAAGAAGGTTTTGAACTAGCATTTAAATATCGTAATCCGGTTTTAATACTCACAGATGGTGCTCTTGGTCAAATGATGGAAAAAGTTGAACTATTTCCACAACAAGAACGGAAATTTGAAGAATTAGATTGGGCAATAACTGGTAAACCAAAAAGCAGAAATAAAAATGCAATAACATCTCTTCATTTGAAAGCCGAACAAATGGAGGAAGTTAATATTCATCTTCAAAAGAAGTACAGAGAAATTGAAAAAAACGAAATTAGATATGAAGCAATAAATTGCGATGATGCGGATTTCATTATTACGGCCTACGGACTTGTTGCTAGAATTTGTACAAAAGCAGCTCAACTTGCTCGCGAAAAAGGTATCAAGGTTGGGATTTTAAGACCAATTTCTCTTTTCCCATTCCCTTATGAGGTAATAGGAAATTATGCAAGTAAAGTTAGGGGAATTTTAGATGTTGAAATGAATGCCGGACAAATGGTTGAAGATGTACGACTTAGCAGTAAATGGAAAAATTCCGGTTGAATTTTATGGAAGAATGGGTGGCGTTGTGCCTGATCCTGAAGAAATTCTAAAAGTATTAGAAGAAAAATTAGTAGGAGTTGCCGTATGAATGAAAAAGCATTAATAGATGATGAACATTACGAACACTCTTTAAGAGCAGAACATACTGAAATTATTGAACCTGAAAATATAGTTTATGAAAAACCGGGGACCTTACTTGATGTTGATATGCATTACTGTCCCGGTTGTGGTCATGGGGTAGTTCACAGACTTATTGCAGAAGTTATTGATGAAATGGGAATTCAATCTGAAACAATTGGTGTTGCTCCGGTTGGCTGCTCTGTTCTAGCATACAATTATTTAAATATTGATATGTCGGAAGCTGCCCATGGTCGTGCTTCAGCTGCTGCTACAGGAATTAAAAGAGTACTTCCTGAGAAATATGTCTTTTCATATCAAGGGGATGGTGATCTTGCTGCTATTGGAACAGGTGAAACAATTCACACTTGTAATAGAGGTGAAAACATTTTGTTCATCTTTATCAACAATGGAATTTATGGAATGACTGGTGGGCAAATGGCACCAACTACTTTGGAGGGAATGAAATCAACAACATCTCCATTTGGTAGAGATATTTCCACAATGGGTTCCCCGTTAAAAATTACTGAATTGGTAGCTCAACTTCCCGGGACACAATATGTAACCAGACAATCGGTTCACAAACCAGGGAATGTAAGGAAAGCTAAGAAGGCGATTCAAAAGGGATTTGAACTTCAAAAAGAAGGTGGGGGAACTTGTTTTGTAGAAATAGTTTCAAATTGTCCATCAAACTGGAAAATGACTCCGATTGAATCAAATCATTGGCTTGAAGAAAATATGATTCCGTTCTATCCGCTTGGAGACATTAAAACACCAGAGAGGAGGAAATAATTATGACTGAAGAAATTGTAATCGCAGGTTTTGGCGGCCAAGGTGTTTTATCAATGGGAATGATCCTTTGCTATTCTGGAATGATTGAGAAGAAAGAAGTTAGCTGGATGCCTTCATATGGACCAGAAATGCGCGGTGGAACTGCAAATTGTATTGCTATTGTCAGTGACACAAAAATAAGTTCGCCAATAATTTCAAAATTTGATACAGTTATAGCACTTAACCAACCTTCTGTTGATAAATTTGAAAAAGCAGTAAAACCCGGCGGATTTTTACTATATGAAGCAAACAATGTTATTCATCCACCAACAAGAACTGACATAGAAATTATTGGAATCGATGCGACAAAAGAAGCTGCTAAAATGAAAAACACAAAGATAATGAATATGATTATGCTTGGAGGATTTTTGAAGAAAAAACCAATTCTGGAAATGAATAATATTCTTGAAGGTTTAAAACAAGTACTTCCGGAAAGATATCATCATTTAATTCCTCTTAATGAAGAAGCGCTTAAACGAGGAATGGAAATGGTTGAAGAAGCTACTGTTGAATCATAAAGTTGGTTAGTTAACGAAAAACCCGCGCAATTAATTTGTGCGGGTTTTTTTATGTTTTATTGAATTGAAAAACTGAATTGATAATAGTATCTTTAATTATAGATTTATAGTGATTGAAAGATTAAATTCTTGTAAAAAATTACTTTGTTGTTCCCAATTTTGTTTATTGGGAATTCTGGATTTTTTCTTTTAATCCTCAATGGTTAATTATTCGGAATTACAATACCCTTTACAGACATCCATAGATGAAAAAACTTTTACCTATTTTATTTTTTCTAATTAACTTAAGCGCAGTTGCTCAAACAAGTCAACAAAGATTAGAAAAAGCCTTAGACGATGATAATACAAAGTATACTAATGTTGGAAATATTGGTCTAACTGTTACAAATTTTGGAACATACGGACACGGATTCAGTCTTTGGCCTCAACAACCTTCATGCGAATTCCCATTAGGTAGCGGAATTGAACATCTCTTCGACGGCGGTTTATGGATTGGTGCATTTATAAGTGATGATGAAAACAAAAGTAATAGAATCGGGCCTTTTGTTACAACAGGTGCAGTTGATGCTTCCTCGGTTTCTGCTAGAGGAGGAGGATTTGAATTTACAAATAATCCGGGCAGCTTGGTTAATGAAAGATCTTCTCTAATTGATTCAAAATTTTTCGATCCCGATGCAATTTCTCATCAAGATTTTGTCATGGAATTTGTTGATACAAATAAATACTTAAATAATGGTGAATTAATTGTTGATCATAGACCTCTTGGTGTTGTTGTAAATTTAGAGACTTATGCTTGGAATTTCCCCTTTGCAGATTTTTTTGTGATTATGAATTACCAAATTACTAACACTACAAATAAGTATTTGGATAGTTTACACATTGGTCTTTGGACCGATACAGTAGTTCGAAATACAAATATTACATCACCAAGAACTGGGAGTGCTTTTTTTAATAAAGGTGGTAATGGTTATGATGACTCATTAAAGATAGCTTACGAATTTGATGCAGCAGGCGATGTCGGCTTTACAGACAGCTATATTGGAATTCAATATTTAGGGTCAAATAAGGAAATTGATACAGTAAATTTTGTTAACTGGCAATTTAGAAATACAACTGATCCAAACTTTTTTGCACCTCAAAATGATCTGCAAAGATTTAATAAGCTATTAGGATTTTATGGTGGTGATAATCGTTTTGGAGTAGGCGAGGCAATTGAACCGCAAGATATAAAAAGCCCCAGCAACAGGTCTATTTTAATTTCTGCGGGGATTGAAAATTCACTCGCTCCAGGTGATTCTATAAATATTAGTTTTGCAGTAGTAGCTGCAAAAAAAGCAGGAACCGACTTGCCTAGTTTCGATACTAAAGATCAACGTGCAGAGTTTTATACTAATGCTGGTTGGGCATTAAGAGCTTACAATGGTGAAGATAAAAATGCAAACGGTATTTTAGATGCGGACGAAGACTTAGACGGTGACGGTGAAATTACACGATATATTTTGCCGGCACCACCAACTCCGCCCAAAATTAAAGCTATTCCTCAGAATCAGTCTGTTGTTATTTACTGGGATAAAAGAGCGGAAGAATCAGTTGACCCAATTTCAGCTATTAAAGATTTTGAAGGATACAGAATCTATCGTACAAATCCAGGTTACGATTTGACTGAGTCACAAGATATAAATGCTTCTTTGGTAAAAATTGCAGAATTTGACAGCATGGGAAATGAGATTGGTTTTAATTCCGGATTTGGATTTATTGAATTAGATGAGCCAATGAAGTTTGCAGGTGATGATACAGAATATTGGTATAAGTTTGAAATTGATAATCAGTTAAATGGATGGCAGTATATATATTCAGTGACAGCTTTCGATCAAGGAGACCCTGTTAATAATTTAGAAAGTTTGGAAAGTGGTCCTTTAGCAAATTTAAAGAAAGTTATTCCCGGAACACCTCCGAATGATGATGAGGAGTTCGAAATTGGTGTTTATCCAAATCCCTATTATGGGAGTGCTTACTGGGATGGAAATTCTGAAAGATTACGTAAAATTTATTTTTATAATCTTCCATCTGAATGCGAAATTACAATTTATACTTTATCAGGAGATGTTGTACGAAGAATCTATCACGATCAGCAGAGCAATGGATCAGATCTGCGATGGTTTGAAACTTTTTCTAAAGATGGAAAACAGCAGATGAGTGGCGGGGAACATGCTTGGGATCTAATTACAGAAAATGATCAGGCAGTTGCCACCGGATTATATCTCTTTACAGTCAAAAATATTATATAGTGGAAACATAAAAAGAGGCAAATTTTTAGTAATAAAATAAAAGGTATATCTATGAAAGTTATCAACTTACTTTTTTTAATAATTGTTTTTAGCATCCAGATTATAGCACAAGAATATCCTGAAATTACAATTCGTGATATTCAATTTGCTACAGACTCTTCCTTAAATTATTACGGCAGTTTAAATAGCGAGCCCAAATCAGCTTATGAAGGTGATACTGTAACTGTTACTGGAGTTGTTATGCATCCCACATATGAGGGAGTTAATCCGGACAGTATAGAAACTCTTCATTCCGGAGCTCCTGCAATTTATTTACAAGATGAAAACAATCCTGAATGGGGAGGAATTTTAGTTAGAGATCCGGAAGCATCAACAGCATTTTCCATTCTTGATACCGGATTAGTTATCAGTGTAACTGGAGTTGTCGGTGAATATTTTACAACTACTCAATTAAATATTTTTGGTTTTGAAGCTTCTAATATTGTCGGGCAAACAACTAAACCTAAGCCAGTATTACTAACCTTGGATTCTCTTGTGCAGATAGGGTCAGGATTGCCAAAATATACTGCTGAAAAGTGGGAAGGCGTTTATGTCGAATTTAGGAATTTAACTGCAACCGATCCTGGAATTATTGGGTACAATACATTTAATGTTTTTGACGAAAATGGTTCAACAATTGTTGTTGGAAACGTTTCAGATCTATTTAGAAGGACTCCTGCTCCATTAGCAGGAACTAAAGTTGATTACATTCGCGGGTATATTGAAACAAGAACAAATATTCAAAATGGCTGGTTTATGATTAATCCGGTTTATGAAAATGATATCCAATATGGTGATGTCAGTCCTCCAAATATTACCAATGTTTTAAGAGATAAAGGTGTTGTTGGATTTGCTGAAGATGTCACGGTTTCTGCAAGAGTAGTTGATCCTGACGCTACAGCGGATGTTAAAAATGTGAAGCTTTTTTACAGCGTAAACGAAGCTCCATTTGATTCACTTGATATGACATTAACGAATGTTGAAGATTCAATTTACAGTGCAACAATTCCCTGCACAAAATGATTCATCTTTAATTACGTATTATGTATCTGCAACAGATAATGGATAATGCAACATCAACTAATCCTTCAAACTCAAACAACAGTTATTTTTATCTTGTACTCAATAGACCCCTAACAATTCAAGATGTTCAATATTCACCATTTGGGAGTGGATTTAGTGGTTATAATGGTTACGAGGTTACAGTCTCAGGTATTGTTACTGCTGACACTACCGATATAGAAGGTGATGGATTTAATATAGGACCTCAAGTTTATTTGCAAGATGGAACCACTCCTTGGAGTGGAATTCAAATTTTTGGAATCAGAAGCTGATGATGTAAGAAGAGGTGATAAACTAACTGCCACTGGAATAGTTAATGAAAATTTTGGTGTTACTAGAATCGGAACACTTGATAATGGGTGTTCAGTTAAGTCAAAATGGAACTGGACTAGAAATTCCACTACCATTAATTATTTCTACTTCTGAGGTTAATTCTTTAACGGGTGGAACTTTACCTGCGGAATCTTATGAAGGAGTATTAGTGAAAATCGAAAATGTAACTGTACTTGATGCTAATGCAGACGGTAATGTTGATGGTCCCGATGAAGGATCTGGAGGAAGCAGAAATTATGGTGAAATTTATATTACAGATGAATCTAATGTTCAAATGAGACTTGAGTTGCAAGACGGTACTCATGATTTTCATAACTTTTGGGATGCATCATTAGAAAATACAGGAACTAGAATAGAAACCGGGCATACTTTTGAAAGTATTACTGGTATCTTATTTTATTCATTTAGTAATTATAAATTAGTTCCAAGAAAGAATGATGATTTTGTTGGACATGTAACTGATGTGGAAAATGTCAAATATAATTCCTGAAGAGTATAGTTTATCACAAAATTATCCAAATCCGTTTAACCCAACAACAACAATTAGCTTTTCAATTCCCAATATAGCATCAAGTTTTAACAGCAATGTAACTTTAAAGATTTACGACTTGTTGGGAAGAGAAGTGAATACATTAGTAAATGAAGTTAAGCAGCCAGGCAGTTATCAAGTGCAGTTTGATGCAAGTGAACTTTCTTCCGGTATTTATTTTTATGCTTTAAGTGCAGGTGATTTTTACCAAACTAAAAAATTAGTTTTATTGAAGTAATTATTAATTATCAAATCTCCGAGGTATTAAAAACTTTGGAGGTTTAACTAATATATGATAAAGAACCTATTAACATATTTATTTATTACCGCTGCAGTTGTTATTTTTATAAGCTGTACTGAATCGGTCACAGATAATCCTATTGAAAATCAACCGCCTGAGACGCATCTTTTCCTATATCCAGATTCTGGGATAAGTCAGCAAAAAAGTAAACTTCACGTGCATTGGTGGGGAGATGATAGTGATGGTTTGGTCATAGGTTATATTTTTAAGTGGCAAGGTATTAGTGAAGAATGGTCCTTTACTAAATCTAATGATTCAGTATTTGCATTACCAATAGGTACAGTTGATACTTCATTTTCTTTTCTTGTTGCAGCTGTTGATAATGACGGAAATGGAAAATATGATGAGCAATTAGGATTAAGTAATGATGAAACTGGTAAGTGAACCGTTTACAGACCTCAATGGAAATGGAATATATGATTCCAACGAACCATTCATTGATTTGGGTGCAATTGACCTGAGTCCGGCAGTGCAAAAATTCCCAATCAAAAATTCTTCTCCCGAAATTACATGGAATGATATTAGCATTCTACCTGAAGTATCTTTCCCGGTTATGACACTCGGTTGGGATGCATTTGATCTTGACGGGAATGAAACTATTACTCAAATTCATCTCGCTTTAAATGACACTACTGAGTATTCTGTGCTTAGCGGAACAACTCGGTTGGTATCTTTAATTATTGATGATTTGGAAGCATCTGAACCGGAGATGAAAATATTTACCAATGCTGATGAAAATAAGTTGTTAGATGAAAAATTAAAAAATCTTCGGCTAGACGATTTCAATAGAATATATATTCGTGGTGTTGATAATAGCGGAGCTAGTTCAAAATTTTTACCACTGCCCGATACTGGTCGAACTTGGTACGTTGCTAAACCGAAAGGGGAGTTATTGATTATTGATGACTATATTGGTGGAAAAACAGCAGGCGATTTCTATCGAGAAAAATTTAATTCATTTGCTGCTGATAAATTCGATGAGTTAGATATTGAAAATACTGAGTTTCCTTATCAAAATATTACATTCCAAAATACGATTAAATTGTTTGAGTATGTCTATTGGTACTCTGGTTCTAATCCAAGTTTGGAGCTAACAAATCTAGTCACACAAAATTATATTCAGAGTGGTGGGAAAATTGCATTTTCAATGAATTTTCAAGATTCATCTGCTAACTTTGAATTTTCTACACAAGTTGTTCAATCATTTTTACCAATTGAAACTTTTGATTCGAAAAAGCCTTTGTCATTTTTATTCCCTGGGGCCAATGTTATACCAGCAAGTGAATTAGGGAATTTACCAACTTTAGAGACACAGTCAACAATTGGTTTTGTAAGAACTTTTAAGGTTAGTGAAATTACCGCACAATCAGCTTATGATTTAACAAGTTCACAACTTAATGGGAATATTGCATTAATTAATAAGACAAAAAATTTATTTTTTATTGGTCTACCTCTGCACCAATGTGATGCTAATGGCAATGTTTCAGCTTTATTAGAGCAAATATTCGTTAATCAATTTGGGCTGAATTTATGAGACGAATATTGATATTTCTTTTATTCTTTCAGACTATTTTATTTGCACAAAATACAGGTAATATAAAGGGTAAAGTATTAGATGCAAATTTAAAGGAACCTCTTCCTGGTGTAAATATAATTATTGAGGGTACTTACTACGGTGCCGCTTCAGATTTCAATGGTAATTATTCTATTGAGAAAATTACTCCAGGCGTATATACAATAAAAGCAACTCTTATAGGATTTAAGCAAATAGTCTTTACAGGTATTGAAGTTCAGGATAATAAATCTACACTCTTAAATATTGATATGGAAGAAACTGTTCTTACAATGGAACAAGATGTAATTGTTGTAGGGAAAAAGCCACTTGTAGATGCAGAAGAAACTCAAAGTGTTAAATCAATTAGTAGAGAGGAAATTGAAGTTGCTGTAATTGAGAATGTAAAAGATTTAGTTACTCAGCAAGCTGGTGTTATTCAATCGGATAATGCAATTCATATTAGAGGGGGAAGATCATACGAGAATGCTTTTCTTTTAGATGGTGTTTCGGTACAAGATCCGCTGGCAGGAACAGGCTTTGGTCTTCAATTAAGCGCAAATGCCATTGAAGAAGTTGAAGTAATTACAGGAGGCTTCAATGCTGAATACGGCCAAGCAACATCTGGAATAATTAATGTAAAGACTCGTGAGGGCGGTCAGCATTATTCAGGTTCATTATCTTATAAAAGAGATAATTTTGGGGATAAATCATCACCGCATATTTTTAATTTAGATGTTGCAGAAGCAAACTTAAGCGGACCGGAACCAATAACAAATTATTTGCTTCCTTCGTTGGGTCTGGAAATTCCCGGGAAAATATCTTTCTTTGCCAGTTTTTATATGGGGATTAGTGATGGAATCACACAAGGATATTATAAACCGACTGCCGATCAGCTTTATTCATCTACTTTTCACGGAACAAGATTTGCCCCACGCGCAGAGAATAGCTGGTTTTGGCTTGGTAAACTAACTTATGCAGTTACCCCAACAATGAAATTGTCTTATTCACTAAATCAATCAGTCAGCATTAATCAAAATTCGCAGTCTCTTCAATCTAATTTGGAATATGTTGAGCCTAGTCCTGGTTATCAATACGATTTCCAGAGTAACCTAAACGAAGCTAATGTCTTTACACATAATAATACTTATAATTCTATTTCGTGGACACATACATTAAATTCAAGTACATTCTACACTGTTAAACTGAACAAGTTTTTCTCTAACTTAAGAGCTGATGCAAATGGTAAATATTGGTATGAATATGCGGAGCCGAAGGATATTGTAACCTTTCCGATTGAATATTACAATTTGGATACTGATACAATTGGTGTAATTCCGGGTGATGGTTTTTGGGATGTCGGTAATCCATATACTTGGCGCGATCATTATATTGATGAGTTTTCATTCAAAGGTGATATTACAAGTTTCTTTGATGAAAAAAATAAGTTCAAAGCAGGCTTCAATTTAATATTTCAAGAAATGCAGGTCATTGATATTTATAAACCTTGGATTGGCGAATTAGGTTTGAACAATAATATTTATAAGGTCCATCCGGCAAAAGGTTCATTTTATGCACAAGATAATATCAATTTCAGCGGAATGATTCTTAATTTTGGATTAAGACTAGATTATTGGTTCCCGGGAAAATATGTTGATGATGCAGTTGATAATCCCGATGTTATCACAATTCCCGATGAAGTTAGAAAACAATATAAAGAGGATACGTTTAAGTGGTTTAATGGAGACAGATTTAAAGCTAGGTTAAGTCCACGCCTCGGTATCTCACACCCAGTCACTGATAACCAGGTATTGTTTTTCTCATATGGGCATTTTAGCAAATGGCCAAATCCAAAATATGTTTATGCTAAACTTAGTCCGACAAATGCTCAATCATCATTTCAAAGTTTTGGCAATCCAAATCTGGATGCGGAAACAACAGTAGCTTATGAACTTGGAATAAAAAACCAATTTACTACAAATGACGTCTTAACAATTACAGCATATTATAAAGATATATTTGATTACGTAAGAACCAGGACTGCAAAAATTACTTCGGCTCGTTTTGCTACCCAATCTTTTACAACTTATGCAAATTTGGATTACGCAAAATCTCGGGGAGTTGAGTTAGAATATAAAAAGAGAATTGGCAATTGGTTCAACGGAATGATTTCGCTTTCATATGCTATAATAACTGGTAAAAGTTCATCTGCGGAAGAGGGAGTGCTCATCCAAAGAGGCGATCTTGATGAATCGATTAAAGAACAGTTCATGTCTTGGGATAGACCATTTACTCTAAACAGCAGTTTTAATTTTTATATTGAAAAGGATAGACCTCTATTTGATTTTGGACATGGTATACTTGATGACATCAATATTTATTTTAGAATTTTCTATCAATCAGGCAAAAGATATACTCCATATATTTTTACTAATAATTTTGATACTGATGGAAGACCGGAGTACGCTTACGATAGAGATAATATTTTAGAAGAGGTTGGTAAGAATTGGTTTTGGATTGATATGAATATTGAGAAGTACTTTAAGTTTGGTGGATTGAATCTATCAGTTTTTGCTGAAATAAATAATCTGTTAGATTATAATAACTCAGCAATTATTAATCCTGTAACCGGCAAGGCATATGAAACAGGAGATCCAACTCCATCTTCTTGGAACGATCCTAATTATCCTGATCTGCAAGCACCGTTGTCACCTTATCCTTATAATCCGGCAAGGTACTTAACACGAAGAAATTTAAAGTTTGGAGTAAGTTTAAGATTCTAATTTGTTTGATTTTTGTCATTTGAATTTTGTGTTTTATAACATAATTATGAAAAGAACTTTTATAATATTACTAATCCTAATTCCTTTAGTTACAGCTAAGGCACAGGTATTCCCAACACTGGGTGGACAGCGTGCTGGAATTTCGACAGCTCAATTCCTTAAAATTGGTGTCGGTGGAAGAGCAACTGCAATGGGAGATGCATTTGTAGCAATTTCAGATGATGTTTCTTCACTTTATTGGAATCCCGCGGGTTTGGTTTTAAGTAAAAAAAATGAAATTATTTTTTCTCATAATACCTGGGTAGTTGATATCTATCATGACTTCTTTGGAGCTAGTTATCATCTCTCAAGTAACGATGCTGTTGGAATTTCACTAACATCTTTGCACATGGAAGACATGAAGGTAACTACTGAGGTAAACCCTTTCGGAACAGGAGAATATTTTTCTTTTGGTGATTTTGCATTATCGGCAACATACTCAAGAAAAATGACCGATCAATTTAGCTTTGGTGCTACAATTAGATATTTTGAAGAGACTCTTGACAAATTAAAAATGAGAGGAATTCTGGTTGATTTAGGTACTCTCTATTGGACTGGTTTAGGTTCTACCAGATTTGCCGTTACAATTTCAAATTTTGGAAATGAATTGGCTCCAGATGGCGAAGTAATTTTATTTGGAGGAAGAAAACAGGATAATTGGCAATCATTTTCACCTCCGACAATGTTTAGAATTGGTTTTGCATTTGAACCCTATGAAACAGAAGATCATAGAGTTACAACTTCAATTCAGCTTAATCATCCAAATGACAATAGTGAAAATATATCAACAGGATTCGAGTATTCTTGGAATAAATTATTCTTTCTAAGAGGAGGATATAAGATAAATGTTGAAGAACAAGATCTTTCAGTTGGTGCAGGCTTTAATGTTGATCTGGATATTGCTAAAATTACATTAGATTATTCATTTGTAAATTTTGAGAGACTCGGTTCAGCTCACAGATTTTCAATTATGCTTGGCTTATAATTAATGAAAATATTTAAATTTAGTAATGCTAAAATCATATCAAGTCTAATGCTGATTGCTTACATACTTTTAGGCATTCTTGCTTGTACAGATAAATTTGATATTGAAGAAGCAACGTCTTCTTTGGGGGAAAATAAAATAGATAATATTGGTGATACAGTCTATATTCCGCAGTCTCCAAATTGGACCGGCTTTAATAATCCTAAAGATATGATTTTTGGTAAAGATCAATTCATTTATGTTGCTGATACTGATAACAACAGATTGGTAATGATGAATATTGCTGGGCAAATTTTAGGGATTAAAGAAATTAAGCAACCAATTGCACTTGCGCAAAATTTCAAGTTAGAATTGCTTGTAGTTGCAGAATTTGATACAGTAATAAGCGGACAAAATCTAACATTTAGTTCTGTTTACTCAATTGATATGGTTAGTTCTGGTCACATTTTAAGCTCAGCTCCAACCAAAAGATTACTTCCTCAAGATCCTAAAATTGATCCCTTTGCATTTAATAGAACTGACAGATTTTACACAGGGGTTTGTACTTTCTTCGATAATTCAGCATATGTTTCAAGAAGAGGTCCCTCTAATTCGAATCCAGTAGATAGAGATAATTCAATTTTGAAACTAAGTTTTACAAAATCTGACTCAATGATAATTACAAAAATACCAGGATTGGAACCTGAAGGAACCGGAGTTCTCTCAGCCAATAAAATAAGCTCATTAACTTCGTTCAATAATAATAGTACAGATTTTATACTTACTCTTATTGGGGATAACAGTTTCAAAGTTCAATGGCTGGAATTTCTTAGAACGGCTGATTTTGAAGGGTATAGAACTAAACTTGGGGCATTCTCCTCTGATTTAATGCAGGTTAACAAATTCGGTCAACCGGAAGATGCGGCTCTTGATGATGCAAATAATTTATTTATTGCAGACGCTGAGAAAGATAGTGTTTATAAGTTTAATACCTTTGGTGATGAATTAGAATCTTTTGGCGGTACAGAAATTATGTCTTCGCCGCACGCTATCGCATATCATGATAGAACATTGTACGTTCTTGATACTGGAAATAACAGAATTCTACGTTTTATTCTCTCTACAGAAGTTGACTAATTATGATAAAAAAAACAATTTTATTTTTTCTTTTTACAATCACATCAATTTTTGCTCAAGATAGTTTTAGGGTTATGACTTATAATCTGCTGAATTATCCGAGTAAAATTGCATCTACAAGAAATCCTTATTTTAAGCAGGTTGTAGAACATGTTAACCCTGATATTCTTGTTGTCCAGGAAATGGAAAGTATTTACGGGGTGACTCTTTTTTTAGAGCAAGTTTTAGATACAAACTATAGTGCCGGCGGATTTATTGATGGCTATACAACTGACAATGCAATATTCTATAAACAAAGTAAATTTGAATTTTTAGATAATACACCAATAAAAACAGCGTTAAGAGACATTTCTCAATTAACAATGGTATATAGAAGTACTAGTGATACTTTGATAATTTATTCAGCACATTTAAAAGCAAGTGATGGATCTGAGAATGAGCAGAAGCGTTTGGCTGAGGTGACAAATCTTAGAGCTGTAACAGATAAACTTCCGACTGGTGCAGAGTACATTATGGTTGGAGATTTTAATGTTTACTCAGGCTATGAACCTGCATTTCAAAAATTACTCGATAATAGTACTTCTGGATATTTTTTAGACCCAATCAATAAAATTGCAACTTGGCACAACAGCAGTATTTTCAGAGGTATTCATACTCAATCAACGAGAACAACAAATCGACCGGATGAAGGATCAACCGGTGGTTTGGATGATAGATTTGATTTTATTTTAATTTCTCAAGCAGTCCGAGATTCCGGTGGGTTTACATATATCCCTGGTTCTTACACTGCGGTAGGAAATGATGGCAATCATTTTAACAGAGGGTTAAATGAGCTGCCAAATACTAAGGTCTCAGACGAAATAGCAACCGCACTATATTATTCATCTGATCATCTCCCGGTTTATGCAGATTTTTTAGTTGAAACTTTAACCGGTCTTTCAGGAGATCCTTTTAATGTGACCAATGATTTTGAACTTTTTCAAAATTATCCGAACCCTTTTAATCCAGCCACAACTATAAAATTTTCAATCCCCTCAGTGGATGATAATTTGGGATCAGCAGGAATTGTAGAATTAAGGGTTTTTGATATTCTAGGAAGGGAAGTAGCAAATTTATTAAATGAACCTTTGACAGCAGGAAATTATACCGTAAATTTTAACTCTGGGCAGATAAATCGGCAGATTACTAGTGGTGTATATTATTATCAATTAAGATTTGGAGAGTTTATTGAAACTAAAAAAATGATCGTTTTAAAGTAGTTTTGATAATTGAATAATTGATAAATAATTAAAGAATACCTAATTTTATAAATTGTTTTAATTTCGAAAAGGAGAAAAATGGCAGCTAACGAAGGAACAATTGTTCAAGTAATTGGTCCCGTTGTGGATATTGATTTTGCTGATGGAATACTACCTGAAATTTTTAATGCAGTAAAAATAGAATTTAATGATGCTGAAAAATCTGATCTTACTTTAGAAGTACAGCAACATCTTGGCGAAAATAGAGTTCGAACTGTTGCAATGGATATTACCGATGGTTTGGTTAGAGGAATGAAAGCAATTGATACAGGTGAACCAATTTCAGTTCCGGTTGGTCCGGAGACTTTAGGTAGACTTATTAATGTTTTGGGTGAAGGAATTGATGAATTAGGCGAAATTAAAACTAAACAAAGAGCTCCAATTCATCATCATGCCCCTAAATTTGAAAACTTTCAACTTCGCAAGAAATGTTTGAAACTGGAATTAAAGTTATTGATTTACTAGAACCTTACTCAAAAGGTGGAAAAACTGGTTTGTTTGGTGGAGCCGGAGTTGGTAAGACAGTAATTATTCAAGAATTAATTAATAATATTGCATCACAGCATGGTGGATATTCAGTTTTTACTGGTGTTGGTGAAAGAACAAGAGAAGGAAATGATCTCTGGCGGGAAATGAAGGAATCCGGGGTACTTGATAAAACCGCTTTAGTTTTTGGTCAAATGAATGAACCTCCCGGAGCAAGACTTAGAGTTGGATTAACTGGATTAACAATGGCTGAATACTTTAGGGATGTTGAAGAAAGAGATGTTTTGTTATTTATTGACAATATTTTCCGTTTTACGCAAGCCGGTTCGGAGGTGAGTGCATTACTTGGTAGAATGCCTTCAGCTGTTGGTTATCAGCCAAACTTGGCTTCTGAGATGGGTGAACTTCAGGAAAGAATTACTTCAACTGATAAAGGTTCTATAACATCAGTACAAGCGATTTATGTTCCTGCAGATGACTTAACTGATCCTGCTCCTGCAACAGCATTTTCTCATTTGGATGCAACTACTGTGCTAAGTAGACAAATTTCAGAATTAGGAATTTATCCAGCGGTTGATCCACTTGATTCAACATCGAGAATTCTAGAACCTGGAATTCTTGGGTCAAGAACATTACAATATTGCAAGTCAGGTAAAAGAAGTTCTTCAGGCATATAAAGATTTACAAGATATTATTAATATTCTTAGGTATGGATGAACTATCAGAAGAAGATAAAGTTGTTGTAAGAAGAGCTAGAAGAATTCAAAGATTTTTAAGTCAGCCTTTCAGTGTTGCGGAACAATTTACTGGTTTTCCAGGGAAATATGTAAAATTAGAAGATACTATTAGAAGTTTTAAAGAAATTCTTGAAGGCAAACATGATAGTTTACCAGAAATGGCATTTATGTATGTTGGCACTATTGAAGAAGCTGTTGAAAAAGCTAAAAATATGAAATAATTATGAGTGAATTATATTTAGAAATAATTACTCCTAGTAAAGTTGGATTTAAGGGAAATGTTAGCTTCTGTAACTGTTCCTGGGACAAATGGTAATTTCCAAGTCCTTTATAATCATGCTCCCATAATAAGTTCACTTGAAATTGGAGAAATAAAAATTGTGGAAGCAAGGATAACAAAACTGTTCACTTTGCAACAAGTGGGGGCACAATTGAAGTCTCTAATAACAATATTATTATTTTAGCGGAATCATTTGAACGAGCTGATCAGAATTGATATTAAACGTGCTGAAGAAGCAAAAAGAAGAGCTAAAGAAAGATTAAGAAAAAGAACACAAGCTGAAATATTGATGATTTTAGAGCTGAATTAGCCTTGAAACGTTCAATAAATAGATTAAAAATATCAAATAAACACTTTTAGATACAAGTTGATAAATTATTATAAAAAAAGGCTTTAAGATATATTACTTAAAGCCTTTTTTTGTTTTAAATTTCAGATAATTATATTTTACTTTATTTTGCTGACTTAAATCTTTCTGCATACGGCATCCCAATTAACAACATTCCAAAATGCACTAATGTAGTCTGGTCTTCTATTCTGATAATTTAGATAATAAGCGTGCTCCCAAACATCAAGTCCCTAAAATTGGAGTGCCTTTTACATCAGCAACATCCATTAAAGGATTATCTTGATTAGGTGTTGAAGTTACAACTAATTTACCATTAGCTCACAACTAACCATGCCCAACCTGATCCGAATCTTGTTGCTGCAGCTTTTGAAAATTGTTCCTTAAATGAATCAAAAGAACCAAATGTTGAGTTAATTGCATCAGCTAAATCACCTTTTGGAGTACCGCCTTTGTTTGGACCCATAACTGTCCAGAACAATGAATGATTAAAATGTCCACCGCCATTATTTCTAACTGCAGGGGATAGTGTAGAAACATTAGTTAGTAATTCTTCTAAAGATTTTCCTGCTAAATCAGTTCCTTCAACTGCTGCATTTAAGTTATTTACATAACCATTATGATGTTTGCTATGGTGAATTTCCATTGTTCTTGCATCAATATTTGATTCAAGTGCATTATAAGCATATGGCAATGCTCGGTAATTCAAATTTACTCATAGTATCTCTCCTGTTATTATTATTATTGAATAATAAATTATTTTTTGATAAGAATGGTAAATGGTAGAACCATTCCAATACTATATAAAAATTTTCTTCTTTTCATAATTAAACTCCAAATGATTCACCGCAACCGCATGTTTTAGTAGCGTTTGGGTTATTAAAAATAAATCCTTTTCCATTTAAACCATCACTAAAATCTAACTCCATTCCCATCAAATAGAATAAACTTTTTCCATCAACAACAATTTTAAATCCATCATTTTGAAAATAAGTATCACCATCTTTTTCATCACCATCAAATCCTAAGATTATAGGTGAAACCTGAACATCCACCACCTTTTACACTAATCTCGTAAGTGAATAATCTTTCGGGATATTGTTTTCAGTCATAATTTGTTTAATCTGTTTAAGGCTTTTTCAGTAATTACTAATAGTTGAACTCTGTGTCTCTGTTGAATTACTCATTTGTACTCCTTCTGTTTCAATTACTTTTTTATTTATATCCTACCTCAAAATTTATTTTCCATGATTTATGATCAATTTGAGTAAGTTCATTACTTTGCTTATCATATTATCAATAAATTTCTTTGATAATTATTTCAGCATTTGCATATTTTATCGGTTTTTCTTTCATTTCAAAATATGACATAATTGCATATTGTAGATCTCGGAAAAATAAATTTGAGTATTGAAATATTGTATAATTCTCATTCATATAATTAAAAAATACTTTTTTGTTCATCAATTAAATGTTCAAGATGTTTCATTTTTTCTCTTTTAATTAGTTAATTCATTAAGTGTAATTGTATCGAAACATATCATTTATTCTATTTTGTAAATTACAAAAAGGGGATCGAATGCAACAGTCATTAATTCTTCAACAATCTTCAGATACTTGCATTTTCAAATGTACAATTAGTAAGTTGAACATTTTCATCTAAAGCTTCAATAATTTTTAAATAGATAAATCTTATTGGCAGAAACTAATAGATTATAACCGCCATATTTACCTTGCTGCGATTTAATAATATTCCATTTTTTACTAAGTTTCTGTAATAATTTTGAAAGCAAATCATAAGGAATATTTAGATTCATTTGAAATTTTTCTACTACTTAATATTAGCAAAATTTTCATTATCTGAGATATAATTTAAAGCTAAGTAAAGAATATTCTACCGATTTAGATATTTTTATCATTTATATAGGACTAAAATTATCGTATTAAAATAATAAAGTTATTAAGTAAACAATTGAACAAGTTTTATTAAATTAGTTAGTTAACATTGATAAGCAGCTTTGTGCAAAATCAACCATCGGTGAAAAGTATAATCCTAAAACTAATGTTGGAATTAGTAAAATTAGAATAAAGACAATATCATTTGCAGATATTTTTATTTGCGGTACTTCACCTTCAGCCTCATTGATGAACATATGCTTAAGGACTCTGATGTAATAATAAAGTGAAACAACACTATTAAGTACAGGCAATAACTGCAACAACAATCATTTGTGCATCAATGAGCGATATGAAGATATAAAGTTTCGAAATAAATCCTGCTGTTGGGGGAAGTCCAGTTAGTGAGATTAAGAATATTGTTAATGAAACTCCTAAGAATGGGGAAGCATAACCAAGTTTATTGTAATCGTTAATGTCTTCAGAACCAATTTTATTTGCAATTAATCATTACGATATAGAATGCACCAATATTCATTAACAGATAAACAAGAAAGTATATCATTACAGCAAGCAAACCTTGATCTGATAAGTACAGCAATTCCCAATAGCATATAGCCGGCATGCGCAATACTCGAATACGCCAACATTCTTTTAATATTATCTTGCCATAATTGCCGCAAAATTACCCAAAGTCATTGTAAGAATTGAGATTATAATAATAAATGTCTGCCAATCAAATCCTTGTAATAAGGATCCATGTACCTTCAACATTGTTAATCAAGAAAGTTGATTTAATAAATCTTATTAATAATGCAAAACCAGCAGCCTTACTGGCTACAGAAAGAAAAGCGGTAATTGAAATTGGAGCACCTTCGTAGACATCCGGTGTCCAAAAATGAAATGGTGCCGCAGAAATCTTAAATCCTATTCCGGCAAAGATTAAAATTAAACCAAAAGAATATGCAAGCGAATTAACATCAGCAAATTGAAGTGCTATCATTTATTACAAATAGATTTGTTGCTCCAGTTAATCCATATATTATCGATATCCCAAATAGCATTAGTCCGGATGAGGCAGCGCCGTAAATTAAATATTTTAAGAGCAGCTTCCGAATTTCTATCTCTTAATTTTGTAAATCCAGCTAAAACATAAGAGGAAAGTGAAAGCAATTCAACAGATATATAAATCATTATCAAATCGGAGGCAGACACCATGAACATCATTCCAAGTATCATACCGAATAAAAGGGTATAATACTCACCACTTCTATCAAATATCGCATTTATCTCACTAGAAGCTTTTGAGAAGAATATAATTAGAATTGACGTAATAAGAATAATAATTCTAAAATAAGACCCAAATGCATCGATAGTGAAAGTAGTCCAAATTCATTGCCGGTATTACCTATAATAAAAGCATGAGATTGAATAGCCGATATTGCTGATTGAATAATATAATGCAGCAAATAATCCGATAAGACCAATATATGGAATGATTGTTTTATCTTTATCGAGTAAATCAAATCAAATAGAACAATGAGTAACAAAGTAGCCGAAACAATAATTTCAGGTACTATCAAGGACATATCTTTCAATAAATTTTCTAACATTATATTTTCAATATTCTAGATGAATAATTAAATTTACATTACCACTAATTCTGATACTTTCAGCGTTAGTTGTAATGAATTCAACCAATGTATTTACAGAACTATTCATAATATCTAACATTGCTGATGGATAAATTCCTAAGAAGATAATTATTATTGTTAAAGGAACTAGCATTGCATATTCCCTAAAATTTATATCGTCAAGAACATCTTCCCATTTTTCATTAAATTCACCAAAGAAAATTCTTTGAAGAGTCCAAAGCATATAAGCAGCTCCTAATAAGAATTCCCAAGAGTTCCAATCATTGTTAAGATTCTAATTTCTTGAACACCAAATGCACCTACAAAAACTAATGCTTCTGAAATAAATCCGCTTAAACTGGGCAGCCCAATTGCTGCGAAAAATGCAACTGTAACAAAACCTGTATAAATCGGCATCTTGTTGGCTAGTCCGCCAAATCCATTTATCTCTCTTGTATGAGCTCTATCATAAAGAACACCCACAATCAAGAAGAGCATTGCTGTAATTGTACCATGATTAAACATTTGGAAAATTGCACCTGTAATACCTGTTGTACTCATTGATGCCATTCCAAGAAGGACATATCCCATGTGAGAAACGGAAGAATAAGCGATAAGCTTTTTGAAATCTTTTTGAGCGAGTGCAACTAAAGCGCCATAGATAATATTTATTACACCAAACAGAGCAATGTAATAAGCAAGTTGTTGAGTGATTTCAGGAAAAATAGGATAACTGATTCTTAGAATTCCATAAGTTCCCATTTTAAGTAAAACACCTGCAAGAATTACACTAATTGGGGTTGGTGCTTCAACGTGAGCATCAGGCAGCCATGTATGGAACGGAAACATTGGTATTTTTATTGCAAAGCCGATAAATAAGGCAATGTAAGCGATAAATCTATAATTATTTGGATTTAATGGGGAAAGTATTCCATTATCAGTATAATTTGTTGGATCCATTAAAGCTAACAGATTAAAAGTAAATACACTTCTACCATCTGCTAATGTCTCACTAGCACTAAAGTATAAAGCAATCATCACCAGCAACATAAACACACTTCCTAAAAGCGTGTAAATAAAAAACTTAATTGCAGCATATTCTTTTCTTGGTCCACCCCAAATTCCAATTAAGAAGTACATTGGCAGAAGCATCAATTCCCAGAAATACGTAGAATAGGAAGAAATCCAAGGAAACAAATACACCCATCATTCCGGTATCTAATAATAAGAATAAAGCAAAATAACCTTTAACGGATTTACTAATATTCCATGATGAAATTGAAGCAATGAAAGAAACAATTGCAGTAAGTAAAATCATTGGAACGCTTATTCCGTCTGCCCCTAGGAAATAATCCACTTTTATTGTTCCAATCCAGGATAGACCAGTGATCTCAATCCATCTCCACTTTTCAATAAATTGAAATGAACTTGCTTCATAAATTCCTCCGGCGGAGTAATCAAAATTACCGAGCAAAATAAAAGCTAAAACAATTTGGAGGAATGTAATTACAAGAGAAGTGATTTTTATTTCCTTAACCATCTTGCCCGGCATAAAGAGAATGATGACCATCCCTAAGACAGGCAGAAAAGTAAGTAAAGATAAAATAGGAAATTCATTCATTATAATAAGTTACCCTATATTTTTAAATTTTATTTTCTAAAAAGGTCCAATAATGAAAAATAATATTATCACTGAAAAAATAACCAGCACCAAGTATGTTTGAACCTTTCCGGTTTGTAATCTCTTAAAGTTTAATCCAATAAAACCACTTAAAAAAGCTGTTGCATTAACAAAGCCATCAACAATATATGTCATCAAAATATCCACTTATCTTTGAAAATACTCTTGTAAAAGTGGCTGATCCGTTGACAATTCCATCAACAATGTATTTATCGAACCAGTTCAATATGTTCCCTAGCCCTAAAGTACCTCCAATAAATGAAGCACTATAAAATTCATCAACATACCATTTATTAAGTGATCCTTTATAAAGACCTTTCAATTTATCTGCTAAATTATCTGCTGATACTTTCTTCCATTGATAAATTACAAAAGCAAGTAAAATTCCTAAGCCTGCTAAGACTAATGATAAAATCATTGCAGGGTAGTGTACACAATGCATTGCATGTTCATATTTTTCAGAATGTATGATGGCAGTTTGGGAAGTAGAATGCTGCACATTTTCATTTATCATAAAATCAAATCGTGAAGTTTCGGGCACTACTGTTTGAGGTGTTGTGATCCATTCGCTTGCAAACCATCCTGCATCAGGTGACAGAGGATTTGGTGTATACCAGATAAATATTGAAAGCACGCTCAAGACAACTAATGGCATTACCATAACAAAAGGTGATTCATGTGCATGATCAAATTTTTCTTTGTTTTTTGGCTCACCATGAAATGTTAAAATCACCAATCTAAACATATAGAATGCTGTCATAAAAGCAACAGTGAAACCCATAATTGGAATTAGCCAATGACCTGTTAATTCACCAAATGCAAGAGTACCAGCTAAAATCCCGTCTTTGCTCAAGAATCCTGAAGTAAGTGGAATACCGGAAATTGCAAGCGTGGAGATTAAGAATGTCCAGTATGTCAAGGGCATTTTCTTTTTCAATCCACCCATCTCTCTAATATCTTGTTCATGATGCATTCCATGAATAACTGAACCTGAACCTAAAAATAGACAAGCTTTAAAGAATGCATGTGTAACAAGATGGAATAAAGCAAATGTATAAGCCCCAACTCCTAGTGACATTACCATATAGCCCAGTTGACTAACTGTTGAGTATGCTAAAACTTTCTTAATATCATTTTGTGTAATTGCAATAGTTGCGGCAAAAAGGGAAGTAACTGCACCAACAACAGCAATCACCAACATTGCATCTGCAGTTAACATTACAAAAATTCTGGCAACCAAGAATACACCGGCAGCAACCATTGTCGCTGCATGAATAAGTGCACTTACCGGAGTAGGACCTTCCATTGCATCCGGCAACCAAACATGAAGTGGAAACTGAGCTGATTTACCAACTGCACCCATGAAAACGAGAATTCCAGCAGCTGTTAACCATGCTTCACTTCCAAACGGAAGAATTCCACTTGCCATCTGACTATAAATATAGTCGAATGAAAATGATTTATAACTTGTGAATAAAATCAAAATTCCAATGAACATTCCTAAATCACCGACACGGTTAGTAAGGAAAGCTTTTTTGCCCGCGTCAGCAGCAGATTTTTTCTCGTACCAAAAACCAATAAGTAAATAAGAAGATAATCCGACTAACTCCCAGAAAATATACATCATTAATAAGTTATCAGTAAGAACAATGCCTAGCATTGAAAAGGTAAAAATACCTAAATAGGCAAAATATCTTGTGTATCGTTTATCTCCTTTCATGTAGGCAATAGAATAGATATGAACAAGCATACTAATTAAATTAACCACAAATAGCATTATTACAGTTAGATTATCAATCTTAATTCCAAGATCAATTGTTAATGGTCCGATATTGGGAACATTGCCAAAATTTATCCATGTGAAAGAGAATAGAATATCCTGATCGATGTAAGTTGTAAGTTTTGAGAATCCAACCACCAGAGATAAAATAAATGCAAGAATTAATATTCCAACTTCTGCCAAATAAATTTTTGGAAATCTCTTACCAAGGAAAAGTACAATTATAAATCCAACCAAAGGTAATAGTAAGATCAATAAGGAAATATTTATATTAGCAATTTCACTCATAAATTATTCTTTTAGATTATTAATTTCATCAATATTAACATTTGCAAATGTTTTATAAATATTAAGTACAATTGCCAGTGCTATTGCAGCTTCTGCTGCAGCTAAAATGATTACAAATAGATGCATAAATCTGACCATTAATTCCAAAATTGCCGAAATCGTGAAAATGCAACAAAATTTATGTTTGCTGAGTTAAGAATAAGCTCAATCACCCATCAAGTACCATAACAGCATTTTTTCTTGTAACAACACCGTAGAGCCCTAATGAAAATAATGCAACACTAACAGCTAAAAAATGATTTAATCCAACTTCCAAGTAATTTATTCCTTATCTCTTCTTGCAATAGAAGCAGCACCTATTAGTGCTATTAATAATAGTATTCCTAATAATTCAAAAATTAAGAACATATTCGCTCAATAAAACTTCACCAATTTCGATATGTTGTGGTAAAAGGTATATCAAACTGCTCACTTTTCCAATTGGTTGAGGTCATTATTCAAAATAAAATTGCAGCAAAAACTGCAAGTCCAATAATTGCTGGAATAACTTGAATTGAGCCAGATCGAATTTCAACATTTGTAATTTTATTTGTTAACATAACACCAAATAATAATAGTATTAAAATTCCACCAACGTAAACCATAATTTGGACAACTGCCAGAAAATCTGCACCAAGTAGAACATAAATACCTGCAACACCAAAAAAAGTTAAGAGCATTACTAAATGCGGCATGAACAATATTCTTGGAATTAACTACAATAATTCCAGAGACAATTGTGATTGCCGCAAATAAATAAAATATTAAATCGTATAATCCCATAAATATAATTTACTCTGATTTACTTTCTGAATCATCTTCTTTTTCAATATTTTTTTTTGCTGCATCTGTTTTGCCTTTTCAGCTTTAGCTTTTGCAGCTGCTAATTTTTCTGCTTCTTTTTGAGCTGTAAATTCTTCAAATTTTTTCTGTTTATCTTCAATTTCTTCATTTGTGAGAGTAGCAAAATTGTATACTAAGTCATTTCTTTCAAATTCAGAAAATTCATAAACCTTAGTCATTTCAATACATTCTGTAGGACATGGATATACACAAAGGGAACAGAAACAGCATTTAGCAATATCAATATCAAATTTTGTAACCCAAAGAGCTTTCTTTTTCCCTTGAGAAGTTTCACCTGGACTATCATCTGGAGTTGATTTAAGTGTTTCAATATGAATACAATTTACCGGACATGCTCTTGCACATTGATCACAGCCAATGCAGTCATCCATATTAACAAATAATCTGTTTCTAGCTCTTTCCGGCATATTAGGCTTTACATCTGGATATTGAATTGTTACTGATGGATAAAATAAATGCCTAAAAGTAATTTTCATTCCGACTAATACTGTCCAGATTGCATCGTATGTATTTTTAAAGTATTGTTTCATTTTATATTAAAGTTATAAGTCCTACTAATAATAAAATTGCAATCAGAATATGGGATTAAATATTTCCAGCAAACTGTCATTAACTGATCAACTCTTAATCTTGGTAATGTCCATCTTAACCACATTTGAATAAGAACAAATGTTAAACCTTTTGTAGCAAACCATAAAAATTGTTCAAATGGAACTAATCCATTCAATACCAAGAGTATTTCCTAAATATCCAAAGGGAGAATGATATCCGCCAAAAAATAAGACTAGTAATTAAGAAGGATACTGCAAGCATATTTGCATATTCTGCTAAAAAGAACATTGCAAACTTCATTCCTGAATATTCAGTGAAAAATCCGGATACTAATTCAGATTCAGCTTCTGGAATATCAAATGGAGTTCTGTTTACTTCTGCTAAAGTGCTGATATAAAAATTATAATAAATGCATGCAAACATTAAGTGGAATCAGTAGGAATTTTGCAATCCAAATGCAGCACCGCCAAATATATTCCAATTCCAAAAACTTGAGGTCTGCTGATTGAGTAATTGTATCTAAATTTAAGGTTCCAGTTATCATTACCATGGTTAAGACAATTATTGCAGTTGGAATTTCATAACTAATAATTTGAGATACTGATCTCATTGCACCAAGTAACGAATATTTATTATTTGATGACCATCCACCCATTAGAATTCCTGCAACAACCAAACTTGAAATTGCCAAGAAGTAAGAAAAGCCCAATATCAATTGAACTTCCAATAAACCAGCTTGAAAAAGGAATGACCGCAAAAGCAGCAAAACTACCTATAAAAACTAAATATGGTGCTATATTAAATAATACTTTATCAGTGGCTGAAGATCTAATATTTTCTTTTTGTATTAAGTTTTAAAATATCAGCAACAGTTTGAAAAATACCATGATAACCCGTCCTCATTGGACCAAGTCTATCTTGCATATGTGCAGAAACTTTTCTTTCTGCTAGAACAGCAATTAAAGCATAAGGTAAGATGAATAGAAATAAAGGAAGCGCTGCAGCAACAAAAAACGCTACAATGTGACTTACCGAAAATATTTACATAGAAAATCATACATTATCTGTCAATTTCTCCTAAAACAACATCAATGCTTCCTAAAATTGTAATAACATCTGCTACAAAATGACCTTTGCAGAGCTCGTTAAATACTTCCATATTAACAAAAGAAGGAGCTCTAACTTTTACTCTAAACGGATTTACTGAACCATCACTAATAATAAAATATCCAAGTTCACCTTTCGGATTTTCAACTCGTGAATAAATTGAACCTTTAGGTGGTTTAACTCTTTTTGGAACTGCTTCTTGAACATCACCATCTGGAATGTTATCAATTGCTTGTTCAATTATTCTTAGACTTTGTTCCATTTCCAAAACTCTTACATAATATCTATCCCAGCTATCACCGACAGTTCCATAAAGTCCTTCACCCACTGGAATATCAAAATCAAATCTATCATAAATTGAATAGGGATCATTTTTTCTTAAATCCCATTTAACACCGCTTGCTCTTAAATTGGCCCAGTAATACCATAATTTATAGCAACATCAGCTGGTAATATTCCAATATTTGCAGTTCTTTCAACAAAAATTTTATTATGAGAAAGAAGATTATTCAATTCATCATATTCTAGGTTTGAAATCATTAACAAATTGTTTTGTTTTTCTTACAAAATCGGGATGAATATCATGAGATAAACCGCCAACCCAAATATAATTATAGAGTAGTCTTGCACCACAAGTTTCTTCAAATAAGAGTTAAGAATTTTTTCTCTTTCGGCAAAAAGAAATAAAAATGGTGTAAAGCTCCAATATCAACTCCGTAAGTTCCTAGAGCAACCATATGAGATGCAATTCTTTGAAGTTCTGCCATTATTACACGTATATATTCAACTCTCTCGTTAACCTTGATTCCCATTAAACTTTCAACAGCAACTGCATAACCAAAATTATTGGACATAGAAGCAAGATAATCCATTCTGTCTGTATAAGGAACAACTTGAGGATAAGTCATTGCTTCACAATGTTTTTCAAAACATCTATGGAGATATCCAATATGAGGTTTTACATCAAGAACTAATTCGCCCTCTAGTTTTAGCTTCTAATCTCAAAACCCCATGTGTAGAAGGGTGTTGAGGACCCATATTTAATACCATTTCTTCAGTTTTTATCGCCATTCTAGTAAGGTATCTTCATTCCGTTATAAAATTCAGGTGATTTCAAAATCTTTTCTTAAGGGATAACTTCCTTCTTCCCAGTCGTAAGGCATTAAAATTCTTATAAGATTTGGATGATTGAGAAAAATTATTCCAAACATATCGTAAGCTTCTCTTTCATGCCAATCAGCACATTTCCAAATTGATTCAACTGATTCGACTTCTGGTTTTTCAATTTGGAGTGAAACTTTTATAGACAACTTTATGATTAAATTTCATGGAATGAAGATGATAATAGACACTTAAAGTTCTTCCCTCAACTTTTTCATTACCTTCTTCATCTTTAATCTTTTGTGCATTATTATCATCAACACCTGAAAGATTCATAAGGGAATCAAATAATAATTCCTCATCATCTCTTAAAAATTCACAAATTTTATTTAATTCCAATTGGAGGTACAACAATATAAGGTTCAACGGGAAGTTCATTATCCAAGATAAATTCAAAATCAGGAAATTTATCTTTCAATTTTTGTAGAATTTCTTCAACAGTCATGCAGTCTTTCTCATTCGTTCGTTTCTGATTTTTTCCTGAAGTTTAAGAAGACCTTCTAGCAATGCTTCGGGTCTTGGAGGGCAACCCGGTACATAAACATCAACCGGAATAACTCTATCAATACCCTTTAGAACATGGTAACCATGTTCCCAATATGGACCGCCGCAATTTGCACAACTTCCCATTGAAATAATATACTTTGGTTCGGGCATTTGTTCGTAAAGTCTCTTAATTCTTGTTGCCATTTTCAAAGTTACAGTCCCCGAAATTAAAATAACATCAGCTTGCCTTGGGGAAGGTCGTGGAATTACACCAAATCTATCAAAATCATAATGAGATGCAGAAGTTGCCATCATTTCAATTGCACAGCATGCAAGACCAAAACTTAGCTGCCAAATAGAAGAAAGACGGGCCCAGTTTAACAAATCTTCTGATTTAGCAATTACAATATTGCTGTCGCTAAACTCTTGATCCAGTAATCCCATATATTCGCTTTCTACATTTTAAGAAGAAACAGGTTCTTCTTTTTTCTTTAATAATTTTTTTAAGTCTAATTGATCAATTTTTGGTCGTGCCCATTCAAGATCACCTTTGCGCCATTCATAAGCCATGCCTAAAAAGAGTATAAGTAAAAATATTGCACCTACAACAAATCCGTAAAAACCAAATGTTTTGTATGTTAATGCCCAGGGAAATAGTAACACAATTTCAACGTCAAAAATTAGGAAAATAAGTGCTACAACATAAAACCTAATATTAAACTTTACCCAGGGTGATCCTTCAGGATTTTCACCGCATTCGTATATTAGATTTTTTTCGTAAGAAGGTCGCTTTGGTCTGATTAACATAGAGGCAAAAAACGCAATGCCAACAAAGGCACCAGCGAGAATCATAAAGACGAAAATTTTACCAAATTCTGTTAACATAGTTCCTTTATTTTATGGCATAAAAATTACAACTAGGTCTTATTAAAGTCAAGTTGCTTTGGAATAAAAATTCTAAAGTTTTTATCAAAAAACCAAACAATATATTTTTTTATGATATAAAATAATTTGTGAGCTAATAGTTTGTGAAAATTTGAATAAAATAATATAAATAAGATATGTTTAATTCGAAGTTTTGATGAACTACAAATATATAAGTTTTCCCATCTTGGCTGAAACTTGTTTTTGAAATTATACAAACCATTATGATTATAAGCAAAGTTAATGAGTTTTCCAGCGGATTTAATGGCATTTGATCTTAGATCAAATGAACGGTGTTCTATTTTAAATGGAACTTCTCCTAGGCTCAATTCATTCCATCCATTGCTTTTTGCTTCTTCAAAAACATAATGAACAAGTGCTTCCATAATCCCTACAGGTGCATTTGAGTGACGCAAAATTAATTCTGCATGAAGTTTCTCATTACTATTTTGAGAAATTAAAATTGCACCGAGCCAATCATCAGTGAATTTCTTAAATACATAAAGATAGTTTTCTTCACTAAACTCAGTTTGGAACAAATTTTTAAGCTGAGGTTCGTTAGAATGAGATGTGAACTTTTTGAAATCATTGAGTTTGGTTTTATTTTCTACCGAAAATTTAATTTTCTCAATTATTCCATGCCTATTTCCTCGTTTGATTAATTTTTTTAATGATTTTTTATTAAAATGATCATCTGAAGTTTTAAGTACAGCTTCCATACCAAATTGTATTGAAGAAAAGCCATAACCGGACATAACTTTCTCCAATTCAGAGTTACATCCTCTGATAATTATATCAGAATTTGGATCTTCAAATTGGTCAAAATAAATTTTATAATCTGAACAAGGTGAGAAATTTATCGCATGCCATCGCAGATTCCATTTATCTATTATAATATGGTCAGATTTTTTACTTTTTATTATTGACCAACTAAGTGGTAATGAATTCATAAATTAAAATTATTCTTAATTATTTTAGCAGTGAATTTAATATATTTGTAGGAAACAATTTTGGCGCGTTCGTCTAGTGGCTTAGGACGCCGCCCTCTCAAGGCGGAGATCACGGGTTCGAATCCCGTACGCGCTACACTTTTTATATTTGTCCTCGAATTAATATTTAAGAAATAAATCGAAACTCTTACAAAGATTTTTCAACTTCTTTGTGTTTTATAATTCGAAAGTTGCCCTGAGATTAGAGGGTCAAATAACAAATTCGGAGGTTTATTTTATCCCATTATATATATCGTTTCTTCGTTTTCTTTTTTAAGTTTCATCCTTTCTACTTTTTCCCCTCAATCTTTCAAACAGCGTATACTATATCCATATCCCTTATTGTCATCACTATAATCAATATAGTTAGTATTATAAAAAAGATATTGTTGATATGCTTTTGTATCACTCACTTGAGTAGAACTCCACATAAATGTACTGAAAGTAAGGTTTTCAAATCCACCATTATAAAGTTTTCGATGTCCAGCCAATATAGCAGAAAATCCACTAATGTTTGTTCCAGCATAACTTCCGTAACCTTCCCCAATTGCTTTTAATGAATTTGATTCACTGTTGACTTCGTTTTTTAAAGTTAAAAATTCATTGAAAGTTGGAATATGCCATCCATCTGGGCAAATACCTTGTGCCGCTTCTGTCGTGACATATTGCATTGCTTCTTCCCATTGATATAAACCTCCATAAGTTTCACAGTTTGCTTCATCATTATCATAGCAATATTTCTCTATAGTCCCATTATTGATGGATTCAACATCTTGTGCAATAAATGTTCCCAAATTTAGATTCTCTCTTAACCAACATTGGTCACCAATTTTAACTGTATTGTAAGTTTTTCCAGAATAAGTTACAGTAGGAATATCTGGGCAAGGTTCACCAAAACTTTCACCTCCATCAGTTGTTGTAAATTCCCAAACTGGACTGCTAATTGAATTACCTTGATTATCTTTAGCAATAACTTTCCAGTAATATTTAGTGCCCTCTTTTAATGTTCCCGGATTATATGTTTTACTCATTTGATCGCTCTGAACTAATGGAGGATTGCTGATTTCTCCAAAATATATGTCAAATGTAATCGGATCTTCTTCCGGATCGCTGCAAGACCAGGATAGTGAAGTAGCAATTGGTATGTCAGTTGCTCCTGCTTGTGGGTTTGGATTTGATGGTATTTGTGGAGGTTGATTACTAGTTCCTTCATCTAAAATGCATCTTATACTTAATCCTTCTTTAGTTGATTCACCTTCTGAAAATAAAATAATATTCTGAAAATCGTCTAAGTACATTATTGCAGGAACTCCATCTGGTTTTGAAGAAGTCCAAAAATAAGCATTATGATTAAGTGACAAGAAATAAGAATTATCACTATCAGTATTATAAGGATGTTTCCTTCCTGAAAGTAGAGCAGAAAATCCGCTTGTATTTGTTCCAGCGCCATTTCCAGATCCTTCTCCAATAGCTTTTAATGGATTACTTTCCGAATTAACAAAAGAATTCAAAGTAGAATAATCTTCTTTTGTAGGTATATGCCATCCATCTGGGCAAATTCCTTGTGATCCTTCTGTTTCATTATATTGCATTAACTCTTTCCATTCATATAATCCGCCATACTTATCACAATTATCTTCATCATTCTTATAACAATATTTTTCAACTATGCCATTGTCATTTGCTTTTTCAAAAGTATTTGTTTTAGTATCATAAATAAGCATTTTACCAACATCAAGGTTTTCTTTGATCCAACACTGGTTCCCAATCTGAACTGTATTATAAATTTTGCCTTCATAAGTAACCGTAGGTTTGTTGGGGCAGGGCATTCCATTTAAATTTTCACCCTCATAAAATATTGTTACTTCCTTAAAATCACAATATTTAGCAACACTCTCTTTAGTTGCAGCACAAACATAAATACCTAATTTATTTTCACCCGGATTTAACTTTAAACTAGCTATTCCATTTGAAGATGGAACTGCCAATAAATTCCCATCACTATCGTAAACTTTAAAGTATTGAGTTCCATTTAAATCACCGTAATAATAATTTATGCTTGGAATATGACAATATAATTCAAGTGTTTCATAAGTTACGGTCATTCCATCGGTAATCGAAATATCGCTGCCACTTGTTTTAGCATATATTGTATAGTTCGGAAATCTATCATTACCAATTGTTTTGTTTTCAAACTCTAAATATCGTTCTCCTACTTTTTCCCAATTGAAAAATGTATTGGTAGCATAAAATCTTATTTGATCATATTCCTTTCCTGGATCACCAACTTTGGCAAAAGATGGATAAGGTAAAAAAACATTGTTTTGATAGTCTATTATTCTAATAGAGCTAACACCATTTATTGATCGATTTCCTGGATAATTTGGATCAGCAACGTAAAGTTTGCCCCCCGTAACATCAATTTTGTAAGCTACTAGTGCATGTCCGCCTCCAACATTGGTGTTCCTTATTCCTACAAACTGAGGATTTCCGGTAATTAACATGGAAGTAATAAATGTTTTCCATACTAGGTCGTCGGCAATATCGGTTTGTACATCTGACCACCAACTTTTCCAAACCGCATCTTCTTGCACTGAAGAGGCTAAACGATAACCTAGAGGATTATCTTCCCAAAGTAAGTGTGGTTTCTCACTATCATTTACTTTATCAAAATGATGAAAGAGTCCTGCTTCTCCGCCTAATTTTTTTTCATAATAATACCACATAGCGGTAATACTTTGTCCTGCACAATGACCACCGGGAGAAATATGTGAACCAAAATTTATAAATTCCCAATCATCTGTACCGGGTGTAAAACCAGTATTAATTACAGTCTGACCAGAAAGAACACTTTCTTCAATTGATGAAATAACTAAATTGCCTAGACTAATTAAGTCTGATGATTTTTCAAGCGATTTGCTGGATGTAATATTTGATAAATCAAAATGTCTTGTTTCAACAATTATGTAAGAGTCATTTAGTTCGATTACCGGAAGAGCTTCTAATTTACCAGAAATTTCATCGTATAAAAATCCCATAAGAAATTCATTATTATTCATATTAACCGGGACTTTAACCGATATGGGCATTTCAGAATATCCGCCTCCATTTTTAATAGATATAATTGGTGTAACTGGATTAAAATATTTCCCAAATTTATGATCTGTAATTGATGCAGTTGATACAGTATAATTTCGCGACTCATTATATCCTTTTTCTGGAATTATTATTTCCATTCCATTAATAACTGATTCTGGATTTGAAATGATAACTTTCCCTCCATTTGGACCAACATTTTCAGAAATTTCTTCAGTAAAATTTTCAGTGGATATATTACCAATATATGGATTGCTATCGCTGGGAATAGTTGGGTTGTTATCTTTATCGCATGAATAAAAAACTATAACTATAGACAAAAATAATAAAAGTATTTTTTTCATATTCTTACCAATTATTATATAGGTGATAAAATTTTTATTAAAGTCATATTACTTAATTTGAGCAGAATAAGAATGTAAATAAAATACATAAAAAATTAATAAAAAGATCAAGTTATCTTGTGATATTTATTTTGTGAAAATAAATGTTAAAAATTATAGTAAATATAATCCTTGAATTGAAATATCCCTTCAATAAACCTATCTTTGCTACTTAATAATTATACAGTTCATGAAATTTAACTTACAAGCACAAGACAAAAACAGTAAAGCCCGCGCCGGTTCTTTTGAAACTGATCACGGAATAGTTGAAACCCCTCGCTTTATGCCAGTCGGTACTCAGGGAACTGTAAAAGCTGTTTCTCAAAAAATTCTTAAAGATGAAATCAAAGCTCCTATAATTATTAGGAAATACTTATCATCTCTATATGCGTCCCGGAATGGAAGTAATTGAAGAAGCCGGCGGACTACATAAATTCATGAATTGGGATAATGCCATCTTAACAGACAGCGGCGGATTCCAGATTTACAGTCTGGCAGAATTGAGAAAAATAAAGAAGAATGGAGTTGAATTTAAGTCTCATTTAGACGGCTCTAAACACTTTTTTTCACCCGAAATTGTAATTGATATTGAACGGACAATCGGTTCTGACATTATGATGGTTCTTGATGAATGTACACCTTATCCATGTGAATATGATTACGCCGTGAAATCAACACAATTAACCTCTGATTGGGCAGTTTTAAATAAGGTAGCATTCGAGAATTCCAAGCCCAAATATGATCATGAGCAATATTTGTTCGGAATAGTTCAGGGAAGTGTCTACAAAGATTTAAGAGAAAAATCGGCACTAGATTTAACAAAATTAGATTTTGATGGCTACGCAATAGGTGGTTTAGCGGTTGGAGAACCGGCTGATGAAATGTACAAAATAGTAAATTTTACTACTGACTTTCTACCAGAAAATAAACCAAGATATTTAATGGGTGTCGGTCGACCTGAAAACATTCTTGAAGCAATTGAACGCGGTGTAGATATGTTCGATTGTGTTATGCCTACAAGAAATGCACGTAATGCTTATTTATTTACAAGCAATGGAATTGTGAGTATTAGAAATTCATCGTACAAAAATGATTTTACACCCCTTGATAATGAATGCGATTGCTATACTTGCAAAAATTTCACAAAAGCTTATTTACGCCATCTGTTTAACGCAAGGGAAATCTTAGGTTTGGAGCTTGCCTCAATTCACAATCTTACTTTTTACTTAAATTTGACAAATACTGCACGAGAAAAAATAATTGAAGGCAGTTTTATTGAGTGGAAAGAAAAAATTATTCGTAAATTAGATGTTAAAATAAATTCAAATTCGGAGGATTAAATGAAATTATTGTTTGCAATGGCACCACAAGGCGGGGACGGCGGCAGCATGGTAAGTACGTTGATCATGTTCGGTGCAATTTTTGCCATTTTTTATTTTATGATCATTAGACCACAGCAGAAAAAAGCTAAAGAAAGAGATGCTTTGCTAAGTAGTGTTAAAAAAGGTGATAAAATAATTACAGCTAGTGGAATTCATGGAACAATTTCTGGGCTGGATGAAACTACTGTCCTTGTTGATGTTGGTAATAATAATAAAATTAAGATGGAACGAAGTGCAATTGGACAAGTAGTTTCCAATAAAGAAACTAAATAACTTTATATTATTTATTTTGATTCCACTGCTTCGACATTCTCAGCAATCTGAGTGACTCGTTACTTTTGTCATTTCAGAAATTTGTTTTTGGAAATCCAGAAATACTAATTCGCTTAATTAGTGTTCTTGCCCACTGGCAGGCAGGTTTACCGGAACGATAAGACACTTTATTAATACTAGTCAATAGTATTTTTAATCAATTTGTAAAACTATTATGAAAGAACTATCAATCAAAAAAAACTTTTTGGGATTAGAAAAAAAATATTCTAGGTATAATAAATCTAAAATAGTAATTCTTCAGGCACCACTGGAAAAAACTGTTAGTTACGGTAAGGGCACAAAAGATGGTCCCAAAGAAATTCTTAAAGCCTCCCATTATGTTGAGTTTTTTGATGAAGAATTAAACAAAGAACTTGCTTTTGACGAAGGGATTTGTACTCTTGATGAAATTATACTTGGAAAGCTAAGTACTAAAAAATCAATAGATAAAATTTACAAAGAAGTAAAAAAGCATATTGAAACTGAAAAATTTGTTGTAACACTTGGGGGTGAACATTCATTATCTTCTGCACCAATAAAAGCTCACTATGAGAAATACGAAAATCTTTCCATTCTTCAAATAGATGCGCACTCAGATTTTAGAGATAGCTACGAGGGAAGTAAATATTCCCATGCTTCTGTAATGGCAAGAGTTGCTGAATTCACTAAAGATATTATTCAAGTTGGTATCAGAGCACAATGTAAAGAAGAATACGATTTCATCAAGCAAAATAAAATTACGACATTTTATGCACGAGAAATTAGGGAAAATAAATACACAAAAAATTGGCAGCAGAAAGTTGTAAATTCACTAAAGGATAACGTTTACATTACTTTTGATGTTGATGGATTTGATCCATCAGTAATTTCAGCTACTGGCACGCCAGAACCTGGTGGATTATTCTGGGATGAAACGATGAATCTGCTTAAACATGTTGGTAAAAATAAGAATATAGTTGGTTTTGATGTTGTTGAACTCGCTTCAAGTAAAAATGATGTTTCAAGTAGTTTTAATGCCGCCAAATTGGTTTATAAAATTCTTAATTATGCATTTTCATAGGTAGAATTTATATTTGTCATCTTGAAGGAAACAAGCGACGGAAAGATCCC
This sequence comes from uncultured Ignavibacteriales bacterium, assembly GCA_963710615.1. GTDB lineage: Bacteria > Bacteroidota > Ignavibacteria > Ignavibacteriales > Melioribacteraceae. The sequence continues at coordinate 52,948 of CAVQBF010000024.1, forward strand.
TAGGACTAAGAATAAGGGAATTTCCAAACTGACTCCCAAATGAAGCAAGACTGCAAAAGTCACTCATTCTTTATGGCATTTCTCCAAAACTTATCAATTGAATTTAACTTCAAACTTTTTTATATATAACTTATTAAAAATCACCTTTGGGTAAATACTTTGAAACGAATAATACTTGTACTAATAACACTCATATCATTTTCAACTTTGAACATTGCTCAAGAAAAAGTTTATGTTGCAGAAATTGAAGGAATGATAGATTTGGGCCTGGCGCCATACGTTAAAAGGGTTGTTGAAGAAGCTGACCAAAATGCAGCTGAAGCAATAATATTTAAAATTAACACATTCGGCGGAAGAGTTGATGCAGCTACACAAATTAAAGATGCGATAATTAATTCGCCTGTAAAGACTATTGCATTTATCGATAAGCGTGCGATTTCTGCAGGTGCACTTATTTCACTTTCTTGTGATGAAATTGTCATGGTCCCCGGGGCTTCAATTGGAGCAACAACTGTTGTCGATCAATCCGGACAGAAACAATCCGAGAAGAATCAATCTTATATGCGGGCAGAAATGCGAGCAACTGCTGAACGTACTGGAAGACGAACTGATATTGCCGAAGGAATGGTAGATGAAACTGTTGTGGTTGAGGGTTTGGTAGATAGTACAAAATTAATTACTCTTACTTCTGAAGAAGCGTTAAAGTATGGTATTGCTGATTCAGTAATCTCTGATTTTAGTTCATTGCTGGAGGCGTATGATTTACAAGATGCTGAGGTGGTAAGTTTAGACAGTAATTGGGCAGAAGATTTTATCCGCTTTCTAAATAATCCAATTATAACATCGATTTTATTGATGGTGGCTTTAGTTGGAATGTTTACTGAAATTAAAACACCAGGCTGGGGATTACCCGGAACAGCTGCTGTAGTTGCTTTGGCGCTTTTCTTTGGTGCAGGATATATTCTGGAATTGGCATCGATTATAGAAATTATAATTTTTATTGCAGGAGTTATATTATTAATAACTGAAGTATTTCTTGTGCCCGGTTTTGGTATATTTGGTGCTGTCGGAATTATATTAGTTATTGGCAGTCTATTTTTAGGTTTAATATCGGACTTTCCACTAGTAAATTGGGAAATGATACAAATGGCAACAATACAACTTGCAGTAGCGTTTATCTTAGCAATTATAGTCATTTATCTTTTATTAAAGAACTTGCCCAAAACGCAAATATGGAATAAACTGGTTCTTCAAAGAAATATTGATGCGGGATCAGGGTATACTTCTGATGTTAAATTAAAAGAACTTCTTGGTAAGAAGGGGAAAGCTCTTACTGATCTTAGACCAAGCGGTACAGCAATTATTGAAAATAGCAGGATTGATGTAGTGACCGGTGGGGAGTACATTACCAAGGGTACAAAGGTTGTTGTAATTGATGAAGAAGGCTCTAAGATTGTTGTAGAGAAGAGTAAATAACTTAATTTGAAAATATCTCAAAAAGTGATATAACTAGATTCAGGACGAACATTTTTTATTTTAATTGAGATCTCTGATAAACCCAATTTATAGTACTTTGTTGCGGAGAATGTTACACAACTAAAACTTGTGTCACGCCAATTTTGCCTTTTCAGTTCAGGCATCTATATGTTTAATTTTTACTCAATATTCTATTGATTCCGGGATTGTAAACAGCCCAAACCGGAATAATAGAAATTACAATTGAGTTCTTCAACATTCCCTGCTATCTGCAAGTTTGATTATACTTTCATATTTAAAGAATTTTTCAGGGAAAAGATTGACGACTTTGTATAACTCTAGAAAAAAAATTATCAACACATTAAATGTATATGTTGCTTATAACAAAGTTACAATATTTGTGTTATTAGAAATATCCCGTTTAGTGCTTTTTAAAGGATTACCATTTGCATCAACACCTTCAATAAACATTGCCATTTCCAAACTGGTATTTGATTCAGATTTTTCTACTAAACCCCTGGTATAATTATAACTCAGTTTACCTTCTGCTTGAAGATTCGGCTGAGAGAAAGTATATCTGACTCCTTGTTCATTAACGACATTATTACCACTTACACTGATAAATAAATTGGAAGTAATTGCAGCTGTTGTATCTTTATCAAAATTTAAATTAGTAACTCTAAAAACAGCGGTATTCTCAACATTAAACACTCCAAGTGGAGTATTATATTTTAATTGCCAAGTAGAATCCACTCCAACCTCATCTTCCGCAACAACTTTGAATATCTGTTGGGTTAACGGCATTAATGTGCCGTTTGCAATATTTGTTCTCATTTGTTCTTTAGTCTTTGCCGATAACGTATCCGGTACTTTTTGAATTTCCAGAATATTTCTCATTATTCTATTCACGTTTTCAACATTTATTACTTGCCCAATTTCGTTAACACTGATTAGGAAAGGTACTTTCTTTACCGATTCATAATCAACAAACTGTGCTCTTTCTCTAGTTGAATAAATGAACTTCGAATCGTACTTCATTGACTGACCATTAAAAATTGTTTCTGCAGTTATTGAACTAATTCGAACTTCAATATTAGCTGTATTATTATCATCAACACTTTTAACTAAAAAATTAAATCTGTATGTAGCGTTTTGTGTAATTTCATTTGCAATAGTAGTATCTGCAGTGATTTCTTCACTGCTGACAGCTTTAGTTTGGAGTTTATAAGAAAATTTATCACCTTTCTTAAATTTATATCTTAATTGTAAAACTGGACCTTTTTCTTTAATTGTTTCAACAATCTTTTTATCATTAGAATTATTTTCTTTTTTTGTTTCTTCATCTTTCCCGCAACTAACAAGAAATAATAATGCTAAAAACGCTATGAATAATTTTTTCATTTATCCTCTAAACTAATAAAGTAAAAACTGTTCTCTAATATTTTTGAATTCTTCAAGTTTTTTTTGATACTCATCAATTATTACATCTGGAGTTGCTCCGCTGAGAATTGCCTCTCTAAATGATGTACTTCCCCAAAGTCGGTCAATAGATCTTTCTCTAAAAGTAAAATCTTCAGGGTACATTTTATGAATTGTGTATATAAGTTTTACTGCAAATTCTATTGGTTGAAATCTCTCTCGATCTGTAACTTTGATATTTATTCCATTGCATAATTTACTTTCATATTTTGGTGAAGAAGCCATATTTGGAATTGCAACAGGAGTATAAGAAGTATCGCTGAGTTGAACACCGTCAATATTAAATTTATTAATTTCTGAAATAACTTCTTCTGAATTTATGTAGGGACTACCAATTGTTAAAAAAGGCGAATATGTCCCACGACCTTCAGAAATATTTGTCCCTTCGATTAAACACAATCCTGGATAGACAATTGCGGTTTCTAGATTCGGCATATTTGGACTTGGTTTTACCCAAGGAATATTGCAATCATCAAAATAATATTCACGTTTCCAATTTTTCATTTTGATAACTTTGAGATCAGCTGGTTTATCTGTTCCCAAAATTTCGGTTCTGTTAAAAAATAATGACAATTCACCAATTGTCATACCATGGCGGATTGGCATTTCTGCAATACCCACAAAAGTTTTATACTCCGGATCAAGCATCGGTCCTTCAACTCTAACACCGTTAATTGGATTTGGTCTATCCAGAATAATTACTGGAATATTATTCTCTGCTGCGGCTTTAATTGTATAATACATGGTGGAAATATAAGTGTAAAATCTTGCACCAATATCTTGAATATCAAATATTAGAATATCAACATTCTCAAGCATTTCTTGAGTAGGCTGACGAGTTGCCCCGTAAAGAGAATATACTGGTATTCCAGTTTTAGAATCTTTCCCGTCACTAATCGTAATTCCATCCGGAGCATCGCCGCGGATACCATGTTCAGGACCAAAAAGAGCAACAATACTTATATCATCAATTCTTTTTAATGCATCGACTAGATGAATCCCGCTATTTAGTATAGCTGTATGATTTGTAACAATACCTAAATTATTATTTTTAATTAGATCAAGATGCTCTAGTAATAAAACATCCGCACCAGGTTTTACAGAAATTTTTTCATCATTTTTTTCTGCACAACCGACTGAAAGAAAGGAAATAAAAAAAAGTATTATTATAGCTGCAAATAGTTTTTTGTAAGTATCCATGCCGATAATGTTAATCCATCCCAAATTTTATTTTGTTTAATTAGTTTTTCAAAATCTCTGATTGACATTTTGACTATTTCAAATTCTTCTGTTGAATCATGTTGAAGGGGAGAATCGAATAAGTCCCTTCCAATAAAAACAGAACACATTTCATCAGATGCACCGGTGTAAGGTGAAAACTCACCGACATATTTTATCTTTCCGCTCTTGCCGGTTTCCTCACGTAATTCCTTAATTGCATTCTCCTCTTTGCTTAATCCATCTTCAACAGATCCGCAAGGAAACTCAAGACTTTCTTTTTGATTGAGGTAACGATATTGATTAACTAAAAGAAGTTGATCATCGGATAAAAAAGGGACCACCATTGTCGATCCATTAGTATTTACGTAATGGTATTCGCCTTTTGTTCCATCTTCAATTTCAAAAGTATCTAAATTATATTTCCAATGATCATTCGCAAAAACAGTTTTCTGATCAAGCTTTTTCCACTTTTTAAGACTCATTAAAAACCGTTGTTTTCAAGCAATTCTTTTCTTGAGAAAAAGTGTGAAATTTCAATTGCTGCATTTTCATCTGAGTCGGAGCCGTGAACAATATTTCTCTCAATACTTTCTGCGTATAATTTTCTAATGGTTCCTTCTTCAGCATTTTCAGGATTTGTAGCGCCAATAAGTTTTCTGAAATCAGCGACTGCATTTTCTTTTTCTAATGCTATTGGCACGCAAGGTCCCGAAGTCATATAAGCCATTAAGTCGTTAAAAAATGGACGTTCTTTATGAATTTCATAAAATCCTCCGGCTGAATCGTTTGTCAGCTTAGTCATTTTCATTCCAAGAATTTTAAATCCGGCTTCATTTATTTTTTGAACTACTTGACCAATTAAATTTTTCTCAACACAATCCGGTTTTAATATTGCTAATGTTCTGTTTGCCAAAATACTTCTCCGTAAATTTTTATTAAAGTAAAATTGTAATGTCTTATTCAATTAAAAGAATTGTCATTCTGAGGAGTCCGCCAGCCGACAGACGCCGTGAGAATCTCTTAAATAAATTGCACAGAGATTTCTCACCCAACAAAAAAGTTGGGGTTCGAAATGACAATGGTTAAAAATTATTTCTTTTTACCTAAAGCTTTCTGCATTGTGACTCCAATATCAGCGGGACTATCAACTACATGAATGCCGGCTTTTTTCATCACCTTCATCTTCTCGGCTGCAGTTCCTTTTCCACCGCTAATTATTGCACCGGCGTGACCCATTCTTCTTCCGGGAGGCGCAGTTTTACCAGCAATAAATCCAACAACAGGTTTTTTAACATTTTTCTTAATGAAAGCAGCAGCTTCTTCTTCTGCCGTTCCGCCAATTTCACCAATCATTACTATTCCTTCAGTATTCGGATCTTCATTAAATAATTTGATAATGTCAATAAACTGAGAACCAATTACAGGATCGCCGCCAATACCAACGCAAGTTGATTGACCAATTTTTAAATCACTTAATTGTTTTACAGCTTCGTAAGTTAATGTACCGCTTCGGGAAACAACTCCAACCTTACCTTTTCTGTGAATAAATCCGGGCATAATACCAATCTTTGCCTTTCCAGGTGAAATTACTCCCGGACAGTTTGGTCCGACTAATCTTACATCTTTATCCTTAATTGCATTGTAGACATTAACCATATCTTTAGCCGGTATTCCTTCGGTTATACAAACGATAAGTTTAATCCCTGCATTCGCAGCTTCAAGAATTGCGTCAGCAGCAAAAGCCGGAGGAACAAAAATAACGGAAGCTTCAGCTTTTTTTTCTTTAACTGCATCTTCAACTGTATTGTAAACCGGAACACCAAGATGTTTTGTTCCGCCTTTACCTGGTGTAACCCCTCCAACAACATTGGTTCCGTATTCTATCATTTGTCCGGCGTGGAATGAACCTTCACTTCCGGTAATTCCCTGCACTATAACCTTTGTTTTTTTCTCAAGTAAAATGCTCATTATTATTTCCTTAGTTAGATTTAATTTTCAGAAAACTTATCTTAAAACTTAATAAAAATTTGCTTAAAATAGAGAAAGCAAATTGAAATTGATAAAATAAACTTTGGTATTACAGTGAGTAAATTTATTAAACTGAGCGGATACAAAAAACTAAACGAAAATGAAATGATTAAAACATCTGCTGATTTTTTTAGTGAAGTTAGTAAAAGAAGAACTGTAAGAGAATTTTCTTCTGAAGAGGTACCGATTGAAGTAATAGAGAATTGCATTAAAGCTGCCGGATCTGCTCCCAGCGGAGCCAATAAACAGCCATGGCATTTTGTTATTGTAAAAAACGCTGAAGTAAAAAAGAAAATTAGAATTGAAGCTGAAAAAGAAGAACAAGAATTTTATAATGGCAGAGCAACAGAAGAATGGCTTAAAGATTTAGAACCTTTTGAAACAAATGAACAGAAACCTTTTTTAGAAGAAGCTCCATATTTAATAGCAATTTTTGAAGAAAAATATTCTGTTGATGAAAATGGGGAACAACATAAAAATTACTATACAAAAGAGTCTGTTGGTATTGCTACGGGAATTTTGATTACTGCTCTGCATAATGTTGGTTTGGTAACACTTACTCATACACCAAGTCCGATGAACTTTTTAAATAAAATTTTAGACCGACCCAAAAACGAAAAACCTTTCTTACTTTTAGTTGTTGGTCACCCCAAAGAGGGGACTAAAGTGCCGAATATTAAAAGAAAAGAATTGAATCAAATAATAACAATTCTCTGACTAATCCAACATTGGTTTTACCGGATTCTCAACATTCATCGTTTTAAATTTAGACTGAAGCTGTGCCGGATTATGAATAAGAGTCGGCAAACATTGTGTGCAAATCCATGCAGGATTTTTAGCAAATGTAATTGATACTAGTGGTACAATATTTTCTTCACGTTCGCAGTTAATGCATTTATTTAAGTCTGACATTAAAATTCCCTCTTTTAATTTGTTTTTGTCATTTTGAATTTATTTCAAAATCTTTATGTTAAGATGCTGAAACAAGCTACAGCATGACAGCTTTCTTTGGTCCTACATAATTCCAGCTCTTGTCCAACGGTGGTAGATTAGCGAGAATAACAAGCTAACATATTTACATAATACTTAGAAAGTCTTTGAATAACTGACAAAGTGTCATTCTGAACAAAGTTAAGAATCTCAATGCCAATTAATATCGAGATATTTCGCTCCGCTCAACCTGTCTACCGACAGGTAGATATGACAAAATGATATTTTGCAAAGCCTTCTTATTCTCTATATGTCATTCCCGAAGGTTTCTATCTGGAATCAAGTAGAAGTATTGCCCTGGATTCCCGCATTCGCGAGAATGACAAGAATTATAAATTATTCTTTTTAACAAAATTTAAAAGCAAATCTTCTTCAAATTGATCAGCCATAAGCTGCATACCAATTGGTAGTCCTTTACTGTCATTGCCGATAGGAATATTTATCCCTGGAATTCCGGCTAAATTTGCGGAAGTAGTATATATATCACCTAAATACATTTCTAATGGATCTTCAGTTTTTTCACCAATCTTAAAAGCTGTAGTTGGTGTTGTAGGCGCTAAAATTATATCAACACTTTCAAAAGCTTTTTTAAAATCTTCTTGAATTAACCGTCTCACTTGCTGAGCTTTTTTGTAATAAGCATCATAATATCCGGCTGATAAAACATATGTACCAAGCATTATTCTCCGTTTTACTTCTTTCCCAAATCCTTCTGATCGGGATTTAGTGTACATTTGCTTTAGGTTTACTTTGTCGCCAGTCCGGTAACCATATCTGGCGCCATCGTATCTCGCCAAATTTGATGAAGCTTCTGCAGTAATTAGAATATAATAAGTTGCAATTGCATATTCAGTTTTTGGGAGTGTAATTTCTACAATTTCAAAACCTTTTGATTTAATAGCATCTATTTGTTGATTTATATTATCCTTTATTTCGGGGTTTAAGCCTTCGCCAAAATATTCTTTTGGAATTCCGATCTTAATATTTTCTATTTTTTTTGAAAAGGAAGAATAATTGGGGACCTCAACATTTTCGGAAGTTGAATCATTCGGATCAAAGCCGGAGATCACTTCATGAACTAAAGCAATATCATCAATGTTATTTGCAAACGCACCTATTGAATCGAATGAAGAAGCGAATGCAGTTAAACCATAACGGGATACTCTTCCGTAGCTTGGTTTTAATCCGTAAACACCACAAAAAGAAGCTGGCTGACGAATTGATCCGCCTGTGTCAGTTCCTAAAGAAACATCACACAAGTTTGCTGCGACTGCCGCAGCCGAGCCTCCGCTGGATCCGCCAGGCACATATTCTCTATTTACCGGGTTTTTAACTTCGCCAAAATATGAGTTCTCATTTGAAGATCCCATTGCAAATTCATCACAGTTGGTTTTGCCAATGATTATTGCATCTTCATCAATCAATTTTTGTACTGCCGTGGCTGTGTAAAGTGAATTGAAATTTCCCAATATCTTTGAAGAGCAAGTTAAAGGTTTATCCTTTATGGATAGAACATCTTTTATTGCTATTACCATTCCGGCAAGTTTTCCGGCGGAACCGTTCTTAATTTTTTCTTCAACTTTTCGGGCAATGTCAACACAATCCTCAAAAACAAAATTGAAAGCATTAATATCTTTATTTGCTTCAATTTCATTTAAGAAGTGCTTAACATTCTCAGTTAAGGAGATGCTGCCGTTTTTTAGTAATTCCGATTTTTCCGAAAAGTTTTTATAAGTAATCAAAAGGAGAAACGACCTCTATTTTTTCTTATCAGTTTTAACTTCGTCTTTAATCTCGGTTATATCTTCTTCTACTTCTTTAACAGCTTTCTTAAATTCCTTCATCCCTTTACCAACGCCTTGAGCAAGTTCTGGAATTTTTTTAGCTCCAAACAGAAGAATTATTGCTACGATTATTAAAATTATTTCAGTTGCGCCTAAGCTTCCGAACATAAGACCCTCTATTTTGATAGTTTATTTACTATTGATTTAAAGATTGATTGCCCATCTGTATTATTTAGTATCGATTCACAAGCTCTTTCAGGATGTGGCATCATTCCAAGAACATTTCCATCTTTATTTGTAATTCCTGCAACATTTAATTTAGACCCGTTAGGATTTGATTTTTCATCAGCCGTACCATCCGAGTTAACATACTCAAAAATTATTTGATTATTCTCTCTCAATCCTTCAAGAGTTTTATCATCCGCAAAATAATTACCTTCTCCGTGAGCAATAGGAATTTTAATTATTTCCTTATCAATTAAATTAGAAAACGTACTTTCTTTATTTACTACTTTAAGATAAACATCTTTACAGACAAATTTAAGGGATTCATTTTTCACCATGATTCCGGGCAATAATCCAGCTTCAAGCAAAACTTGAAATCCGTTGCAAATACCAATTACAATTCCGCCATTTTTAGCAAAAGAAATTACCGAATCCATAATTGGAGAAAAACGAGCAATTGCACCGGTTCGTAAATAATCACCGTAAGAAAATCCACCGGGCAGTACAATTACATCACTATTTTTAAGATCATTTTCTTTATGCCAAAGAAATTCAGCATCATAACCGAGTATTTTCTTCAAAGCATAATATGCATCATGGTCACAATTCGAACCTGGAAATTCAACTATTCCAAATTTAGGCATCGGCAACTACTTCCAATTTATACTCAAAATCTTCCATTATGGGATTACTTAAAAGCTTTCCCGAATACTCAATAACTTCTTTTTCAGCTTCTTCCTTGTTACCGGTATTTATGAAAAACTCAACATGCTTGCCGATTCTTGTTCCAGATACATTAGAAAAACCAAGTAATTTTGCTCCCTTTTCAGCTGCCTTCCCTTGAGGATCGAGAATGTCTTTTCTTGTTCTAATTATTACTGTTGCTTTATACAAAATATCTCTCAGATTTGTTAAATGTTAATTTTCACTTAGTTTTCTTTGTTTAGAATAATTTTCTTTAAGATGTGTCTTACAATTCCAAATAAAACTATTCCTAAAATTATATAAAATAATGCTGTCCCGTCGGTTAAAAAAGTGAGCACCAATCCAATTATGGTTAAGACTAGATAAATTGGTTTACCTCTTAAAGTCGTCCGGTTTAATTTAGGGAAAGCAGAATATTTAATATTACTTATCATTGCAAAAGAAAGAATCAGTACCAATGGAATTGAGACTGAATATAAAGGCTCAATATGTTTATTATGAAGATAATAAACAAAAAGTGCTATGGTAATAGCTGAAAGGGGAATTGGCAGGCCCTTAAAATCTCCTTTAGTTTCAATATCTTCAAGTTGAGAATTAAATCTGGCTAACCTTAGTGCTCCGAAGATTAAAAGCATGCAGCTTAGTACAATTCCCACAACTCCTAATTTATGAAATTGAAAGCTGTAGATTAAAAATGCCGGGGCAGCTCCAAAACTTACTATATCAGCCAATGAATCAAGCTCAACACCAAACTGACTTGCAGTTTTTAGAAGTCTGGCAACAATTCCGTCGATTAGATCAAATATTGCTGCAGCAAAAATCATTACCGCTGCAAGTTGAAAATTTTGTTCACTTGTAAAAATCAGCGCCAAAAATCCACTTAACAAATTGAAACCGGTAATAGTATTAGGTATGTAAGATTTTTTCATAAATTAGTTTATCTCAAAAAGGATAGTTTCACCAGCAGTAGCAATATCACCTTCTTTAACTTTTAAATTCCATTTTTTTGGCACAATAACATCAACTCGGCTGCCGAATCGGATCATTCCAAATCTTTTACCCATAGTTACAGAATCACCTAAATTTAGATCGTAAACAATTCTCCTCGCGACCATTCCCGCAACTTGGGTAAATAATACTTTGCCAAATTGTGAAGTAATCCCTATTTCAGATCGCTCATTTCTTAAATCTGCTTTATCGTGGTAGGCAACTAGATACTCACCTTCAACATATTTTAAGATAATCAACTTTACCATCTATTGGAATTCTGTTAACATGAACATTTAATGGTGACATAAAAATTGAAACTTGAATTGCTTCTTCGTTGAGGAAGCGCTGTTCAACTACATCTTTTATCAATAGTACTTTACCATCAGCCGGGGAAACAATAATATTTTCTGCTTTTGGAATATTTCTATTTGGGTCACGGAAAAAATTTAAAGTGAAAACTAAAAGTAAATATCCCAGCTATTATTAATGGATATTTTCCATAGCTGTTTTGAACAAAAAGTGACGCTGCAATCAATACAAACGAAATTGATGCAAATATAGCAATCGTGGAATAACCGTATTTGGTTAACATATCATTAAACCTATTTTCAAATTATTCTCACAACAACAAAACTAATATATAATTCTAATAAATTCATTAAATTTAATTTTTAGATAAATTATAAAAAAATCATAATATATATTGGAGGAAAAATGAAAGGCAATATGGCCGGAATGATGAAGCAAATTCAAAAAATGCAAGCTGAAATGCAAAAGACTCAAGAAGAACTTGCAAATAAAACTGTAACTGCAGAAAGCGGTGGCGGAATGGTTAAAGCAACTTGCAACGGCGCATAAAGAAATTGTTGCTCTAGAAATTGATGAAGAAATTGCAAAATCTGGCGATAAAGAGATGATGGAAGACTTAATTGTAGCAGCAGTTAATAAATCTTTGCAAGAAGCAGGTAAAATGGCTGAAGAGGAACTTGGCAATATTACCAAAGGAATGATTCCTCCTGGAATGAATATACCGGGATTTTAATTGGATATTGCAGAACCACTCAGAGTTGTTATAGAGGAATTAAGCAAACTACCTTCAATTGGTAAGAAAAGTGCCCAGCGTTTAGCTTTGCATTTAGTAAAAAAAGAAAAGCAAGATCTTGAAGCTTTAATAAATTCGCTTACCGAATTAAAGGATAATATTAGATTTTGTACTCAGTGTTTTAATATTTCATCCAGTGAAATTTGCGGTGTTTGCAGTAATCCTAAGAGAGATACTTCATTAATTTGCGTTGTGGAAGAAGCAAGTGATGTTATTGCAATCGAAAATACAAATGAGTTCAATGGAAGATATCATGTATTAGGCGGCGTTCTTTCACCTCTAACAGGAGTTGGTGTTGAAGATCTTAAAATAAAGGAACTGGTAAACCGATTGAAAGATGACGGAGTAAAGGAAATTATTTTAGCTTTAAATCCTAATACAGAAGGTGAAACAACAAGTTTATACTTGGCAAAACTTTTAAAACCGATAGGTATTAAAATTACAAGATTAGCTCGCGGATTACCAATTGGAGGCGATCTTGAGTTTACTGATGAAGCAACAATTGGCAGAGCAGTATTGAATAGAATAGATATTTAAATGATTAAAGAATGGTATAAAGATTGGTTTTCATCAAAAGATTATCTTGATGTTTACAGTCACAGAAATTCTGAAGATACTCAAAGATCTCGTAAATTTAATTTTATCCAAAGTTGATTTGAAATTGAATGCAAAAGTTTTAGATGCTGCATGTGGAGCAGGAAGGCATGCTATTAAGTTTGCTGAAAAAGGTTTTAATGTTACAGCATTTGATTTAAGCAAAACTCTTCTGCAGATTGGAATTGATGAAGCCAGAAACCGAAATATCTCAATTGACTTCCAGAATTCTGATATTAGGACTTTTACTTCAAATTTTAAATTTGATCTAATTTTAAGTTTATTTACGAGTTTTGGGTATTTTGAAACGGATGAAGAAAACTTTATCTTTCCTAAAAATGCATATAATATGTTGAATGAAAATGGCCATTACATACTAGATTATTTAAATAAGAATTTTGTTAGAAGCAAAATTTAGTTGAAGAATCAGAAAGAAAAATAAACGAGAAAGAGATAGTTGAAAATAGATTTATTAAAAATGATAGAGTAATTAAACGAATTTCTATTAGGGAAGATAACGAGAATAATGAATATATTGAATCTGTTAAGCTCTATTCTTATGATCAGCTAGAAGAGAAGTTCAATTCAATCGGTTACAATGTAGTTAATGTTTTTGGTGATTATTTTGGAAATCCTTTCAACAATGAAAGTTCGGAGAGATGTATAATTTTCTTTCAAAAATAATTTTATTCTTTATTCTTTTAATTTTTTCAGCCTCATGTGACTTACTTGAAACTCGTGATGCTGAAGATCCCGATACAAATCGGTCAAGTTATGTAATTGCAACAACACCAGATCAATTGTTTATAAATCTTAAAAATTCCTTCACAGAAAAAATAGTGAAAGATTATACTAGCAGTTTTGTTGATAGTTCATTCTTAAGTCTTCAATTCATGTTCACACCTTCTTCTGAAGCAATATTTAAGTATAATGTTCTAACTGAATGGAATTTAGAAGCTGAAGAAATTTATTTTAGAAATTTAATAAATGCAATTGAAGAAAATAAAAATATTCAGTTAACTCTGGAGCTGCTTACAAACTCAGTAGAAGGTAACAGCGAAAGCAGAAGTTATAATTATTCAATTTCACTGCCGGAAATTGATGAGAGCACTTCGCTGATTTATGAAGGGAATGCATTCTTTAAAGTTAATTTGGATGCTAATAATCAGTGGGTAATAACTGAATGGACAGATACAAAAATCGGCGATAATCCAACTTGGAGCGAGTTGAAGGGACGATTTTATTTATTTTAGAACATTAAATTTGGGAAAAATTTTCAAAATATTATTTTTCATTTTGATTCTAATATTGTTGAGCAATTGTACAAATCCGTTTGCACCAAAACTTGATAATGAACTTGGAAGCGGGACCTCGCTGATCAGTGATCAGAGTACAATAGAAGGTATTTTCCAAAATCTTCAATACGCATATACCTTTAAGGATACTACGATATACGGTAATTTATTGAGTGAAGAATTTACTTTTACGTACAGAGACTATGATAGGGAAATTGATGTTGCATGGGGTAGGGAAGATGAGATGCGGGTTACATACGGACTTTTCAATAATTCAGAACGACTCGATTTAATTTGGAATAATATTGTCGCAATTACGAGTGATTCAACAAACGTTGTACGCAGTTTTAATTTGACAATTACATTTAATCCAACGGATGTGATTTTTGTCGATGGAAAAGTAAATCTGCAACTGGAAAAAATTAAATCAGAAAACAAGTGGCAGATAATTACTTGGATTGATGAATCAAATTTTTAGTAATTTTAGAAAAATTAAAAAGAAAATTTATGTTTTTATACTACATTAAAGAAACTTTCAATTCATTATTTAGATCAAAATTAGGTTCATTACTAATTATTGTGACAACTGCAATAGCTATAATTTTTGTGACTTTCTCTATAGGATTAGTTGTTTTTTCATCTACAATAAATAACAAGTTGAAAGAAAATATCCGTATCAGTCTTTTTATTAATGACTCGGTATCAAACTATTCAAATATTCAAAATGAATTAAAAGATAATATATATGTAGAATCATATAGACTTATTAGTAAGAGAGAAGCGTTAAAGTTAATGCAGGAAAAAACAGGCAAAGATTTTTCGGCAGTCTTGGAAGCCAATCCTTTGCCGGCTTCATTTGAAGTTAAGCTTCATTCAGATAGTGTTTCTACAGAATCAATTGAACCAATTGTAAAAACATTAGAAAGTACTAACGGAATTGATGATGTTGTTTACGATTATACACTTACTTTGCGGTTATTAAATTATATAAATTCATCTAAAAAAATTATTTATGGTGTATCAATCTTTTTAGTTCTTCTTTCCATTTATCTGGTTTATTCAAATAATAAATTATTGCTTTCCTCAAGAGTTAATCAGTACGATACAATGAAACTAGTTGGTGCAAAACTGAGGACAATAAAAATCCCAATTTATTTTAATGGAATAATTATGGGAATGATATCCGCGACCATCTGTTTGTCTATTTATTACTTTGCAATTAATATTGCTTCAAAATTTTACAATCTTTCAATTTTTACTTTTGATGTAAAATACTTAATTGTGCTTGTAATAGTTCTCGGTATATTCTTTGGATTTTTAGGAAGTTTTCTGGCTACATTAAATGTATCACTAAAAATTAATAAGATCAAAATCTAACTTTTCAGTTTTTATTTTACTCAAAATGATTTTTATTCTAGCTTAATGCAGTATTTTTTACTTGTAAAATTTGCATCCTAGGCTTTCCAAAAATCTAAGATTAACCACAAATTTGCCATAAGCCACACATAAGTGTCTCATATTGGAACAAATTTCCCATGAAACCCTTCATTTCTTGATCCAAATCACCTCAATATAGTTAATAAATAAATCAATTTACTGGCATAATTTTGGACGAATTTATATAGATTAAATGGAATTAATTATGCAAGTAAAAGCTTCTCAAGCTCAAAATATTGATTCAAATGAATTATTTTATAATGAAATAATTTTAGAAAGTCGACAGAACCTTCTTTCAAAATATTTGGAAAAAATTACTTCAAATGATGTTGCGAAATTTAAAATATATCTTGGAATAGTTTATTTTGTGATGGTTTCAGTGGTAACTTCCACACTATTTTTCTAGAAAAAAACTAATATTCAATCCGTAAAATTGGGAATTCTCTGCTTAAAAGTAGCTTGGAAAATTCTTCATATTGAACCAAACCAAACATTGATTGCGGCTCAAGAGCTAATATAATTAAATTCCTTGCTAACTGTTTTGTCGGCACATAATAATAATCTTCAAAATCCAAATTATTCACTTCTATTTTTTGAACTATTGGATATTTATTATTCAATTCCTCATCTAGAGAGTTCTTTATGCTAATAATTTTATACTGAGTAATTTTATCGTCATTATTGTACGAATAATTATTGAAATTTATGTAATGTTTATTTAGCCAGTTTACAAGATTTACTTCTTGCTTGTCAACTAAATAAGCCTTTGGTGCTGCAACTTTTAAAATAGGATATACATTATTATGAAATTTGTCTAAATATATTAAGGTATCCTCTCCAGACCTAATTGAATTAAGTGTCAGTTTTTTAGCTGTTGATCCAAAATGTTCTTGTCTAAGAATCACTGAGTCTTGATTTAGCCTTAGTAATTCTTCTCTACTATTATTTACGATATCTTTTATTTCATTAACATTATTATTGAGAAATTTAAGCCAGCCTTTAATTGCCTCTAACTGTGTAAAACTCCTCCGTTCTAAATGATCATTTGAAACCTTTCCATTTTTGCCTTCAAGGATGAATGAAAAAGAATTATAAATACCTGTACTTTGCCGCCCATCATTAATATCTGTTGTGCTGTATCTTATCCTCTTAATATTTGGGGGCCCACCAACTATATACTGATTATGTGTAATTTCTTTTTCAGCAAGATACTTTTCAATGAATGGGATAAAATTATTTTTTGAAAAAGTTAAAATTCTTTCAGAAATATTTGGATTTGTTAATGTCCCAAACTGTACATCAAAATTTTTAATGTAACCAAAGTCAAGCCAACTTTTTGAGTATGGGTTGTATTCATGTATGTCTAAAATAGCTTCAGGTAATATTTTGTGGAATTGATTTTTCAGGAATTTGCTTTCAATTTCATCAACTAGTAAATGATCTCGATTTAGATCAGTATCGTTTCCATTTCTTCTCTGATCATTGTCTGAACCATCAGGATTCATCTGAGGGATGACATAAATATCAAGATTGTTTAAATACTCAGGATATTCATTATTTTTAATTTCATTAAGTAGCAGCAATACTGCCTCTTTCCCAGAATGTTCGTTTCCATGCTGTTGTGCAAACATTAAAACTTTTAGCTTTTCATCTACCTTAAAATATTTATTGATATTTAACAAATAGATTGAATTATTTTTTATTGTTAATGCTGAATCTACAATTTTAATATGCTCCGACTTTTTTGATATATCATAAATGAAAGCTTTTAAATCTTTTGATTCAGTGAAGTGTTTAAAATTATTTTCCTCAAGTGGAGTTTGGTTATGTTGCTTACATGCAATTAAAATTATTAATAGAAATATGAGGGGATATTTTTTCATTTAAGATAGATTACTTTTTGAAATTTCACACTGTTTGTTGAACTAAATCTAACAAAATAGATGCCCGTTGTGGAATTAATGGATATGGAATTAAAATCAATTGAGATTTTATGAACTCCTTGTTTAAATGAATTATCGGCAACTGAAATTACTTTTTCTCCCAAAATATTAAATAGTTCAATTTTAATTCTTTCATTTCGATTTGTTCTAAAGGATAAAACTGTTTGAGAATTAAATGGATTTGGATAATTATTGTAAATTTCAAAATTGTCAGATAATTGATAATTACTAAATTCATTATTAAATGAAGTAAGTGATCCGTTTTCAATTGAGTAAACTTTGTTTATAGTTGAAATTGTATATCTCAAATTATTCATAGCTACTACTTGTCTGTTGCCGGAACCTCCCTTTAATTTTGTACTTGATGAATCAATATATTCTGTTCCCCTTGCATCAATAACTATTAATGGAGTACTCCCATTAACATGTATCTGTTTGTTACTAGCATCAATTTTAGTATTTGAATTGATATCCAGATATAATCCAATTCTTTTTCTTCCGCGCATCATTCCATAAGTCAATGCAGAAATTCTATTCTCATAAAAATCGCTATCTTCAAAAATCATGGGCTGAAATATAAAATCACCAAATAAATTAATGCCTGAAGTAATTCTCATTCTTCCATAATAAGAAGACAAATAATCAATATCTGTATTATAAACAAATAATTCTCCAGCCGATTTACCATTATTGCCGAACAACATAAAATTTGATTTTGAGTTTATCTTTTGGTTTAAAGCAGATCCTATATTAGAAGTAGAATCACTTAGGATTGATGATAAATTATAATTTTCAAAATTAACGATGAATGACTGGCATTCTAAAATTTGATTTGCAATATTGGTACTTTCAACTGAGTCCTGTGAAATGACAACTAACTCAGACTCAATCTTTTCTTGAGATAATCTATCAAAAATCGGCTTTTGAAAGTCAATATCCTCTGATTCTGAAATAATTCCAATCTTTCCTGAAAATGAACTTCCCAAAAATGAATCTAGATGGAAATTGGCATTCAAGGATGTACTATTTTGGCCAGTTAAGTAAAAGTCAGTTTTAGGTAGGGATATTGCTTCTGATTTACCAATATACACGCACTTTCGGGATAATTAACAACTTCCTCAATATTAAAATCATACGACCAATTATCTGTTAGTTTATTACAAGAAATATTCTCAATGGAATACTGATTAGTTTCACCGGTAATATTTGTTAAGTGATCGAAATGAAAAAATTGATACCGCACCGCTTCCGTAAACGGTTGCTAGTCCATATTTATCGATGCATATTGCTGTCTTGTCATCTATTCCAACTCCCAGAATACTGCGGTTATTTAGTTTGTAATATTTAAACATCATTGCAATCAGTCTTCCGAATCTTCCACGTTCGATGAAATGTGTATCAAAGAGTACACTACGTAAATCTAAAAAATCATCCTCTAATGCAACAGATGAAGAAAGAGGATTAGACAATGACTGTTTTGAATCAATGCTGCCAAACTGTGCACTGAATACAACTTCTCCTAATATCATTGCACCTGCACTCGTTCCGGCAACCACTCCTCCGGATAAATAAATTGATTTAATTGCATCTTCAGTTTTTGTGCCTTTCCAGTATGATATATATTTCCACTGATCTCCGCCTTTAATAAATAATGCTCTTGCAGATTTTATTTCATCAATAATTGACGAATCATTTGCAAGAATTGAGGAAGAAATTATGACATTTTTAACTTCAGAAGCCCCAAATGATTTGAAATAATTAACCATCCAATCATCTTGTTCTGAATAGGAAAGAATAACAATTTTACTGCTGTCAGATTTCTCCACGATCCAACTATATGGAATATCGCTCCATGAATTATAGTCTTCTGACCCTCCGCCTACTGCACAAATATATCCTTGGGAAAACAGAAAGGTGTTTACTAAAATCAAAAATAGAAAGCAATATTGCAACATTAGAAATCTAACCCAACTGTAATTCTATGAACATTGGGAAGCAAATCATAAACTGAATATGAATAATCAAACGCGACTCTCGATTGCGAAAATGGAAGATTTGCACCAACTCCAAGTGTTAAGCCTTCATCATCGTAATTATAGCGATACCCTGATCTTAAAAATATTCTATTATAAAAAGCTAGTTCAGTTCCAATATTAATTCTCTCCTTATTATCATTTGGATGAACTGCATCAATTTCTGTTATCATGCTAAAAAAGTCTGTCTGAATAATATCCAATGCAAATCCGACTTGAAATGATAGAGGAAGAGGATATTCTTCAGTTAGAAGTCTTGCAGGAGTTAGTCTATTTTTGGGAATATTTTGTTCCTTGTCGTAAGTGACATTAAGATCCTCACCATCAAATTGTAAGTCAGCTCCAAAATTTTTCATACTCATGGCAATAGTTAAATTTTGCCAATCAAGTTTATATTGTGTCCCAATATCAAAAGCCAATCCTGAAGATGATTCATTCCATATTCTTTGCTGCACATATTTAGCTGTTATTCCAAAAGAAAATTTATCTGTTAAAAATCTTGAGTAAGATAAACCAATAGCTAAATCTTGCGAATCAAAAAACCGACCGCTCCCATTTGGATTATTTTCTGTGGTAATTTCCATTTTATCCATCGAAAAAATAATTGCACTTACGGAAAATACACCTATGCCGTCAAAATTAAAGCCGGCAGCTATTGAATTGTAATCAAATAAATCGAACCAGCGCATATAAGAAAATTTAACTGAATTTGATTTAATCTTAGCTGTACCGGCAGGGTTCCAGAAAACAGCTGATACATCATTGACTAACCCCACGTATGCTCCGCCTAAAGCAGAGGAACGTGCATCAGCTGGAATTTCAAGAAACTGGGCCCCAGAAGCCCCAAGATTTGGATTTTGTGCAAAAATTATTGCTGAACTAATAAAACTTATGAGTAAAATTATTTTTTTCATAACTAATACACACTCAAGTTATTTAATAATTGCAAATCTATTTAAGAACTCTGTTTCCTTTGTTTTGACAAGGTAAATATAAATTCCTGGAGCAACTTCTCTTCCACCTTCAGCTCGTAAATCCCAAATTGCTGTGCCCGAAGAGGATTCGTGTCTAATTGTTTTTACAAGGTCAGCATCAACTGTAAATATTGAAATTGTACATTCAGTGGGAAGATTAATAAACTGAATTTGTCTAAGAGGTTCCCTTCTTAATTCACCAAATTCTGGCTCGTAAAGGGAAGATACTATATAAGGATTTGGTACAACTTTAATTTTGTTAATGTCTTCTTTCTCTCTATTTTTATCAATTACAGGAGGATTAATTCCGAATTGATAGGCATCTAACAAATTTGGCTCAACCGGTATAATAGTAGTGATAGAGAAGATGTTCGTTGCATCGGGTGGATTCTCATTATCAAACTCTATTCTCCCTTCAATGCCATTAAACGAAAAGTAATCTCTGTTATAGAGTGAATCAAAAGTTGCAATCAACGAATTATCTGCTGCATCTGCTAAATCAAGTGAGATGAATTTATTACCTACTCCATCTTGATCATTGGCTTTAACTTTAATTAAATAGGTTTTATTGATTATATCATCTTCTGATACAACCTCAAAACTTAAATCCAATTTATCTTCCCCGCCAATTCTTGAAAAATCTGAAATCAGATTTGGTTTGGTCATTTTAAATACCACCCCATCTGTTGTTGCCTGGATTTGATCTATCAAAAATCTCCTCGGATACATTACCGTATCAGAATTATTTTTTACAGTTCTAACAGCAAATCTTACAGTAAGAAGATCACCTTCTTTCGGAAGATGTTCCAAATCATTTGGATCAGGATCTCGCAATAAAACTGATAAACCATTATTTAATTTATATTGTCTATCACTAAGATATACTCTTGGACTAGGTTCAATTACTTCGTCTAAAGCTAAATTAATCAACTCGTACGTTCTGTTCGATAGGAAATGAATTCCGTATTCTATCATTGAAGTTTGGTTTGAGTCAGTGATTATAATTTCACCATCTGTTTTTAATTTACCTTCTTCACGCTTAAATACATAATCAAAATTAACTTTGTATTCATTATCAGCTAATTCTGATAAATTCACTGGTTCAACAGTCAATGAATAATTAGAATTACCAGCCCCTGCGTAAATTACTTCGGTTGGAGAGACTGGAGAATAACCAGCTGCTGATGAGAGTGGTTTTAATATAACAAGATTCTGTGCATTTGAATTTGTCCCTTTGGGTGATTCTAAACTTGCTGTTACAGAGTCACCTTTATCAAAAGATGTAATTGAGTACCAATATTCGAATCCATTAAGGACAGTTTCATCAGTATAACTATACTGAAGTCCACTAGCATTTTTAATGTTGTACTCAGCAATTTTTTCCCAATTTATTCCCTCATCAATACTTCTATACAATCGGTAACCCTCAAAATCAGCAATACCACTAAAATTATCAATTGATGATTCGGCTAAATCGTCCCAGAAAAGCGTATTTTTTGAATCACCTGCAACTCCTGTTAAATTAGGTGTTAAGGGAGGTTTACTTATTTCAAAATCAAAGTTTTGAATTGTGTATGCATTATCCAAATATGCAATCATTTCTTCATAATTCTCTCCTGCTATTATTGCGGTAAAAAATGTAAGTGTGTCTCCGGCCCCAATCTCGTAAGGTCCGCTTGCAATATTAGCTACAATATCTAAACCACTTGAAGGAATTGTTGATGGATCATCATAATGAATGTCTGCGTTATTTCCTATGTGAAAATATCTACCGCTGAGAGGTGAATCGAATAGTGATTGGCTGCTAGACATGATGCCATATTGTATGGAATCCTGATCCTCATCATCGAAATAAAGATTGTAATGCATATCTGTAATGCCTAACTCTTTACCATCAACTATTGGGGTTTTGATGAAAGCAACCCCCATCATACCGGTTTTATTGCCTTCCCACTCGTTTGATATCCCGTCATCAGAAAAATACAAGAAGTTTTTTTCTTTAATAAAGTCAATTCGATCGTCACCATATTCAGGATCACCACCGCTTATGTTACCAATATCTAGATCAATATAGAGCCCAAAGTATAGATCGGTATAATTATTTGCGCTGTTATTTATTATGTCGTATTTATAGAAGATAATATTTTGAGCAAAATTGATTCCATATGAATAACCTGTCTGAGCTAGTGCAATATCCAATACTTTTCTTGAATTGTTAACATCATCATAAATGCAGTATGTGTCTTGCTGTGATTTTATAACTGGATTTCCGTTTTTATCCTTAACTGGCCATCCATCTTCAGGCCAAGTTGAGGTATTATCCGAAGTGGCTACAAATGCAAGTTCATTATTATGATAGCCTCCAACTGCTTCCCATTCCTCATTATCTGTATACCTTGCTTGAATAACATTTCCTGGAATCCCCACCATTGGGTTTATTCTATAAATATAATGTTTACCGCTATTAATTGGAAATTCACCTGAGGGCCCTTGTGTAATTCTGCGGGGATACAATTTCCCACGGTTTTCAAAAAATAAACCAATATTTCCAACATTATGAAGCCCACCAGCTCTATCTTCAATTCCGCTTGTTTTCTGTAGTGTTTCAGATGCTCTATCTTGCCATCTTTCTTGAGCAATTATTAAAGATGAAACGAGAATAAAAAATATGATAAGTTTCTTTTTCATTTTATACCTTTTATTAAAACTTAATTCCTAAACCAATTCTTATTGATCTTGAAGGTCCAAAATTTGCGGGATCTTTAATAAATTCTTCAGATTGCTGTCCGACGTTCGTGGATTCTGGATCTCCTGTATCCGGATAAACATAAAGAACATTCCTATGATCAGTTAAATTTAAAATTTCGGCAAACAATCTAACTTCTACCAGGTCATAAACATTAAATTCCTTTCCAAATTCTAAATCAATTAAATATGTCCATGGCATTCTTAGCGAATTACGCACTACAAAACCTATATCTCTTCCACTCGGTGTGTACGGATAGCCCGATGCAGCCCTTGCTATAAGACTGATATCCATATTTTGAAATGTTTTTGACCCAAAAATATCAGGACCTTCATTTTCAGGAATAAATAAAGTTAAGCTTCCATTCAATACATGCCGCTTGTCAAAATTTAAATAATAAAGCTGAGTCGACTCTTGTGTCCCAGGATATTGTTCAGTTTCAGAGGAAGCACTACCTTTGGCAATAGAGTAGGTATAAGTTAATCCACCCGAAAAATACTTGCTTGATCTTGCATCTATATTAATTTCAAAACCCTTCATATTAGCATAGTCCTCATTGACATATAGTGTATAACCCGTATATCTTCCATCCACATATGGGAAAAAATATCTGGTTCCAATTAAGCCTGTAACATCTTTATAGTATGCTGTTAAACTCATAGCTACTCTATCTGTAAATTGATGAGTTAAGCCGACTTCATAAGCTACAGTTCTTTGAGCATCTAAACTAGGCTGTCCAAAAAGTGGTTCTCTTACATCCAAATTATATTGATTATTTTCAAAGAGGAATTGATATTCTGGGTTTTGGAAAAAGTGACCATATGAAAAATGTAGTTTAGTCCTATCTGAGATGGGATGGGCAATACCGATTCTAGGACTTATTTGAGCTCTGGGTTTAGCTTCAACTAAATTATTTTTGATTAGTGGGTCCGCTCTAAAAACTGCATTGGCATTCATATAATCAAATCTTAATCCGAGATTTATTACTAAAAATGGAAGTTCGATTTTATCTTGAATATATCCAGATGCTTCAAATGGATCAGTCTGATAATCACTTATATATGGAAATGTTCTTTTAGGATCAAAAATACTGAAAAGTTTTAGTTTATGTTGTTTGTAATTAAGTCCTAACTTAATTTCATTTACATTATTAATCTGCCAGACCAGATCTGCCTTCAAATCAAGAGTGACAGTTCTTGAATCGGTTAGCTGAAGGGGGTCTGCATTTTGATAAAACTCGAAGCCTGTTCCTTTATCGGAGAAGTAGTCTCTATCTGCCGTCGATAAATATTCCGAAGTGTCTTTGCCTACACCAGAATAATATCCTTGATTGAAATAAGAAACTCTCAAATCATAAAAAATATTAGAATTTATTGTGTGAGTAAAAGTGGCAGAAGATTGATAACTATCCGTTTTAATTTGTAGATATTGATTTGGAATATATTTATAAGCATGGTTATAAGGTCTTCTTTTTCCTATACTTCCTCTATTACCTAAGGTTATTTTTGTGCCAGAAAAACCAGTGAAAGTAAGCTTACTAAAAAAAGTTGACTCTTTGTTGCTACCAAAAGGGAGATAACTACCTCGATTAGATTGTTCACCGGATAGGAAAAATTTGACATTATTAGTAAATAAAGGACCAGACAAACTACCATTTATTCTTAGTTCTTCAAGGTCAGAATAACGTTTAATCCCAAATTGACTTGTTCTAGCTTCAATCTTTCCACTAAATTTATCATCACCATCTCTCGTTACAATATTTACCACTCCGCTCAAAGCATTACCATACTCCGCATTAAATGAACCTGATAATAAACTCATTTCTTGTATAGCATCATTATTAATCTGCGTAGCTAAGCCACCGAGTAATGGATCTTGAACATACATACCATCAATTAAATAAGCTACTTCGTTTGATCTTCCTCCTCTAATATGTAAGTTACTTCCACTACCAACTACACCTGCTTGCAGTGACAATAGATCTGTAAAGGAAGCAACTGGAAGTTGATCAATTTCATCGCGAGTCATTACAGAAATTGAACTAGTTAGATCTTTTTGAACGAGCGGTGTCTCAGCAGAAATCACAATCTCATCTAGTTCCAATTCAGTAGAAGCTAATTCAATTGAAATGTTTGTAGTTCTATCAACTACAACTCTTACGTCTTCAATAATTGCTGTTCTATAACTTACCATACTTATTTTCAATGTGTAAGAACCGGGTGAAACATTAAGTATAGTATAATTACCATCAATATCTGTTGCTGCACCAAACATGGTACCTTCAATTAAGATATTTGCGCCAATTAATGGTTCGCCCGAATTTTGATCTACTACTTTCCCTGTAATTTTTCCAGTTGTTCCTGCATAAATGAGAAGAGGAAGAAATAGTAAAATCGATAAATATTTTTTCACGGGATTCTCCGTTAAATTCTAGTTTAAAACAAGTTTTTGTTCTTCAACAATTTTATTTAATTCACTAAGCATTTTTTCTGCTTTTGATTTATTGCTTAGTGCACATTGTGTTGCTATAGCATTAATTATTACTGAAACAGCTGAAAATGAATTTGTGAATAACATATTCTTACTAATAACATTTAACTGTACATCACAATATCTGCTAATTGGAGCTGATGCTTTATTTGTGATTCCAACAATTTTTATTTTTTTTTCTTTAGCAAATTCCAAAGCACTAATTGTTTCTTTAGAATACGGTGGGAAAGAAAATGCCAGTAGTAGATCATTTTTGCTAGTGTAAAGAATTTGCTCCATAAATGAAGAATGACTGTGCCCAAAATTATTTGCATTAATGGCAACTTGATTTAATTGATATGCTAATATTTCGGCAAGTAAGTAAGAAATTCCCAATCCTAATGTAAATACTCTATCTGAATTCAAAATAAGATCAATAGCATTATTGAAATTAGTACGATCAATATGCTGTGATGTTTGATTAATATTTAATATGTCTTGATCAGCAATTAAAGTTAGTATATCCTCTTTAGATTTTTGTGAATCATCAATTAAAGAAAATATTTCCTTCTTTTTAAGTCTAGATTCCAGAGTATTGCTTATATCATCTCTTAAATGAAGAAAACCTTTATACCCGATTTTTTGCGAAAATCTAACAACTGAAGCTACACTTGATGATGTAGCTTCGGCAATTTGACTAACACTTTTCAACGGTATGGAATCAAAGTTATCAACTACATAGTCTGCAATAATTCTTTGACTCCTTGTAAGAGAATTATACTTTGAATTAATGATCGATTTTATTTCTTTATATCTCACCATTACTTTAATAGAATCATTTTTTTTGATTCAATAAAATCAGAGGTAATTATTTTGTAAAAATAAATTCCGCTTGAAAGATTTGTAGAATTAAAGTTTATGCTATAATTACCTGCTGCCAAATCCTCATTGACCAACTCCGCAACTTTTTCACCAACTAAATTGTAAACGTTTAAGTTTACACCAGTTGATTTTGGTATAGAGAATTTAATAGTTGTATTGGGATTAAAAGGATTTGGATAATTTTGATTTAATCTAAAATCAGTTGGTATTTCTAGGTCATCATTACTTACTGAAGTGATGATTGAATATTTCTCTTCAGCTTTTGTCAAATTGGATGTCAATGCATTATCGGAATTACCGACGAAGATAGCAACCCATAATTCAACATTATTGTCAATTGACCAAGTTTTTGGGGCTATACCCATTGTTCCAACGGCTCCGTCGGATCCTGAATTGAAAGCATTTGCAATCACGCCAGTAGTGAGCCAATCCCAGAGTAATGTATCTCCCAATTCATATTCGGTAAACCAATCAATAGCAGTTAGAGTTGTGAGGGGCTCATTTAAAATCTTAAATCCAACTTTTGTGCTTAATTGCCCTACTTGAAGCTGAACAAATTTTTTGCTGGATACATATTTAATTGTCTCGAATCCATATACCCCATCAATTTGTGGAAGTATTTCGAATCCAAATGTTGTTTCAAGATTATCGGCTTCCTTATTGGTAAATTCGTATTTGACAAGTGCATATCCACCACTATTCCACCCATAAACAGTAACAGCGCTCTGAAATGCTGGCGGAAGTTCGGAATATGCATTGTCTGTTTTAACGTACATTTCATAATCGCTCAAAGTAGGTGACTCAATTGTTCGAGATGAGTCTAGAGTTTCTGAATCATTTTTATAATCATAGACTTGATCTCTTGCAACTCCGGCTAAAAATGAAAATCTATCGATCTGGATATTTGCTCCAATTGCCGGAGCGTGTATTCTAACTCTCCCATAACTATTTAGAGATATACCAATTTCTCCATTTTCAAATTCCTGAGCAGAATATTCTATTGTAAATACAAGAAAAAAGAAAAAAACTATTTTGGTAATTTTAGTAATCATATTGCCTCCTAAGTTTTCACCATGACATAAAGTATGGTGGAATTAATAAAATTAAGCTAATTAAGAAAAAAATAATCTCTAATGGTAATATCCATTTAGCCCATTTTTCCCAAGGGATTTCAGCTAGCGAGAGCACTCCCATAGTAATTGCGGAAGTCGGGATTATCATATTTGTAAATCCATCTCCAAACTGAAAAGCAAGAACTGCAGTCTGACGACTAACTCCGACTAAGTCTCCCAGTGGAGCCATAATTGGCATAGTTAGAGCAGCTTGTCCGCTACCCGAAGGTACAAAAAAGTTTAATGTCGATTGCACTAAAAACATTGCTTGAGAAGAAATGATTGGGTGCATAGAATCAATAATTGAGGACATAGAGTGAAGCAAAGTATCTATTATTTTCCCATCAGTAGCTATAATTAGTATTCCTCTCGCAAGGGCAATAACTATTGCCGTTCCAATTAAGTCTTTGGCGCCACTGATAAAACCATCAGAAATTTCTCGAATTGACAATCTACCAACAAGACCAACAGCAACTCCTGTAGCAATAAAGAGTGCACAAATTTCTTTGATAAACCATTCATATTGTAAAACTCCGAATACAAGTATCAGCAATCCAATAAGAAATACAAAAAGTACTTGTTTATGTTTTGTATCTATTCCCTTATATTCTTCATCAACATCAGTATGTATTTTTTTTCTTTTTATTAAATCTGTTTCAAAAGTGGGACTAAGTTTTGGATTCTTTTTTATCCGTTTTGCATAAAGTGATACAAAAACTATTGCGGTCGTAGTAATAATAATCCAAACAATTATTCTATACTCAATGCCGGAAAGCAATGGTAATTCAGCAATACCTTGTGCAATTCCGATAGTAAAAGGATTAATGAATGCACCTGCAAACCCAGCACCTGCTCCAACAAACGGAATGGCAACACCAGTGATTGTATCATAACCTAATACTAATGCCATTGGTACGAAAATAAGAATGAACGGTATAACCTCTTCACCCATTCCAAACACCGCGCCTCCGAGAGAAAAAATTAGCATAAATATTGGTATCAAGAATAAACGTATCAATTTGGATTTTTTATAAGCTGCAGCGATACCATTTATTGCAGAGTCTACAGCTTCAGTTTGTTGAAATACAGAAAAAGCTCCCCCAACTATTAAAACAAAACCAATGATTTCTGCAGCTGCTATAAATCCATTTATAGGAGCCATAAGCACACTGTCAAAAAATTGAGGATTCGAGCCGGTTTCTTGAAAAGTTCCCGGAACAACTAATATCCTACCATTTTTTTCTATTCTCTCAAATTCTCCAGCGGGAACAATATAAGTTAAAACTGCTACAAGAATGATTATGGAACTAATAATTACATATGTATTTGGGGCTTTTAATTTTTCAATCTTCATTTAATTATTTCTTTAGTATCAATATTGAATTTATCTCCATTAGATAGAATATGGAGTTTAATATTTTGTGCCTTCAATAATCCATCTCTAAAATCGGAGATATTTGAAGCTTTTGTTGCATCAAATATTATCACTTGATAATCTCCCAAAACTTCTAGTATGTTACTGCTAGATAATTTAATAGCTGTTGATTCGTCGATACCAATTCCTAATAAATTTGGATTTTCAAGTGTGAGTGATAAAAGTCTATTATACCGTTTTCTATAAATAAAATGCTGATCAATTATTGCATTTTTTACAAACCCAAATCCTTGTGCAATAGCGATATTATCCTTTTGAATGTATCCAAAAGATTCTTTAGCTTCATTGTGAATTATCTCATCACCAGTAATCATTATTTCACTCATTACTGCAGCTCCAGCACTAGTTCCTGAAATTACTCCACCGCTAATATAAATCTCTTTTATTTTTTCAAGCGCCTTTGTCCCCAATAAAATTTCAGTTAACCTATTCTGGTCACCACCCGAGAAAAAAATACAATTTGCCCAACTAATTCGATTTAAGACTGAATCTGAATTAGCTTCTTCTTTATTAAATATCAAATAATTAGCAGAACCAATATTATATTCCTTAAATTGGCGTATTTGAAATTGAGCTGTTTCTAAAGGTTCTGAACTCGCCATTGGTATAACTAATACTTTGCCTGTATCCTTACCAGCTAAATTTACAATTGTTTCCATCACTTCTTTAGGTCTTTCACCTCCGCCAATTATGACTAGTGTTCCTTTTGCATTTTGTGCAACGAAAACGCTCGAACAAAAAAGTAATGTAAATAATACTTTAATCATGATATTTTTACTAGCTCCAAAGCTAATTCAAAACTTTTTATAAGATCCTCAATAAAAATAAATTCACTATTAGAATGAGGATTTTGAGCACCTATTCCTAAATTTATTGCAGAGATATTTCGGGAATTGAAAGAATTAGCGTCACTACCTCCCATAGAAATTTCTGGTTGAAAATTTAATCCAACATTTTCCATCGCTTGTTTAAGATTTTTAAATATTTCAGCATCCGATGAAATACAAAAAGGTTCAAAGTCCCAAACATAATTGAAATTTACAGAGCTTTTATATTTTCCAGCAATTCTCTTGAAACTATTTTCAATGATTTTTAATTGATCTAAAATATCCTCTTTTATAGTTGAGCGTATTTCACCTTTGAGGAAGAAACTATCAGGCACTACATTAACTGCGTTTCCACCTTTTGCCAATCCGACATTAACAGTTGTTTTCGAATCAATTCTTCCTTGTTTAATTGCAAGTAAAGCTTCAGATCCAATAAGTATTGCATTAATTCCTTTTTCTGGCTCAATGCCAGAATGCGCTGCTTTTCCTTTAAAAACAGCTTCAAAAGAAATTGCTCCAGTTGAACTAGTGACAAACTTACCAGGTCTCATATAGGAATCAAAGACAAAGGCGCAATTAATTTCATTCTCAAGTTCTAAGTTTTTAGAACCAGCAATAGTTGTTTCTTCACAAGTTGTAAAAGCAACAGTAAAATCTTTCGTTTTTATTTTATTTACTGTAATATATTCAATAAGGGATAATATAATTGAGATTCCCGCCCTGTTATCTACACCTAAAACTGTAGTACCATCTGATGAAATAGTTCCATTGTCAAAGATAGGATTAACTCTTGCAGTGGATCTGGCAGTATCCATATGGCTGGAAAACAGAATATTTCCACCTGAACCAATTTTGCAAATTACATTACCAGTATTACTTTTAGTATTTATAGAGGAATTATCAATAATTGCATTGAGTCCTAATGATTCCAAAAAAGTTCTAATATGATCCGCAACAGGTTTTTCGTAACAGGAGAGAGCTTCAATCTTGATGAGCTGGAGGAAAATTTCTATTAATCTATCTTGATACATAAGTAATATATTTTACAATTATGCTTAAAGATGTAATATTTATTACAAATATGCTAAATTTATCTTCTTTTGTCAAGTGGAAAATCGCAAAAAATTTCTATCTTGATTTTTGAAAATTTTAACATATTTGGATTTAGCAGTAAAATTATTAAACTTGTAAAAAATGGTAAATCTTAAAATTATGACACCAAAAGAAAGATTAAAAGCTGCAATGGATTTAATGCCGGTTGACAAAGCCCCATTTATGTGCCAAATGAGTATTGGACATATGCTGCTTCAATTAGGAGTATCTCCTCTGGAATTTTGGCTTGATAAAGATGTATATGCTAATGGCTTAGCTAAGTTAAGAGAACAGTATGGGTTTGATGGAATTTTAGTTAGTCTCTACGGGCATGATCCCTATTGGCGAGATAAGTTAGAAAATGTTGAAAAAACAGAGGAACATGAAATTGCTACTTTCATAAATGGGGATAAACTAATTTGTCCTTTTAATGATTTGCCATATTATGAGTTTCAAGAGGTAGCTGAAAAACTGACATTGGAATCGATTTCTGAAGATAAATTAAATCGTAAATTAAGTTATTTCCCGGTCTCTCAAAATCTGCCATTTTTCATTCATCCCCAATACAAGTTTGATGTAATTACAAGTTTAGTTGAAGAGCAAGGAAGTCAATGTTCAATTCACGGTGAAGTTACTTCTCCATTTGATTATTATCTTGATCTATTTGGCCATCAAGAAGCGCTCATGGGCTTAATCGACTATCCGGAGAAAGTAAAACTAGTCTTAGCTCATTATACAAAACTAATTAAAGAATTTGCAGATGAAATGTGCTCCACTGGAGTAGATGCAATAAAAATATCATCACCATTTGCTGGTGCCGGATTCATATCTCCAGATGATTACAAAGAATTTGTTTATCCGTTTGAAAAAGAAATAGTTCAAATAATACGCAAGAAAAATGTTCATGTTTATATTCATACTTGCGGTGCAATAAATGACAGACTGGAAGTAATGTTTGATACAGGAGCAACCGGAATTGAATGTTTAGATCCGCCGCCTCTTGGGAACGTTGAGCTTGAAGAAGCTCAAAAAATAATTGGCAATAAAGGATTTATTAAGGGTAATATTGATTCGGTTAATTTATTACTGAATGGATCGGAAGAGGAAATTATAAATGAGGTAAAAGAGAGAATCAAAACTGGTAGTAAGAGAAATGGTTTTATTTTAAGTACGGCCTGTTCAATCGCCCCAAATGTTAAGAGCGAAAATATAAAATTGATTAAAAAAATAATTGATGGTATTGTATGAACAATAAGTTGAAAAAATTATCTGAACTGATCATTATCGGCAAACATCTCGATACAGAAAAAATTACCCAAGAATTAATTGAAGAGGGTATAAGACCAGAAGTGATTTTAGAGGAAGGCTTAATGCCGGGAATGAATATTGTTGGTCAGCGTTTTCGTGATCAGCAAATGTTTGTGCCTCAAGTATTGGTAGCAGCAAGAGCAATGAAATTTAGTATGAAAGTCCTTGAGCCACACATGATAGGAAGCAATCATAAATCTAAAGGTAGGATTCTGCTTGGGACAGTAAAAGGTGATGTTCACGATATTGGGAAAAATTTAGTTGGAATAATGCTTCAGGGAGCGGGTTATGATGTAATTGATTTAGGAATTGGGATTACTGCCGAAAAATATTTTGAAGAGTATGAAAAAAATGAACCAGATATTATTGGAATGTCAGCATTATTAACAACAACTATGATGTATATGAAAGATGTAATAAATTTATTTCAGCAGAAGAACGTAAAAGTCCCAATTATTGTCGGTGGTGCTCCACTTAACAAAATGATAGCAAATGAAATTGGAGCAGCTGGATTTGGCAGAAGTGCATACGAAGCTGTTCAATTAGTGGATTCCCTTGTAACTAAAATATAATAATATATGATTACAATAAATGAATTTTTAGAAAAAAAGCCTATATTATTTGATGGTGCGATGGGTACGTCAATTCAAAGTTTGGGATTAGAAAATGTTGATCCTCCTGAATTGCTAAATATCCAATATCCGAATGAACTTGCACAGATTCATTCAAATTATATTGAAGCTGGTGCAATGGTGATAGAAACAAACACGTTTGGAGGGACCAGGTCGAGATTAGAAAGTAATAATCTTTCTGAAAAAGTTGAAGAGGTAAATTCTGCTGCTGTAAGAATTGCTAAAGAAATTGCACAAGGTAAAGTATACGTTACCGGATCAGTTGGTTCATCTGGATTGATACTTGAACCATACGGAGAAACTCCAAAAGAAAAAGTATTTGATATTTTTAGTGAACAAATAATAATTCTTATAGAGAGCGGAGTGGATTTGTTATTAATTGAGACTATGATTTCTTTGGATGAAGCATTGGTAGCATTGGATGCTGTAAAAAAAATGGGAAGCACTTTGAGTGGAGTGACTATGACATTTGATCAAGGGCCACAAGGGATTACAACTTCTTTTGGAGATAAATTATCAGATGTATGCTTCAAGTTAAGGGAAAGCGGAGCAGACTTTATAGGTTCAAATTGCGGTCATGGTTTTGATAATATGAAAATAATTGCAAGAGAAATGAGAGAAATTACTGATCTTCCTATTTTAATTCAGCCAAATGCAGGCTTACCTATTTATGATAATGGGAAAGTTAATTATAAAGAAACTCCCAGAGCATTTGGTCTATTTACAGAATATTTAATTAAAATTGGAATTGATTTTATTGGAGGCTGCTGCGGTACTACATATCAACACATTAAAGCTGCTTCTGAAAAACTGAAATAATTTTGTTAAATGATTGTTAAGCTGGATTCAGTTCTTGCTAGAATATACTTTTTTTCACCAATATTTAAAATAGAAACTTAGCTTATGGAAAATAATATTAATCCCGTAATTCTAACAGCAATGGAACTTGAAGTACACTACGGACAACAAATTATTTTAAATAAAGCTTCACTTAGTATTCATGAGGGTGATAGAATTGGATTGGTCGGAAGGAATGGTACCGGTAAATCCACTTTCCTTAAAATTATTTCAGAAATGCTACATCCTGATTCAGGAGAGGTTGCAAAAAGGAAAGATCTAGTTATTGGCTTTTTAACTCAAGAATTTACTCTTGATGAAAGCAAAAATGTTTATGAAAATGTTCTATTGGGTGCCGAGAGCATATTAGAGTTAATTAAAGAATATGAAGATCTACCATATAATTCAAATAGAAGAAGTATACTTGAAGATAAAATACAACAACTTGACGGATGGAATTTAGAAAATAAAATTAACCAGTTTCTGCAAGTATTAAATGCTCCAGGATCTGAGAGGCAGATTGAAACACTTTCCGGTGGAGAAAAACGCCGAGTGGCTCTTTGCAGATCAATAATTGCCCAACCCGATTTATTAATTCTTGATGAGCCTACAAACCATTTAGATACAGAATCAATTGAATGGATTGAAAAGTATCTCTCCGGTTATAAAGGGACATGCATTTTTGTGACTCACGATAGATATTTCCTTGATAGAATTGCAAACAGGATAGTAGAACTTTCTAATGGCGAGTTTATCACACACACGGGAAATTATACAGACTATTTAATAAATAAAGCTGAACGACAAGCAATCAAAGAGCTTGAAGAAAAAAAACGTCAGAATTTTTTAAGAAGGGAATTGGAATGGGTTGTTCGTGGACCAAAAGCACGACGCACAAAAGCTAAAAGTAGAATGGATAATTATTTTGAAGTCGCTTCCCAACAAAATACTGAAATAGAGCTTGACGTTGAATTAGTAATACCAACACCTCAAAAGCTTGGGAATATTATATTAGAGCTAAAGAAAATTGGAATGACCTTAGGTGAGAATAGACTGATTGAGAATTTAAATTTTATTTTCAGCTCCGGAAGAAAACTTGGGATAGTTGGTAAAAATGGAGTTGGAAAGACAACACTGCTGAAAATTATGCTTGGAGAATTAAATCCAACATCCGGTATAATTGAATTAGGCGAGAAGACTGAATTCAACTATATTGATCAATCAAGACTATTGCTCAACGATGAAGATACGGTTGTTGAAGCAATAGGTGAAGGGAATAATTTTATTAAATTCGGAAATCATCAAATAACTGTTTGGTCTTACCTAA
Source organism: uncultured Ignavibacteriales bacterium (assembly GCA_963710615.1). Lineage (GTDB taxonomy): Bacteria > Bacteroidota > Ignavibacteria > Ignavibacteriales > Melioribacteraceae. The sequence goes on from CAVQBF010000024.1 coordinate 87,891, forward strand.
AAAGATTTCTTTTTACTGATGACAGAATTAATACTTTGGTGGGCAGGCTTTCAGGCGGCGAAAAAAGCAGACTAACTTTAGCACGTATTCTTAAAAACGGCGGTAACTTTTTAATGTTAGATGAACCAACTAATGATCTAGACTTGCCAACGTTAAGGATACTTGAAGAAGCTTTATTGGCTTTTAATGGATGTGTTGTAGTTGTCAGTCACGATAGATATTTTCTTAACCGAGTTTGCAACGGAATTTTAGCTTTCGAAGGTAATGGGCAAGTTTATTTCAGCGAAGGCAATTATGATTATTATAGAGAGAAGAGGAGAGATATAATTTTAAATGAAAATAGTGATCAAAAAAAGGAAAAGAAAGAGTATTCGAAAGTAAAGAATAGAATTAGAAAATTAACTTGGAAGGAGAAAAAAGAATTAGAGACAATTGAGGAGGATATTATTGCTGCCGAGGAAAATGTAAAAAGAATTGAGTATATTTTTGCATCACCCGATTTTTATGAAAAGTATGCGACTAAAACTAATGAACTGAATGCTGAATTAAATGAAGCAAAAATGCAAGTTAGTATACTCTATAAAAGATGGGAAGAACTTGAAAATATTTAATATTGAAAAAGTAATAATGAATTTAGTTACAAGGTACCGTTGAGCTAAAATCAGAAATCTTAAGAGAGGTTATCCACCAATTTTGCAGCTGATTCAAAATCATCCGCTGTATCAATTTCCATACAATTATAATTCCCAACATTAACAGGAAATAATTTTGCACCTGAATCTATAGCAAATTGAAATGCAGCTTCGTAAAAAATATTTACCTTATCTTCCTCAATTATCATTTTATCAAGTATATGAAAGAGCTTCTCAACAAAATGTTTATCAAACTTTTCAATACCAATAGATTCACCAATTGCAGCTTTAGGATCAACAGTTTTACTTATTTCTTTAATGCTACCGTCTTTATTTAACAACAGTTTAATCTCTTCGTCACTTAATTCATGATCGGAACGGACGGATAAACAATTATCATATTTAGAATTTATAAGCTGCCCGATAATTCTGCTATCAAAAATTATATCACTATCCAACAGAATCATATCATGACCAACTATTTCATTTTTAGTCATCCATAATGAATAGATATTATTTGTTGAATCAAATTTTTCATTAAATATAAAAGAAAATTTTACGTCAGGATAATTGCTTAATAAAAAGCTCTCAATCATTTCTCTCAGATAACCTGTCACAATAATTACTTCTTTAATATTATTTACAATTAAATTCTCTATTGTTCGTTCAAGAATTGACTTCTTACCGACTTTTAACAAACATTTAGGTGTTTTATCAGTTAAAGGCCTTAATCTGGAAGCTACACCGGCAGCAAGAATTACAGCTTTCATTTAATTTCCGCAAGTTTTGTAGAGCTATCAATTTTAAGCTGAAAAAGATAAAGTGTTAGAGCATAGAGATTAACAATTGATATCATCCCAATTATATAAATATCCAACCGATTAAAAAGGGCCGTAATAATTATAAAAGTCAGCTCAGATGTTGGTCCTATGTATGTCCACAAGTGCATAATTGTTTTATTTTTCTTATAAAAATCATTACTATCATATTTTTTTACAGCCGCATTTTCAGTTGTGTTAGAAGCCTTAAGTTGAAGACCGGAATATTTCAAATATATCCAAAGTATTGCAAGTTGAAAATAACTTCCGCCTTCGTTTTTAATTCTGGAGTATTCATCCTCAAATTCCTTTAAATTATCCCCAAGCAAACTTTCACGGTTAGTAGCGTAATCAATAAATCTATTTCGGTAATAGTCAAGGGCAATTGCATGAATAATATTGGAAGCTCCAGCCAGAACAAGTAAACCCCAATAAAACAATGAATTGCCTGAGTTAGATGCGAAACCAAAACCAATTCCTAAGTATACGGCAATAGTCACAAAATAATCTGCAACACCATCCAAAATTCTTCCAACAGACGTTCCATTTTTTTTTAATCTTGCTAATTGACCGTCACTACAATCAAGTACATCATAAATAATTAGTAATAATGAGGCAATGATTAAGTAGGTCTTTGTATTAAATGCAATGACTACGCCTCCAATCATGCCGATTATTAGAGCCAAAGTTGTAATCTGGTTTGGGGTTAAATTCGTAGGATAAATCAGTTTTACAAAAATAAAAGCTAAAGGCCTATAAAAAATAAGATCAAATAATTCTTCAACTTCAACTAGTTTTAACGAGGATTTATATTCTTGAAACCAACTCATTAATTGTAACCGTTATTTACATAATCCTTAATTAACTTAATAACCTGTTTATTTTGATCTTGAGTACCTAAAGAAATTCGCATGTGAGAATTTAATATTTCTTCATTCATAAACTTAACTATAAAACCATTTGATTTTAAGTGTTCATTTAATACTGCCATTTTATCTTTAGGCATTTTAACCAAAACAAAATTTGCATTTGATTTATAAGCTTTAAAATCATTAAGCTGATTCAATTCATTGAAGTACAATTCTCTGTCACTTTTCATTTTCTCAGCAACATCTTTGTAATAATCCTCAGAATCAAGTGCGGCAATCGCTATCCTTTGCGAAATTCTATTATATCCTAAGTATCTATTAGATAATCTAGTTAAAAGATCAAGGTTCTCTCCAACAAGAGCATAGCCAATACGAATACCTGCCAAGGCATAAAGTTTAGAAAAAGTTCTAATAATAATTAGGTTTCGGTACTTATTAACTAATTCCGAAGCTAAATTATTGTTGCTGCTTAACCAGTAAGCTTCATCAAGTACAACAGTAGAATCAGCTAATTCATCAAGAACATGAAACAAATCTTTTTCTGATATTGAATTCCCGGTTGGGTTATTAGGTGAACTGATAAAAGTTATATCCGGTTTTTCTTTTTTATAAATCGAGAGGAATAGGTCGATGTCATATTCATAAGAATCTGTGCCTTCAAATAAGGGATATTCAATATTAATTCCGTTGACCTCGTTTGCAATTTCCTTATAATACCACCATGAGTGATTGGGGACTAGCAGCTTTTTGCCTTTACCGAGATGGGATTGAACTGCTTGTTTTAGAAGGTCTTCTGCACCATAACCCAAAAGCACCCTTTTTTCAGGGATTTTAAATTCTTCAGATAATCGCCCAGAAAGTATGCTTTTCATTCCTCTTTTGTAATCGGTTGAATATCGATAAAACAAATCGTTAGTTGCAGTGTGAGCAATTTCTATACATTTAGGTGCGGGTCCATAATTATTTTCATTTCGATCCAAATAAACAGTTTCCATTTCAATTTTCCTTGAGGTAAAATTTTATAATTTTATGATTCAAACCATAAAAATAAGAAAAATTTAATAATTTATTAGTAAAGAGAAGTAAGAAGGATTTGTAATTAACTTAACAAAATATCCAATGATTTCCAGAACAGATACAATCCTATTCCGCAAAGTAAAATCCCTAAAAGTCTTATTGTCCACGTAAGAATTTCAACTTTTATTTTATTCCGGTATTTTACTAATATTTTTGCAAGAATAACTAACCATATAAAGCCCCCTAATCCTAAAGATAGTGCGTAAGCCGTACTTAAAACAAGTGTGTAAGATGAGTGCTCTATTTCATCAATATTGTTTTGGTGAACATAAGAAGTATCAATATCTGTTAACTCATCTCCAGTGATTTCTTGGAAAGAGCTAACATTTTCTTGGACGAGTAAATCTAAACCTCCGGTTTTTAAGCCAATTGAAGATGCAAAAGTTAATACTAAAAACGATGAAGTAAGAATACCAAAGAAGAAAGAGGGATTTGTAAGGTTGATAAATAGCCCAGTTCTTAAACCACCTTTTTTGTCAGTTTCCTCATTGTTAGAATCATGTAAATTCATTTCCTCTAATTTTAGATTTGTTCTAGTAATTTTAGCACCGATAAAAAAAAGGAAAAACGAACCCACCAAGAGTAGATATGGAATTAGAGGACTATAAAGAGAAAAAAGTGCTGACAACCCTAAAACAGCAATAAGAACATATATAAACTCAACAATTGAGGCACCTAGCGCAGTTCTAATGCAATATTTGATGTTCCCCTTTAAGGCATTGGATGTTATAATAATACTAATTGGACCTGCTATTGGCATAGCAAATACAAACCCAGCGGTAAAACCAACTAATATTAATGTTGTAAGGCTCTCAATCATTAATAAATTAAATTAGTAAGAAAAATTAAATAATAATTTTAAGTATAACTATATTGATCACGCTAGTCAACTTAATATAATAAGTGTAAAGCAACTGGCGTTAAATTATTGTCAATGATTATTTCATCATAATTAATTTGTAAAATTTTGCAAAGTACAATTTTTTTACTTTATTGAATAAAAATGACTAGTATGACATTTATAGAATAATAATTCTTTTAAGTAGAGACTAAACATGAAAAAAATAGCTATAATTATCTTGATATTGAATCTGATAAAATTACAATAAATATTATACGGTTTAATGGAAGCATCTTCGTTGAGGAGATCGAGAAAGTTTACAAACGTGTCAAAATATATTAAATTAATTAAATAACAAACTAGTAAAGTTCCATTATTTTTTATGATTAACAAAATTAAAATAATAATAGTTATTTTCATTTTAATCTCATTGAAAACATATGCTCAGGAAAATTATATAATTAGGGATATAACTTTTTCAGGTAACTATAACTTAAGCGATGATATGATTTTAGAGCAGATTCAGCATTATCCTACGAGCTGGTTTGCCGATGTAATACTTTTTGAAGATCCATTTTTGTTCAGTAAAGATATTTTTGAAAGGGATAAAGAATGGATAATTAGATACTATCAAAAGGAAGGATTTATTAATGCAGAAATAAAAAATGTGATATTTATCAGAGATGATGATAGTAAGACTGTTGAAATAAAAATAGAACTTAATGAAAATAAACCAATTGTTGTTAAAAATATTAATTTTAATCTAGACCATGAACAGCAAGGGAAATACATTTCAATAATTAAAGAAAAACTAAAATTAAAAAATGAAATCAGATTTAGTGATGAATTTATTCTAAATGATAAAAACACAATTATGAATTCATTTATAAATAATGGGTATCCCAACGCAAATGTAAATTATAGCTTAAAACTCGACACTTTAAAATCTGCTGTTGACATTTCTTGGAACGTTGAGTTAGGTAAACTTTCTAAATTTGGAAAGATTTCTTTTGTCGGAAATAATAGAACTGAAAGAGAGTTACTGATAGATAAGTTATCTTTTAAGTCTGGAGATATTTATGATGGTACAGAGTTGGATACAACTCAAAAGAATATTTATAATCTGGGATTGTTTTATATTGTTTCTGTAAATGCTGATCTTGGAGAAGCGGATTCTGATCAAGTTCCAATCACTATAATTCTCGAAGAAATTCCTAAGTTTAATACAAAATTTGGGGTGGGCTACGGTCGTGATGAAAAATTTAGAGTTTCTCTTGACCAAAGATGGCTTACTTTTTTAGGGGGAGCACGCCAATTAAATCTTTACGCTAAGTACTCTTCTCTAGAGCCATATAATATCAGATTAAATTTTTTACAACCCGATTTTATTTGGGAACAGACTACACTATCATCAACCGGATTTTTACTAAGACAAACTGAACCAGGCTTTACAATAAATAGGTTGGGTGCTGATATTAGTTTACGTAAACCAATTTTCTACAATATAGTCGGGAATATAAAATATACCTTTGAGAATAGTAATCTTGATATTAGCAGTATTACAAAAGATGAAAAGGAAATATTTGAGATTGATCAGATTTATAATAAATCCAGCATAGAACTTGGTTTTGAAAAAAATAGTTCAAAACCACTTTTTAATCCCAACAATGGTGCTTTAACATCTCTTGTTATTCACTACTCCGGATTGGGTTTAGGCAGTAAATACCATTTTCTGCGTCCAACAATCGATTTTAGAAAATATACTGGAATAACCCAATGGCTTATTTTGGCATACAAATTAAAAGCTGGAACGATATTTTGTTTTGATAACGACGAAATAATTCCTTTTGAAGAAAGATTCTATGCAGGGGGTAGCTCATCAATAAGAGGCTGGGGAAGATCCGAATTGGGACCCAAAGATAAAATCGGTCAGCCAATTGGCGGGAAAAGTCTTTTTGAGGCAAATATTGAATTCAGATATCCAATCTATTCTATCCTTTCAGGTGTTGCATTTCTTGATTTTGGAAATGTATGGCTAACTGAACTTACATACAACTTTGAGGATTTGAGATATTCTTCCGGTTTAGGTTTAAGAGTTGAAACTCCTATTGGTCCTGTTAGAGTAGATTTTGCAATTCCCATTTTTGAAGGGAATTCACAATTGCAATATTTTATTAGTGTAGGACACGCATTTTAATTATGAAAACCATCTTGAAAATACTGACTTACATCATTGCTTTGGTTTTTGGTTTGATTCTGCTTGCAGTAATCCTTATTCAAACTTCGTGGTTTAAAGATATGGCGAAAAATCAGATTGAAACAATTGCCAACCAACAATTAAATGGGACGTTAGAAATTGGTGAAATTGATGGAACAATTATAGGAAGCTTTTACATAAAAGATATATCTATAACCCAAAATAAAACTTCGATTTTATTTTGTAACAAAATTTCTTTAGACTATAATTTATTGGGAATTTTATCAAAATCAATTAAGATAAATTCTGCTATTATTGATACTTTTTCGTTAAAGATGTCTGAAATGACTGATTCGAGTTGGAATATTACTCAGCTATTAAAAACAAGCGATGAAGTTGACACCACATCAAGCACATTTGATTGGAATATTGAAATTGGTGAATTCCGGATTAATAATTCAGTTATAAGTATTTCTGTTTTAGATTCCACTTTGGCTATACCCAAAAATATTAAAGATATTAATTTATCTGCTAAAGCATCAATTTTACCTGAATATAAAAGCTTGAAAATAGATGATTTTAGTTTTTTTACTGAGAGCCCTGATTTAAGTCTGAAAAATTTATTGCTGCAAGTTAAATTGTCAGGTCAACTAGTAGAAATACCTTATCTTACAATTAGCACTGCTGCTAACAAAATAAATTTTGCAGGTAAATATTTTATTGATAATTCCCAAGAATCAAAAATCGATTTAGCAACTGATCCAATAGATTTTAGTGAATTGAAGAAATTTTTGCCTTTGGTTAATCTTTATGGAAATCCTGTAATAAAATTAAAAGGTTCATATAAAAACCCAGGAGCAAATATTGAGTTAAGTATTATAGACAATTTGCAAAAAGCCAAGCTTACCGCCAAAATTAATGACTTAAATTCAACTCCATCTTATTTAACAGAATTAGAAGTCAATAATATAAATATTGGTTATTGGCTGAAAGATTCTTCTATGAATACTGATATTAACGGAAGTTTAAAATTAGACGGAAGTGGAACAACATTAAACCAAATGAATTTAATGAGTGATTTGAGTCTAAATGATTCAGAATTGCTTGAAAGAAAAATTGAAATGTTAAAACTTAAATTATTTATTAAAAATAATAATTTAGAATTAAAATTAAATTTACTTTCGGAGTTTGGAGAAATAGTAAGCAATATTAATTTTTCCGACATTGATCAAATTGCTAAGTTCAATATAAATACAGATGTAAAAAACTTAAACACTGCGCCTTTATTATTAGATAATAGCCTAAGCTCAAATCTAAATTTTTCTCTATCGGCTTCTGGAACAAATTTTAATCCTGATAAAATGAATGCAATTGTTTCACTTTTTGTTGATAGCTCTTCATTCATGAAGTATTCAATTGATTCTGTTAATTCTAATTTTAATATAAATGACGGAATTTACACAGTTAATCAATTTAAGTTTGTGAATGATGCGGCACTAATAAAACTGGATGGTAAAATAAGCCCCAATAAATTAAATGATATTCATTTTAATGTTACAACTAAAGACCTTACAACCTTGCCGCAGTTAGAAGAAATTGATAATGTCAAAATTAATGGAAATATTAGCGGACAAGTTAATGGCCAATTAGATTCATTATCAGTAAAAGTTAATTACAATTTTAATGATATTGCTTTTCAAACAAATTCAGCAGAAGTGTTTATTGGTGAATTCGATTTATTGAAACTTGGTAATTCACTTTCTGCCAATTTAAACTCATCAATTGAAAATATTAATATCTCAGAAACCCTTGTAAAAAATGTCCAACTGGATGCTCATTATTTAGATAATGAAATTAAATCAAACCTAGGAATTGATTTAAATGAAAATGCATCTGCTTCAATTAATTCAATTGTTAAAATTGATTCGGTTGTTAGTGTAATACTTCCGCAGTTTCAATTATCTCTATCGGACTCAGTTTGGAGTAATTTTTCAGATTCAATTAAATTTACAATTAACGAAAATAATTATCGAATTAATAATTTTAATCTATCAAATAAAAACCAGAGTATTTATCTAGATGGAACGATTACCCCGGATAAAAATGATTTAGAGTTATCAATAGACAATCTTAACATTTTTCAGCTTTTGAAAATAATTGATGATAAAGTTGACGCTTCAGGAATTATTGATGCTGAACTAATTATTGGTGGAAATTTTGCTAAGCCCACAGTTGATGGAAAAATTGATATCCTGAATCTAACTTATCAGGACAAAGGAATTGGTGACCTAGATTCAAAATTTACTTTAGCTGACGAAATATTAATCTGGGATATTGAACTTGATAATTATGGGAATAAAATAATTTCAGATGGATTTATTCCATTTATCATAAATGCTGATAGCTCTCAATCAATGATTCCTGGGAATCAACAATTTAATGTCAATTTGAAAATTGATTCTTTGGAACTGAATAATTATTCAGCACTCATTAACGAAGTTAATGAAATGGAAGGATTGGTGATAAGTGATTTCAAACTTTATAATACATTAAATGAATTAAAAGGAAACGGTTACTTCAGAGTTAATAACGCAAACTTTGAAAGTGAGATTTTGGGAGTAATTTATGATAATATAAATATTAATCTAGAGGCGGACAGCCAAAAATTTTATATCAGAGAATTTGAGATAAATAATGATGAAGGTAAACTAATTATTGATGGATTTGCTGGATACGATGGTGGATTGCTTGCAGGAAAAATAAATCAACTTAAAATTGACTTTGAAGCAAAGGATTTTGAAATAATTCAATCCCAAAATCTGGAGGTTAAAATTGACGGCAAATTACAATTAAGAGACAAAGGGGATGAAGGAATAATTGATGGCAGAATTTCAATATTGCGCTCAAAAGTATATCTGCCATATTTCACAAATGCTGTATCTGGAAAAGACTACGATCAAAATAAACCGATTTTAATTAAGGAGCTTGAAAAGAATAATATTTCTAAGGATGCCGAAAATTTAAGTTCAATAAAAACTGTTTCAGATTCTTTAGATCAGCCTGAATTTATAAGTAACATCAATGGCCAATTCACGTTGTCAATCCCTAGAAATACATGGATAACTTCCCCCGATATGAATATTGAATTAAGTGGTGAAATAGATGTTATTAAGAATTTAGAGTCTATTGAACTTTTTGGGGCCATTAATACCGTACGTGGTCAGTTTGCAATTTATGGGAAGGAATTTTCTATTGTTGAAGGTAATATAAATTTTAGCGGTGGAAAAGAATTAAATCCTAATTTGAATATTATACTTGAATACATTTTTCGGAGTGCAGACAGAACTAAGAAAAATCTTGAATTAATTATTGAAGGTACAGCTCAAAATCCGAAACTTTCATTTTCTTTAGATGGTTCAAACATTGACGAAGGAAATGCGATATCATATTTACTTTTTGGTAAAAGTATTGACCAATTAACCCAAAGTCAGCAGAACGACGTTAGCAATAGCGAAGCTAATTTTGCTAAAACATTAGCGGGTAATCTTCTTGCAGCTCAGCTTTCATCCACTGTCGGAGGGGCATTAGGCTTAGATGTTATTGAGATTAGTGGAAATGAAGGTTGGCAGCAAGCTTCTTTAACTGCAGGTAAATATTTAACTGATGATCTTTATGTTAGTTACGAGCGCGGTTTTGGCAGTTCAGAGACAAATGAAGTTAATCCAAGAATTGTAACAATGGAATACCAACTTACAAAATTTTTATACTTTCAATTGGTCGAAGGTAATGACAAAACATCAGGCTTTGATGTTGTTATTAAATTTGCATGGTAGTATGAATGTTTTTTTCTTAAACATCCGTTTATTGTAAGAATTTATCCACTATTTGAATCCAACAGATTTATACTCCGCTCAACTTAAGTATGCTTAGCATTGATGAAATCAAAAAGTAGAAGCCCTAAAACATTTTTGTCTTGACAAACTTAAAAAGAAAAGGTAACTTTGTTCGCATAACGAACAAAGTATTTGCTCAGAAAAAATACTTCTGCTGTAACTTAATAGTAACCAAATTCGGAATAAATTGATGCTTAAAAATATTCCTATCTTCTTTCCCAAAAATATCTTATCAAACTCATATATCAATATTAAAATTCCAATTAAAAACCTTTGTATAAAGGAGATATTAAAAATCAATGTCTGATCAAATCATAATTAATGAGCATTCCTCTAACCGAAGAGGTTTAGATGCTTTCATTAAATGTAAGGAGGTTCTTATGACCTTAACTCGAACTAAATCACTCTTTTCTATTTACTTACTGATTTTGTTAATTCTATCATCATCGACTCTTTTTTCTCAAGTGAATCAAATATCAATTGAAAGAAGTGACGCTGGAAAGAAATTAGTTGTTAATGGAAAAGACTTTATTGTTAACGGAATGAACTGGGATTATTTTCCCATCGGCACAAACTATAACTACAGTTTGTGGAATCAACCGGATGATTTTATTAAAACAGCCTTAGATGCTGAGATGGGATTACTCAAGAACATGGGAGTAAATACTATCAGGGTTTACACAGGTATTCAACCTAAGTGGATCAAATACATCTATGAAAACTATGGTATTTATACCATGCTGAACCATTCTTTTGGCCGTTACGGTCTTACAATTGATGGTACATGGGTAGCAGTAACAGATTATAGTGACCCTGCAACTCAAGATTTACTTATTTCTGAAGTAACCCAAATAGTTAAAGAATACAATAATACTCCAGGACTTTTATTGTATCTGCTAGGCAATGAAAATAACTATGGTTTATTCTGGGCAGGTGCTGAAACTGAAGATTTCCCAGATGATGATGCTGAAAAAGCATTTATTGGTGAATCTCGTGGAAGACCAATGTATAAATTAATGAATGATGCTGCTGTTAAAATGAAGGCTGTTGATCCATCAAAACCAGTGGCAATTTGTAATGGTGATGTTTTATTCATTGATATTATTGCCGAAGAATGTAAAGATGTAGATATATATGGTGTTAATGCATATCGAGGTATTTCATTTACAGATCTGTTCGATACAGTTAAAGAAAAGCTTAATATGCCCGTTCTGCTTACTGAATTCGGATCAGATGCATTTAATGCAATGGAGAACAGAGAAGATCAAAAGATGCAGGCATATTACAAGGTCGGAAACTGGAAAGAGATTTATGAAAATGCTTATGGTTTAGGAAAAGCAGGCAATTCAATAGGAGGTTTCACATTTCAATTTAGTGATGGCTGGTGGAAATATGGCCAAACCTCAGATTTAGAGGTTCATAATACTATCGCTACATGGGCTAATGGCGGCTATCCGCTTGATTTGGAACCTGGTGAGAATAATATGAACGAGGAGTGGTTTGGTATTTGTGCAAAAGGACCTACAAATGAAAAAGGTTTTTATCAGCTTTACCCTCGTGCCGCATATTATGCTCTTAAAGAGGCTCACAGTTTTAATCCATTAGCTGATGGTGTTAAACTTCAAGATGTAGAAAATCATTTTGCATAATATTAGTTTAATGAGCGCTGTTCTTAAAAGCAAGAGGTGATAAAGCATCCCTCCAAACTGAAACTATTTCTAAGGTACGTTTGAGTGGTCTTCGCCTAATATTTGAGACTTACAGTACAGGGGGTGAGCTTATTTCAACTCCAAGTACACTTGATAAAAATAGTGATGCTAATCCAGCCTTCACAGGATTTGATCATATGCAGTCTTTTTATGCAGAATTTGAAGCTCAACCTACTCAAAATGTGAGGGGTAATCTCTCATTAAATGTTTTAGGTAATGTGCCGAGAAATAGAATTGACGAAATCTTCTATGAGAATAGAGGACTGGCAAGAACTGTGGTAGTTGATGGCGAACCTACTGTTGTTAATTCATTTTCACGTATAAAGGTTTACAACGCTTCGGTTGAATGGCATCATAAATATTTCAAACTGGACGGTTTCTATAGAACTGGTCATTATCACTGGGGATATGAAGGTGACTTCTTCGGACTTTATCCCGAATCAAATTATGGACCTAATATAGATATTTACAATGGTAACGCTCCCTTGGGATTTGAGATTGAAGGTAAAAAAGAACTTGAAGGTTTAAAGATCGCTTTTGGACCAGAATTATGGTGGGGCGCTAACCCTGCAATACTTCTTAAATATAGCAAAACATTAGGAATGTTTGATATTACTGGTATATTTCATGAAGACCTCGATGAGCAGGGTGAAACAGTAAGTTCATTTGCTATTCCTGTTCCGCCAACCAGACGTGCAACAATTCATATTGCTACCAAGCGCCATTTATTCGGCGGAATGCTAGGAGTTGAAGCTGGTGGAATCTGGTCAGGTAGTACGAAGAAAGACGAAATATTTCAGTTATACGATGGAACAAAAGTTTACCAGGATAGAATTGAAGATAAAGACGCCTTCGGTGGTAAGTTGAAACTGACATATCAAAAAGGAATAATGAACTGGTATGCAGAAGGTTCGGCACAGGGTTTAGTTGCTGATGGCGGTGTTTATCAGGGCCTAACTTATACTGGCTGGAGACTCAAGAACAGCGGTTCAGGTAACCAATATTCTGTGCTTACAGGTCTGAACGTTATAGTTGGTGATTTTCAGATAGCTCCAAACTTTTTGTGGCAGAAACCTATTGAAGGTCCAATTCCAATAACTGCACCAGCACCTGGCAGACCTCGTAACATTCTCTCAGATCCATTTGCAGTTTTAGGCAACAGGGAAACAACAGCAGCCGAATTACTTATAACATATGACCCAACTCCTGAAACATGGATGTATGAATGGGATTCAGATAAAAGTGAAGATGCTGAATTAGCAGTAAGCGCAGGCGTTGTTTTGAGAAGACAACCAACATCCCGTGACGCGAACATTGGTATACTCGCTGATGGTAGGACAATTTTTGCTTTCCCAGGTGCACCGCCCGCAAGAGATATGTGGGAAACACATGCAAGAATCGTTTCAAAACTAAGTCATGGATATGGATTTATTGCGAATGTATTTGCCGGTGAAGGTGAAGCAAAAGGAAGTGATAGTCGTTTGATACACCGTTACGGTGCCGACGTAAGAATTGCACTCAAGACTTTAAAATTAATGCTTTCTGCCAAAATAAATGATTGGGGTCCATACGACTATCATAAAGACTTTAACTTAACTTATCCACTTCAGTTCATGGCTGATATATCAACTCAAGTAGGTATACCTGATTGGTTTGATTTACCTCAAACAAGATTAGGTGTGAGAGCTGCATGGCGCTCACTCGATCAATATTCTCCACGTTATTCGCCGACTCAAACTATGAATGCTGCTGGTGAGTGGGAACCAGATCCTACGGTTCCTGGATATGATGACGGACAAGAGTGGGAAATCAGAACATACTTGCACTTTAACATCGGCATGTAAAAAAAATATTAGTGGAGATAAATAAAATGAAAAAACAAAAATTATTTTACACAACTTTAGCTCTTATGCTCATAGTAGCATTGTCTCTCCTTACAAGTTGCGCGAGAGATCTTGATGTGCTTGAGCCAGCAGCTTATCCAAATGATGCAGAAGTTTTTATTGATGGATTTAGCGCTGGATTGCAATATGCTGCATTTGCAAATACAGATGTAACAGCTTTTGATGTTGATACAGAAGTTATGTATTCTGGAATCGCATCAATGCGCTTCGACGTTCCAAGCAATGGAGCCCCTGCAGGCAGTTTTGCCGGCGGAGCTTACTTTACTGAAGTAGGGCGAGATCTTACCGGTTATGATGCATTAACTTTTTGGGCTAAAGCATCTGAGGCTGCAAGTATAGCAGTTGTTGGTTTTGGTAATGATTTAGATTCATTAAAGTATGCTGCATCCATTAACGGACTTAATGTAAATCCATATTGGCAAAAGTTTATCATTCCAATTCCCGATCCATCAAAACTGACAAAAGAACGAGGAATGTTTCAATATTTTGCTATCCCAAATGAGGAGGAAAAGGATATAGTTTCTGGATTGATGAAGTAAAATTTGAAAAACTTGGAACTGTGGCACATCAAAAACCGGCAATTTTAGACGAACAAGATCAGATTATTGATGCCGCAATTGGTGATCAATTAATGATTGGTGGAACAACTACAACTTTTAATATGCCCAATGGAATTGATCAAGAGCTTGGAATTGCACCGGCTTACTTCAAGTTTCATTTAACTGATTCAACTATAGTTTCTGTCAATGAAATTGGTGTTGTGACAGTTTTAGATAGTGGTGATGTCGTAATTACAGCAAGTATAGATGGAATTAATGCAAAAGGTTCTATGACAGTAAAAGCTGTAGGTGCGCTTCCACGACCAACTGCGCCTGCACCAACACCCACAGTACCTGCTGATAGTGTGATTTCTATGTTTAGTAATGCATATACAGACGTTCCGGTAGATACATGGAATCCTTTCTGGGAATTCTCTACAACACTTAACCAGGATTTATTGATAGACGGCAACGACGTAAAATTATATACAAAACTTAACTTTGTCGGAATTGAATTTTTAACTGCACCAATTAATGCTTCTGAAATGACTCACTTTAATATTGATATTTGGACTCCTGATCCAACAGATCCGCCCGCAGCATTTAATATTCTGCTAGTTGATTTAGGTCCTGATGGTACAATAGGGGGCGAAGATAACTCTTCTCATGAAGTATCAATTACTAGTCCAACCCTTAAAACTGATGAATGGGTAACAATATCAATTCCGTTATCTGATTTTGTAGGATTATCGAGCAGAGCTCAATTAGGGCAGCTTGTACTATCAGGCGATCCAAATACAGTTTATGTCGACAATGTTTATTTCTCTAATGATGGATCCGGCGGCGGCGGTGGAGGTACAACTACTCCGACAGAGGCTGCTCCAACTCCAACAGCGGATGCTGCTAACGTAATTTCAATATTCAGTGATGCATATGCTAATCTAGAAGGAACTGATTATCCTGATTGGGGACAAAATACAGTTGTTTCTAATATTTCTGTTGCTGGAGATAATACTCTTAAATTTGCAGGATTAAATTTTCAAGGAATTCAACTTAGCAAGCAGTCAAGATGTATCAGGTATGGAAAACTTGCATATTGATTTCTGGACAGAAAACTCAACAGCCTTGAGTGTATTTTTGATAAGTAATGGACCAGTTGAGACATCATATTCCTTAACAGTGCCTACAAGTGGCTGGGCTAGCGTTGATATTCCATTATCGGCTTTCTCACCGGTAGACCTTGCAGATGTTATTCAGTTTAAATTTGATGGCGACGGCGATATTTATTTAGATAATATTTATTTCTATAAAAGTGGCGGAGGCAGTGGAGGTACTGAGCCTATAACAGCAGCACCAACTCCAAGTCAGAGTGAATCTGATGTTATTTCCTTGTTTAGTGATGCATATACTGATGTAACAGTTGATACCTGGAGAACTGAATGGTCTGTTGCAGAATTTGAAGATGTTACAATAGCTGGCAACGCAGCTAAAAAGTATTCAGCTCTTGATTTTGTCGGAATTACTACAGAAGCTAGTACAATCGATGCATCAGGTATGTCACATGTACATATGGATATCTGGTCTTCAGATTTTACCTCATTTTCAGTGAAGTTGGTTGATTTTGGAGCCGATGGTGGATTTGATGGAGGTGATGATGTTGAACATCAGATTGATATTTCTACTCCAAATCAAGGAGAGTGGGTTAGTTTAGATATACCTTTGAGTGATTTTACGAATCTTACAACAAGGGGACACCTAGCTCAATATATACTAGTTGGTCAGCCAACAGGAGCTACAACAGTTTATTTAGATAATTTCTATTTCTATAATGATGCAGGAGGCGGAGGCGGAACTGAGCCTACATCACCGGCACCAACTCCAAGTCAGAGTGAATCTGATGTTATTTCCTTGTTTAGTGATGCATATACTGATATAACAGTAGATACTTGGAGGACTGAGTGGTCATCCGCAGAATTTGAAGATGTATCAATTTCTGGCAATGCAGCCAAAAAGTATTCAGCACTTGATTTTGTCGGAATTACTACAGAAGCTAGTACAGTTGATGCATCGGGTATGACACATGTTCATATGGATATCTGGTCTTCAGATTTTACCTCATTTTCAGTGAAGTTGGTTGATTTTGGAGCCGATGGTGGATTTGATGGAGGTGATGATGTTGAACATCAGATTGATATTTCTACTCCAAATCAAGGAGAATGGGTTAGTTTAGATATACCTTTGAGTGATTTTACGAATCTTACAACAAGGGGACACCTAGCTCAATATATACTTGTTGGTCAGCCAACAGGAGCTACAACAGTTTATTTAGATAATTTCTATTTCTATAATGATGCAGGAGGCGGAGGCGGAAGCGGAACTGAGCCTACTTCACCGGCACCAACTCCTACTCAGAGTGAATCTGATGTAATATCTTTTTTTAGTGACGCGTATACTGATATAACAGTGGATACTTGGAGAACCGAATGGTCATCAGCAGTTTTAGAAGATGTTACAATAGCAGGTAATGCAGCTAAAAAGTATTCAGCACTTGATTTTGTTGGGATAGTTACAGAAGCAAGCACCGTGGATGCATCTGGTATGACACACGTGCATATTGATGTTTGGTCTGCAGATTTCACATTTTTTGGAATTAAACTGGTTGACTTTGGCGCAAATGGAGTATATGATGGAGGCGGAGATGATGTAGAGCATCAGTTTGATATTACTACTCCAAATCAAGGTGAATGGGTTAGCTTGGATATTCCATTGAGTGATTTTACGAATCTTACGACAAGGGAACATTTAGCACAATATATATTAGTTGGTCAGCCGACAGGAGCAACAACTGTATACATAGACAATTTCTTTTTCTATAAATAGAATAAACAGAAGTTATAGCTCAATGACAATGAAAATAAATAAAAATAACACTCTGGTTTTAGGTGGCCGTAGTTTTGAGAATTATAAAGAACACTCATTGACAGATTATGTTTTGCGTTTAATTTGGAGTGAACATCAGATCTCAAGAGTTGATATTGCAAGAAAACTTGGTCTTTCTCGATCTACGGTTACCGAAGTAGTTAAGGAGCTGATTAATACAGTTTTTATTGACGAGATTGGTAGCGGCATTTCAAGTGGTGGCAGGCGACCTGTAGTTTTGGAATTTCAGGATGCAGCAAAATTTATTTTAGGAATTGATATTGGGGCAACGCATATTTCTGCTGCAATAACGAATTTAAGAGGTAAATTAATTACCTGGCAAGAAATAAAACATCCAGTCAGAGAGGATCCAGAAGGCGCTTGGAAACTAATAATTGATTTGTGCAAAAAATGTTCAAAAGAAGAGAATCTCGATTTACAGAACTTAATGAGCATTGGTGTTGCTTTTCCAAGCCCAATTGATCCCAAACATCCTGAAAAATTGTCGAAGGGTATTATACCAAATTGGGAAGGTAGCAGTGGTATCGATAAATTGCAGAAATATTTTAATGTTCCGGTATATGTAGACAATGATGCGAATCTTGGAGCATTAGCTGAGCATTGGTGGGGTGTGGGACGAGGAATCGATGATTTAGTATATATCAAAATAGCAAATGGTATTGGAGCAGGCTATATACTTGGAGGTGAAATTTATCGTGGAGCAAAGGGAATTGCAGGTGAAATGAGCCACATGTCTATAAATGTAAATGGTAATCAATGTGGTTGTGGACTTAAAGGATGTCTTGCCACCTATGCAACATCCTGGGCTTTGGAGTCTAGAGCTAATTCTCTGCTTGTTTCATATCCCAATAGTAAGCTCAATTTAAGTTATCCTAAAATTAGATTAATTGAACAAGCTGCATTAGAAGGTGATAAATTAGCATTAAGAGTTGTTAGAGAAGCCTCAGATTATTTGAGTACAGCTATTACTTCATTAATTAATCTTACTAATCCAACAATGGTAATTGTTGGTGGAAGCTTGACGAGAATAGGTGATTTATTACTAGATCCAATTCGGGAAAAAGTAAGAAAGACAAATCTTGTTCCATCAGTAACCCCAACAGAGATTATAATAAGTAAATTGGGAACAAAAGCAACTGCGATTGGCGCTGCTACGCTTGCAATTCAGCAGGCATTCAGTGATCCAAAATTATTAACACAGAATAATAATCCGTGATATCTTTGTTGATAAATAAATTTTTGAATTAATTAAGAAGAAACAGGAGCCTTTATGAAAACTAAAAAGCGAAATATTTTATTGCTTTTAATAAGCAGTCTGATGTTCATTTTCTTTCTCTCTTGCGAAAATCCTCTCGATCCGGAAAGACCAAATTATGTGCTTACATGGTCAGATGAATTTGAAGGTCCTGCAGGACAATTGCCCAATGCATCTAATTGGACTTACGATATTGGTAGAGGTGAAAATGGCTGGGGCAATGAAGAATTGCAGTCTTATACTGACAAACCTGAAAATGTATCATTGGACGGTGATGGTAACTTAGCCATTACTGCCATTGAAGAAACTCCGGGCAGCTATATTTTCTCCTCTGCAAGAATTAAAACGCAAGGACTATTTGAACAAAAATATGGACGCTTTGAAGCTAGAATAAAGCTGCCCTATGGACCGGGAATTTGGCCAGCTTTCTGGATGTTGGGTTCGGATATCGATACTAATCCTTGGCCGGAGTGTGGTGAAATTGACATAATGGAGTTTAGAGGTCAGGAAACGAATCTAATTCACGGCACTGTTCATGGTCCGGGTTATTCAGGCGGTCTGAGCATCACTAAGAGCTATGGATTAGAAACAGGAAGATTTGATACAGACTTTTACACATATGCAGTAGAGTGGGAAGAAGGTTACATCAGATTTTTTGTTAATGATGTGCTCTATAATGAAATTACTGAAAGTGATGTAACAGGGAACTGGGTTTTTAATAAACCATTCTTTTTGTTATTAAACCTTGCGGTAGGTGGAAATTATCTGCCAAATCCTGCAGGAAATACTCCATTTCCGCAAACAATGCTGGTTGACTATGTTAGAGTATACAAAGAAATACAATAAATATTTATAGATATAAATTGTTTATTACCTAATAGCTAGATTTTTAATAATTTCTATTATGCCTGAAATAGGGAGGATTAATGAGTACTAAGAAAGTTCATGTAACTCCGGCTAAAGACAAACTTTCCAATGGGCAAATGTTTGCATATGGATTAGGCGGTATTGTAAATAATTTGCTGGGAAGTGCCATTGGATTTATGTCAATTGTACTTACTGTTGGATTAGGAGTAAATCCAGGTCTAGTAGGTTCACTTCAAGCAATTCCACGTTTAACAGATGCCATAACGGATCCGGTAATGGGTTATATCTCAGATAAAACCAGGTCACGATTTGGTAGAAGGAGGCCATATATATTTATTGGTGCTATTTGTGTTGGTCTTGTTTTTGCTCTTATGTGGCAGCTACCGCCAGGACAAAGTGAAATGTTTTACTTTTGGTTTTTTCTCGCTGGTTCGATTATATTCTACTTATTTTATACAATGTTTGCAACTCCTTGGGTAGCACTAGGTTACGAACTTACTTCGGACTATCACGAACGCACAAGGTTAATGGGCGTAATGAATTTTATGGGACAGTTCGCTTGGATTTCATTGCCTTGGTTATACGCTATTATGGAAAATGATCGCCTCTTCTCAGATTCTGTTCAAGGAGCGAGAACACTAGCAATTATAATTGGTATTTTCGTTGCAATTGTTGGAATTATGCCGGCCTTATTTTGCAAAGAAAAATTTGTTCCTGTTGAAGAAGACCATGAAACGAAAATAAGTTTTATTGATGGATTAAAAACCAATATTTCTGACTTTTTTAAAGGATTGCTAATTACTTTAAAGAGAATTGAATTTCTAAAATTATGTATAGGAACTTTCTTTTTATTTAATAGCATAATGTTGGTTGGTGCATTTAGCTCATTTATTACAATATTTTATGTTTGTGGAGGTGATAATGATATGGGAGCAAACTATATTGGTTTGTTCGGAACCATTACCACAATTTCTACTCTAGCTGCTATAGTAATTGTTACTTCTATATCAGCCAAATTGGGAAAGCGTAAGACTTTTATCATGGCAACTTTCTTAACATTTCTTGGTAGTTTACTAAAATGGTTTTGTTATGATCCATTAATTCCTTGGAAAGTATTGTTACCAGCTCCACTAATAGCATTTGGAATGGGCGCTCTCTTTACTTTGATGGGATCAATGATTGCAGATGTATGTGATTTGGATGAACTTGAGACTGGTGAAAGGCGTGAAGGAATGTTTGGCTCAATCTATTGGTGGATGGTTAAACTTGGAATGGCTCTTGCTTTTGCCTTATCCGGATATTTATTAAATGCTACAGGTTTTATTGTGGACTTGGGTGGCGCGCAGACTTCTGATACATTTTTCTGGATGAGAGTCCTTGATGTTGCGATTCCTGCAGTTGCTTCTCTAATCGCAATCTATGCCGTTGCCTCCTTTAAAATAACAGAAGAACGATCATATGAAATTCGATCTGAGTTAGAGAAGCGACGCAAAGGTGGGGCCCAAGTAGAGGCTGCAGCCACTTAGATTTAACAGAAGTTAACAGTAAGAAAAGTTTGAATTATAAATAGGAGAAATTGAGCAAAATGAAATCATGGATTAAAAGTTTTGTGATAATGCTTGTAAGCTTATTTCTGGTTTTGGGTTGTCAAGATGTTGCAGATGAATTGGTTGGTAAAAAACCTGAAGGTGCTAGAACAATAAACATTACAATGATAGCAAAAAGTTCTGATAATCCAGTTTTTCTGTCTGCAAAAATTGGTGCTGAAACTGCAGCAAAAGATCTATCAGAAAAATACAGCATGCTAGATGTAAATATTCTTTGGAGTACACCTTTAACTGAAAATGCAGAAGAGCAGGCAGAAATAATAAGCAATGCTGTTAAAGTTGGAACTGATGCAATTATTGTTTCTTGCTCTGATGATTCCATACTTACTCAAGCAATAAACGAGGCGGTTGATAATGGTATTACTTTAATGACATTTGATAGTGATGCTCCAAACTCAAAACGATTTGCATTCTATGGACCAAACGATGTAGAGATTGGTGAAAATGTTATGAATGAATTATCAAAACTGATTGGCGGAGAGGGTGAAGTTGCTATACTCGGTGGAAGCCAATCAGCGCCAAATATACAAAAACGTGTTAAAGGTGCAAAAAAGGCTGCTGAGAATTTCAATAAGATAAGAATTGTTGGAGAATTCTACCATCCGGAAAATGCTAAAGATGCTGCTGCTGAAGTGCTTAGAGTAAATTCACAATATCCCAACTTAAAGGGGTGGGCTATGGTTGGCGGATGGCCATTTTTTAACGATGAACTCATGAATAAAATCGAATCATCAAAAATTAAAATTGTTGCAGTAGATGCCTTGCCTGTTCAATTACCATATATTGAAAACGGGATTGTGTCAGCATTCTTTGGTCAACCAACATTTAAGTGGGGGACAGTGTGTGTTGAGAAAATTGTTGATAAACTGCATCATAATAAAAATGTTGAAGAATTTAATGAGATGAAACTAATTAAAGTTAATAAAGACAATTTAGGCGGTTGGTCTAGGCAGTTACGTGCTTGGGGTTATAAAGGAATTCCAGACAAGTACTTAATAATGTAAAATGATTAAATAGGAGATATCCAGATGGAAGTTTCTAAAGTGCACTTCAAACATATTTTGTATGCAACTGATTTTTCTGAAAATGCTGAGTATGCTTGTTCTTATGCAAAGAGCGTCGCTGATCAATACAACGCAGAGATAACACTTTTACACGTCATTAAAGAAGAATTACCCGACTTTATGATTTTTGATGCTGGAATGGATAGAACTTCTAAAGAAGTATCGAACAGACTTACAATGCAAAAGGAATTAGATAAAGAACAAAAAGATCAAATCATTTCAAGGATTGAATCCGAATATAGTCAGAAAACCGGGATCAAAAGATATATTGTAGAAAAAGGCAATCCGGTAAAGGTAATCATTAGAGTTGTAGAAGAAGAAGCTTGTGATTTATTAGTCATGGGATTTAAAGGAAGAAGTACATTTGAAGATTTTTTAATGGGTGATACTATACGACGTGTAATTTCAAAAGTAAAAATTCCTGTCTTAGTAGTGCAGAATCAATCAAAGAAATAAATTAATTAAAGGTAAAATATGTCAAACTTGTATCGTAAAAGAACCGGAATTGCTGGAACAGATTTTTCTGGAATGTCAAATGAAGAACTTGAGTCAATATTTAAGAGTATTCTGGAAGAAGGAATTCATGGAATATCTTTCAGCGCTTATCTTGAAGGTCAATCCCCAGGTTCGCAGATAAGCAGAGAACAGATTGTGGAGAGAATGAAAATACTTCAACCTCATGTTAAATGGGTGAGATCATTTTCTTGTGTTGACGGGAATGAACTTATTCCCCAAATAGCTCATGAGTTTGGATTAAAAACCCTTGTTGGTGCATGGCTGGATCACGACTTAGAAAAAAATGAAGAAGAGATTAATGCACTTATTGAGGTAGCCAAAGCTGGAAATGCCGATATAATTGCTGTAGGTAATGAGGTGATGCTGAGAGGGGATTTGAGCGAAGATGATATAGTAGATTATATCAATCGTGTAAAAACTCAATTGCCCAATATACCAGTTGGATATGTGGATGCATATTATGAGTTTGCAATTCATCACAAAATTTGTGAAGTCAGCGATGTTATTATGGCAAATTGTTATCCTTTCTGGGAAGGATTTCCACTTGAACATTCATTGTCCTATATGAAAAATATGTACCAAATTGCAAAAAATGCTGCAAATGGTAAAAAAGTAATAATTAGCGAAACAGGTTGGCCGAATCGTGGATCTGCAGAAAGAGAAGCAGTGCCATCTTATGAGAATGCAATCAAATATTTTATAAATGCTTATAACTGGGCCAAGCAGGATGATATTGAAATTTTCTATTTCTCAAGTTTTGATGAGACATGGAAAATTGGTGCAGAGGGAGATGTTGGTGCTTATTGGGGTTTATGGGATAAAGATGGAAATCTTAAGTATGGATAATCTTTAAAGTTAAGAATGAATAAATAAATTGGAGACCTTTATCATGTTGAAAATACTTATATCTGTATCAATAGCACTTATTGCTGTTGGAGTTATTGTCTCATGTAATTCTACGGATACGATATATTCTACAATCCAAATTCTAGTTACATCAGAGAGTGGTGATAAAATTGCAACTAAAGAAAATGTCTCGTTTGTGAATGGCATTGCAGAGGGTACGGTTATTAAAGTAGATCCAAATACTGTTAAACAAACCATCGATGGAATTGGTTCTTCCTTTACTGAGTCATCTGCTTTTGTTTTAGCTCACTTAGATCCAACAGAAAGAAAAGATGTTATGAGAAAGATTTTCAGCGAAGGCGGAGCTAACTTTTCTTTAACAAGAACTCATATTGGGGCCTGTGATTTTTGCGTTGAGGGAAAATACTCATATGCAGATAAAAAAGGTGATACAGAATTAGAGTCTTTCGACCTTACTCCCGACAAAGAAGGATTCAGTAAGAAATTATATAAAGGAATTGTAGATGAATCATATGATCTTCTGCCTATGATAAAGGAAGCTCTTGAAATAAAAAATAATCAGAGTGATAATGAATTGAGAATAGTTTCATCAGCATGGACTGCACCGGCATGGATGAAAGATATAGAAGATTGGTACATTAAAGGAACTCCTGAAAATAATTTTCAAGGAACCGGTGGTAAATTGAAACCGGAATATGAAGAAACTTATGCTGACTATATTCTTAAGTATTTAGACGCTTACAGATCAGAGGGCGTTGATATTTGGGGAATTACGCCGGTTAACGAACCACATGGAAATAATGGTCAATGGGAAAGTATGCATTTTACACCTGAAACTCAAAATGATTTTATTAAAAAGTATTTGGGACCAAAACTTAGAGATGGAAAAAATAGTAATGTTAAACTTTTAATCTATGATCAGAATAGAGATGGATTAAAACATTGGACAGATGTAATATTAGGTGATAGTGAAACAGCCCCATATGTTTATGCTTCTGCTGTTCATTGGTATGAAAGCACTCATAAAGTATATGAAGAGGTTTTCGACAGTGTAAACGCTAAATTCCCAAATCATGGTATAATACACACGGAAGGCTGTATAGACGATTTAGGCAAACCGGCTCCTCAAGGAATTCTTGATCCGGAACGTTTCGAGGAAGAGAACTGGTTTAACAACGATTCTTTTTGGTGGAATGATAATGCCACTGATTGGGGCTATTCCGCTACTTGGGCAGGAGTAAAAGCGGAAGATCATCAAATTTATACTCCGGTTCATCGTTATGCTAGGAACATTATCGTGAGCATTGATCACTGGTTAAAAGGCTGGATAGACTGGAACGTAGTTCTTGATCATAACGGCGGGCCAAATCATGTGGGCAACTTTTGCGGCGCTCCAATTATGATTAATACTGAAACAAAACAGATTTATTATACACCAATTTATT
>CAVQBF010000025.1:0-29433 GCA_963710615.1 uncultured Ignavibacteriales bacterium
AATGATTGCTTATTAATACGAGCATCAATAACAACCAAAACAAACAGCAACCATGAGGGATATTCTATGGATAACCAAATGATTGCTGAGTTATACAGATCTGCAAACCTTGAGCTTAGAGGCTACAATATTCCAAGACATGAATTCATCGACCTTCGTCAAGAACTTGTCTGCCAAACCTTAGTGCAATACAGAAGATTGAAAGAACGAGGTAAAGAACCGGACTTACTTCTGCTCAAGCATTTTCTACGTCTGAGAAAGAAAGAATTGTGGACAAGAAGTTTCGTTGGTAAGAATGGCGGTGGTACTAGTCAAAGAGATATTATGAATCAGAAACACCAATGGGATGGAACCTTTGAGAAGGTTGATTTTATTGACGACTTACCTAACACTAAAATGAATACAAGAAAAAGAGCTGAAGATAATATTTCCTTCTTCGTTGACTTCAGTTTATTCTTGGATAGGTTAAGTGAAATTCAGCGACAGATTATCAAACTTCTAATGGAAGGATTTAAGTTGAATGAAATATCTAGGAAAGTTAAGCAGTCATATTGTTTGGTTATGCAGATCATTAACTCAGTAAAAGAAGCTTATCTAGATTATTTTGAAGTTGAGCTTCAATCAGCAAAATAGAGAGTAATGATTACTCTCTTTATCCTAAGAATTAAGATGTTTCAGTTATAGAGAAGCAAGTAAGCCCCATAGCAGAGGCTTACTTTATGTTAAAAATTATTTGATTAGGATCATCTTCTTCGTTTCTACAAAATCACCAGCTTGAAGTCTGTAGAAGTATATTCCACTTGTTAATTCGTTCCATCAAACTCTACTTCATAATTACCTTGTGGTTGTTCTTTATTAACAAGAGTTGCTACTTCACTACCCAATACATCAAATACTTTTAGTGTTACATTACTTTGTTTTGGAATTGAGTATTTTATTGTTGTGCTTGGGTTGAATGGATTTGGGTAGTTCTGTGAGAGTGCGAAATTATTGCGGGTTCCTTTGCTTGAAGAATTTTCGACACCCACAACATTATTTATCCACTCAAGGGCTTTTTTTACAACAGTATCTTCACCAATTGCTACATCATCTTTTTCTTGAGCCATACAGGTTGATCAACGGAAACTCCTTTCTAACCAGAGTTTTTGTTGGCTCAAAATAAAATCAGCTGCAACTATGTCTCCGCACTCTAAAGTAAATCCATTAAAAACAGTCCTATATATTTTTGCGGATGAATAGCCTGATAATCCACCCTTTGTTGATTTGCCAAAAAATTTAGCCGTTGGTAAGTTTTGCAAACGATGGGCAGTTATTTCTCCCATGCTAAAACAATTTGGACCAACAAGTATTGCGATTGGCCCTTCATACGAATTAAATTTCTCCCCCGTGATAAACCAATTATGTTCATAGGAAGACTCACACAATTTGAACAAGTTATTTTTATCACATCTCTCAAGCAACGTTAATGTATGCGTATTGTGGGCACTCAATAATGCACCAATGCCAGAGTTTAAGCTTTGACTAATATAACCACCGAAATTATATCTGAGATACTAATAATTAAACCTTCTGTATTCGTAGTTCAAAACTGCATCATAGAATTCTTCATTTACATTCTCATAAAAATGAGTAGTAATATAGATGTAGCCAATGTTTGTGCCCTCTATAATGCCATATTTTATACCACCCTCATCAGTATTAGATCATAATCCGGCATAGGTACACCATCAATTGGGAATTGCATATTATCAAATATTCCCTCTTCCGGGTTTAGTGATAAAGCTTTCGTCAACAAATGTAAGGTGTCCCCTGTTGAATACTTAACGACATCAATCTGCTAAATAAGTGCCAATTTAGTCCTGCCGAAGAAAGCAAATGATAAATTTTTGAACTTTCTGATGAACCCGGATAAGCAGCCATTGGAATGTTTGCATCTAATAATTCAAATATTAATTCTTTCCAAGGTATACCCTCATAGCCCAAAATAATATCACCAAGGAACTAGGTTCAATGGATGATTTTCAACTACTTTGTACACTAAAAGCGTACTATCTGGTAATGGTGTTAGACACGCGCCAAAGTGTCGAACATCATCAATACCAATAAGCATAAATGGTGTACTTGGATTAAATTCTGTTTGATGTACTCTCATTATCAAACGCATGTAGATGTGGTTCGTTAAGATCAAAAGTTAAATAGGATAATAAAGAATGGAACTTACCTTTACTAGTTGAGTCTGATATTTGCTGGTAATAATAAGACCTTAATGAGTCCCAATTAAGGGGAAAATCGGTGAAGCAAGGAAATTGAGCTTGTATTTTATCTGCAAAGGTATTAAACAACATATTTTTTTTCATTAAACGAGAACCCTTTACCCCAAAATTCATCAATTATTTTTTGCCACTCTCCCTTTTGTTGATAAAAGGAAAGTGAATCTGTAACAATAAAATTTGGATTGTGGCTTTGGAATTTAGGATAAATATTCTTAATCTCTTTAGTATTATTCGTTTGTCCAACAAGCGAAATAACTAAAAACAAAAGTAATATTCCGGAAAAACATGAAAAATGCATTACAATGTTTCATTGATAATTCTCCTATAATATTCGCGTAACATTTATAAATGCTTTGAATAAATTTCTATCTCAATAAAATCATCTTCTTTGTCTCAACAAGACGGCAGTTAGTCGATAAAAATATACACCGCTTGGTTCATTACTTGCGTCCCACTTTACTTCGTAATTACCCGGTTTTTGTTTTTGATTAACAAGTGTTGCTACTTCTCTTCCAAGAATATTGTAAACTTTTAATGTTACATTCACATTGTCATCCCGAACTTGTTTCGGCATCTCAGAATTATTCAGATGCTGAAATGAATTCAGCATGACAGACTGAAGGAATTGAATATTTTATTGTTGTACTTGGATTAAACGGATTTGGGTAGTTTTGGTTAAATAAAAGTTGGTTGGTATTTCTGAATTTTGTTCATTATGTATATCTGTTGGAAAATCACCATCTAAAACATTTGCCCAAATATCATATCCAGTTCCATCACTACGATTATCCATCCAATGTGGTGTAAATTCTGCCATTCCGTAATTTGGTCATGGAAGCATTAACACCCGCCCAAAAATTTGTTTTTGAAATCTTAATGTTATTTCTAATTCTATCTCCTGAACTTGAGTATCTTTGTGCAAATATTGTAGTTGTTGTGTCCCAAAAATCTTGGCCTGTTTTCCAAGAAATTAGAAAATTTCCATCATCATCTGAAGAAATAGATGGAGAGCTTAATACAAAACCAACAGAATCATCATTAAGTTTAAAGTTACTCCCTTTTGTTATCCCATTTCTTGAATAATGTTGTGCGTATATACCATCGATCTCCAAACAATAATGAAATCTCCATTTTGATTTATTGAAACAGCAGGATTAAAGCCATATTTGTTATCATCATTTACTTTAAAAATACTGTCTAATAGGGTTCCCTCTTTTGAGACACGTTGTGCATAAATTTCAGAGACACCTCTCCATGAAATTACCGTGTTTCCATTATCATCCGAAGCAATTGATGGAGAACTCGATGGGTATGATCCCCAAATTCTTATTGGGCGGGATTTCAAATTATTTAATTTAAAATTATTGCCTAAAGAGATACCATTACTTGAAAAACATTGTGCATAAATGTCATAATCTCCCCGTAGTATTTCTATAATCAAACCAAGTTATTATAAAATTTCCACTATCATCTAAAGCAACAGAAGAGCTATGTGGAGCTTTTCCTTTATCATCATTTATTCTAAAATTACTGTTCAGTTTTTCACCATTATTTAAGAACTGTTGTGCAAATATGTCAGAAGCGTTTCCCCATGTTGTTACATAATTTCCATTTCTGCTAGAAGAAATTGAAGAAATTGGATTTGGATTATAGCCAATCAAACCATCTCTTTCAATTTCACTAACCTTCCGAATATTGTTTGCCAAGACCACACCAGCATGATTAAAAAATTGTGCATAGACATGATTTTCGTGAATCGAGCTAATCCCAAAGTCCCATTATTATCTACTGCAATTGAAGGACTTATACGTTCAAAATTTCTAACATCATCGTTTACCATAAAGTTGCTATCCAAGGGTGAGCCATCACTTGAATATTGACGAGCGAAAATATCAGGATCTTCATCTCTAACACCCATCCAAGTTATTATAAAGCTTCCATTTTTATCTAATGATACACATGGTTTTGACGAGTACCAGCTGAACTCACGTTCAACTCTACTGTTTACTTGGAAATTGTGACCTGTTTTACTTCCATCACTTAAGTATCGTTGAGCATAAATGTTTGCTAATCTATTATCCATTAACTCAACCCGCTCACTCCATGTTATTACAATGTTTCCACTTCCATCCATCGAAACTGATGGACGCCCTGCATTTCCTGAAGAATTTACTTTAAATTATTTCCAATTGCTGTACCATCACTCGAAAATATTTGTGCATAGATAGAATTACTATTTGTTGCCGACCATGTTATAATAAAACTTCCGCTTCCATTTACTGAAATAGCTTGACCAGCTTCCACTTGTTCTGTTCGTTGTTTACTATAAATCGACTACCTATTGCTGTGCCATTCTTTGAGAACCTTTTAGATATAAACTATCATTACCAGGGCGATTCGTCCATGTTACAATAATATTCCCATTCCGATCAACAGAAAAGGAAGGATTTTCAGCATTTTCATCAATATCTATTTTGAAGTTATTGCCTATGGCGGAACCTTCGCTTGAAAACCATTTAGCAAAAAAATCTGATTTATAAAAACCGCCTTTAATATGAATCCAGAATATTATAAAATTACCTTCTCCATCTGAAGAAATTAATGGATCCCAACCGTTATTAGCATTATTATTTACTAAAAAGTTCTGACCAATTGGAGAGCCGTTGTTTGAATAATGTTGAGCAAAAACATTCGAATCAGAAGGCCATGTTATCATAAAGTTCCCAATATCATTCATAGATATTGAGGGTTGAGGCCAAATATGTTCTACAAAATTATCATTCACTTTAAAGTTACCTTCAATTGCTCCATTATTGATTGAATATCGTTGGGCATAAATACAGGAACCTTCTACCCATGTAATAACGTAATTGCCATTTATTACATTGGAAATAGAATGATTAAATTGATTTACTCCCCTTTCAAAATTAACTTGAAAATCTGGTATAATTGGAGTTAGGTAGGTTGAATCTTGGGCTTGATAATAGGAGGCAAAAAGTAATGTTAGAATTACAATAAATTTTTTCATGGCTATCTCCCAATATTTAAATTTAAAGTACGTTATTATGTATAGACCTGCTAACACCTGTGTTGTATTCTTTAACACTAATGTTGTATTGGAGGGGAAACTCTAAAAAGACAAGTGATATGTTTAAAATACACTGGGTTCAATTCCCGGTCACTAATGAAGTTTTCTTTAGTCGTCCAAACGTTTATCTAGATTCCGGATCAAAGCCTGCCTGTCTGTAGACAGGTCCGGAATGACAAAATAATACACCCATTCTAAACATCTTTTTATCTTAGTCTTGTGCTCTTGTCAAGGTTTAAGAATTGTATTTATTTCAGTATTCTGAAGGGTTCTTACCAAATAGCTCCTTAAAACTTTTTGCAAAATAGGATAGATTATTAAATCCAACTTCGTAAGCTATTTGTGAAATGTTATCGTAGTTTTCTTTTATAAGCTGAGCAGCTCGTTTTAGTCGAATTGTTTTAATAAATTCGGAAGAAGATTGACCTGTTAAACCTTTAAGTTTTCTATGCAATTGGGATCTACTGTATCCGATTTCACTTGCGAGTGATTCAACACTAAAATTAGCATTAGATAAATTTTTATTACATAAACTTGTAAGCCGGTGTATAAACTTTTCATCAATTGAAAAAGTAGAAGTTCCCTCAGTGTTCGATACTATTTCTTTGAGAAATCTTTCCCTTAGTTTTTTTCTTTGTTCAATTAAATTGTTAATTCTAACTTGTAATTCATGAGGATCAAAGGGTTTTATTAAATAATCATCCGCACCCGTTTTTAGTCCCTCAATTTTATCATTTTTTTCCGCCCTGGCAGTAAGCAAAATAACCGGAATGTGACTGGTCCTTTCATCTTTTCTTATCTTTTCGCATAATTCAATTCCATCCATTTCAGGCATCATAACATCGCTGATTATTAGATCTGGAATATTTTCTAAAGCAGTCTTGAATCCTTTCCGACCATCTTCAGCTTCAATAATTTCGAATTGATTTTCAATATTACTTCGAATATAATTTCTCATATCGGGATTATCTTCTATAATTAGAATGATTGGGTTTTTGTCAATTATTTTGCTTTGTTCATCCGCTATGAAAATTTGTTCCGATGGTTCAAACTCATTATTCTCAACTAATTGTCCTTCTATTTGTTCAATTAAAGATTGTTTTTCAACGATTTCTTCCGGTTTCAAATGATCTTTTCCCAATGGAAGATACACATAAAATGTTGTTACATCATTTATCTTACTTTCAACTTCTATTTTTCCATGATGCAATTCAACTAACTCTTTTGTTAAAGCCAGTCCAATACCAGTGCCTTCATGTGCTTGTTTCTGAGAAGTTTCTACCTGGTAAAAGCGATCAAATATTTTGTTTATTCTTTCTAGAGAAATTCCATGCCCTGTATTTGAAACTGAAATTTGAACATATTGCTCTGATTTCAAAATCTTGTCATTTCGATCCGTCAACTGACGGAGAGAAATCTCACCATTTGTAAGTTTGAGATATCTCTCTCGCAAAGAACGCTCTTTCGATATGACAGAACTATGAAAGTGCTCTTTAGTAACTTCGAGTATTTCAACAGAGACCTTTCCTCCATTTTCTGTAAACTTAAATGCGTTGGAAAGTAAATTATTAAGTATTTGCTCCACTTTGTCTTTATCTACAAAAGCCGGAATCAAGTCATTTACCGTTTTGAAATTTAACTCAATCCCTCTTTGCTTGGCAAGTGATTCAAAAGATTGAATATATTGATGTACTAATTGAACAATGTTTTCTTCACCAGCTTTTAGACGCATTCCCCCGGATTCTAATTTAGATAAATCAAGTAACTGGTTTATCAATCGGAGTAATCGGTTTGCATTTCGCTTCATCATTGAAAGGTCATTTTGAGAATCAGTGTCAGAAGCTTTGGAAAACAATTTTTCTATTGGTCCTAAAATTAATGTTAACGGTGTACGGAATTCATGAGATATATTAGCTAAAAATCTAGATCTCATTTTATCAATTTCTTGGAGTTTTGAAGAATGTTCTTGTTCTAATTCTAATTCATGTTTTAATCGGTATCTGTTTAGTTGGAAACGCCAAAGTGAATAAAACAAGCTTATTGTTAAAATAATATAGCCGATATAAGCCCAATTGGTTTTCCACCAAGGAGGAAGAATTATAACTTTTATTGCTGTCCCTTCTTCGTTCCAAACTCCATCATTGTTTGAGCCTTTAACTCTAAAAATATACTCGCCGGGATCCAAATTAGTAAAACTTGCTGTTCTTTCTTTACCTGAATTAATCCAATCATCATGGAAACCTTCTAATTTATAAGCATACTGATTTTGCGATGAACTAGAAAAATTTAGTGCGGTAAATTCAAAAGAAAAAGCATTTTGCTCCGGAGAAAGAAAAACACTCTTCTTAAACTGAATAGCGGTATCAAGCTTTATGCTTTCATTAAAGATCTTAAAGTCTGTAATCCTAATTGGAGGAATATTGGGATTCTTTATATTTTCTGGTTCAAACACAAGAACACCTTCCCCAGCAAAATATAATCGTCCATCTTTATCTTTTGCTGTATTCGATCGTCCTGTACTAAAACGAACTGTTGGAAGGTCATCTTCTTTTCCATAATTTTTAACAGCCCCTGTTTTAGGATTATATCTTGAGAGTCCTGTCGATGTAGAAAACCATAAATTTCCGTAATTGTCTTCTAAAATTTTTAATATATAACTCGAAGAGATTCCATCCGATTCTTGTATGTGTGTAAATGTTTCTGTTTTCAGATCAAGGCGATTAAGTCCATTGTTTGTAGCAACCCATAAAGCAGAAGTATCATAAACTTCTGGTTGAATAATATCAAGGACTTTATTGTTACTTATGCTTTTCTCATTTGTATGATCATATTTATAATGTTTGGTGTTTATAATTTCTTTGTTTTCAAATGTTACTCCATAAAGCCCATAGTTTAATGTTCCAACCCATAGCGTTCCATTTCTATCTTCAAATAAAGATGTGATAACCTCATCTTCCCGAGTATAAGGATCAATTTCATATCTCTTAAATTCCTTTTCCTTATAATCATACATCTGAATGCCTAATGTGTTTAATGACAACCAAATGTTACCTGTTTTACTTGGCAACAACCACTGTACAAGATTCGAATACAATGCCGTCGAATCACTTGGATTTTCTTTAATATGAATAAATGTATCATTACTCGGATCTAAAATATCTATACCGGCGTTGTTTGTTGCTAGCCATATGTTTCCATTAATATCTTCACAAATTGATACAATGTAATTTCCACTTAGACTGTTTAGATTGCCAGGCTGGTGTTGATAATGTTTAAACTTATCAGTGAGAGGATCAAGTTTACTTAATCCCTTATTGAAGTAACCAAACCATCCATTTTGCTTAGAGTCAATGAATATGCTTGCAACAGAGCTGCTTTTAAGGCTGTTTGGATTTGTTTTTGAGTGTTTTGCATAAAGAAAGACACTTTTATACTTATCATATCTGCCGATAATAAATGAACCACTTCTTGATATCCAAACATTACCTTGATTATCTTCAAAGAATGAGGAGTAAATCATATTGGATACATACTCAACATATTTAAATTGTGGCTTTTGTTCACTCAGCAACTCTTGTAATGGAATTTTTTGAATTCCTTTATTGTGTGCCCCAATCCAAAGAATATTATCCTTATCAATATATATAGAGGTAATTATATCTGAACCTATGCTGTAAGCTTCGTTAGGATCGTGTCTGTAGTGTGTAAACTTTTCAGTTTTAGTATTAAATCTGTTCAGTCCGCCACCAGTTCCAAACACTGAGAAACCGGTACCCAACCAGAGATTGCCTGAATCATCCTCACAAATTGAACTAACAATATTATGGCTAATACTATTCAGATCATTTGGATCATGTTTATAACTTATTCTTTCACCAGTGCTAATATTCAAACGCTCTAATCCCAATCCAACTGTTCCTAGCCACAGATATCCCTGATCATCTTTATACATATCCGATATGGAATAAATATTATTTAATTGAGGCGGGATTTTTTCTGTGCTCATATATCTAGTATAAACGGGGCTACCAAGAGTGTCCCATTTCACATGTGTAAATCCATTCTGAAAAATGCTCAACCATAAAGAACCATCATCGTTTACTATTATTTTATTAATTGTATTACCGCCTAAAGAATTTTCACTCCCCGGATTATGTAAGAAGTGCCTGAATTCTTCTGTTCTTAAATCAAAATAATTTAGGCCGCCACCCCTTGTAGCTACCCAGAGATTACCCTTTGTGTCATCTTTAATGTCTAATATGAAATTGCTTGAAAGTGATGTTGAGTCAAATGGAATTTGCTTATAATTTTTAGTTTCGTATCCATCATACCTTAGTAACCCTTCTTGGGTACCAATCCAAACAAAGCCTAATTTATCCTGAAATGCACAACTTGGTATGACAGCCGGAATCATTTCTATTTTTTTATCTACAACTTGGGAAGTTGCTATTTGAGAAAAACAGCAAATTGAAACCAGTAGCAAAATGGGCCGCCTAAATTAGATCTCTCATAACAATAAGGTTTATGATTTTTAGAAAAGTGAAATCATTGCTTAATTCTCCGGTTCCCCTTGAAAGAAGCACAATAGATATGCTGGAGAGAAAATTGCCGACGGGAGTCAAAACCTGTCTACCGGCAGGCAGGCGTTTCTCTCAAGGAGGTATAATATATGAATGTAAAGTAAGGATAAATAAAAAGTTAGTCAATACTTAAATGATTTATATTAAAAGACGGTTGGTGTTATTATAACCCCACTCAATTATCGGTTTTCATGTTAAATCAAGTGGTGGTACATTAAACATTTCTTTATGCTTGTATCCTATTGTTAAATATTTTTATCTTACGTTCAACAATATGTTAAGAATTCTAAACCTACTTTTAACTTGTTATCAAAAAATCATCGCTACTTTACACTTTTTATCAAAAATACAATACTACTTTTAACTTTTTTATTCAAATTTGAAAGCTACTTTTCACTTTTTTATCAATAATTCGAAGCTACTTTACGTTTGTGAAAACATAAACCCTTATACTACAATAACTTACAAGCCCTATTTTTTCACAGTTTTTTAGCAACTTTTTGTCTCAAAACAATACAAAAACTATAAGTAAATATCTCTTTTATGGTTCAAAACAGTACAAAAACAAAGAAATCAATTCTTTTTTGGTATAAGATCAATAGATAATATCTAACAAATCATTATATCAAGGAGGATTATGGGTATTAAAACGAAAAATATCGACCTACCAAGACTTATCATAAAAATCATTGATAAGGTCTTCAAGGAAATTAAGAAAGTAATACTAACCGAGGAGGATAATAAAAATGCAGAAGATCCTCATTAAAATTGCTGTCCTTGCAGTGGAAATAATTTTAACATTACACAAAAAGAAGAAGGGATAACAAATGGAAGAAACAAAAAACTTTCTGGATGAACTGCTGGCGGAGGTTGAGGCTAAAGAGGTCTCCCTACATCTGGCTCACGTCGATCTAGTACTTGGAGAGATCAGCAATCTAGAAGAACAGATAGCAAAGAACTTTGAAGAGACTGAGAAAGAGAAAGCTATACTGGACGACTGGACTCTTCGCAAGAACTCAAAGCTCCAAGAACGTATTGATTGGATGTCAAGGAAACTTGAAGCATTCATGAGAGAGCAAGGAGATGACGTTAAGACAATTGAAGTTTGTAATGGTAAGCTCCTCCGAAGGAAGCAGCCAAACCGTTTAGAAATTGCTGACATTGATGATGATCTTCATCATGTTAACTATGGTCAGCTTGTATGGATGGCTGTCCCTACTGATGAATATCCCGGCAGAGCCAAACCTATTGCCAATACCAGACTTAAACCGGTTGTTCTTACTTTCATTAACGATCATGATATCTCACACATAGCTCATGGCTTTGATTCCAAATCTTTACGTAAAAACCGCCTTATACGCTGGACTGATGAAGCCTTCAACCAAGGTGCTTTACTTACTCAACTTGACCTTGCTATTCTCCTTGGGGTCTGTGATCAAGTGGTTAGTCAATATGTTCAAGAAATTCAAAAAGATGGACATCTTTTACCAACTAGGGGTAATATTCATGATCTTTCCGGTGCTATTACTCATAAAAGAGAAATTATTACTCTTTACCTACAAGGTTATCTTACTCCCGATATTGCTATGAAAACCAACCACTCTAAGGAAGCAGTTGACCGTTACATTAAAGACTATCACCGCGTAGAAATTCTTTGGAAACATCATATTAATGATCCAGATCAAATTGCTCATTTAGCCAGATTATCTAAAAAAGTGGTCCAACAGTATATTGATCTTCTTCCGGTTAAAATTAAAAACAGCTTGTCAAAGAACTATGAATAATATTTTTTTTACTTATTTTTGTTTTTATTACAACTTTTTTACTGATTTTTTATCAATTTTATCTTTTTGTTTGTTCTTATTTTATTTATTTACAATGACTTAGACCTTCCTATGGTCATATGATACTATTTCAGTAGTATCATCTTCTTTGTCTGAACAAAGTTTCCAGCTTCTAATGGTATAAAAATACATTCCACTTGAAAGTTTACTTGCATCAAATGTGTGTGAGTAATTACCAGCTGTTCTGAATCCATTATCTAATACTGCTACTTCTTTACCTAATGCATCATATATGCTTAGTGTTACATATTCATTTTCTGGTATTGAGTAGCTTATTGTTGTAGTAGGGTTAAATGGGTTTGGATAATTCTGGTTAAGATTATATGTTTCCGGCAATACATCCTCTGAAGCCAATTCATCTAATTCACCGCTTTTTGGCAATGCAGTCTTTATTGCGTCAATAATTTCTTCTGCTTTTCCAATCCATTCATCTGCTAAAGCGGCATCAATCTTGCTGGGGCTCTGAACTTTAACAAGCCATTTGAATGCTACTAATTTTAGAATAGCTAGTTTTTCTCTTCCTCTATCTAATGATTTATCCGCACTGTTAAGAAAACCAGTTAATAATCGTTTTGTTCTCTTATGAATATCAGAACCATCAACCAATGATATTAGTTCTGCAATCATTTCTTCTGGGGTTAATTGACCACAATCATCTATAATTTGTTGTTGTGTTGGATTAAAAGCATTTCCAGAAACATTATAAGATAAACCCAAACCACCAGCGTTTAACAATGGGAAAAGTCCACAGAACTCAGTTAAATCAGAATTATCTTGAACGAAAAGATCACCCCCAACCAAAGCAAGACCACTTAGTCCGTCTAAATTTGTTATAAGTGGATTCATATATACTTGAACTTCATCCCCAACCGAATTAATATTTCTAAGGCCATCCAAATTTTTTAGAGATGAATTATTATTAATATAAAGATCTCCGTCAACAGAATTAAGGTCGTTTAATCCATTTAGATTTGTGAGGGATCGTAAGTCCAGATATTGTTAATGTCCACGACACTAGTGATCCTAATTAGTCCGTCAATTTGCGAAGGGTGGGTTTATCTAAGTGTAAGATTCCTTCAAGTGAAGTGATATTCTTTAGTCCGTTTATATTTAGAAGAGAGGATTACAATCCCCCAAAGTAAAATCCCTCCCAACGGAAGTAATATTTCTTAGTCCATCGAAACTTGTTAGTTCGGGGGAATCATGTAAAGAAAGTTTACAACAGAAGTTAATACCGCTCAGTCCATCTAACATTTGTGAGGGCAGAACCATTATGTATATTATCGTTAACAAAGATTTTACTTAATCCGTTAAATCTGAGAGGAGTGAGAAATTATCAGTTTCTTTTGATAGACGACCCTCGATATAACTAAGCTCCTTAGCCCGTCAAATTTATTAGTGATGAGTTATTTCTAGAGTTGACGATTTGTAGCCCATCCAGTGAAGTAATATTATTAAGTCCACCGAATTTACTAGGAGTTAGGTAATTTCTTCTACCAGCAAAACCTCCACCAGTGGATTTCAAATTTTCTAACCCATCAAGACTCTCCAGTTCTTCGCATTGTAAAATGCTAGACCCCACAGAAGTAATAGATGATAGAGGTCTAAGGTCTGTAATATCATCGGAGCACTTTCCCCTATAGATAGGTTGACCCGTAATATTTGTATAACCGTTTCACCAAAATTTAATATCTTCATCGTGTAGTAAGAGATACTGAACCATCAAGGGATATTCTGTGCATTATTTTCTGTCAAGTATAACAAAGCTTAAGATAGCAGACTGAAAAAGATTGTGAAGAAAAGTTTATTGTATTTCATATATACTCCTTTGTTTGTAAAGAATTTAATTATTTGTGACGCCTTGTAACTTAGATCAACTGTCCTATTATATTGTGCAATTATGTTGTAGACAAATTTTATTCTTTCAACTAATATAAAATGAACAATTATTTAAGAACTGTGAATCATAAAAAAACGGGTATGTATTCTGCAAGACGTGAATATAATGAGATGCATTATCTGATAATATATAATAAATAGTGAAATAGCAAGTAATTTAATTTTAAGGATAATTGAAGTTAAAGAACTTGTTTAGTGGCCTATCCTTATTGGCTGATGACGATATTGTGATCTTTATTAAATTGGGACTATCTAAGACAAGATTAACGTATTACAGCAACCTAAAAGTATAATTACCCAAAGGAAATTGCTCCAGTAAAGGGGGGTATGCCCACCAGTAAAACCTCAAAACCCCCTATAAATATTGGGCTTTAGGGATTTTATACTTGACATAGTGCAGATAAAAGTGTTATATTAGTAAGCAACAAATAAATCGAATCATCACAAAATAAGTTTGAATTTGAGAAAGCTTGATTAGTTATAGGTTGTGATGAACCTTCGACTGCTGATTGGGCTTTTTCATTATTACCAAGTTCTTTTAATTGATGATTTATACTGAAGTAAGTGGTGACAAAATTGGTGACAAAAATTGAAGAAACTAGGCACGAAAAGGTAACAAGTTGAAATTGTAGCTGGATTTGTAAATCTAGTTAGGATGTTTTTAACTTAATTGGATGGTTGGAAAAATCTTTTGTTTTCAGCTCATATTAATCTTTAAAACAAAAAAGCCGTGGTTGGTAAACACGGCTTGCAGAAATTGTATTGTGGGCGGAGACGGAATTGAACCGCCGACACATGGATTTTCAGTCCATTGCTCTACCAACTGAGCTATCCGCCCTAAAAATACAAGCACAAAGTTAAGGATATTCTTCTATTTTACAAAGAAAAAATTATGATTTTTAATCTAAAAGATTCTTACGTCACTCTGCTCCTCAGAATTACATGTCTCATTACATTATTAAATTTTACACTAAATTATTAATGCTAATATTGCCAGTATATCAATTATTATCAACATCGGTGTTATTTCTTCTTTTTTACCAACGGCAATTTTAACAACTGTCCAAGTGATAAAACTCCAGATAATACCTTGTGTTATCGAATATGTTAAAGGAATTAAAATCATTCCAAAAAATGCTGGTATTGCGTCATCAAACTCTGACCAGTGAATTTTCAAAACTGGTTTCATCATAAATACGCCTACTAAAATTAATGCTGGGGCTGTAGCAATAGCCGGAACAATTGATAGTAATGGTGATAGGAACATAAAAGGCAGAAATAGTAATCCGGTTACAACTGCAGTCATTCCTGTTCGACCACCTTCTTCAACACCCGTTGCTGATTCAATATAGCTAGTACCAGAACTGGTTCCGAATAAACCTGAAATTGTTGTAGAGATTGCATCCACTACAAGTGATTTTCTTATATTTCTAGGTTCCCCATTTTCATCAACCAAATTTGCAGCTTCAGCAACGCCTATAAATGTAGATAACGAATCAAATAAATCTGTGAATAGAAAAGCAAATACTACTGGAAGTAAACTTAATTTTAGCGATTCTACTAAATCCATCTTGAGAATAAGACTAAAATCGGGCATTGATACTAACCCTTTCCAGGTTACAAGTGTAGATACACCAAAGTTAATTTCCGAAGCATCTCCATAAAATCGTCCAATTGGTATCGACAAAATGGTTGTTGCAATAATTCCGTATATTAAGGCTCCTTTTACTCTTTTTATTACTAAGATTGAAGTAACAAATAGTCCAACTAAAAATGTTACAAGTATGGGATTGAAATCAGCAATTGAAACCAAAGTAGCAGGATTATCAACAATAAATTTTGCATTTACAAATCCAATAAATGTAATGAACAATCCTATTCCGGCAGAAATTGCATAACGAATTTGTTTAGGAATTGCTTGTACAATCATTGTTCTGATTTTAAATATTGATAAGAGCAAGAAAATTATTCCTGACCAAAAAACAGCTCCGAGTGCAACTTCCCATTTGATTCCCATCCCCAAAACAACTGAATATGTGAAAAATGCATTTAATCCCATACCTGGAGCGACAACTATTGGGTTATTAGCATAAACACCCATCATAATACTACTGAAAGCACTTACTAAAATAGTTGCGGTTAATACTCCGCTGAACGGCATTCCGGTATTTGCAATAATTGCAGGGTTAACAACAATGATATACATAGTTGCAAGAAAAGTTGTAATTCCTGCAATAATTTCTGTCTTTAAGTTTGTCCCGTATTTTGAAAACTCAAAATATTCTTTCATGTTATTTTACCTATTTAAGTTAAAAATTCCATTTAAGAGCTATAGTAGGATTAATTTGAACCCCATCAGTTCCAGGCAAGAAGTTATTGCTGATTTCAACTTCACTACCAACGGCTAAATGACTATCTATATTAAACCAAAGCTGCGGTTCAGTTAATATTACAACTTCTTTTCCGTCGGTATACCAATATTCTCCGGTCCAAAGATCAAAGAAGCCTGTAAAATTTAATTTACCTTCAAAGAAAGGAACAAACCAAACTGTAGTTAATTGAAAATCGGAACCTTCTGATAAATAATCTTTTCTGAAAAGAAAATCAGTGTTTAAAGTGACAAATCCCAAATCAATAGGATAACTCAATCCGCCTAATAAGATATGACCCAATGGAAATCCACCAACTGTTCCATCATTGTATTGAATAGTTGCTGATAATCCTTTTGCACCAGGAATAGTTAAATATCTGGCAATTTCAAAGTAAGCTAAAGAAAGTGATTTATTTCCGGGAGCATTATAATCAAAATCAACGAAAAAGAATGTTGCACCATATTCATCAGGCTTAAACATTTCTATTGTAGTTGTAAAATATTCTCTATCTTCACCTAAATCATAATGAAGCTGAATATTTTGTGCTAAAGATTGTGATGCAATGAAAAAAACAGCTAGCAATAAAAGTTTCTTCATTAGTTTCTCCTTATTTTACTTTTTTTGGGTACTATATTATTTATTATAACACCAACTATTCCGGTACTCAAAAAATAT
The DNA here is from genome assembly GCA_963710615.1 of uncultured Ignavibacteriales bacterium. GTDB lineage: Bacteria > Bacteroidota > Ignavibacteria > Ignavibacteriales > Melioribacteraceae. The sequence continues at coordinate 16,732 of CAVQBF010000025.1, forward strand.
TCTTCAATTTCATCTGATCCAAATCGTAGAATAGTTTTCTTAACAAAGTATAACAATCCATTAAAACCTATTTTTCACTAAATTTCAGCTATTTTTATACTATTATCTTATAGTAGTCATCTAGTAGATTATATGTTTATATGATTAGAATAAAAAGATATGATTATATCATTTGGGATTTAAAAATAGTAATTATTTTACAAATTGGAAGGAAAATATTTTTTAGTTGAAATTAAGTGCTCTATTTGTGTAGCAGCTAACTGAATAATCCTAATTCACATAAATATTTTAAATTTTGCAAGACAAAATAATTATTTCTGAATTCTTGTACCACACCCTTTTATTGGTAAACTCTCTGCATCAGTAATAACACTTTCATTTCCTGAATTTTGAGTAAATGCTATAGCGGCTTTAATTTTTGGTCCCATACTTCCAGCCCCAAATTCCCCTTTTTCAAGGTATTTTTGGGCGGAACTAATCTTCAGGGCATTGAGCGCTTTTTGATCTTTTTTATTAAAGTTTATATAAACTTTAGGTATATCCGTTAAGATATAAAATGAATCGGCTCCAATCTTAGTTGCTAAAACTGATGAAGCAAGATCTTTGTCAATAACAGCTTCAATGGCTTCCAGGAAACCATTTTCATGCTTATAAACTGGAACACCGCCACCCCCGACAGCAATTACAATTTTCCCACTGTTTGCTAATTGTCTAATTACTTTTTGATTAATAATTTCAATTGGTGTAGGAGATGCAACAACTTTGCGCCATCCCCTTTTTCTTGGATCTTCCTTAAATACCCAATTATTTTTCTTTGCAAGCAGATCAGCTTCTTCTTTAAGGTAAAATGCACCAACTGGTTTAGTTGGGTTTTCAAACGCGGGATCAAGTTTATCAACCAGAACTTGAGTGACCAATGTTACTACTTCTTTTTTAATCTTTGCTTCATTTAAAACATTCCTCATCATTCTTTCAATCATGTAGCCAATTCCACCTTGAGAATCGGCTACACAAATATCCATAGGCATTTGGGGAATTTTATATTTATCAAAACCAGCTTCATTTCTTAAGAGGATATTTCCTACTTGCGGACCGTTGCCATGAGTTATAATTATATTATAATCTTTCTTTATTAAATCGACCAATTGTTTACATGTATCGAATGTATTTTTTTCTTGTTGATCGATTGTTCCGGCCTCATTTCCTCTAAGTAAGGCATTTCCTCCAAGAGCGATAACAGCTAGTTTTTTTTTCATATTAAATTATGCCTTTTTCTTTTAACACTGTCTCAACTGTATTTGCTCCAATTTCCTGAAGTTCATACATAACTCTAGTTGAAGGTTTATTAATATTTAAAATTCTGCCTAAATCAATAGGTGTTCCAATAACAACAGAATCACAATCAACATTATTTATAGTTTCTTCAAGATCTTTCATTTGAGCATCTCCATAGCCCATAGCTGGAAGCAATATTCCAATATTAGGATATTTCTCATAAGTTGCGGTAATTGATTTAACAGTAAAAGGTCTAGGATCAACAATTTCTTTGGCTCCTAATTTTTGAGCAGCAACTGTACCGGCTCCATATTTCATTTCTCCATGGGTTAAAGTTGGTCCATCTTCAACAACTAATACTCTTTTATTTCTTATCACTTCGGGTTTATCAACTGTTAAAGGAGATGCACCTTCAATAATCGTAGCATTTGGGGCAACTTCTCTGGCATTGTTTATAACAGTTAAAATATCTTCCGGAGCAGCAGAATCTATTTTATTGACAACTACTGCATCAGCCATTCTCAAGCTTGTATTTCCAGGGTAGTAAGTAAGTTCGTGTCCCGGTCTATGCGGATCAACTACTGTAAAGGTAACATCAGCTTTATAGAATGACATATCATTATTTCCGCCATCCCATAAAATTACGTCAGCTTCTTTTTCAGCTTCTCTAATTATTGCTTCATAATCAACGCCTGCATAAATAATTCCGCCTAAAGCTATGTGTGGTTCATATTCTTCAATTTCTTCGATTGTACATTCATGCGTTTTAAGATCTTCAAGAGTAGCAAATCTTTGTACTTTCTGTTTTACTAAATCACCATAAGGCATTGGGTGACGAATAGCGACAACTTTTTTACCTGCAGCTCGTAAAAGTTTCACAATTTTTCTTGAAGTTTGAGATTTTCCGCAACCCGTGCGCACAGCTAATACAGAAACTACAGGCTTGCTGCTCTTAATCATTGTCTCTTCACCACCAAGTAATCTGAATGAAATACCAGCAGCATTAACTATAGAAGCTTTTGTCATTACATAATTAAACGGAACGTCTGAGTAGGAAAATACAACTTCATGCACATTGTATTTTTTTATTAAATCGGTTAATTCAGATTCGTCATAAATTTTAATTCCATTTGGATATAATTTTCCGGCTAATTCTGCAGGATACATTCTTCCATCTATATTTGGAATTTGAGTTGCTGTAAATGCAACAACATTGTAATCTTCGTTATCTCTGAAGTATACATTAAAGTTATGAAAATCGCGACCAGCAGCACCCATAATTAGAACATTTTTTTTCGACATAATAACCTCTTTCTTTATTTCATTCATTAATATGTATAAAATTTCATTTTTATAAAAATATATTACTTTTTACAAAAATAATAATTGATTTTAATGTAGAAAGTTACTAAAAAATTATGATTTTCAGAAATGATTTTTACACTTCCGAAAATTAAGATTGGAGTTTTAGAACCGAGAGATTATTCTACCGTTACACTTTTCGCTAAATTTCGCGGCTGATCAACATTTAATCCTTTTTTAACTGCAATATGGTAGGAAAGCAGTTGTAAAGGGACAACATTTAAAATCGGCATAAGCATTCTTAAAGTACTGGGTATTTTAATTGAATAATCCACTAAGTTATCAATATCATTATCGTTTTCGCTGGCAATTGCAATTAGTTTCCCTCCGCGTGCCTTAACCTCTTCAATATTGCTGATTACTTTATCATAAACTGAATCTTTTGGGGCTAGAAAAACGACAGGCATATTCTCATCAATCAATGCAATAGGACCATGCTTCATTTCCGCTGCAGGATATCCTTCTGCATGAATATATGAAATCTCTTTTAATTTGAGTGCTCCTTCCAATGCAACGGGAAAATTATAACCTCTACCTAAATAAAGGAAATTATCTGCATTAACAAAATTATTTGCAATTTTTTCGATTTCATCATTTAATTGTAAGATTTTTTCAACTTTTTCGGGTATCAGTTTTAATTCCTTGATTATATTAATCCCATCTTGCGGACTAGTAATTTTTCTGCGACCAACTAATAAAGTTATTAAAGCCAATACAGCCACTTGTGCTGTAAATGCTTTGGTTGATGCAACACCAATTTCTGGGCCTGCATGAAGATAAACTCCACAATCGGTCTCTCTAGCAATTGAACTGCCGACTGCATTAACTAAACCAATTGTTAAAGCTCCCCTTCTTTTAGTTTCTTTCAATGCAGCAAGGGAATCGAGAGTTTCTCCACTCTGAGAAATAAAAATAACTGTATCATCAGGAGAAAGGATAGGATTCCTATATCTAAATTCAGACGCATATTCAACTTCCACTGGAATATTTGTGTATTGCTCCAGCATATATTCTCCAACAAGCCCAGCATGCCATGAGGTTCCACAAGCAGTAATTATAATTCTTTTAGATAGTGCAATTCTGTCTATATAACCAGATAAGCCGCCCAACTTAGAAATTCCTTCTTCCTCAAGTAAACGTCCCCTCATCGAATTACGCAGTGATTCGGGCTGCTCCATTATCTCTTTCAACATGAAATGCTCGTAACCACCTTTGCTAATCTCATCAAGAGTTAATTTTACTTCTTGTATTTCTTTCTTAATTTTTTCATCAAAAATTGTTTTTGCTTTAAAACCATCCTTTGTTATTACAGCCATTTCATGATCTTCCAGATATACAACCTTACTTGTATGGGCAATCAAAGCATTTACATCAGAAGCAATAAAGTTTTCATTATCTCCAATTCCTATAACCAACGGAGAACCGTTTTTGGCAGCAATTATCTGATCTGGATAATCCTTGTGAAACACACATATTCCATAAGTACCTTCAACTTCATTAAGAGCGTATCTGACTCCTTGAAAAAGGTCGCCACGTTCTTTTACATTTTTATCGATTAGATTAACAAGTACTTCTGTATCTGTCTCACTATAGAATTCATATCCATCTTTAATTAAAGCTTTCTTTAAGACGCCAAAGTTTTCAATTATACCGTTATGAATTAGAAGCAAAGTGCCTTCTTTATTCGAATGAGGATGCGCATTAATTTGATTCGGAACACCGTGAGTTGCCCATCTGGTATGACCAATACCAATAAATGCCGAATGACCATTTCCGTTAAAAGCAATTTCTAAATCGGCAACCTTTCCTTTTACCTTTATATTTTTAGTTTCATTATTTGCATCAATAAATCCAATACCGGCTGAGTCGTAACCTCTATACTCTAATCTCTTTAATCCTTCAATTAGTAATGGTATGCAGTTCTGCTCTCCAATATATCCGACTATACCGCACATAGTTGCTCCTTAAATATTATATTCATTTTAATTTATTTACCGTAGACATGTTAGATGATCGAAGAAAATTAAGGATTTTTAAAGTAGGCCATTCTAAGTATGTCGTGTTCAACATCATTTATCACACATTCTTTTTTTAGTAAACCTTCAACTTGAAAACCAAGATGTCTGTTTATGGTTATATTTTTAATATTGGTCTCAATTGTATTAATGTAAATTTTATTAATACCTAATACTTCAGAACAATACTTCAGCCATATTTTAGTTGCTTCTTTAGCAAAACCTTTTCCTCTTTCACTTACTTCCCCAATCATTTTTCTCATTTCGCCTTTGGAATTTTTTTTATCAATATTGATTAAGGCAATTAAACCAATTGGAGTTTTATCTAGGAGTGTGATTGTCGCAAATAAATTTCGTTCATTATTTTCGATAGTATCAATATCCAAATTACTCTTTGAAGTAGTAGAAAGAAGAAATAGTTTGTTGTTCTCTTCTTCAAACCATTTTTGCAATATTTTCTTATCTGTTTTAGGATTATAATCCCGGATTAACAAGTTATTAGTTGTAATTGGTAGATCAGTTTTTAATTTTGTAAGTTTTTCTTCGTCATTTGAACTGACTGTTTGACTTATGTTGCTTTTCATCGTCATATCTAAAATTTCATTCATGAGCTTTACATAGTCATTTGATTTAAAGCCCATCTCAATAGTTTCAGAGAAAATACTCTTTGCTAATGCATTAAGATTTACTAAAGACTTAACATCACTTTCAAAATCTTTCATATTGTTATTTTGTTTTTCTTTAAAAATACTAATTGATCAAACTAATATAATAGTAATATTGTGGAAATCAAGAAGAAAATAAAGGTTGATGAATCTCAATTTAATACTAAATCATCTAGTACAGTTTTTCAAAGAATTTATTGTTGTGTTTAATACTAATAAGTTATATAAGAAAAATTGCTACTTATCATAAATAAAGCAAAAACAATCATTTTTGGAAAATAATAAATGAATTGGATTTCTATCTAATAATTTTGACTAAGGACACACTTTTAAATAGAATATGGTTGAGATAAGCTCTACCAAATTTACAAATGATTGATTATTAAAGCATTTTGCGGAAAGAGGGAGATTCGAACTCCCGAGCCACATAAGTGACCAACAGTTTTCGAGACTGCCGCATTCAACCACTCTGCCATCTTTCCAATTTATAGATTCAAAAATACAAAATTAAGAAGATAATTTATTGTTGAAGCAAGATAAAATTTAAATTTGCCAATAAGTTTCTAATTAAAGATAAGAATCATATATTTGGAGTTCAAAATTTTCGGAGAGATGCAGGAGTGGCTGATCTGGCACGCCTGGAAAGCGTGTGTACGGGCAACCGTACCGTGGGTTCGAATCCCACTCTCTCCGCTCTTATTTTCAAAAGTTCGATTATTGCGTTTTTAGGCTGTTTTCGAACTTTTTAATTTTTAAAACTACCGTTATAACCGCTATAATTGGCCCTCTCTGATGTGTCTTGGACACTTTTTGGGCATTTTTTGGGCACTTCTTTAAGTTTAAAATATGGTAAAATATGCATTTTTGGTAATTTTAGCCACCTTTGTTTTTAAGCTGTTTTCGCAACTTTTTTACTGTTCTTCCATTCATTCCTAATTCTTTTCCAATTTTATAATCATTAAAATTATATTCAACTAACTTAATAAATAACAAAATTTTATTGAATATTCAAATTGATTCCTTCAAGCATGCTCCCTTTTCTTTGATTCCACTCAAATTTGCAGCTATAGCACTTGTACTTCCCCTTCTGATTCTTCCAAATTTTTCTGATCCACATTTATCACAGTTGTAAAAGTTTTTTAGGATTCCTATTTCCAACAGATATTGTTCTGCTTTCTTTTCATCTAATAGCAATCTCGATAATTCTATTAAATTCATTTCCACCTCCATATAATAAAAAAGCCACCCAGTACTGGGCGGCCTTAATGTTGAAACTATTTAATTTGAATATTATTTTATTAGTTCATCCAATTTTGTGAGCTTCTTCTGTAAGCTCTTTGGATCTATCTTTGTGTATCTGTCTGTCATTGACTCCGGCTTGTGACCCATCAAATACTGTTTTTCTTCATACTGGATTTCCGTGTTTAGTACATGACTTGAGAATGTGTGTCTCCATTTGTGAAGAGTAGCATTCTTTGTAATACCAGCTTGCTCCGCAATATTTTTGCACTTACTCAGAAGCGTTCTTTCACTAACCATTCCCCCGTTCACTGATTGAAAAACATATCCTTTTGCATTATTCTTTTTCATTCCTAGAAGCATCTTATAAATAAGGTCTGTCATTGGAATATCTCTCTCTGAGGTTGTGGTCTTTGTCTCATATCCCTCATAATTGCGAACTTTGATTATTTTATTCGCTAAATCTATTCCGTGCTCCCATCTTAATGATTGTAATTCACTAATTCTTAGTCCGGTTAACAGTAGCATTTGAAATACTTGACGATCTCTTTCATCCATTTGGACTTTGAAGAATGATTTTATTTCATTTGTATCGTAGTATTCCTCTTGCTGCTCTACTAGGGACTTTACTTTTTCCTTAAGATATTTAATATGAGAGAATGGGCTTTTGATTAACCTATCTCTTGTTATCTCATTTTCAAATAATGCCTTGACTACCATAAGGTAGAAATTACTAGTTTTTGCTGCTGCTCCACTGTCAGTAATAGCTGACCAGAACTTATCGGCATGATCTCGTGTGAAGTCATTCATATTTATTATTACTTCATTACTACAGAAAATTCTAAACTGCTCTAATACTCTGTTATATTTTTTCTTGGATTTCTCTCTTAAATCCACTTTGGTGAGTATGAATTCAGTTATTGAATCTTCCACAGATGATGTTTTCTTAATAAGACCGACATCAATAAGTTTCTGTTCTGATTTTTCTTTCTCAATCTTATCAATGTATGCTTTGGCATATTTATGTTTTTCAAAACGCATTCTATGTCTCCTTCCGGTTATGTCATAAACAGTAATTTGAAACTTTCCATTCTTCAATTGTTTGATTGCTCCCATTTCTAATTGACCCCTTAATTTCTTTAGTTAATAGCTTTCACTATTCTTTTACCAATTTTTATTAGGGAGCCTAGGAGTGCAAATATTTCTAGATTAAATAAATGATTAGAATGACAACATAAAGTTCAAAAACTACATTAAATCACATTGAAAATTCAATAAACCATGTCGAGTTACGATAAAAAAGTCTAATAACCACACCGAATTAAGATAAAAATTCCAATAACCACGTCAAGTTCACATAAAAAAGTCAATAAACCATCACGTTTTACGATCAATTTTTCAATAAACCATCGGCTTTTCAGATGAATATTTTTCTATTTCTTCGTTTTTGAGCTGTTTACGAACTTTTTTCTTTTTAGGGTATAAGAAGAGTATAATCAGCACTTAATTAAACTTTACTCATTAAACACATCGCTATATAGCCCCACTATAACTAATTAGCATCAAGCAACCATGAGGGATATTCTATGGATAACCAAATGATTGCTGAGTTATACAGATCTGCAAACCTTGAACTTAGAGGCTACAACATTCCAAGACATGAATTCATCGATCTTCGTCAAGAACTTGTCTGCCAAACATTAGTGCAATACAGAAGATTGAAAGAGAAAGGGAAAGAACCGGACTTACTTCTGCTGAAGCATTTTCTACGTCTGAGAAAGAAAGAATTGTGGACAAGAAGTTTCGTTGGTAAGAATGGTGGTGGTACTAGTCAAAGAGATATTATGAATCAGAAACACCAATGGGATGGAACCTTTGAGAAGGTTGATTTTATTGACGACTTGCCTAACAGTAAAATGAATACAAGAAAAAGAGCTGAAGATAATATTTCCTTCTTTGTTGACTTCAGTTTATTCTTGGATAGGTTAAGTGAAATTCAGCGACAAATTATCAAACTTCTAATGGAAGGATTTAAGTTGAATGAAATATCTAGGAAAGTTAAACAGTCATATTGTTTGGTTATGCAGATCATTAACTCAGTAAAAGAAGCTTATCTAGATTATTTTGAAGTCGAGCTTCAATCAGCAAAATAGAGAGTAATGATTACTCTCTTTATCTTAGATTTTGATCTTCATTTTGTCTAAAAAAATATTTTTTTTTGAGCGTTTATTCTGGATTTGAAATTTCTTTATTCGGAGACCTTGGATAATAGGGGTATGCCACTTAAAGGTACTGCCATTACTTGATCAAGATTTTAAAAACTTTTTACAATAATTCTCTCATTTTCTTTTATTTAGCAACCATATTCAAAGGTTTTAACTGAAAAGCTACATGGGTAACCGCCCTAGCAAGAGGGAGATGGAATTTGAATTTATGGAGTAAGAGTTTTTAGTTTATGCGGGGGTAGTCTGGGGCTGTGTTTGTTGTGAAGGGTGCTCGTCAGAAGCCAGCAATTGTAATAAGCTAATTCTCAATGCAATAAAAAGCCAAGCGGAATCCAATTGAGAATGCAAAATGTAGATTAAGATTAGAATCACAACCTATGTTATAAATAATGAAATCAAATGAAGGGTTATTATTGCTGTCAAACCTTGTATCAGAGTTGCTAGTGTAAAGGATTTCAAAGCTTGGGAGGTTGTAAACCCCGAAAACTGCGCAACAACCCAAAAATAACTATCATTAAAATGTGAAACAGTCATAGCCCCGGCGCCAATCGCTAATACGACCAGAGCTTTTGAAATATCTCCATCCAATCCAAAGCTTGGTATCAAGGGAGCAATAATTGCAGCTGTAGTGATGATTGAAACTGTAGAAGAACCTTGTGCTGTTTTAAGCACTGCAGCAATTAAAAACGGAAGAAAAAACCCAAGTTTGTGAGACGAAAAAATTTCACCAATTGTGCTGCCAATATTTGCATCTCTCAATACATTACCAAATGCTCCCCCTGCACCAGTTATTAAAATTATTATACCGGCATTTTTTAATCCTTCAACTAGCCAATCTTTTTTATCGGTCTTGACACGAAATTTTTTTGACCTGAAAACCAGAAGAACCCCGATTAATAATGCAATTATTGGATTACCGATAAATATTATAATTTCAAAAAAGAATTCCGTTCCGAAAGGATGTGTCGGAAATTCTGCGATCGATTTCAGTCCTATTAAAATAATTGGAAAGACAATCGGCATCATTGAATTTAGAAACGAAGGGAGTATTGAAGGGAGTATTCTTTCCGCTTCATTCAAAGTGTTATTATCGTTCATATTAAGACTAAAATCGAATTTCTTGTTAATAAACCTTGCCCAGAACAACCCCACTAAAGTAGTTGGGATGCTAACGGTAAGCCCAGAAGAATTACTAACCCTATATCTGCATTAATTACTGCCGCGGCTGCAAGCGGACCAGGAGTTGGGGGTACAAAAACGTGTGTGACATATAACCCTGTAGCTAATGCTATTGCAAGCACCCCAATACTAATACCGCTTTTTTTGGAAAGTGATTTATTGAGACTTGACAAAACAATAAAACCGGAATCACAAAAAACTGGAATTGAAACAATAAATCCCGTGATGGACATTGCCAGATCAGAGTTTTTTTTACCGACAACTTTGAGAATTTTATCTGCGAGCGTCCTTGCTCCACCACTGTGCTCAAGATATGCACCAATAATAGTACCGAACGCAATTATAATTCCTATACTTTTTAGTGTGTTTCCAAACCCAGTAGATATTGAAGTAACAATGTCATTGCCGCCCATTCCTTCGATAAATCCGATTAGAACAGCCGCACCAATCAAACTAATAAACGGGTGAACTTTGTACTTACTCGTTAAGAGAATAACAAAAGCAATTAAGATTGCCAAGCTTAAAAGAGAATACAATAAAAATGTTCCTAATTATGATTTGGCTAAGTTAAATTAATTTAAACACATAAAAACTAATTAACTTTTTTTTCATTATAGTAATTTTGAAGAACGTAAAAAGCTTCTTTTCGTTCTCCTCTATTTGAGATCAGTCCTTTTCGGTTGAACCAATCTTGTATACCATACAAAGGTCTACGAGGTGAAAGGAAATCCGTTAAAATCCATGGCGACATACCGACAACAAACTCAACGTTTCTCAACATTTCAATCTGTTCTTCATATACGAATGCTTGGTAGTCCTCAGTCCATCTATCCGTTTTTTCACCACGTAGTCCATAAAGTGCCCCTGCACCAAATTCGCTTACAAGTGCAGGTTTATTGTAATCACTTACCCACTCAATTTCTCTTGCAACCGGCGGTTCCCCTTCGTACCAGCCAATGTATTCATTAACACCAAGCACATCTATAACTTTACCGAGGGGGTCGTCGATTTTTAAAACATTATCTTTGAATACAATCCTAAGAGCGGCAGTAAGTAATCTTGTATCATCTATTACTTTGATTTCATCGGCAAGTTTGGTAAGAAATTTATTTCTTACTTCAATAACGGGAGTTTCGTTTGCAAGCGACCAAAGTACGATGCTTGAACGATTTTTATCACGCACAATCATTTCAGTCAACTGCTGTTTTGCAACCTGGTATGTTTCCTCATTTTCATAATCGATTGCCCAATAAACAGGCACTTCCGCCCAAACCATTAATCCCATTTCATCAGCTTTGCGGATCATATGTTCGTTGTGAGTGTAGTGTGCCAAACGAACATAATTACAACCTAACTCCTTCGCCCATTGAAAAAGCAACTCGGCATCTTCTTCCGAGTATGCTCTACCTGCTCTCTGCGGGGCAACTTCATGAATACTGATGCCTCTCAGATAAACTTCATTACCGTTTAATAGTATTCTCTCGCCCTCCGTTGTGATAAACGAAAACCTATTTTATCAATAACTTTGTCGTTTTGGGATTTTATTACAATATCATAAAGTTTTGGATTTTCCGGTGACCAAAGTTTAAAGCTTTCTGTGAATTGAAATTCTACTTTACCATTACTGTTGGTTTCTGCTGAAATGGAAAAATCAAGTTCTGGGATTTCAATTGTAATTTCTTCTTTAGAATTGTTTCCCATCCAACTGCACCCAACCTTCAAGGTGTTCTTTAACTCCTTTTGAGTTGAATGAAATAGTCCAGGATATAGTGGCCGGGAGTTTCAATTAAAGTACATCTCGTGTCAGTCCGCCATAGTTCCACCAATCTGTCATAATGCGTAGGTACTCTATCCTTCAGGCGGTAATTATCTACTTTTTGCAAATTAGATAATTTACGCCATCTTTAATCTTATCTGTGACTTCAATATTAAAAGGTGTAAAGCCGCCTTCATGACTTCCGAGTTCTTCGCCGTTTAGATAAACGATAGCTTTGTAGTTCGCAGCACCGAAATAAAGGAATGTTCTTTTACCATTTTTCTTTTCATATTCAAAATCATTTCTATACCATATTGATCCTTCATAAAAGAAAAGTTCATCACGTTGAGTATTCCAATCACCAGGAACGAATAAAGTATGTGCATCACTGAACTCATGTTCAACAGCTCTTTCATCCGGTGCGGGTTCGTAATCTAAAAAGTAACCTTTTGTATTTTATCAAGATGGAAAGTGTAGTAACCATTATCGTAAGGGTCAATTATTATTTTCCAATTTCCGTTTAGACTGGTCTTATCACGGTTATAAACACTAATAATTTGTCTCCTGCAATAATTTGAACGACAAAAAGTGATAAAGTAAGTAATACAAATAATCTGACAATCTTCATTATAGTCTCTTATTTAATTTTGTGATTCTCTTTATATTCCGTTGTTTTAATAAATAAAATGATAATATTTCTCTTCGGACAACAAGTTACAAGCAACTCCCATTCTCATAAGCTGACTACCAAAAAATTGTATAAAGAACTACCAAAATTATTAGTACCAAATAAGCCCCGATATTAAATGCACTGTCTGTCCTAAACATTTTTGACGTAAGTTTGATGCCTTGCGAATCATCGTCTACTTCTGAAGTTGTTAAACTGACCATTCCAATTATTACTATACTTATCAGAAATGTATAAAACATCTGGTCTAAAAAAGGAAGTTGTATGAAATCAAGTTTTAAGAATAAAGCAACGGGAA
>CAVQBF010000026.1:0-183776 GCA_963710615.1 uncultured Ignavibacteriales bacterium
TTTTTGGTGCTAGAAAAAGTTATATGGAGTATGTACTTTCAATGATTGATTATGAAGATATTTCTGGAATTAAACCATCTTTTTATGATTTCCAAGGTGGATTATTATATGAATTATCTCAAAAAAATAAGCTCGTTTTTGAATTTATATATGCTAATGACGATTTTGAATGGAGCCCGGAAAGAAAATATTCTACTAAAATTGAAAATGAAAATAATATCGCTAGTTATACTTCCGCAATGTTTACATTAAAAAGTAAAAATATTCTTTCTAGCAAAGCATTATTAAATGCAGAATTAAATTATTATAATCAAGGTGATAATGAATATAGACTTTTTGAGAGAGAATATACTAATGCTAATAGATTCCTCGAACGATTAACGTACGATACATTAAAAATCAAAACTCTTGAACTAAGCACCAATGTGCAGTATCAATTAAGCAATAATTATGAGATACAAACAGGTATATCTTATAAAAATATCGATTATGATCAAGAATCTGATGATCTGTGGACGATTGATAGAACTGATCAATATCAAGGGGACTACGGAACAGATCGTATTAATGCTGACTCTTATAAATATGCTGCTTATTTAGAAAACATTTTCTCATTAAGCAATAATTTTACATTTAATTTAGGTGGCAGAGTCGATTATTTCGACTTGAACAAGGGTTTTAGTTTTAGTCCTAGATTAAATCTAGCATATAATCTTTCAGAATCTTTGACTTTAAAGGCTGCGTGGGGCAATTTTTATCAATCGCCATCTTATGATCAACTAAAATATTCTCAAGCTTCTGATACCAATACTCAATCTCAAAAGTCAACTCATTACATACTTGGTTTGGAAAAGTCTTTTAGCATATCGAATAATAACAACAGTTATTTAAATTTTAAGATTGAGGGCTACTACAAAAAATATGATGATTTGATTTCTTCTTATTATGGAGTGTTTGAAAGAATTACTTATTCAAGGGAAAATGATGCGATAGGCTCTGCATTCGGTTTTGACTTTTATAGTGTTCTAAATTTACCTGGATTCTATGCATGGATAAGTTATGGTTACCTTAAAGCCAACGAAGATATTATTAATGACAATATTGGTGAATACCCTCGCTATACTGATCAACAACATACAATATCTCTAGTATCGAATTTAGTACTGGGCAATAATTGGAATCTTAGCTTGAAAGCATATTATGGAAGTGGATTTCCATATACTCCTAAAACTGCCGTAAAAAATGAATCAGATATTTGGGTTTGGCAATCGGGTAAAAGGCATTCTCAAAATTTACCGGCATATAAAAGAGTTGATATTAGAATTTCTAAGCTTTTTACCTTTGAGAAATTCAATATTTCAGCATTTTTAGATATTAGTAATATTTTCAACTTCAAAAATATTCAACAATACGAATATAGTTCTGTACCCGATATTTACGAACCAAAGCCTGAAGAAATTCTACTCTGGCCGATTTTACCAACATTTGGTGTGAGATTTGAGTTTTGATCACAAATGAAAATACAACTTGTAGGAAAGTCTAAAATTTCGGCCTGCTTCCGGAAGAATTGATTTTACTCTTGAGAGATGATTTCTATATTCAGTGTTAAAAATATTATCAATATTCAAACTAAAATTGCTAGTTGTTTTAGTGTAAATTAAAGAATACTGTGCAAATATATTTACAACAAAATATCCATTAGTTGGCTCCTCAAATTCATCTAATTTATCTTGTTTAAGTGCCCAATCTCCAGATATTCCAAAATTTAAATTATCCGAACGATATTTTATTTCAGTCAAACCTTTAATGGGAGGTATTTGTGGTAGGTTACCACCATCTTTAAATTCACCCTTTGTAAAACTTATCGTATTCGAAAATTCAAAACATTCGACAAAAACCCCAATCAATTCGACTTTCAAATCCATAAAGTAATGCTCCAAGTCCAACTGTTTTATAGATAGGAAGAAATGTAGCATAATTTATCTCACCTGAATTTCTAGGTATTATATAATTACTAATATCATTTCCAAATGCAGTTAAGTTAAAATATAAATTTTCAAATTGATGATAAATAAAAATTTCACCGCCAAATCCGCTTTCTGATATTAAATTTGGGTTTCCAACCTCATATGAATATGCAGCAAGATGTGGTCCTTCAGAGTAAAGCTCTTCAATCGTTGGAACTCTCGAAGATTTACTAATATTACCTCCAAAAAAAACGTGCTCCGATTGCTGATATAGTAATGAGAGTGAAAGGGAATAATTAGAAAAACTTCTTTCTCTTATAAACCCAATATTTGCATCTGGTTTTTCTTTAGTTGGTGTGATTTGATCAAAATCATATCTTGCTCCGAATTCAAAATTAATTTTTTTATATGAATAATTCTCAAATAAGAAGGTAGATATATTGAAAGATTTTGAAGGAGTAGTGAAAACAAATCCACCGATATCAAAATCTCTGTATTCAAAGGAAGTCCCAAATATACCTTTTTCAAGAAATCCGATTAAGTTATGATTTAGAGTAATTTTACCTAAGTAATTAATTACTTTGAATTCTGATCCTATTGCCCCGCTATACTCAAATTCCTTGTGTCTATAATAAACTCTTCCAAAATCAAGATTAAGACTTTCAAAATTATTACTATCAAATTCAAATTTAGATTTAAAATTAATTTGATGTTTATTTATGCTGATATCAACACCATTCGGATGTGCTCCCACAAAACCTCCCGGCACACCATAGTCCAATTCAAAACTTCTGAATGATGCTCCCACAAAGCCATTTTGATGAACATAGCTCGAAGCTAAACTATAGTTAAGATTTTCTGAATCAGAATTAATTAACTTTCCAACTGGTGTTTCAAGATCATTTGTGTTTCTATGACTAATCTCAGCTTTTAAGGCTATTTTCTGAATAGGTATTTCAATCATTGCTGAACCAAGATAACCTTTATTAACTGTTTCTCCGAAAAATCCAAACTGCCCTGTTATATTATCATGAATAGCGGTTGGGATTTCGTCTCTAACAACATTAACTATACCCCCAATTGAGGTTGGTGTTTGCGTCAATATTTTTGGTCCTCTTAAAACCTCAATTCTTGAAACAGTAAAAGGATCAATAGTAACTGCGTGATCAGGAGATGTTGCCGAGAGATCAGTTGTCTTTATTCCGTCTTCACTAATCAATACTCTGCTTGATCCTAAGCCTCTAATAACCGGACGTGATGGAGCCGGCCCCATTGAACGTATTGCCAGACCGGCTTCATTCTTAAGAGTAGATGCTAGCGTTAAACTAAGCTGCCTTTCCAAATTTTTACCCTTTAATACATTTGATAATTCGTTAAGATCATCAAACTTTGAGTAAGATTTGTAATCAGAGACAATCACAGGATCCAACTCTATATTTTTAGGAATCAAATAAAAAGCTAACAACTTATTCGTTGAGTTATCAATTAGAATTGAAGAAATACTTTCTTTATATCCAATGTGGGAAATTACTATTGTGTAAACACCAAACTGGATATTTGGAATCGTAAATTTTCCCTCACTATCACTAGTTATTGTTAATGGGATCTCAACAATTTTAATTACTGAAAATGGAATTGCTTCATTATTCTCAGAGTCTAGAATAATTCCTTCAATACTTCTGGAAGCCGAAAATATTAATGAATTTAATAAAAAAAAGAAGAGAATATTTTTCACTTTTTATCTTACCTTAACAGGAATTTTACCAGAACGATAATCATTATGACCTTCATGCTCTATAAAAAGCTCAATAGATGTAACTCCTTTTTTCAATCCTCTTAAATGAAATTCAAAACCACCTTGATCATCTTCATGCTGCCAGAATTCAGTAATTGTCTCATCATCAATCAAATGATTCAGCTTGGTATTTTCATTTTCGGGAGCTTCAACGATTTCCTCATTCTCATCGAAAAATTTTACATCAAAATGGTCAGAAAGATCGCCATTTTGAATAAATAAGGTGTCGAATGTTACGCCTCTTAAAATTGTAACGTATAGAGCACCCGTTGCATCATAAATTGCTGTACCGATAGGCACGAAATGTTCTTCTTCTGGCTGTAAAGGATCATCATCTTCACAAGAAATAATAAATAAACTTGCTGTAATTAATAGAATAAACCTCAATAAAAGAGTATTTTTCATTGTAACTCCAAATTATAATATAGAAATATTTAGTTAAAATAAGTGCTAGACTAAATATTCTGGTGGAGCTCTGAGGTCTTGTGAACGAATTAAAAAGGTAGTTCGGTAAAAATGAAATGTATAGTTGATTTTTTCTTTTAAGAAAAACTTTTCATCACTATAAGTAAAAGATTTTTCAAACTTAATATTGTTATTAAAAGTATGAATTTTACAATTAAATGATGAATCTAAAAGGAAATCATAATTATCATTAAGTGGTTTTTCTGTTAAAGAAGAAATTATCCCATATTTAATATCGAAATTATGGGAATGTGAAAATGAAAGCGTCAGAAATCCTAAAAAGATACTTAAAAAAAGTACTGCCGAATTTTTTCGTATTTTGATATTATCTAATTTCACTATGAACAATTTACTTTATTGTCTATTTATATTCAATACTAATTTTAATAATTATATTTGTATGATGAAAAAAAAATAAATTAGATTCAAAAAGGAGAACCAAAAATTGAAAGCTTTTCAAGAATATTATACCGACGATTTTAGCCATTGTTTCGGCTGCGGGACAAAAAATAAGAATGGTCATCAATTAAAAACCTACTGGGAGGGAGAACTTACTATCAGTGTTTTTAGGCCCCGACCGGAGCATACTGCAGTTCCCGGATTTGTTTACGGGGGTTTAATTGCGTCACTAATTGATTGCCACTCAACTGCAAGCGGTTCGGCCGCACTATTTAATACAGATGATAAAAAAGAAAAATATTACCCTAGATGTGTTACTGCAAGGTTATGCGTCGATTACCTGAAGCCGACTCCCATTGAATCCGAATTAAAACTTATTGGTAAAATCAATGAGATAAAGGGAAGGAAAGTTATTGTGAAAACTGAATTGTATGCCGGTAATGAAAAATGTGCCGAAGGTGAAGCGATTGTTATAAAAATCAATGAATCATTCATTGGGAAATAAAAATTGCATAAGTTCAGTTTATATTGATTATAAAACAATTGGTCATTCTGATTTTTTCTACTTCTCAAATATTAACACAAAGTTAGGTTTTAAAGAATACACAAAATGCTTTTTCCATAGGTGCTGGATTTGTGCCAATAGCTCCTGATTGATTTTCTTATTAAAGACAAAATTCTCACTAAAGTCATCGCTGTTCTAAATGTATTTCAGATCACCATTATCAAAATAAAATTAACTTGCCTTAGTAAATACCTTATAAAGGACAGGTACGACTACCAGGGTTAAAAATGTAGACGCAATTAATCCACCAATTATAGACCAGCCCATAGGAGCCCACATTGTGCCACCACCGAGAGTAAGAGGCAAAAGTCCGCCGATTGTTGTAGCTGTGGTTAGAATTATTGGAATAAATCTAACTTCACCCGCTAATTTTACAGCTTCAATTATAGCTTTACCTTCATCTCGTAATTGATTGGAATAATCAACTAAAATAATCGAATTGTTGATAACAATTCCAACCAAACTTGTAAGGCCAACAAAAGCTGTGAAAGAGAAACTATATCCTGTTATCAATAAAGCAATGATCGATCCTATTATAGCAAGTGGAACGGCAGAAAATACAATCAGCGGCTGTGAGTAGGACTTAAATTGAAGTACCAGCACCCCAAAAATCCCAACAATGGCTATGATTAATGCTCTTGCCATGCCTCCAAATGATTCTTGCTGACTAGCCAATTCTCCACCGACATAAAATGAATATCCCTTGGGCCAGTTATATTCATTAAGTTTCTCAATTATTTGATTGGTTACGTCATTTACCAGAAATCCGGTCTTCACGTCTGCGGTAACGGTCACAGTTCTAGTAAGTTCATAGTGACTGATTTCAAGAGGTGTGGATTTGAATTCTATTGAGGCTAGCTGTTTAAGTGGAATTTGGCTCCCTCTTACTGAAGGGACATATATTTTGTCGAAATGACTTAATTTTGAGACACCTAATTCTTCACCTCTTACAACAATATTAAATTCTTTACCTTGTTCATCACGAAAATTTGAGACAATTAATCCTGTAATTTGAGCTCTTACAGCTCTATCAATCTCTGCCAGCGGAACACCATACATAGCAGCCTTTTCGCGATTGATATTTATGTGTATATCAGATTTAGTGGTACTTAAGGGATTAAAAATATTCAAGGTTCCTTCAGTATTTTTGAATATCTGTTCAGCATTAAGTGAAATATCCTTTAATACCGATAAATTATCACCGATTATTTTAATTGCTATAGGAGCCTCAACAGGCGGTCCTTGTATAAAATCCTTTACTTCTATCGATGCACCAGGATAATCATTGAATTCGTTACGCAAATCATCTAGAAGATTATTAAATTTTTCAAATTGATACTCTTCTGTTTCAATTAAAAATTGCGCATGATTATTTGCATTCCTTTTTGAAAGAACATTGTAATAAATTCTTGGATTGCCATGCCCGACATTAGTTGCATATTTAACTATCTCAGATTTTTCTTTCAGAACAGATTCAACATATCTTGCAACTTCGTTTGTTCTTTCAATACTTGTTCCTTCGGGAAGGTTTACATTTATAATGAACTGAGGTTTCTCAGCTTTTGGAAAGAAACTCACTCCTATTAAAGGGAAGAGACTCAGACTTAAAATAAATATGAAAATGGATAAGAAAATTACAAATTTTGGTCTATTTAATGCATAATCGAGTGTTTTTCTATAGTTACCGCTAATAATTTTATCAAGCTGTTTTCGTAGAATACTTTCTCTCTGTTCATCTTTGTCTCTCATAAATTTTTTAGACAGATATGGAGTGATTGTAATTGAGACCCATAAGGAAGCAAGAAGAGTAAAAATAACAGTGAGCGGCATACTTCTGATAAATTCTCCAGTTATATCCGCCATAAGAATCATTGGAACAAAAGCCAGTATTGTAGTTATTGTAGAACTAGTGACTGCCCACGCAATCTGACTAGTGCCTCTAAGTGCAGCATCAAACTTTGAAAAACCCTCCTTAATAAATCTTGCAATGTTTTCAGTAACTACAATTGCATTATCCACTAGCAATCCTAATGCATATCACTAATCCAGCAATGGACATTTGCTGCAGTCCGTAGTTGCTTAGATCAAGAAGACCAATCCCAATAAAAATTGATACAGGAATCACAAGCATAACAATTAAGGATGCTCGTAAGCCAACTGCAAATATTATGATTATGCCGACGAGTATTAATCCTTGCAGTAAATTAAAGAAGAATCCGGTAAGTCTATTCGAAACGCTTTCCGATTGATCAAATACTGTTTCAAGAATGATATTTTTAGGTAAAGTTGAACGAAAGATTTCAGCCTTTTCCTTTATTTGGTCAGTTACATCAAAGATATTAGTTCCGCTTTTTTGAGATGCCGTTACAAAAACTGTATTCTTACCGTTAAACCTTGCTATATGAGACGGATCCTCATAATCAAAATATATATCGGCGATATCTTTGAGATATATTGGTTTATCAATTCCCGTATTTACAATGATATTTTCAATATCCTCAATTTTTTCAAATGATCCGCTTGTTTGAATGTTGAATTGTCTTCCTCCGAGATCCAATTTACCACCGGGGATATTTACGCTGCTGGTTTGAATTGCTCCAATAAGTTGGTTTATCCCAATCCTCATATTCGCAAGTCTTTCCATATTTATTTGGATTCTAACTTCTTGTTCCGGATATGCCCATGTTTCGATTTTCTTTACTCCAGGAGTAGTCTTAAGCAGATCTTCCAATGCTTCGGCTTCATTTTCAAGTTTGGCGTAGGAAGAATTTTCTGAGACAAGTGCATATTGAAGAACTTTTACATCATTGATTGTCCATTTAATCATTTGGATGTCAACGATTTCATTTGGCAGATTGCTTCTGATGCTGTTAACTTTTTGAACAACATCCGAATATTTTTCATCCCCGTCACTGCCCGATATAAATTCAATATCAACCTGTCCATATCCTGTTCTTGAGATACTTTTCAGTTCTTTTATATCATCAAGTTCATTGAGAACTTCCTCAATAGGCTGAGAAAAAAGCTTTTCTACATCTGCAGGATTTGCCCCGGGATATACGGCGTAAACGCTTGTACCTGCAGGGGATATTTGCGGATCTTCTGACCTGGGCATTGTCATAAATGAAACAATTCCCATTAAGACCAGTATCAAAACAATAATTGAAGCAAATTGATGATTTTCTAACGCAAATTTTGGCAAGCTCATTTTATGTCTCCGGAATTTGACCTATTTGTAACTTTAACTTTTGCACCTTCGAACATATATTCCACTCCATCAAAGATCACAGCATCAACTTCCTCTAAACCCCTTTCCACAATAATCATTTCATCCCATATCTCTTTAACTTTAATACTGATCCTCTGGACGCTGCTGTCGGATGGATTAAGGGTATACACATCACCCGTCATGTTATCCGCATTAGCAAGCGATTTAATAGGAATCAGATCATACATTCCGGATGTTTCAGGAAATATCAGTACAGAGGCCACCATGCCGGACATAATTTTATCATCAGATTCTTTGATCTTTAGTTTGACCTTATAAGTTGACGAGAGGGCATCTAAAGTTCCGGCAATTTCAGTAACTTGGGCAGAGAAATTCTGATTTTTTAATGCATCGATTGTAGCAGTTGCAGAATCCCCTATTCCTATCTTCTTAATATCTTTATCGGTTAAGCCAACCTCAATTTCCCAATTTCTGCCCGATGAACCAAAAAGAAAAATCGGTGTCCCTGGACCAACAATCTCCCCACTTTCAGCAAACTTTGCATAGATTTGACCACTTGTTGGTGCAGCAATTACTGAGAGGTTTTTATTAAAATTAGCTATTTCCAGATTAGCCTCCGCTACTTCTAAGGCAGTTTTCATATTTTGAAATTGTTCCAGCGTAACGACACTATCTTGATAGAGTGCTTTTATTCTTACAAAATCACGCTGGGCTTTTTTATATCCCGAATTTGCTTGGATTACTTGAGCATTTATTTCCTTCAAATCAAGTTCGGCCAGTTTATCACCTTTTCTCACATAAGATCCTTCCTCAGCAAATATTTTCTCAATTATTCCCCCTGTCTTGAATGATAGTCTCATTTCTTTTTCAGTAGAGATTTTCCCGCTGGATTTGACAGGAATACTAACATTAGATCTTTGAACTTTAAATAATGATACAGGTATCCTGCTCTCAACATTATTTTTTTCATTTTCATTTGAGCAGCCTATTACTAATACCATAGAAATAATCATTATTAAAAATATTTTTAATGCGGTTCGATTATTTCGAATTTTCAGATCCATTTATTTTTCCTCTTTGAGTCAAAAGTTATTTATTAAGTTCTAATTTTATGTGCAAGGAATCGGTCAGCTCAAATTTTGCATCCTCAAAACTTGGAGGACCAAAAGTACCAGTAGCATAATTGCTGAAGACATAATCTTCGCTGGGTATGCCCAAAAAATTTGCATCAAGTTCACCATTGCCGTTTTCATCATGATAGACGGCAAGTGCATATTCACCCGGTTCGAGCCCTGAAAACAGATAAGTGAGAACCGAATCTTTAATATCCAACTGGACCCCCAGATTACTCTCATTTTTTTTGGGAAAGTTATCAGGATCATTGAAAAGTCCAATGGATAATTTCCCGGTTATTTCTTCGAAGCCTGACACCTCGATTTTTAACTTCGAATTTTGTGCTGTTAGAGTAAAATTGATGCCCAAAAACATAAATAAAAACATCATTATTGATTTCATTACTTATTCTCCTTTAATAATAATTCAATATCAATTGACGCTGTAACTTTTTCCAATTCTGCATAAATTGCCAGCATTTCATATTCAGCAATAATTTTTTGAATCTCCGACTGTGTGTACTTTTGTCTTGCATCCAGATACTCCAATTGTGAAGCCAGACCTTCTGCAAATTTTTTACTCACTATTCTAAAAGCCTTTTCATATCCCTTTAGGCGATCATCAGCTGCTTTAATTCTATCTCTAGCTAGATAAAAATTCTTATATGCTTCTTTTGTTTGAAGCTTTATCAGATTTTCTGTTTCACTGATTTTTGCGTTAATGCTCTTCAGTTCAATTTCAGCCTTTTCAACTTTCGATGCATCTTGGAATCCATTGAATAAATTCCAGTTCAATACTAGAGACGCCATCCAATAATCATCATCTTTACTGAAACTGTATTTTTCACCCTGGAATCCGTAATCTGCGGCAAGCGATACGCCGGGGAGATATCCGGATTTTGCAAGACCTTTATTATCCTCTGTAGCTTGGATCGCCAACCTGAGCTGCTCAAGTTCTTCACGATTATTAACTGCCAAAATCTCAAATTCCCACAAGGAGGATAAATCTATATCATTAATAGCTATAGAATCAATGATGATCTCGGATTCCAGAGGACGGTTTAGAAGGAAATTAAAATATGATGCGGCCAAATCTGCATTATTTTCTGCTTCCAATTCTTTCTCTTCAATTTCCGAAAGTTCAGCCTCAGCTTTGTATAAAAGATCAATTGTAACCTTATCGTTATTGAATAAACTTTTAGTAACTCTGAGATTTTCAGAAACAAGATTCTTTGTTGTCCGAAATAGTAATTTCACCTTTAGGGATTTAAGATAGTTAAAATATGCTTCCTTAATATCAGCTATCAAATTTCGTGAATAAATTGTTTTTTCGGCTTTTTGAATATCAACAAGATTTGATTTAATTGAGTGATTGTAAAATAACGCCGGCTGAATAATTGGTTGAATAAGACTTATTTTTGTTTCATGTTCCTCTTCCCTTAAAAATCTAGTGACGCCATTTGGAATATTGGTTGGATAATTGAAGCTGGGATTGAGGAAATTTAATCCCTGATGTATCGGATTAACAAGATCACCTATCGGAATGTCTATTACCCTTCCTCCTCCTGCACGAGAATATCTTGCATTGATTTCAATGGAAGGAAAGAACATCCCCCTCGCTTGTTTTAGATCAGTAATGCTTTGGTCCAAAGCAAATATTTTCTGTTTTAATGCCAGATTATTTTTAAGACCAAATTTTATATAATCATCTAAAATAATTGATTGTCCAAAAAGATATGGACTGAAGAAAATCAGAATTGATATGATCTTTTTCATTACCATCCTAAATTGTTTATTTTATTAGTTTTTTGCTTAACATACATGTGAATTGTCTTAAACTCTATTTTAGTTGATATCTTGCATCAAGCGCATCATTATTAAAATCTAAAGAATGTTCAAGTAATTCTTCAGATTTAATACCTGTTATTTTTTCTATCATAATTCCCTTACTAGCAATTAATTGTAAAACACCCATTGTTTGACCCCACAATAAGAATGAAACAATCATCGGATCAATATCCTTTCTAATAGATCCATCATTAATTCCTTCAATTATTGAGTTCACAAATACATTTTTCTTCTGGTCACTTTTATTGGTTGTTCTTTCTTTTTCTCCTACTTTTTTCGAATGACTATAAAGCATTGCCTCATGATATTCTTTATGCTCAGTAAAAAACATTATAAATGCTTCCCCTATTGCTCTAACTTTCTTCAATCCATTTTTTTTATTCTTTATTGCTTTAATAAAATATTCTTCAAGTAGGTTTTCTCCTCTTTTAGCGATTTCATAAAAGAGATCCTCCTTACTTTCGAAGTAAAGATATAATGTACCTTTACTTAATTCTGCTTCATTAGCAACATCATCCATTGTTGAATTTTCAAAACCTTGTTTAAAAAAGACTCTCTCTGCTGACTGAATTATATCATTTCTTCGCCTGAGTCTTTCTCTTTCTTTTCTTTCCACAGTTCCCATAATGAATCCTATTTATTTACTGACTATTAGTCATTTTATATGCGCAAGTTAATTTATGTATTCTTAAAAGTCAAGAAAAAAAATGCTGATTTTTTTTATATAAAGGTGATTATTGATATGATTTGATTAAATAAATCGCTTGGCTCATGTATGCCCCGCCGAATAGATTTACATGATTTAGAACGTGATATAATTTATAAATATTCTCTCTGTCTTCCCATCCATCCTTTAGGGGATATTCTGCATTATAAGCTTGGTAGAAACGATTGTCAAATCCCCCAAACAGTTTGGTCATTGCCAGATCCGCTTCACGGTGACCATAGTAAACTGCCGGATCAATTAAAACTGGATTACCTCTTTGGTCAACAATATAATTTCCGCCCCATAAGTCACCATGAAGTAGTGTTGGTTGTTCCTCGCTATCACCAATGATATCTGTAATTTTCTTTTCAATATCTTTTATTCCGGACTTTAATTCATCGGTCGAGTGACCATTTTTTTCAGCTAATCTAAACTGAAACATAAGTCGATTTTCAAAATAAAATTCCGTCCAGCTTTCATTCTGCGGAACATTAATTTGTTCAGTTGAGCCAATAAAATTATCTTCAAAATAACCATATTTATGAGATGTCATCTTATGCAACTCGGCAAATTGTCTTCCAAATTTTTCGCTAAAGTCACTACATTTTGGCGCAGATTCAATAAATTCAAGAATTAAAAAATTATCATTAAACTTAACGACTCTTGGGATACGGATGGCATTTGCAGTTTTCAATTCATTAAGACCGTTAGCTTCCGCTTCATGCATTTTTTTATTTGCATAATTCTTAACAAAGTAGCTTGTTCCATTTTCAACAGTTACTTTCATTGCATTACCAATGCAACCGCCCCCAAGTGAAATAATAGAGGTAACTTTTTGAAATAATTCTGCTTCAATCTTTTGCTTAAACTTATTCATAATTTACTTTTATTCTTTTCTGAATTTCACAAATTACTATTCTAAGATTATTAAATTTTTGTTTTAATTTCTTCCAATAAACCCGCACATGCATCTTCTAAAATATCAAGTACTAGCTCAAAACCCTCAGGACCACTATAGTATGGATCAGGTACTTCCCTGTAATTTCCGTTTTTGGCAAAATCGGTCATCATAAAAATTTTATTTTCATATTTTTTTGAGTAATCAAAAGAATGTAAGTCGTTATAATTACTTTCATCCATTGCAATAATGTAATCAAAATTCTCAAAATCAATTTCTTTAAATCTTCGTGAAATACTTGTTAATCTGTAACCTCGACTAATGGCATGTCTTTTCATTCTTGCATCCGCAGGTTCACCTTCATGATAAGCGATTGTACCTGCAGAATCGCATTCAATTTCATTTTCTAGACCTGCACGTTTTACTAATTTATTCATTACTGCTTCACCACTTGGTGATCGGCAGATATTTCCCATACAGACAAATAGTATTTTAACCACTAATTTTCCTTATTTCAATTTAAGAGTATTTATTTTATTTTCTTGAACAAAAATATCAAATTAAAGTGATTTTATTTTATTAAAATAATTTAGATTATGGCAAAAACATATTACGAACCGATGCATACTGCGGAGCATATTCTAAATCAAACTATGCTTCAGCTCCATACTGGTAAGAGATCTTTTTCAACTCATATTGAAAGAAAAAAATCTAAAGTAGATTATACCTTCCATAGAGATCTAAATGAAGAAGAAAAAATAATTGTGGAACAAAAAGTTAATGAGGTTATAGATAAAAATTTAGATGTTAGAGAAAAATATGTGCCATTAGAAAAAGCAGGAGAACTATTCAATTTGGATAGATTGCCCGAGGATGCCGGAGATGAGATCAGGATTATTGAAGTTGGAGATTTTGATGCCTGTCCGTGTATTGGACAGCATGTTTCAAATACGAGAGAAATTGGAATATTTAAAATAGTTTCCTCCAGTTTTAATCAGGGTGTTCTTAGAATTCGATTCAAACTTTTGGCTAGAGAATGAAATCTTATTGTCATTCATGTTTTAATTATTAATAGAAATTCCGGAATTGTAAAATAAATAAACTAGCATGACATAATTTATAGTTGGTAATTATTCGACATATTCTAAAGGATAATTTTATGAAAAATATATTTCTTCTTTTATTATTTATTTCTTTTATTGCATGCACAAAACAAGTTAAAGAAGTAAAAGTAGGTACTTTAAATGAAGGATTTGATAGTCTAAAAGCATCTAATTATGGTGCGGATGATTATGGTATGAAAACTTATGTGATGGCTTTTCTTAAAATAGGGCCAAATCGAGATTTGGATTCCACAAGGAAGTCAGAACTCCAAAAAGCTCACTTAAAAAATATCAGTAAGATGGCAGAAGATGGAAAACTGGTTTTGGCTGGGCCATTTTACGGAGATGGTGAAATTAGAGGAATTTATATTTTTGATGTTGATAGTATTGAAGAAGCAAAGGCATTAACTGAAACTGACCCAGCAATAAAAGCTGGTAGTCTTGAAATGGAGTTAATTAAGTGGTATGGGACAGCAGCCTTAATGGAAGTAAATAAAATATCTAAAACTATTGCTAAAAAGTCTTTTGCTTTTGATTGAAATACAAAGATTAAGTTAAGATTATGAATAATAGGAGTTCCATTATCTTGTCCTTCCTGAATGATTTAATCGGGAATCCATTTTTTTTAAAATTATCTAAAGTGATTAAATCCCCGGATTCCCATTTGCATGAGAATGAAAAATTAAAAGTATTTATTAAACTGTTTCTATTTAGCTCGTTCTTAGCTTCACTAATCTCTTGCTCATCCTCAAAAGAATTCTCAGAATATGAAAATGTAACCGGCGAATTAATCGAATCTGGTGTTGCTAGCTGGTACGGTCCAAATTTTCATGGTAAAAAAACAGCGAATGGTGAAAGATTTGATCAGAATGAACTAACCGCTGCACATAGGACTTTACCATTTAATAGTATAGTACGAGTAATTAATTCTTCTAACGGAAATTCTGTTATTGTAAGAATAAATGATCGTGGCCCATATGCGAAAAATCGAATTATTGATCTTTCAAAAAAAGCTGCAGAAAAAATTGATATTATTCAAAATGGTACAGGAAACGTTAAATTGATTCTTTTAAATAATAATGCAAAATTACCCGCCAATCTTAAAATCCCTCACTATACTGTGCAGGTTGGATCATACGCCAATAAACAAGATGCATTAAAAATTAGTTCCAACATTGCTGATTCAAGAATTGTAAAAGCAAATATTAATGGAAAAAGTGTGTATCGGATATTTATTGGATTGTTTCAAGATAAATCTGAAGCTGAGTCTTTAAATCAATATCTTAAAAGTGCCGGATACAATGGTTTTGTAAAGCAAGTGGAAAATTAAAAAACAAATTTTGATTTACTCAAATCAAGTTAGAAGTTGTTTGAAGAAATGGATTTTGAAACTAGTCACGGATTAAACATAGATAATATCTTTCTGTTTTTTTCTCTATTAACTTAATTTTAGTATTAACTCCTTGCTTCTAATTTTTTAGCTTTTATTTCATCTATATTATCAACAAAATCTGTTTTCGATGAATAGCAAGAATGAGAATCACCATCAGAGGAACAATGCCCACCACCGCAACAGCCTCCATTTTGCCTTTTTTTGTATTGACTAAAATGTAAACCACCAGCAAAAATTAAAATTGCTAAAAACATAAAGCCAACTGCAAATAAAACTTGTGTCATTACTAATCCCTTTCTAAAATAAACTCATTAAATTGAGGTGTCATTTTCTCAATAAAAGTATTACTATCTCTTACAATCATAAAAATAGGAAGTTCCTTTTTAAGCGCAAAACTATATCCCTCTTCATGTCCCATAATGTTTATGGCAGTAGCAAGTGCATCGGCCGTTCTGCAATTTTGGTGTAAGACAGTAACAGATGCTAAATTATGCATAATTGGTTTTCCAATTCGTGGATCAATCAAATGAGAATATCTTACCCCATTTTCTTCTTTATAATTTTGATAATCACCTGACGTGGCAACACTCATATCTGTAATTGCAATGACTTTTTGAAGATTTCTACCTTCAGGCGCAGATATTCCAATCTTCCAATTTTCACCTTTTTCATTTACTCCTTTAGTCCTTACTTCACCGCCAATTTCAACCATATAATTCGCAAATCTGTACTCTTCAATCAATTGTCCCACTTGATCAACTCCAAAACCCTTAGCAATACTAGAAAGATCTAAATAAAGATTTGGAACTAGTTTTCTAATACTTGATTTTGCTAAGTCCACTTCAATTTTATCAGTGCCAATTATTTTTTTTATTTCTGCAATTTCCTTTTCATTTGGTATTTCACCGGAATATTCTTCTGCCCCAAATCCCCACAAATTAACGAGAGGACCAATCGTAACATCATAGGCATTTTCAGAATCAACACTTAATGTTTTTGCCTCATCAACGAGTAATGCAAAGTCTTTTGATACTTTAAACCAGGAAGTATCTTGACTAGCATTAAACTTTGAAATTTCCGAATTCGGAATATAGGTTGACATTTGCTTGTTAATTTCTATAAGTAACCTATCAACTGAAAGGTGAATGTTAGTGTTTAAAAACTTTTGTGGTTCGTCAACAATTGAAACCGAATAAGTAGTACCCATTGTTGTGCCGCTAAATGGGTACTTTTCAAGTTCCTGTTTCCGATCCGAACACGAAGAGAAAGTAAATAAAAAAGCTGATATTGTAAGGAATAATTTCCATCTAGAAAAAGTATACATTTGTTGTGTTTACTTATTACTCCATTTCCAATTTTCGTAGTAATCCCAATTAGCCATCTTATTCAATTCATCGAGTTCAGAAGATTTTTTCATTAGATGAGCACGAGTTATATCACCGGCTGATAATATTCCAATATATTTACCGTCTTTTTCAATAAGCAAATGTCTCAGTCTTCTTCCTAGGCATTTATCCATTAACTGATAAAGAGAATCAGTGTGAGGCGAACTGACCAAATTGGTAGTCATAACTTCTTTTATTTGAGATTTTTTACTATAAAAACCTTCAGTCACGACATTTTTCATCAAATCACGTTCGGTCCATATTCCTTTTATTTCATCATTTTCGGTAACAAGAATGGCTCCAATTCTGTTTTCCAACATTACCTTTAAAGCATCTGCAACTGTTGCTTCAATATCAACAGAAATAATTTTTCCGCCTTTGTTTTCTAATATTTCACCAGCATTTAACATCTCGAACTCCTTACTAATAGAATATGATTGATGAGATTTATTTAATTAATCTGATTGTAATTGGGTATCTGTAAGCTTTTCCATCATAAGCATTTATTGCCCCAATAACTGTCATAATTAAAGCAAAGATCCCTAAAATAATTATGATAGGAATTCCAATAACCACAAAAATCAGAATTACTGAGATTAAAATATAAATAGTAATACTTATCTGAAAATTTAGAGCTTCTTTACCTTGATCGTTAACAAAAGGAAATTCTTCTTTTTTTAGAATCCATATCAAAAGAGGACCGATTATATTTCCAAAAGGAAATACAAAACCTGCTACTGCCGAAATATGTGCAAACATTGCCCACATTCTTTCATCTTTTGAAAAACCTAATGGCTGAGAGGATTGTTGATTAAAATTGTTTGTGTTATTTTCTTCCATGGAACCCCCTAAATAGTTTATACTAATTTACAAAACTATTTTATTAACCGCCAAAATCATCAAGTGCAATATTTTCACTTTCAACACCAAGGTCTTCTAACATTTGAATACAAGCATTATTCATCATGGGAGGTCCGCACATATAATATTCACAATCTTCAGGAGCAGGATGATCTTTCAAATAATTATCATAAACAACCTGATGAATAAAACCTGTATAACCATCCCAGTTATCTTCCGGCAATGGATCCGAAAGAGCAAGATGCCATTCAAAATTATCATGTTTTTTAGCTAACTCATCAAACTCATCATCATAAAATGATTCTCTTTTACTTCTGGCACCGTACCAAAATGAAATTTTTCTTTTTGAGTTCAAGTCGTTTCAGCTGATCAAAAATATGGGAACGCATAGGAGCCATTCCAGCACCACCACCAATAAATACCATTTCATTATCAGTATCTTTAGCAAAAAATTCTCCATAAGGTCCAGATATAGTTACTTTATCACCCGGTTTTAAATTAAAAATGTATGATGACATTTCACCCGGAGGAACATCCGGCATATTTGGAGGAGGAGATGCAATTCTTACATTAAGCATAATTATACCCTTTTCTTCGGGATAGCTAGCCATAGAATATGCTCTTAAAACATCTTTTTCTACTTTTGAGACAAATCTCCACATATTGTATTTATCCCAATCTCCCTTATACTCATCTTCAATAATGAAATCCTTATAATTTACAACATGGGGAGGTGCTTCAATTTGAATATAACCGCCTGCTCTGAAATCAACGCTTTCCCCTTCAGGCAATTCAAGTATCAATTCTTTAATAAAGGTAGCTACATTCTCGTTTGACCTAACAGTACATTCCCATTTCTTTATGTCAAATACTTCAGGGGGCACTTCAATCTTCATATCGTTCTTAACGGGGACTTGACAACTTAACCGATAATTCTGCCGAATTTGTTTTCTTGATAATTTACCTTTTTCAGTAGGCAATACATCCCCGCCGCCTTCAGTGATAATACATTTGCATTCACCACAAGTACCTCCGCCCCCACAAGCAGAAGGCAAATAAATTTTTGCATCAGATAAAGAATTGAGTAGTTTATCGCCTACCTTAACTTCTATACTTTTATTGGGATCATCGTTAATAGTAATTTTCGCATTTCCGCTGGCGACTAACTTTGATTTAGCAAATAAAATAATTGCGACCAAGATTAATACAATTACTGTAAACGCAATAACACCTGATATAACGATTGTAAAACCGTCCATATAAAACATTCCCTATAATTGAATTCCGGAAAATAACATAAAAGCAATTGCCATTAAACCTACAGTTATAAATGTGATTCCTAGTCCTTGCAAACCAGGAGGGACATTACTGTATTTCATTTTTTCTCTAATACCTGCAAGAGCAATTATTGCAAGTGCAAAACCGGCACCGGAGCCAACTCCAAATACCACACTTTCACCGAATAAATAATCACGCTCTACCATGAAAAGTGTTCCACCTAAAATTGCACAGTTAACTGTAATAAGCGGAAGGAAGATACCTAAGGAGTTATATAAGCTAGGTACAAATTTATCTAGAGTCATCTCTAAGATTTGTACCATTGCTGCAATAACACCAATATAGGTTACCAAACCTAAAAATGTTAAATCAAGGGTTTCTAATCCAGCCCAAGACAGTGCCCCTTTTTGTAAAACATAATGATAAATTAAGTTATTAACTGGAACTGTAATTGCTTGAACTACCACAACAGCAATACCAAGACCAACAGCTGTTTCTACCCTTTTTGAAACTGCCAAGAACGTACACATTCCAAGGAAGAATGCTAACGCCATATTTTCAATAAAGATTGATTTTACGAATAGACTAAGATAATGTTCTAACATATATTATTCCTCCTCTACCTGTTCAGGTTTCCAGGTACGGATTCCCCAAATCAATAATCCAATTAAAATGAAGGCACTAGGTGATAACAAAAATAGTCCGTTTGGTACATACCAGCCACCTTCAGTGTTTATACTAAATATTGTGTATCCTAAAAGTTTTCCTGAACCAAACAGCTCCCTGAAAAAACCAACAAATAATAAAACAAATGTATAACCCAGTCCATTTCCTATCCCATCCAAAATACTTAAGAATGGAGGATTCTTTAGTGCATAAGCTTCTGCTCTACCCATAATAATACAATTTGTAATAATAAGACCAACATACACAGAGAGCTGTTTACTTACGTCATATGCAAAAGCCTTAATCAGCTGGTCAGCTATAATAACTAATGATGCAATTATAGTCATCTCAACCAAGATTCGGGTACTGCTTGCAACATGTTTCCTAATTAAACTTACAGAAAAATTCGATAGTGTTAAAACAAAGATAACTGCAATAGACATTACTATGGATGTTTCCAGTTTTGAAGTAACAGCAAGTGCAGAGCAAATGCCCAATATTTGCAGTGCAATAGGGTTATTATCAAAAATCGGATCAAGTAAAATAGATTTATATTTGTTCATTAGATTCCCCTTCTTGTTGAGCGAAGAATGGACCATAACCTTTATCACCGAGCCAGAATTTTACTAAATTATCTACTCCTCTGGTTGTGATAGTTGATCCGGAAAGACCGTCAATCTGATGTTGAGCTGCAGGACTCGATCGGTCAACAATTCCTTTAATAACCTCAATTATTACTTTCCCATTTTCATCAAATGCTTGTTTACCTTTCCAAGAATTTTTCCATTTTGGATTATCAACTTCCCCGCCTAAACCAGGTGTTTCACCATGTTCATAAAAAGTGAGTCCTTTTATGGTTTTCAGATCGCTGTCAAGCGCTATAAACCCGTATAAAGTTGACCAGAGGCCTTTACCGTAAATTGGAAGGATATATTTGTCAATTTTATCACCCTCGAGAACTTCATAAATTACCATATATTTTGGCTTACGCTTTATACCGGCAATATCATTTTTAGAATCAATCTCTGTGCTAAGTTCCTTATTTGATGCAATATCTCTAATATTAAAGTTTTCAATGTTAAGTTCCTTAGTAAAATTTTCTTCAGGAATTGCTTTCCCAGTATTAAGATCAATCATAATAGATTTTATGGACTCTTTATAAGTCTCTTTAACATTTTTACCTTCTTGTAATAAATCACCTGCAGCTAAAATATTCGTTATTTTATCCAGCTCT
Organism: uncultured Ignavibacteriales bacterium; assembly: GCA_963710615.1. Lineage (GTDB taxonomy): Bacteria > Bacteroidota > Ignavibacteria > Ignavibacteriales > Melioribacteraceae. The sequence goes on from CAVQBF010000026.1 coordinate 20,905, forward strand.
TTATTTTCTTCTTGAATACTGTTTAGTGCAACAGCCGCTGAAGAAACCAGAACAGAGCAGACCAAGCAAACACCTAGCGCAACCACTATTGTTTTTGAAGTACGATCAGATGACATTTCTTGCAAGCCTCCTCTTAATGTTTCTGTTAATGAAATATCTATCTATGATTGGCGCAAAAACGTTCATAAATAAAATGGCGAGCATCCAACCTTCTGGGAATGCAGGATTTACAGCTCTTACTAAAATTCCAAATATTCCAATAAAAAATCCATAGACAAACTGACCAGGAATTGTATAAGCAGCAGTAACAGGATCAGTTGCCATAAATACTGTTGCAAATGCAAAACTGCCTAAAACAAAATGCCAATAAGGGGGAACATTAAACATGGGGTTTGTACTGCTTCCAATAAAATTTAATGTGAATGACATAAATAGCATTCCAACCAAAACACTTAACATTATTCGCCAAGATCCAATTTTAGTAAAAATTAATATAACTGCTCCAATTAAACATGCAACAACGGAAGTTTCACCCATTGAACCAGGAATGAATCCCCAAAAAGCATCCCACCATGAGTAAGTAACTTCTAAAATAGGATCTGCATATTGAGCTAAAGGAGTTGCTCTACTTAAACCATCAACTGCAACCCATACTTTATCACCTGAAATTTCTGCCGGATAGGCGAAAAATAAGAAAGCACGGGCAGTTAGGGCAACATTTAAAATATTCATCCCAACTCCGCCAAAAACTTCCTTTCCAATTACCACTCCAAATGAAATTCCTATTGCTACTTGCCAATAAGGAATATCGGGAGGAAGAATAAGCGGAAATAATAAGCTTGAGACTAAAAATCCCTCAGCAATTTCATGTTTTCTAACAATAGCAAATAATGCTTCCCAAGTACCTCCAACAGCAAGAGTGATTAGATACACAGGGAAAAAATAGAGAGCACCATGTATCATATTGCCAACAATGCTGCTAGGATCAAAGCCGACTCCTAGGTAATTAATGACACTTTGCTGCCAATTGGTAAATTCAAAGTTCGTCATTTGACTGATTGCCAAGTTAGCTTGCAAACCAGTGTTATAAAGTGCCATAAGCACTGTTGGAATCAGTGCTATAACAACCCAAAGCATCATTCTCTTAAGATCTAATGCGTCTCTTACATGAGAATTAGTGGTAGTACGGGTTGAAGGTGAAAACACAAAAGTATCAATTGCTTCGTACAATGGAAATAGTTTTTCAAACTTTCCACCTTTTTCAAACTGCTTACCAGTCTGATCCAGAATATTTCTAAGAAATTTCACTAGCCTTCCTTATCAATTAAAGTTAACGTCCTTCTTAAATTTATGCCATGATCTACTTTTGACGGACAAACAAAAGTACACAATGCTAAATCTTCTTCATCTAATTCCAAACAACCTAATTTTTCAGCCTCTTCAACGTCATCTACAGCAATGGCCCGCAACAAGTAAGTCGGTTCAATATCAAGCGGTGTAACACTTTCATAACTTCCACTAGGAACAATAGATCTATGCCCCCCATTTAGAGAGGAGGTAAAATTAAATTTCTTGTTTGGTGTTAAACTAGAAAGCATCACTTTCTTTAAAGAATAAAGTTTTGATGATGGCATAACCCAACCAAGGAAATCTCTTTTTGTATGTTCCTCGATTACTGAAATCTGCTGGTTGTACCTTCCTACAAATCCTTCTACAGCAGTAGCTTTTCTGCCAAATAAAACTGAACCTGAAATAACTCTGGCTGATACATCTGTTAATTCGCCTTGAACAAGATCATCTATGTATGCGCCAATTCTTGTTTTAATGTATCTAGGATTTTTCACAGCTGGACCGCCTAATGCTAAAATTCTTTCAACATTAATTTTGCCGGTTGTGAAAAGTAATCCAATTGCAACAACATCTTGAGCGTTTAAGTACCAAATCTTCTTATTTCTATGAGCATTATCGAGAAAGTGAATATGGGTTCCAGGTAAACCTTTCGGATGAACCCCACTAAACTCTTCCACTTTAAGATTGTGTAACTGAGTTTCTGGTATTGTACTTCCCTCTTCTTTGCATAGATAAAGAGTTCCATCTGTCAGTTTCGATAAAACTCGCAAGCCATTTTTAAAACTCGCTTCTTTTCCTTCAAGAATTTTTGGAACTGAAGGAGCAAGCGGATTCGAATCCATAGCAGTTACAAAAATTGCTTTAGGTTCAACAGCAGGATTCGCAACTTTACTGAAAGGTCTTTCTCTAATTGAAGTCCACAAACCGGATTCTATTAACTGATCTTTTATAACATCCTTTTTAATAGAAGGAATTTCTGAATCTGAAAAAGTTTTGAAAGTTATTTCTTCATTACCTTCTAACTCAATTACAATAGAAAGAAAGTGACGTTTTTCTCCCCGATTTATTTCAATAACAGTTCCGGTTCCTGGGGAGGTATACTTTACACCTTCCATTTTTTTATCTGTAAACAGTAATTGACCAAGTTTAACTTTTTCGCCAACAGATACAGCCAAGGTTGGTTTTAGCCCAACATAATCATTCCCTAACAGTGCAACTTTTTTTACAACTTTAGATTCGTCAAGTTCAGTGGATGGTTCACCTTGAATTGGTAAATCTAAACCTTTCTTAATTTTTGTAACACCCATAGCTATATACTCATTTTGAAAATATTATGATTTTTTAGTTTTATAATATGATTTGTATAGTACAATTTGAGGTCGATGCCATAAAATTATTTTATAGTGTATAAAAATAAGATATCAAGAGTGTATAATCAAATAAATTGTTTTATACACAAAATTAAAATATGAAACACTTTTGTAAAACTATTTACTAAAACTATAAAATGCTAATTATCTTTGGAGAAAAATATTTCCGAATTATTCATAAAAATGTTAATTGTAGTTGCTCCTTGTAAAGTTAAGGTTAGTAAAATTATTATGATTTCAATAAATTTGTTTTTTAACTAAGAAAACTATGAGAATTATGACTAATCTGGAATCATACTTCAGTAATTTCCGAACAAATATAATTGGTATTGACAAAAGCTTTAATTCCCCATTTGGACAGAAACATTTAATTTATGCTGATTGGATTGCCAGTGGAAGACTTTATCATTCAATTGAAGAAAAAATCATTCATACTTTTGGTCCTTTTGTCGGCAATACACACTCCGAATCAAGTGCTACGGGAGTTTTGATGACTACCGCATATCATACAGCTCAAAAAATTATTAAGCAACATGTAAATGCTGGACCAAACGATATTATTATATCTGCTGGATTTGGGATGACTGCAGTAGTTAATAAGCTTCAACGGATTTTAGGCTTAAGAGTTCCCGAAAAATTTAGGGATTGTATCGAGATAAAAGAAGAAGAAAAACCAATTGTTTTTATAACGCATATGGAGCATCACTCAAACCAAACTTCTTGGTTGGAAACTATTTGTGATGTTAAAATAATTGAACCTAATGATGAAGGGTTAATTGATTTAGATAATTTAAGACAGCTGCTTGAAAAATATAAGAACAGAAATTTGAAAATTGGTTCATTCACTGCTGCATCTAATGTAACAGGAATAAGAACTGATTACCATAAATTGGCAAAAATTATGCATGAAAATGGAGGCTTGTGCTTTATTGATTTTGCAGCCTCTGCACCTTATGTTAAAATTGATATGCACCCTGAAGATCCTCTTGAAAAAATTGATGCAATATATTTTTCTCCTCATAAATTTCTCGGCGGACCCGGAACATCCGGAGTTCTGGTAATGGACAAAGATTTAGATACTTCGAATGTTCCTGATCATCCTGGAGGTGGAACTGTTGACTGGACAAATCCTTGGGGCGAACACAAATACATAAATGATATTGAAGCAAGAGAAGATGGCGGAACTCCGGGATTTTTGCAAACTATTAAAACCGCTTTATGTATAAATCTGAAAGATGAAATGGGTATTGAAAATATACTGAATCGTGAAGAAGAATTAGTGAAAATTGCATTTCAAGAATTCAGCAAATTACCAAAAGTACATATATTGGCTAATAATATTGAAGATAGACTTGGGGTTCTCTCTTTTTATATAGAAGACATTCATTATAATCTGATTGTTAAACTACTCAACGATAGATTTGGTATTCAAGTTAGAGGAGGATGTTCTTGTGCCGGAACTTATGGACATTATTTATTGCACGTTGATCCAACCCGCTCAAGCAGAATTACAGAAAAAATATCTCAAGGAGATCTTTCTGAAAAACCCGGCTGGGTTAGAATGTCGCTCCATCCAACTATGACAGATAATGAACTATTGCTTATAACTGATGCTATAAGGGACATTATTGAAAATATTGAAGAATGGGAAAGGGATTATAAATATAATCGCTTAACTAATGAATTTTATCATAGCAAAGATGAGGACTTTAACAAGATAGTTAAAGACTGGTTTTAATTTTTTTTTAAACTGAAATAAAGTTTTCAATTAGGTGCTTACCAAATAATTGATTTTTTTCAAAATTAAGTTCCACACCAAAATAGTTATCATTTTCATAAGTAAGTGAGTACTCTTCATTGTCAATTAATAATGTTGATTTTGTAAACTTATTAATGGACTGATAATTTTGTTTGTATGCTTCTATTAAAGTCCCCTCATCTATTTTCTTAACTAACTTAGATTTCCCAATGAGTTTCACAGTTCCGGATCTATACTTCTTATCTTCACTCAAATTATGGTAACCCGAAATATCAACATCGAATAAGCCCAGTCCAGTCTTGTTTTTATTAACTATACTTTTACACATGAGATGAAATCCAATATTAATGCCTAAAATTGGTTTATTAAGTAAGCGAATTAAACTGAATAAATTAGAGAACTGAAGTTTTCGGTAAGCAGAATTAAAATTAATTGCGTCCGGTAAAATTATCTTGTCGGCTTTTACAATATCAGTTTCTAAAGAAGAAATTTTAATTTCTAACTCATTGTAATTAAGCAAACTTTTTATTTGCTCAGCATTATGTTTGCAAAATGAAATTATTGCGATCATAAAAAATTATTAAAAGTAAATATTTTATTTGCAAAAATGTAATTTTTACAATAATTTAATATAAATACAAATTATTATGAAACCAACTAAAAGGAGTTAAAATGTCCGAAGAAAAACTTCCTGCCACAGTAAGTGAATACAAAGGGAATGCAATTATTTCTTTACCGGTTGCCGGTAGTACTAAATACCCCTTTACATTCGGCTTAAATAAAGCGAAAGCGATAATGCAATATTTGGATGACATTAAAAAATTTATTGAAGATAATGAGACAAAAGAGGAATCGGAAAAAGAATAGAATCCTATTCAATATTTATAAGTTTTAACTCGAAAATTAAATTTTTACCGGCAAGTGGATGATTACCATCTAACTGAATTATTTTATCATCAACATTTGCAACTCTAACACTAAATGGTGAGCCATCTTCATTTGGAATTTTCAGTTCATTTCCTACTGCAAGATCAATATCTTTTGGTAACTTATCTTTTTCTATTGATATAATTAAATCCTTTTCAATAGAACCATATGCTTTATCTGAACTTATGTGAATAAATTTTTCCTGGCCAACTTTCATACCCACAACAGCTTCATCAATACCTTGAATAACTTCATTGTTACCAATTTTAAATTTTAGCGCGGGTCCATCATGTGAAGTCTCAAACACAGATTCATCTTCTAACTTCCCAATGAAATGAATTTCTACTTTATCTCCTATTTTTGCGTGTCTTTCGTACACCATCAATACCTTGTTAAATTCAAATTTTAAAATAATGAAATAAAGAATTATCAGCAATGTGAATGAAGATAAAAATACTTTAGAGGCTAAAGTGATTGATTAATTCCAAAATATATATTAAGTTGTGATTGTCTTATTAAAAATGGAGTTTACATGAAAAAATTAATTCTACTAGTATGTATTATTATTTTTAATTCAACCATATTTTCGCAAGAAGATCACACTGATTATATTGAAGGACCATTTGAATCGCCTCAAGAAATTACTGAGACTTGTTTGGCATGCCATGAAGGGGTCGGTGAAGAAATTATTGAGACAAGACACTGGAATTGGATAGGAGAAGCTAATGAAAATGGAGAAAATCTTTCAAGAGGGAAAAAAAACATCATTAATAATTTCTGTGTAGCTATTCCTTCCAACTGGCCCAGATGTACTAGCTGCCATATTAGTTATGGATGGACTGACGCAAATTTTGATTTTGAAGATCCAGCAAATATTGATTGTTTAGTATGTCACGATCAGTCGGGGACTTACAAAAAAACTCCAACCGGTGCTGGTATGCCCGACCCAAATATAGACCTTGTAGCGGCAGCTCAAAGTGTTGGACCAACATCTAAGCAAAATTGTGGAGCTTGTCATTTTAATGGCGGCGGTGGTACTGGTGTTAAGCATGGTGATCTAGATGAAAGTTTGATTAATGCATCTGCAGAGCTTGATATTCACATGGGTGGTGCAGGATTTGAATGCTCTGAATGTCATGCTGGAGAAAGTCATAAAATTTTAGGGGCTAGTCATGGTTCAATGAGTGAAGGGACTAATCATATTGGTTGTGAGGATTGCCACACAGATGCACCTCACGAAAAGCGAATTTTAAATGTTCACGGAAATTCAATTGCCTGTGAAACTTGCCATATTCCAACTTATGCAAAAGAAATGGCAACTAAAATTTGGTGGGATTGGTCAACCGCCGGTTCTGATAAAATGGTAGAAAAAGATGAGAATGGCATGGAAACGTATAATAAAAAGAAAGGAGATTTTATTTGGGAGATGAATGTAGTCCCAGAATACAGCTGGTATAACGGTAAAGCAGACTACTATGAAATTGGTGAAAAAGTTGAACCCGAGAAGATAGTTAAATTAAATATGCTTAATGGTGATATTAAAGATCCTAATGCTAAAATTGCTCCTTTCAAAGTAATGAGAGGAAAACAGATTTATGATTCAGAAAATAATTATTTGATTGTTCCAAAATTATTTGGCAAAGGAGGATATTGGGATACATATGATTGGGATGCTGCTGCAAAATTGGGAATGGAATCGATTTCTCTTAACTATTCGGGTAAACATGATTTTATTGAAACAGAAATGTACTGGCCAATTAATCACATGGTTGTAAGTTCCGAGAATGCTTTATCTTGCACTTCTTGTCATGGAAAAAAAGGTACAAAGAGACTTGATTGGGAAAAATTAGGTTATAATGGCGATCCTATGAAATCTGGCGGAAGATTTAAAAACTAGATAAAATATTTCTCAGGTTGACTCAAAATAATTGAGTCAACCTGGCGTTTTTTAGCTGTTATTTACTTTATGTCTAAATCTAAAAACAAATGAAATAGCTGCCACCGTTAATCCAATAAGCAATCCAAACCACACACCTTGTATATTTAATTTCAGAGTAAATCCAAATAAATACCCTAGAGGTAAAGCAATAATCCAATATGCTACAAGAGTAATTAACATTGGTATCTTAACATCAGTAACCCCCTTTAAAACACCCAATCCAACTGCCTGAACGCCATCAGATAGTTGAAATAATGCAGCTACAATTAAGAGTGAAGAAGCCATTTCTATCACTTCCCTATCGTCAATATAAAGGGAGGGAAGGAATTCATTAAATAAAATAAATATAGTCCCAGTAATTGACATAAAGAAAAGTCCCAATATAATTGAGATGTAACCTGCATATTTTACATCCATTATTTGTTTCGATCCATGTGAATTTCCTACTCTTATGGTTGCTGCTGCTGAAATACCCAGTACCACCATATATGAAATTGAAGCAAGATTAATTGCAATTTGATGCGCTGCTAAAGCAGAACTGCCAAGCCATCCAATCATTACTGCAGCAAAGGCAAAAGCACTGACTTCTAGAGTATAAGTAAGACCACTTGGGAAACCAATTTTTACAATTTGACTAATGGTATTCCAGTTTAAAGATTTAAATTTTAGAGTAGGGTCATATTCTTTATATTTCAAGGATTTTATTACAATTAACATCATAGTAAAACCCATAAAAGTACGAGTAGTTAATGTTGCAAACCCTGCTCCATCTAACCCTAAAGCCGGAAAACCTAAATTTCCAAAGATTAGAATCCAATTACCGATTATATTAACAATATTGGCAAATAAAGCTATATACATTGGTGTTTTAGTATCAGATAAGCCCTCAACGAATTGCCGATAAGTTTGGAATAGCATAAAGGGTATAATTGATAAACTTAAAATGACCAGGTATGATTCTGTTAACTTTGCTACAATGGGTTCCTGATCAAGAAAATATACAAGTTCCGCAGCAAAATAAGTTAATACTGTAAGAATAATTCCAAAAAAAAGGTTTACAATTAAACCTTGGCGTACAATGATTCCGCATTCTTCTTTCTTATTTTCTCCATAAGCAATCGCCACTAATGCGGTAATTGCATGACTCATACCGATTCCAAAAACCATAATTAAGAAAAACAATCCGTTAGCAAGTGCCGCTGCTGCAAGTGGTTCAGCACCTAATCTGCCTACCATAAAACTATCAACTACACCCAGCATGATATGACCCAGCTGACCAATACTTACAGGAATAGAGAGCCTAACAATCGATTTTAAATGAGATTTAAATTTTTCCGGATTAATATTTTTTAAGAACAGATTTTCCATTAGTCCTAAATAAGTGTAAATTTGTGCTTAATATTTTTTAAATGCAAAATAAGGATTAAATATGAAACAAATTTTAATTATTGCTATATCATTTTTACTTGCTGTTATTGGATGCAGCCAAACTGCTTCAGATACTAATCTACCAATTTCTTCTAATGTTGACTCAGTAAGTTATAGTATTGGACAGGATATAGGAAAAAATTTCAAAAAACAAGATATAGAAATAGACCCAAAAATTATGATGCAAGGTATTGTTGATGCAATGGCTGATACATCAATGTTAACTGATGCTGAGATTCAAAAAGTTATGATGAATTTTCAAGTTGCAATGAGAGAGAAACAGCAAAATAAAATGAAAGAAGCATCAGAAAAAAACAAAGCCGAAGCAGAAGCATTTTTTGCTGAGAATAAAAATAAAGAAGGTGTAATTACTCTTGATAGCGGTCTTCAATATAAAGTATTAAAAAGCGGTAATGGAAAGTCTCCTAAATTAAGCAGCTCTGTAGAAGCACATTACGCTGGTAGGTTAATAGACGGAACCGAATTTGATAGTTCTTATAAGAGAGGGAAACCTCAAGCATTTAAAGTAACAGGTGTTATTAAAGGTTGGACAGAAATCCTTCAATTGATGAAAGAGGGTGACAAGTGGGAAGTTTATATCCCATCTGACCTAGCATATGGTGAACGCGGAAGTGGACCAACAATAGGTCCAAATGCAGCATTAATTTTTGAAATGGAATTAATCTCCGTAAATTAATTTGAAAACTTTTGTCAAAATATTGAGCCCGATAATTATTATTGTTGGGCTCTATTTTATATTTAAGGAAAAAGAAGTAATCCAACCACCGGGGATTTTAGCCCCACACAATCCAAAACAAATAATTCTAAAAAATCAAGAATCATGGATTGCTGATGATTTTACTTATTATCCTATTGCTCAATTTGAAGTAGAAGCAAAAGTATTAAGCATAAGATTTTATGGCTCGGATGAAATGAGTGAATTTTGTCCCGTTGATATTGCTCTTGGTTGGGGTAAAATGTCGGATCAAACAATTGTTGATCGATTTGAAATTAAGCAGCAACATAGATGGTATGTGTGGCGCACAGACAACTTTCCTATCCCCAAAAAAGAAGTTGAAAAGAGCAGCTCTAATGTTCATATTATTCCTGCAAATGAAGAAGTTGAAGATCTACTTGATGATGTATCAAGAGGAAATATTATTTCGATAAAAGGGAAACTGGTTAACGTTAATGAGATTGGAGAGAAATTTGTCTATAAATCTTCTACACAACGGGATGATACTGGCGGTGGAGCTTGCGAGATTTTATGGCTTGAAGAATTATCAATTATAATGTGAGAATATTTCCTTTCCCTTTCTTGTTTTATTCCAAAAACTCTTGTTAATTATTTCCAATTAGATTTGTTAAATTATTTAGACAGTTTTTATAATTATTAGAATTTTAATATGAAAAATAAGTTTGATGTAATTGTAATTGGCAGTGGTCCTGGAGGTGAAGGAGCTGCAATGAAAGCAGTTAAAGCAGGTAAATCTGTAGCAATCTGCGATTACTTTCATAATATAGGCGGTAGCTGCACACATAGTGGAACTATTCCCAGTAAGGCTCTTCGGCATGCAAGTCAAATTATTTCTGATACTGAAATGCTTCATTCAGTAAATTATCAGACAATTCTAAATTCTACTCAACCAATAATTGAACAGCAATACGAATTAAGAAAAGGCTTTTACCAGCGAAACTTGGTCAGAATTCTTGACGGAAGAGCTTCATTTATTGATGAGCATAATATCGAAGTAAAAAATGAAGCTGGTTTAATAAATAAATATTCTGCAGATAACTTTGTTATTGCAACCGGTTCAAGACCTTATCATCCTGATGATATTGATTTTTCAAACCCAAGAATCTTGGATAGTGATACTATTTTAAATATTAAAAGCAATCCAAGATCAATTTCAATTTATGGAGCAGGAGTTATTGGTTGTGAATATGCTTCTATTTTCAGAGAACTCAAGATTAAAGTAAATTTAATCAATACAAGAAATCAGCTATTAACATTTCTTGATGATGAAATAATTGACGCACTAGCCTATCATTTAAGAGAAAATGGTGTTCTTATTCGGCATAATGAAGAATATGAAAAAGTTGTTGCCGATGATGACGGTGTGACAGTTTATCTTAAGTCTAATAAGCAGATAAAAAGTGAATATTTACTTTGGGCACAAGGCAGAACAGGAAATTCTCAAGATATGGGATTGGAAAATATTGGGATTAGAGGTAATGTGAGAGGTTCAATTGAAGTTAATGAAAATTTCCAAACTATTCATCCCCATATATATGCCGTCGGTGATGTCATCGGTTACCCTAGTTTAGCAAGTGCTGCTTATGATCAGGGAAGATTTGCTTCGACTCATATAGTTGAAGGCAGCTGTGAAAATAAACTAGTACGGTTCATTCCCACTGGGATTTACACTATTCCGGAAATAAGCTCTGTCGGATATACAGAGAAAGAACTTACCGAGAAAAAAGTACCTTATGAAGTTGGGCATTCATTATTTAAGCATTTGGCAAGAGCGCAAATTACAGGAAGAACAACAGGAATGTTAAAACTACTGTTTCACAGAGAAACATTAGAAATTTTAGGAGTTCATTGTTTTGGTTATGGCGCTTCGGAAATTGTTCACATTGGTCAGGCTATACTTGCTCAAGAAGGAAAGGCAAATACATTAATGTATTTTATCAATACAACTTTTAATTATCCAACAATGGCAGAAGCTTATAGAGTAGCGGCTTTAAATGGATTTAATAGATTAAAATAAAAAATAACGACTGAACTGATACCTAAAAATTAATTCTAAACAAAAATCTGTAATCTATAATTTAAACTTTTATTATTTTTGATTTTTAAATATTTATGAGCTGAGATGAATAAACGTGAAGAAAGATTTTACTTAAAAATGAGATCAAATATTACAAGTTGGCTGGATGAGAAAGCGAATTTGAGCTATAAATGGCGGGAATATCTTCTTATCGCTCCGGATATATTTTACCTTCTCGTAAAATTGGTACAGGATCCTGAAGTCCCCACTTCCAAAAAAGTTAAATTAGTTACGGCAATTGCTTACTTTATTTCACCAATTGATGTTTTACCGGAAGCAATATTAGGGCCGGTCGGATATCTTGATGATATCGGGATTGCAGCATATGTCCTAAACGATCTGTTGAACACGATTGATCCGCAAATAGTAAAAAGGAATTGGGTCGGCGATATTGATATTTTATACTTGATAAAAAAAATCTTAATAAATATTGATAAAGTTATTGGCAAAGGGATTTGGGATAAGGTTAAAGGATCAATTAAGTAGGTTTTATTCAGCTGGGAATTTCATTAAGAAGGTAGTGCCTTCTTCTACTTTACTTTTAACAGTTAGTTCACCATTCATTAACTCAACAAATTTCTTAGATACCGATAATCCAAGTCCAGTACCCTGAAAAATTCTGTTCATCCCCTCACTAACCTGTCTGAAAGCTTCAAAAATTAATTTTTGCTTATCTTCGGGAATCCCTATTCCGGTATCACTTACCTCAACACAATAATATTTTTTCTCTGAATTAATTGAAAAAAGATTTATTTCAATACTGCCATTAGAAGTAAATTTGATTGCGTTATTTAGCAAGTTGGTCATTACCTTTTTTAACATTTTATAATCAATACTGCAATAGGCTTCTTGTATATCACAGTTAAAACTAAAATTTAAATTTTTATCTTCCGCGACTGGTTTATATAGATTATAAGTTTCTTGCATTATCTCTTTGATGTTAACCCTTTCAAATTCAACTTTTAATCTTTCCGAATCGACATCACTTTGATCCAAAAGAAGATTTAAAGACTCGGTTAATCTGTTGCTGCTCTTTAAGACTATTTCAGCCATCTCTTTTAAGTCTGGATCTTTAATCTCTTCAAATAAAATTCCGGCATATCCAAGAATTACTGTAATGGGAGTTCTAAGTTCATGACTCATATTATCCAGAAAAATGGTTTTCATTTTTTTGGCTTCTTCTAAAATCCTCAGGCATTCGTCAGATCTTAAATCTTCTCCATTCTTATTTACGATATTTTCGCTGTTTAAATAGTCTTTCAACGTTTAAAATTCTCTAATAATTATTGTATTATCGAATATTTTCTAATTCAGATTAACGTTTTTTATCTTTGTTTATTATAATATAAAAATTAAATTTGAACTTAACTATTGTTTTTAATATAATAAAAATATTGTGTTGGAACAGTTATAAATTTGGAGAAGAAATGAAAAAGATATTTTTTCTTTTAACATTAATTGCTTTTGTTGGTTGTGCTCAACTAGTTATGGAGCCTGCAGATTTTGCATGGCCAATAGAAACAGTTTTAGATACAGATGATCAAGGTATGGTTCAAGAAAGCAGATATTCTTTTTCTGCCAATGTAAAAGATCTGTTTATTATGGAAACTGCTGATTCATTGGCATACTTAAATCAAGCAGTGAGAATTATTCGAGATACAGAAGGTTATTATTATTTCATCGCTCCCGGATTTAAAAATGTTTATATCTGTAGTGCTAAAGACGGACAATTTGTTCTTCACAACCAAGTTTTTGTCTCTGAATTTGGATTGGATCTCCCTGCTTTCAATCAGCGAAAACCATTTATTGAACTTTTAGAAGGTGAAGAACATCTGGCTTATTTGAATTCCCAAGGAATTAAGGAGAAGAATAGTGAAGATGAATAATTTATTTAAAACTCTTTTACTTCTGTTTTTTTCATCCTTAATTGTTGCTCAATCTGATTATAGAATTACTCAAGAATTTAAAAGCAGACAGAGATCTTTTGAAATTGCAATTGAATATGCTAAAACTAACGAAGAATTAAGCAAGATAAAAAAAGAAATTAATGAGTTCCGAAATGAGTTTAAAGGTAACAAAGAATTATTAAACAGAGCACTCTATCCAAGTAATTTTGAAAGTTCATTTGTTACTTTGGATAAAAAAATAGAATACACCAATAAAAGACTAACTGAAATTTCTCAACTTCAGACTAAAGTTACCAAAGTTCAATCTGACTATGAAAAAGTCTCTAGCGAATTACAAAAACTTACAAGTGAGTTAAATTCACTTAGAAATGCAAATTCCAGGTTGATGGCAGAATTAAAAGCATTTCAGTCGGGTTACGGAGGATCCAAAAATGAGATAGATTCACTAAGGAGTTTAGTTACTCAACTTAAGAACGGAATAACAAAAAGAGATACTCTTATTAAGGAAATAATGGATAATATTTTCATGACTGCCGAACATAAGATCGAGTCGCTTGATGAAGTTGAAAGAAAGAGTCTGCAAACAAAGATTAAGAATACAAGCCTAATAGATAATTTAAGAAATCTTATAAATGATAATATTGAATTTTTAGATGCAAGTATTTTTAATCCAGAAGATTTAGCCTCACTAAAAAGTGAATTTAGCGACTTTGATCAGCGGTGGAGTCATTTTGGACCTAAACTTTTTGACATTTATTCTGCCGACACTCTTAACAAAGATAAGCTTATAGAGATTGATACCTTAATTTATGATTGGAATTCTTCATTAGAACTATCAACCTGGAGATCTATCGATGATATATTTTCTTCACACAATATTGAGTTAGATAGTTTTGTCAATGGTGAAGAGTTTAAAGAAGCAATTTTAGGCTATATTAACAATCAAATTAATGATGATGACGGAAGTATTGAAGTTCAACAGGAAAAGGAATATATCTTTTTTGCTGACAGAGTTTGGAATGATATAATTAAACCTGATTGGATTCCAATGCTAATTTCCGAAAATTTAATTACCACTGATCAATTAATTTCTATCGAAGATAAAATTGAGGATTGGAAAGATAGTTCTGGCGGGTCAAAGTCTTACTTCATTTATGGAGTAATCATTCTTCTTGCAATTATTATAATCTCTAGTCTCTATTTTATAACAAAGAAAAAGAAAAAATCTTATATAGAAGATGTTGATATTGAAGATGATAACAAAAAAAGAGATTTGGCTATTGATGATGAGGATGAATTTATTGACGATAAGCGATAGAATGTTTCTTCAATTAGACTTTAAATTTTGTTATATGATGAAACTTCTGAAAAAATAATGTTCTTTTATGTAAAATGTTAACAGAATTATTTTAAGTTTTAGCTCAAGTAGCTAAAACTTAAATATGTTTTAGAAAAAAGTGGTCATCAATCCTTATTTTTACACTATAATAATAAAGTAGTTTACTGCTGATTACTTTATCCTCTTATGTCTCCAATTTGAAATTGATTTCATTTGTGCAAATGCTTATCAGTGTACTTTATAAAGGTGATGCCCACTTAGCTCTATGTCTTAATACTAAGATTGATATACAATTTTTCTAATTGTATCAAACTGAAGATAGGGATATTCTTCTCTCAACGAATCAATTGCTTCGCTGGCTCTAACTTTAGAATCCCTCAAATTTTTAAATCTTTTTTTTATGAGATAATCCCTTACTGATTTTTCATTTATAAGTCCTCTACTATGTAAAAGTGAGTAGACTTCATCATTTATTAATTCAGGTATCGGATTACCGTGAGAATTAATTAAATTTTCGTTAAACATATTTCCTCCCCAAGAATAATGATTATGTAGATTTATCAATTTCTAATCAGTAATTACTCATTACATTTGGAGAAAACAACCGCATATTTATGCGGTTTTTCCTAAAAGCAAGTCATTTTTTTAGTATTTACTATCTTTTTGTGCAGTTATTTAAAGAAAAGTGAGGGAATCTCTCTTAGTTATAGTTGATCAAATTAAACCTTTGCGGATAGCTTTAGCAACTGCCTCTGATTGTGAATGGACGTGTAGTTTCTTATAGATATTTCTAATATGGTGTCTAACAGTATCAACACTAATAAAAAGTGATTCGCCAATTTGCTGATAATTATCCCCTTCAGAAAGTTTATTTAGAACTTCTTTTTCTCTTCCGGAAAGGTTAAATTCTTCTTTACTTACGATATTAGGATTATTCTGCTGAAATACTGTAATTACTTGTCGAGCAATCATTGAACTCATTGGGGAACCGCCCTCATGAACTTCTTTTATTGCTTCTAATAACCTAGTTGGTGGTGTATTTTTTACTAAATATCCGCATGCTCCTGCACAAAGAGCTTCAAATACAACCTTGCTTTCCTTATATACAGTCAGCATAAGAATATTTAGATCTTGTTTAATCTGTCTAGCTTTCCTTACCCCTTCAATTCCATTAATTCCAGGCAGTCCAATATCCATAAGCGCTACGTCAACATCAAGTTTAGGTAAATCTTTTAGGAAATCTTCACAAGATCCAAATGCACCTATACATGAATAACCAGATGTTCCATTTATTAAAGCAGCAATCCCCTCTCTAATATTTAGATTATCCTCAATAATTACCACATTTATCATTTATTTTAGATTCCCCCTGAACTCAATTTTTGTACCTTTATTAATTTCAGAAATAATTTTAATATTCCCGTTTATTTTGTTTCCCCTATCTTTAATATTGGTTATACCATTTCCATTAGCTGTCTTATTTGTATCAAATCCTATCCCATTATCAGACACGATAATATATAGTTTATTTCGAAATATTTTTATTATTAAATCAATTTTACTACAATTACTATGCTTAATTGCATTGTTCAAAGATTCTTTTAAGATTAAATATAAATTTTGTCTATAATCCATAGGCAGCTTTATATTGCTCAGTTTATCTAAATCAGAGGTTTCAAGCTTTATACCTAAATCGGCTAAAAGTTCACCATATGAGTCTTTAAGTCGTACAATTAAGTCATACAAGGAATCCCTTTTAGGATTAACCACCCAGACAATATCGCTCATAGATTCTGTGAGATGTCTCGATAACTCGCTGATTTGTTTTAGATGTTTGGTTGCGTTATTAGATTTATCAACAATATTTGCGGAAAGTTCACTCAATATTGATATTTCTGTTAAACCTGCACCAATATTATCATGAAGATCTGCTGCAATATTTGATTTCAATTTGTCAAGTGCTAACAAGTATCTGATTCTTTGGTTAATAAAGAAAGTTGACATTCCACCAATGAATAAGATTAGTCCTCCAATAAACCACCATTGCATCCAAAATGGAGCTAGAATTGTAATGCTGACTTTTGCTTCGTTAGGACTCCAAATTCCATCGTTATTCGTTCCTCTAACTCTGAACGTATAATCACCAGGAGCTAAATTCGTATAAAAAACCCTTCTATCTTTTGAATCGGTAAAAGACCATTTTGTGTCTAATCCTTCAAGAATAAATTGATATTTATTTTTGTCAGAATTTTTATAATCGAGAGATGCAAATTCGAATGAAAAATAATTTTCATCTCTTCCGAAAACCAATTTTTGCTTTTCACCTTTTATTGGTTCGTCAAAAACCTTAATTCTGCTAATTACAATTGGAGGTAAAAATTTGTCCAACTGAATATTTTGTGGATTAAAGAAATTGACTCCATTTATTCCCCCAAAATAAAACGTGCCATCCTTACCTTTTTCGTAAGCGCCACCGCTGAATTCAAGACTCTGCAAACCGTCGCTCAAATCATAATGTCTAAACGACTTTAAACTTTTATCTAGGTTATAAATTCCCTTATCCGTACTTAGCCAATAACCGCTCTGATCATCAAAAAGAATTCCATAAACATCTGAACAATTCAGAGATATTTTTTCACTCATTCTTTCATTTTTGTTTAGCTTATAATCAAATAAATTCAATCCGCCACCAAATGTCCCAATCAGAAGTTTTTGATCCTCAGTCTCGTGGAGCGACATAATCTTATTATCAAAGAGTAGATTTTTTTTGTTTGGGATTGATTTATATACAGTAAAGGTTTCATTCTGTTTATCAAATTTATTTAATCCGCCTCCATGCGTACCGACCCATAAATTTTTATCCTTATCTTGGTATAAGACGTATATTCTATTATCACTTAGAGAAGAATAAACAGATGGATTATGAATAAATGACTTAAACTGTGCTGAACCGCTTCTATAAAATCCTTTAAGATCAAGTTTGTTTAATCCACCACCAAATGTACCAATCCACAGTGTTGTATCTCCATCAATTAATAATGATTGAATCTGGTTGGAGGTTAAGGAATTCGTATTATTATTTACTTTCCTAAAATTTCTAAATGATTTATATTCTTTGTTATAAAAAGTAAGTCCACCGGCATAAGTCCCAATCCATAGATTTCCCATTTTATCTTCAACAATTGACCGGATATGATCATCACCTATAATCTTTTTACGTATATACGAAAATTCATTAGTTCTTTTATTCCACTTATTCAAACCACCTCTGTGGGTACCAAACCATAGGTCTTCTTCTTTATCTTCATGTATTGCCCAGATAATATTATCATTCAAAGATTTATTGACTTCTGTTTTAACTGGCAGTGTCTTAAATTTATTATATCTTCTTTCAAGTTTGTTTATTCCACTGCCCAACTGTGTCCCAATCCACAAAATACCCGATTTATCAACGAAAAGTCTTTGAAGTTCATTCTCACTTAACGAATATTGATTACTTTTTTCGTTAAGAAATTGGTTGGAAGTTCCATTTGTCAACGAATAATTGAATAAACCATCACCATTAGTTGCAATCCAAATAATTGAATTTTGGTCTTCAATTATATCCATGACCTTAAGTTTATTATTAGATGAAACATTTAATGAGCTATTAATAATTTTTATTTTTAATAATGATGGTTTTTTGTAAAGTGAAGTATTATCAATTACAGAAATATTTCCGTTATAATCACCTATCCAAAGATCATTTCTTGAATCTTGGTATAAGGCTGAAATTCGTTCTCCGAAAAGAAATGCTGAATTTACTTTTAGTTGCTCAATAACTACTTTACTTTGATCTGTAGAATCAGGTCTTATTCTATTTAAACCACCTCCAAAAGTACCAACCCAAATAATATTATCAATATCTACCAATACTTTAACAATACGATTGGAACTCAATGAATTTTCACGGTCCTGAAAATGATAGAAATATTTCTTTTTATTAGATTTAGGATTAAACCGAACAACACCTTTGCCCCATGTGCCAACCCAAAGATTACCATCTCTATCTTGATCAATAGTTGTAATAGTGCTTATTTGATTTCTTGAAAAGGTAATTGGGATATTATAAACTTCATCTTCTGTGCTACTGGACCAATCACTGCTCCCAGCTAAATCAAAATGAGAAAAAGTCTCTGTCAGAGGATCAAATTTATTTAAAACTCCTGTTGAAGTTCCAATCCATAAATTTCCTTCACTATCAACGAGAAGAGAAGTAATTTCGTTATCTGAAATTGAAAGGGAATCACTTGCATCATTAGAATAAACAATAAATTCATAACCATCATAACGGTTTAATCCGGTTGCCGTTCCAAACCATAGATAGCCTCTATTATCTTGGGTAATTGAGAGTATCGAGCTTTGAGAAAGTCCTCTTTCAACGCCAATCTGCTTAAAACTATAAGTTGAATTATCTAACGAAACATTTTGAGCAATATGTAGGATTGATGTAAAGAGGAAAATAATAATATTTAACAGTTTGTTTCTCAATTTGAACAGTGCTTTGTAAATAATAGCAAAATTTATACAAATTAGTTATAAGTTGGTAGTGAGATTAAAATAAATTGATTTTAATTGAATCTTTGGTTAAGTAGCTGCATCTAATTACTAAATAATTAACAAATATAAGGAAAGAAATGACTGAGCATTTAACAAAAGAAAAATTTTTGGAAAAAGTATTTAATTACGAGCAAAACAAAGAATGGAAGTTCGAAGGTGAATTACCATGTTTAATAGATTTCTATGCAGATTGGTGCGGACCATGTAAAATGGTTGCTCCAGTTCTTGAAGAACTAAGTGAAGAATTTGCTGGACAGATTAATATATATAAAATTGATACCGAAGTAGAACAAGAATTGGCTGCTGCTTTTGGTATAAGAAGTATTCCTTCATTATTGTTTTGTCCAAAAGATGATAAACCACAAATGGCACAGGGTGCTTTACCAAAGCCAGCGTTAATTGAAGCAATTAATAACGTATTATTAAAGGCAGAAGTTTCTTCATAATTTTAAGGCTCAATCAGTTATCAATAATTGATTGAGCCTTATTCTCTTTTAGTTAACATTTTTTTTACTTATCAAATATTTATTGTGTAAATTTTATCTTTAAATAATACCTTTTGTCATTTAATAAATTAAAATAGAAACATGGATTCATTATCTCAAATTGCTCTCGGATCGGCTGTTGGCGAGGCTGTAATAGGAAAATACGTTGGACGTAAAGCAAGTCTTTGGGGAGCAATTATTGGCACTCTCCCGGATCTTGATGTGATGATTCCAATGGGAGATGCGATTAGGGATTTTACTTATCACAGAGCTGCTAGCCATTCTTTCTTTTTTATGCTGCTGGTTTCACCAATTTTAGTTTGGCTAATTCTAAAAATTCATCCCCAAACAAAAATATACAAATTTAGATGGTATCTTTTGGTCATATTAGCTTTATTGACTCATGCACTTTTGGATAGTTTTACAGTATATGGGACTCAAATTTTTCTACCTTTTTCAAACTACCCGGTTGGCTGGAGCACAATTTTTGTAATTGATCCACTTTATACAATACCACTTTTAATTGGATTATCTTTTCTTTTCTTTAAAAAGTTTGATCCGAAATTTGCACATAAAATGAACTATCTAGGAATTTTTATTAGCAGTTTATATCTAGTTTGGACAATAGGAGTAAAGCAGCATGTAAACTCATTAACAGTTGAATCTTTGAAAAAGCAAAATATTGAGTTTAGAGATTTTCTAACCGGACCAGCACCTTTTAATACACTTTTATGGCGAAGCATTGCAGTAACGGACAGTGGATATGTTGAAGGGTTCTATTCTCTTTTTGATGAAGATAACTTAATTGAATTTAATGAATATAAAAGTGAAGAGTCGTTTCTTGCACCTATAAACGATACTTGGGAAGTTCAACGGTTAAAATGGTTCTCAAAAGGCTTCTATAAGGTCACAAATAAGAATGGAAATATTATAATGTCTGATTTACGAATGGGTGTTGAACCATTATACTTTTTTAGTTTTATTGTAGGTAAAGAAACTAATGATAAAATTGTACCCGCTGAGATTAAGCAAGTTGAATCAGAAACATTTAGCATGGAAGAAAGTTTATCAATTCTTTGGGAAAGAATTTGGGATGAAAATACTAAATCTATGCTAGCAAAATAAATAATTATTTCAATAAAATTAATTTACCTGTCTTAACGGAAATTTCACCCAAATTATCCACAGCATTAAATCTATAAAAATAAATACTGCTTGACATTTCATTTTTACCAAATGAAGCTTCTAAATTTTTATAGTATATACCAACACCAAAATTGGAAGATTCAATTGGCTGCGCCACTATTTGACCTGTTAAATCGAAAATAGTCAATGAAACTTCTGAAGGTTTTGCTATTTGAAATTTGAAAGTTGTAGTTGGATTGAATGGATTTGGATAAGGATTATATAAGCAATTTTTATCTGTGATAATATTTTCATTATTAAGACCTGTAATCAGCGTAAAGTTTGCAATAATCTGCCTGTCACCATTCACGTTTAAATTTATTGTAGAGTCTTGCGATATTATTTCATCATTTTCCATCCAATTTAAAAATTCCCAACCCTCATTGCATTGAGCATGCAAATTTGCAGTCTCATTGAAATAATAATATCCTGCACCGTTGATACTTCCGCCCCCAATTGGATTGGAAACAGTAGATACTAAAAAGAGCAAGTTGGCAAAATTAGCTTCAAGTTTTATATCATTATTAACAGTAAATGAATATTCAGAATCATTGCTTATTACTTCACCATTCCTTGTCCAGCTAACAAATTCTTTCCCACTATATGGATTAGCCTTTAAAGTCACCATATCTCCATAATTATACACACCCTGACCTTCAACATTACCATAGCTATCCGGTTGAACTACTGCAGAAACAGAATGAACTTTTACTGAAAAATTAGCGGTTATTTCTGCATTACTTTCTATGGTAAAATCGACCGGATTTTTTGAAGTTTGCAAAGCTCCGCTCCAATTATCAAAATTATTTCCAGTAGACGGAATTGCACTCAATTTATAAGTCTTATAAAGCACCATAGTCTTATCAATTGGAAGATCATAAATCTCATTATCAATTTGCAATTTTCCCTCACCATTTCCGGATTTCTTGAAACTAATTATTTTTTCAGCATAAATTGCAAAACTTCCGTTCTTAATATTTACACTTGGCGATCCATAATTAAAAGAAAAATCTTCAAAAGTTAAATCAGATTTACCCTCATCAGCAATAATATTAAATTTAATAATTAATAACGTACCTGCTCCAGAAAGCGAGAACCACCCGCTAGCCCTAACAACTAAGTCACCATCATCCAACCAAGCATCTACACCCCAATATCTTTTATCGGAAAGTGTTTCATCATCGATAACAGATTTTACCTTCAGAATATCCTGATTATATTTTAGACGAAATTGATAAGACCTAACTCCTAAACCTGTTAAATCAGAAACAATAATTGGCATTTCAATACTTTTAACTTTTTCGTGTGTCGTATCCGGAATGGAAACGTTTACCTGAGCTAAAGTAAAAATTGAGAATAGGATGAAAAGGGATAATATTTTTAATAAACTATTATTCATATAACTTAAAAGATATATTTCAATAATAGTATAAGAAAATTCAATATGTGTGAGATAAATCACAGAAGGGCCTTTTAATTACAGACCCTTCTGTAGTAATAATTAAGTTTATTTTAAAAATACCATTTTCTTAGAAGCGACAAAATCACCTGCTTTAATTGTATAGTAATATACACCACTGGCAACATTGGCATTCCAAACAACATCATGATATCCTGCATTAGTTTCACCATTGTATAATGTTTCAACTAATTGCCCAAGGTTATTATAGATTTTTATATTTACATCACTTTTCTTTGGCAATGAAAATGAAATAGTGGTTGATGGATTAAATGGATTTGGATAATTCTGATTTAATGCAAATTGTGTTGGAATTTCCTTTTCGCCTTCAACACCTACAAACTGACCTTGAATAACTAAATCATCGATCAACCATCCCCAGCCTGTTGTAAGTTGGTCGGAAAATAATCTAAATCTAACAAGAATAGTATCACCGGGTTCAAATGTATCCAGTAAGTTAATAGTATGGGAAACAAACATT
The DNA here is from genome assembly GCA_963710615.1 of uncultured Ignavibacteriales bacterium. Lineage (GTDB taxonomy): Bacteria > Bacteroidota > Ignavibacteria > Ignavibacteriales > Melioribacteraceae. The sequence goes on from CAVQBF010000026.1 coordinate 43,967, forward strand.
CCTTCCGTGCCGGGTAAACCACCATTATATGCAACTAACCAACTGTTATTTCTTGAGGCATCATAACCATCAGCAAGAGGTAGCCATTCGCCTCCTTTCGTAGCTTCAACAACTACATAATCCCAAAATTCATCATCTCCATATACAGTTCCTGGTTCACCAGTTTCAATTATAGCAACGTCTTTATATGTCATAATTGCATCTGAAGCCGAAACAACTATCGGTGTTCTCAAGATTGCAAAGTAATTTGATTCAACCGCATAATCATGAGGTGATTGGAGTGCTGAACTTGAAAAACCGGTAGTTTCACCTATTTCCATTCCATCCAATACAAATCCACCATCATCACTATGAAATCCTGAATAATAACCTTGTTGAACTTCAGCTAAAGAAAAGATATATAAATCTTGAGAGGAAGATTTATATGTTTTTCCATCCTTATAAGATTGGAGATAAACATTCTTGGTACCCGCTTCAGCAACAGGTACTGTAATAATCAAATCCTGAGGTTCTGAATTATATACTTTAAATACAGGTACATTATCAACCATAACATGTGTCGAATCGTAAATTGATCTTAAAGAGGCATTGATATTCAATCCCAGAGTTCCAATATTGATATTACCATTTATCCTTGGTGATTTGGTAACTTCTGGTGGAGTGTAATTTGATAGTTCTGGTAATGTTGCTGACCAAATTCCACGTCCATGTGTAGCAAGAACAACTTGATCTTCTACAACCTTAATTTCCCAAATGGAAACTGAAGGAAGATTACTCTCATGCAAACTCCAAGTAGCTCCATTATCTGTTGATTCAACAATTCCAATATCAGTTCCAGCCCAAATTATGTCAGTATTGTAAGGCATTACTGCAACACAATATACCGCAACATCTGGGAAACCGGTTGTACTTTCATCACCAGTACCAAATCCCGAAATGTCTGACCAATTTTGACCATAATCTGTTGTTCTTAAAATTTTTGGACCATCTGAAAATGAGAATGTTATAAATGCTGTTCCCTCTTCTGTCGGATGAGTATCTAGACCTGAAAGCCTTCCCGAAATTTCACTTGAACCACCTGTAGGACTAAAAGAAAACCCGCCATCTAAAGAAATATTTGGAGTTGCATTGCTTGTATTCATGTAAGAAGCTGCCCAAACCACTTGAGGATTTGCAATTGAAATAGCAACCTGTGCCATTGAGAAATATTGTCCGCCAGCATCTAAATTATTTATCGGAGTTAATGCCCAATTTTCAGCAAAGTTATCAGTTCTATAAACCCCATCTCTAGTGATCGTAAATAATAAGTCTGGATCACTATTTGTCTTAGCAATTTTTGAAACGAATGGCGAAATTGCACTATTTGCCCATCCATCAAATCCAACATTTGCGGGTCTAAAAGAAGAACCACCATCTTCTGATCTCCAGAATCGGTTGTACTGCGAACCGCCAATCATTTTATTTGGATTATCATAATGCCAAGATGTTTCATAGCCATCACCACCAATTCTATAATTATAATTTGTAACTGCAGAAGCTTCTTCACCAGAGGATGACTGCCATGTCCCATTATCCTGCATTCCTCCAAAATATTCGCTTGCACCCGGTTTTTTATCCGCACCATAAAATTGCGATGTGTTGTATCCTTCTTGATCTGTTTCGTTCCAGTCGACACCGCCATTTTTAGAAACTGCAACACCACCGTCATTAGAATTAATTAACCAAAATTCTTGAGTAGCTTCGTTTATTGGCACAGCAACCAATTCATGATGATCGACATGAACATCAGCCCCTTGATTATACTGATTATAACCATCTGTTATCGGTACTTGAATTTTATTAACAACTGGAACAAATCCAGTTGTAATTTCAACTTTTGATTCTGGCTGAGTTGCAGGATCCCAAGCGACACCCAAAGCATTTTTGGGAGAAAACACAACAATATTCTTGAATTTTAACCCGTCAGTAGCAGCTAAATTTACATTTGGATTTGTATCATCATAATCTAATGCACTTACGAATATTTCGTCTCCTCTTGTCGCACTCCAATCATATCCTTTATTTCTTCTAATATCATTATATGATACTGCAAGTTGTTTATTATTTGTTACATCCCATACTTGAAAAGGAACATCAATAAAATCAACATAAGTTGATATAGTTTTCAAACATATGTGCTTTTTGAGTTATTCCGTTTCCAAATCTTATTTCTACGTTAACATAATCACCATCATCAACTAATTCCTCTTCCCAATATTGTTCACCTGTACCAAGTGAACCTTCTAAATAATCAAGTTTACTATCTTTAAAGCCCATGAAAGATTCTGTGTTAGTTAATGTGACATTGGAAATTCCTTTAACAGAATCAAAGTTTATAGTTGCTTGCCAAGAGTCAATACCACCGTAAAAAACAATATTTTCATCATAGGGATGCACAACAATACAGTTATCATACCATCCTTGACTTCCAAGCCAATTTACATTTTCATACTCACTTCCTTCTACATCGATAACAGCTTCCCATGAAGCTCCAGCATCTGTCGACATGAACAAAGTCCCATTTGTTGTCTCTGCAGAAATATATAATCTATTGGTATCTGTTGGTGCTATATCAATTTCCATTCTCCCGGCACCAAGTATGCCTTCATTAGATTGAACCCAAGTATCACCAGCATCAATTGACTTAAAAATTCCGGCGCCATTTCGGGCAGCATAAATTGTAGAAAAGTTTAATGGATTAGCTACCATATCTTGAACATCATTACCTGATAAAACTTTTGTCCAATTTGCACCGCCGTCAGTTGATTTGAATATTCCTGTACTTGTTGCAGCAATTACAATATTTTCGTCTGTTGGATCAACAACGAATCTATTTACAAAAATAAAATCATTATTTACCGTACTTTCTAATTGAGTCCAAGTCTCACCTCTATCAATGGATTTGAAAATACCGTTACCAGGGATTGCATCAAGATTACCAAATCCCTCACCGGTACCAACATATATCACATCATTGTTAGCCGGGGAAACACCAAAATAAGACATAGAAAGATTTGGAAGATCAGGAGTTTTTATCTCCCAAGAGCTTCCTCCATCAGTTGTTTTCCAAACTCCGCCTCCAACTGAAGCAACAAACCATGTATTATTTGTAGCATCAGTAGGATCTACATGAATTCCTCGAGTTCTTCCGCCAACGTTAGCAGGACCGCGTTCAACCCAAGTTACTTCATTTACTGAAGCTAATGATTTACTCAATTTAGCGGCTCTTGCTTTAGCTTTGTTCAACTCTTTTATTCTGTAGTTGACTTCATAACCTGGTTTTTCTTCTCCGTCTCGTGTTCTAATCATTCTGTGAAGTTCCATGAATTTGTTAGGTTCGTCAAACTTTGAAACTCCCTTTACTATTTTTTTCTTCTCAGACCATTCTGCCTTGCTGTTCATCATGTTACTTTTTTCGCTTTTAATGATCTCCATTTTAGCAACATTCGAACTCTCTGTGTTCTTAAATGAATGATTAATAATGAAAAATGAAAGAATAAAAACCAGCATAAAACCAATCATTTTATACTTCATGTAATTTCTCCTATATGTTATTTAATGTTAATAATGTTATTTTTTTTTCTTTTTGAGTACATCGAAGGAATAAACTTTATTACCTCCCTTGGTCTCAGAATCTTTTTTAATCATACCCGGAATTCTGGAAACAGTAACTAAATTGTCAGTTTCCCAAAAAACTTTGGCATCTACAACTTCATCTTCAAATATTATTTCGTTTGAGTCATATTCAAATACAAAGAAGAATTGTTTGTTAATGACAGGTGATTTCGCATTTTCAATATTTTTGATTACTAAAGCGTAATTACCTGTTTGATTATTTACAATATTATACTTTACTAAACTTTTCTCTTGCAATAGAATTAATATTTTGAACCTTTTTTTTCCAATATACTCTCGTTTTTTGTCACATCACAATTGGGAACAACCGAAAAAGAAAAGAACGGATAAGAATGTAAAAAAGTACGAATAAAATTTCATTTTAAAATTCACTTAATATTTAGATTAAAAGGAAGGATAAAAGATTCAGAATATTTAATTTTTTACGCAAATTAATAAAATTATTTTATTTTGCAAACTTAATTATAAATCCCCATAAGAACGGACAAGTTAGGATTATTAAAGGTTTCCTAAGGTATGGATAGGTCTTTTTTTTGACATAATTACTAATCAAAGGATTTAATTATCACTATTGCAATGAAAGCAGTTGTACTTCGTTACGAAATAACTTATTTTTGGTTTCTAAAATTGCACCCGTAGCTCAACTGGATAGAGCATTTGACTACGAATCAAAAGGTTAGAGGTTCGAATCCTCTCGGGTGTACAAAAATTATTTTGTTTACATTACTTTCCTTTTTATTTCAAGTTTTATCTAATTATATTTACTCTTATGAAATTAATGCGTCCGTAGCTCAACTGGATAGAGCACCAGATTTCGGCTCTGGGGGTTGAGGGTTCGAATCCTTCCGGGCGTACAATTAAAAATTTAACAAAACTCATATTGCTGTTTTCCGAAACTGAATATAGATTTATGTTTGCTGCTCTTCAAGAGGCTGAAATTGCTCTTGAAGAGGATGAAGTTCCAATTGGTGCAGTTGTAGTGCATCAGAATAAAATTATTGGACGTGGACATAATCAATCTGAACTTCTTCATGATTCTACTGCGCATGCAGAAATTTTAGCAATTACAGCTGCATCGAATTACCTTAATTCAAAATATCTTAATGAATGCGAAATTTATGTTACTATTGAGCCCTGTTTAATGTGTTCTGGTGCAATTTTATTATCACGATTAAAGAAATTATACTTTGCATCATTTGAACCAAAACATGGTGCAGTCGGATCAGTTTATAATGTTCTTGAAAACAATAAATACAATCATAATATAGAAGTTTATTCCGGTATATATGCCGATGAGAGTAAACACTTAATGCAGTCTTTTTTTTTAAAGAAAAGAGTAAATTGAAAATTAATTAGCACCACTAGCGGAGGTTGAATATGGAATCGAAGAAAATTTTATTCTTTGGAGCACCCGGTGTCGGTAAAGGAACCCAAGCAAAAATAGTATCAACAAAACTACATATACCTCATATATCGACCGGAGATATTCTTAGAACCGCCATTAGCAAAAAAACCGAGCTTGGTATTAAAGCGAAAGCAATAATGGATAAGGGTGAACTGGTGTCTGATGAAATAATGGTTGAACTAATCAGAAATGTATTACAAAATAAGAAATGCGACAAAGGTTTTATCCTCGATGGTTTTCCCAGAACCTTACATCAGGCTATAATGCTTCAGCCAATTTTAGAGGAATTAAAATGCGAAGATTTAATTATTATTAACATTTATGCCGATGATGAAGTAATTGTTAATAGACTAGCTCAGCGCAGAATGTGCAAATCCTGTAATAGCATTGTAAATCTTAACTTTTTAGAAAATGATTCAAAGTGTCCGTCTTGCGGTTCCAAAAATAGTTTTGTTAAAAGAAAAGATGACGATGAAGAAGTAATAAAAAATAGATTAAATATTTTTCACACAACTACAAGACCGGTTCTTGATTTTTATTATAAACGTGCAAAAATCCATACAATTGATGGGACCTTATCAGTTGAGGACATTTCAAAACAGATATTGGAGTTATTGAATTAACTTTCAGATCGGATTTTTAATTTAACTTTTAATGCTTTACCATTTTCTAGTTTGAAAATTTTACCTTCAGTTTTTTTCACCAGATCATAATTATGTGTGGCAAACAAAATTGCTGTTCCTCTGGAATTTATATCGTGCAGAATTGTCATTATTTCATCTGAAGTTTTGGGATCTAAATTTCCAGTCGGTTCATCAGCTAAAATTAATTTGGGATTATTAATTACTGCTCTAGCTATTGCAACTCGCTGTTTTTCCCCTCCGGAAAGTTGAGATATCATATTTTTTGATTTATGCTCAAGACCAACACTCTTTAAAGCATTCATTATTTTTTCTTTAATAACCTTTCTCGGTGTACCTGTTACATGAAGCACAAAAGCCAAATTATTATAGACATTTCTATCTTCAAGCAACTTAAAATCCTGAAAAACGACTCCAAGCATTTTTCTTAATTCAGGCAATCTACTTGGTTTAATAGTATCTGAGCTAAATTCTCCTACTTGCACGTAACCGGCTTGCGGCAAAATATCCATATATATTAATTGAAGTAATGTTGATTTACCGACACCACTCTTTCCTATCAGGAATGCGAAATCGCCTTGATTTAACTGAAGATTTAAATTGTTGAAGACTTCTTGATTTGAATATTTGAATTCGACATTATTGAAAGTTAACATCACTTATTCCTTTTAACCACAAATTGAACCCTATCGGAATCCGGTGTACCATCATCGAATGTAAATGCATCAAAACACTCGAGAACATAAAAACCGGTTAATTCCAATGCCTCAAAATAATAATAAAAATCGTAAATTTTTTGCTTATGTACTTCTTTATATAATTTGCCGTCCAATGTTTTAATTCGAACTGTATTTATATGTAAATTCTCAACTTCATCAAACTCACTTTTTTGCACGTATTCTAAACCATTATACTTCCCTGATCGATTTAGTTTTCTCAAATGTTTCATACTATTATGTTTTAAAGAAGCATCAAATAAGAATAATCCGTCTTTACTCAAAATTTCTCTGAGTTCATTAAGAGATTTCAGCAATCTATCCTCAGTATTCAAATAATTTATGGAGTCGAAAGTAGTAAATATAAAATCGAATAATCTTTTAAATGGGAGTTCCGACATATCACAGCAAACTGTAGGATATTTTGATTTATTCATCTTCAGCATTTCAAGTGAAAAATCCGATAAGTAAAACTTTGTAAATTGATTTTCAATATTTTCCGCAAGTTTGCAATTTCCTGCAGCAATTTCCAATGCTACATCTGTTGGTTTACCAATAGTAGTATGGATTTCAGAAATATACTTTGCCCAAAAGGAATAATCGACTGATTGCATTAAATGCGAGTAAATTTGAGAAAAATAAGTGTAGGGTTTAGTGTTTTGCAAGGTATGACTTTCTATTCTTCACTATTTTAACAGCATAATTAAATGCTTCGATCATACTGCTCGGATTAGCTACTCCCCTTCCAGCTATATCAAAAGCAGTTCCATGATCAGGAGACGTTCTGACAATGGGCAATCCGGCAGTATAGTTTACTCCTTTATCAAAGTTTAACAGCTTAAACGGAATCAACAGTTGATCGTGGTAAAGCCCAATTGTACAATCAAACTGTTTATAAGATTTAGTGCCAAAATACGCATCTGGCACCATTGGGCCAAAAATGAATTTAGGGAAATAATCTATCACCGGTTTAATAATTTTTCCCTCTTCAAAACCAATCTTCCCTTGTTCACCGGAGTGTGGGTTTAACCCAAGAACAGCTATTCTGGGACTAGATATATTAAAATCAATAATTAAACTATCTTTTACTACATTTATTACATTTTTTAAAGAAGCTTTTGTTATTGATCTCGGAACATCTTTAATCGGTATATGAATTGTTGCCAAACCGGCTTTCATTTTATTAGAAACAAACATCATTACAAATTTCTTTACATTAAAGAAATCTGCAAGTAATTCTGTATGTCCCGGAAATTTTATCCCTGCTTTAGCAAAAGCCATTTTCGAAATTGGAGCAGTAATTATTCCATCAACTATTTTGTCTTCTGCTAATTCACAAGCTTTGAATATGGCTTTATAAGAAATAAGGCCTGAATCTTTAGTTTCTTTGCCAATATTTTGTTTACCAGAACCAATATCTAAAATATATACTAATTTGGGATTGAACTTTATTGGAAGTTTATTAACAATTTCATACTTAAAAGTGGGCTTAAAAACTCTTATTGTGTCATTAAAGACATTTCGTGGACAAATAAAAAGTACTTGCTTATTTTTTGAAGTAATTCCTTTATTAAGAGTCTGAATTACAATTTCAGGACCAATTCCATTAATATCACCGCATGTAAAGGCAAACGTGCTCATATTAATCAACTAGATCAAATTTCCCGGTACCATTAACATCCTTAAATACGAAACTTCTACCTACCTTGTCGTACCGCCAAACTTCCATTATTTCATTCATTTCAGTATAATTTCTTTCAATTGAATCCGGTTCGCCATATAAAATATAGATCCTTCCTCTATCTCTTTCTGCACCATCAAAAGAATTTAAGGATGAAAAATTCTTTATCGCATGATCAGCTCTTTTGTAATATTCATCCATTGCATAATTAAATTTCATCCCATCAGCCGGATAATTTTTTATCCAATATTCGGTCAAGTTTTTATAGTAGAGATCTTTACTTGCAGATAACAATTCTCCAACAATATTTTCATCAGCAATGTAACTTAAAAGTTTTATTGCATACTCCGGATTGCTTAAAATAGTTGGTTTCTCATTCCATGAAGTATTTAAGGTGTATTTTTTCTCTGTACTGTCGATTTTAATTATTAGATCAGCTTTTCCTTCATAAAGTAAGTGACTAAAGCCAGCAGCTAAAAAATAATTAGTTGTAGATGAGTCTGTAAATGAAAATCTAATATTATTATCTATATTATTAACTACCATATCACCATTGGCAAAACTAAAAATTGAATCCGAATAAATTACATTATTAAATTGTAAGACGGTTACAGATATGGCGCCGACATTATCATCGATAACACCAAAAAGTAAATCATATTTATTTGGCGAGAAAGGTATATTGCCACTAAAATTGGCAAGTTTAAAGCTATCGAATTTGGAATTTTCAAGAACAACCACTGGCGGAATAAATTTGGTTTTTTGTAAATCATCAACAACTAAAATTTTATTTGGTACACGAAATTCAACTTCAGTTTCATCAATGCTGAAAACCGTTTTAAGATTATATTTACCTGAATCAAGTTGGATCTCGATAAAATCTTCATAGTATTTATCTTTTGATAATGTTTCATCATAAGTTGAGACAGAATATCTAGGTTTTACAATTTCTCTTAAAATAAAAATCTCATCTTTAAAGATTTCAAAAGTCAAGGTAAATGAAGATGAATAAGACCCATTATTTTTAATAAATAAAAGATTGTTCAATGGGACTTTATAACTCAGAATTTCAATTTGATTTGAATCAGAGATAATGGAATTGTGTTCTATAAAAATTGGTTGCGGCTTTTCTTGTCCAAACAACAATAGTTGAAAAAGCAACAAAACTGATAATGAATATTTTAACAAATTATACTCTTTTGAAAAGTGAGAAAAATCAATAAAATTTTTTCTAAGAATATTAACAAAATTGTTCTTATGCAAGGCAATTATTGATTTCGAAGTTCAGTAGCAATTATTAATTAGCCAAAATATTTAGACTAACTATTCATACTTATCAAAAATTCTTTATTATTTTTTGTCCCGCGCATTTTATCCAATAAGAATTCCATTGCTTCAATAGTATCATAGTTACTTAAGAATTTCCTAAGTATCCAAACCTTATTCAGTTCTTCATCAGTCATTAGTAATTCTTCTTTTCTTGTACCCGATCGATTTACGTCGAATGCAGGGAAGATTCTTCTATCGGACAAGGCTCTATCAAGAACAATTTCTAAGTTACCGGTTCCTTTGAATTCTTCAAAAATCACATCATCCATTCTGCTGCCGGTATCAATTAAAGCAGTTGCTAAAATGGTTAAACTGCCGCCATCCTCAATATTTCTTGCAGCACCGAAAAATCTTTTAGGTTTGTGTAGTGCATTTGAATCAACGCCTCCCGATAGAATTCTTCCGCTGTGCGGCTGAGTTGTATTATGTGCTCTGGCTAATCTGGTAATACTATCTAATAAAATTACAACATCATCGCCGGCTTCAACCATTCTCTTTGCTTTTTCAATAACCATATTTGCTACTTGAACGTGTCTTTCAGGCGGTTCATCAAATGTTGAACTTATCACTTCCGCTTGTACTGATCTTTGCATATCAGTTACTTCTTCTGGTCTTTCGTCAATTAAAAGCATAATTAATTTTACTTCAGGATGATTTCGGGAGAGCGAATTTGCAATTTTTTGAAGTAAAACGGTTTTACCGGTTTTAGGCGGTGAAACAATCAAACCTCTCTGTCCTTTTCCGATTGGTGACAAAAGATCCATAATTCTCATTGAATACTCACCAGGAACTGATTCCAGCTTTAACCTCTTTGTAGGATGAAGTGGAGTAAGGTTATCAAATAAAGTTCGTCCTCTTATTTCTTCTGGATCTTTTCCATTAACAGCTTCTACCCTTAAAAGTGCGAAGAATCTTTCACCTTCCTTTGGCGGTCTTACCTGACCACTTACATGATCACCCGTTCGCAGACTAAATCTTTTAATTTGTGACGGGGAGACATAAATGTCATCCGGTGAGGGTAAATAATTATAATCTGAGGACCTTAGAAATCCGTAACCATCTGAGAGAACTTCTAAAACTCCTTGAGAAAATGTAAGCCCATCTTTTTTGGTCTGAGCTTCCAAAATCTGAAATATTAATTCTTGTTTTCTTAAATCGTTAACACCAGTAAGATTGTATTCTTTGGCTATTTGAAGCAGATCGACGATTTTTTTTGACTTAAGTGTGGAAATATCCATTGGCATAAATACCTACCCGTTTTATGAAATATGACTTTTTATTGACAAGACTTGTAAAGGGGATAATTACTTTGAAATTTTATGATTAATTAAATTTTTACTGAAAAATAACGAATGGACCAAGAGGTACATCCAAAAGCTAGTTTTATTACTATTAAAAGTCAAGATAAATTTATTGATTAAAATATTTTTCCTTTGAATACTAATATTTAGTTTTAACCTCAAATCGCTAATTTTAATTTAATCTGACCAATGAGATAAATACTACCGAGAACAACCAAACATTCCTCATTATTTTTATGCAAGTGATTTAAGACTAATTTCTCGGGTGAATTATCAATCTTTGATTTAACATTAATATTATCGGCAATAGATTTAATTTCTTCAGCGGTTGCCGCTCTTTCATAATTTGTTGAAGTAATATAAATATCCGTGAAATAATTATTTACCGCAGTAAGCATCTCTGCAATTTTTTTATCTTTCATTGCACCAAATATTAAAGAACACTTCTTATATTTATGATACTCGTTCTTAAACTCATCAAGAAAAATATTTAGACCTTCCAGATTATGAGCAGAATCAAATATTATATTCCTCTTCTCTCCAAATCTTTCATATCTGCCTTGAATACCACTATTGGCAACAACATTATCGAGCCCATTTTGAATAGTTTTATGATCAATAATATTTAAAGTTTTACTTAATGTTAAAATTGCGAGCGCAGAATTTTTAAGTTGGTGTTCACCTTTTAGCCCTATTTTTTCATATGCTCTTTTTACTGTGCCAAACTTTATATTAATTTTCTTGGAATTAAGACTTACATAATTATTCAGCTTAAATAATTCTGAATTTCTTTTTTCACAAATTTCTTGAATTATTTTGCTAGCTTCATCAGGCAGATCGCTAATAAAAACCGGAACCCTACTTTTAATAATACCAGCTTTCTCTGTTGCAATTTTTTCTATAGTATCGCCTAAAATGTGAGTGTGCTCTAAACTAATAGAAGTAATTACAGAGGCAATTGGATTAATTGTATTTGTTGCATCCAGTCTGCCGCCTAATCCGGTTTCTATAACTGCAAAGTCAACTTTCTGCTCGGCAAAATATTGAAATGCTAATGCAGTTGTAATTTCGAAAAAAGTAGGTTTGTGCTCATCAATATAACTTTTGTTACAATCTAAAAAATTAATAATTCTAGAATCACTAATTTGCTTCCCATTGATTCTAATTCGTTCATTAAACTTAACAAAATGTGGTGATGTGTAAAGTCCAACTTTAAAACCAGCCTCTTGAAGAATACTTGCCAAGAATGAACATGTACTCCCCTTTCCATTCGATCCGGCAACATGAAAAGCTTTCAATTTTTTTTCTGGATTGCCTAGATAATTCAGCAAATGCTTAATATTATCTAAACCAAGCTTAATGTGAAATTGTTTAAGAGAGTAAATTTTTTCTAATGCCGAATCTATATCCATCAAATTATACGCGTAGCAATTAGATCAGATAAATTTTGAGTTGAAGTTTCTTGGCAATATTTTTCAAGTCCATCAATAATTTCAATTCCGGCTTTTGGATTTATAAAATTAATTGTACCAATCTGAAATGCTGATGCACCCACAATCATAAATTCAACAGCATCTTTCCAATTAACAATTCCGCCAATCCCAATTATCGGTATATCAACCATCCTGCTGATTTCTAGAACTTTAGCTAAAGCAACCGGTTTAATTGCCGGGCCTGAAAGTCCGCCCGTAATATTTTTAATTTTCGGTTTCCTAGTATAAATATCAAATGAAGTCCCTACTAATGTGTTTATAGCAGAGACTGCATCACCGCCTTCTTTTTTGACAATTTCGGCATAATCAACAATATTGGAATTATTTGGTGATAATTTAATAATTACCGGTTTTGAAGTTTTAGCTCTAACCAGCTCTGTAATTCTACCAACCGACTTAACATCATTGCCAAAGATTAAACCTCCCTCTTTAACATTGGGGCAGGAAACATTAATCTCAAAAGCTTTAATCGATTCTTCTGTATCAAGTATCTCAACACATTTAACATATTCTTCAATTGAACTTGCAGCAATATTACAAATTAAAGTGGAGTTAATTTTTTTAAGGAAAGGAATTTTTTCTTCAATAAATACATCCAAACCAACATTCGCCAAACCAATTGCATTCAGCATTCCTGAAGCCGTTTCAACAATTCTTTGCGGTGGATTTCCTTTTCTCGGTTTAAGTGAAATTGACTTGGTTACAATTCCCCCAATTTTACTCAGATCAATAAAATCAGATATTTCATTACCATAACCAACTGTACCGGAAGCAAGCATTACAGGATTTTTTAATTTTAAAGAACCGATATTTACAGATAAATCTATTTTGCTCATATCGTAACGTCCTGCAAATTGAAAATTGGTCCATCTTTGCAGATTAACTTATAGCTATCTTCATCCTTATATTCAATAGGACAACCCTGGCAGATTCCAAAACCACAAGCCATAGCTGATTCCATTGATACATCACATTCAATATTTTTTTCAAATGCAAACTTCTTAAGTGAACTAAACATTGCATTTGGGCCACAAGCAAATATTTTAATTCTTTCAGATTTGATTTCATCAAAAATGTTTTCCAAAAGCTGAACAGCATTTCCATGAAATCCTATGGATCCGTCATCGGAAGAGTATTTAATATTTTTTAGACCATACTCATGGACTTCACTTTTATTCCTAACGCCAAATAATACTGAGAATTTTTGATCAATTGAAAATTGTTTAATTAAAAAAGGAAACGGAGCAATACCAATTCCCCCACCAATAATAATGTGATGATCAACATTTTTATCTATGACAAATGAATTGCCTAAAGGCCCAAGCAGATTTATTTTATCGCCCATTTTAAGCTCAGACATAATTTTCGTGCCTTCACCAACTACTTTGTACATAAAAAATATTGATGATCCTTCAACATCACAGATGCTGAAAGGTCTTCGCAATAATGGGAAAAGAGTTTCAGAAACTTGTATATTGAAAAATTGTCCAGGTTTTAATTCACTAAATAGATTATTTGAATCTACTTCTAAAAGCAAAGTACCCTGAGAAATCACTTTATTTGATAATACGATTACATCTTGGATGGACAATGGACGGACCTGGTTAATCTACTTTTCTAATTTAGTTATTTTATCTAGTCTTCTTTGGTGCCTATCTCCCAAAAATTCACTATTGAGCCAAACATTAAGAATAGACTTAATAGTTTCTTCACCCAAAGTTTTGGCTCCCATAACAATTATATTAGCATTGTTATGTTCACGGGCACTTCTGGCGCTAAATTCATTATAACAAGTTGCTGCTCTAATACTTGAAATTTTATTTGCTGTTATTGCTGAAGGAATTCCTGTAGCATCTAATAATATTCCAAAGTTTACAATACCTTTTTGAACTAATTCACCAACTTTTATTGCAAAATCGGGATAATCACAAGAATCTTCATTATTGGTACCTACATCTGTTACTTCGTATCCTTCATCTTTTAAGAATTTAATAATTATCTGCTTAATAGCAAATCCTGTATGGTCACCACCAATAGCTACTTTTTTGAACTTATAGAAAGGACCTTGGGTTAATATTTTTCCATCATTACTGCTTAATTCAGCTTTAACAAGACGAATGCCAGCTTCATTAATTTTATCTTTTGCAGCAGGAGTAAACAACTCATTTCCTGTAACTTCAAATTTTTTCTTCCCCTTATAAATAAGGTTAAGGATTTCCTTTTCGGTTATTAACTTCTTTTTAATCATTCTTAAAGGTGTTCATCCTTATTATTCATTTTCAAATGATCAACAACATGTTTAACATCTTGCGCATTTTCTCTATTGCAAATTAAAAGTGCATTCTCAGTTTCAATTACCATTATGTTTTCTAAGCCAATAACAGCCGTAAATTTTTTGGGAGAAAATAAATAACTGTTATATGTGTTCTCTGTGTAAACATCTCCCTTAATTGCATTTCCATTTTCATCTTTCTCAGAAAGCTGATACACTTCTTCCCAACTGCCAACATCACTCCATGAAAACTCACCTTTAGTCAAATAAACTTTTGATGATTTTTCCATTATCCCATAATCAATAGAAACATTTATAAGTTGACCATAAACACTAGTTAAAACTTCTTTAAAGTTGTCATCATCCTATAGCTTCTTCAATTTTTAATAATCCTTCATAAAGTTCTGGTAGATGCACACTAATTTCATTAAGTATTGTTTCTGTTTTCCAAATAAACATTCCGGAATTCCACAGGAAATCACCAGATTCAATAAAACGTCTAGCAGTAGAAATATTGGGTTTTTCGGCAAATGTCTGGACTCTGTATATCCCTTCCGCTACTTGATCATCAATAAACTGAATATAACCGTAACCAGTTTCTGGTCTTGTGGGTTTAATACCAATTGTTACCAATGAATCTGAGGATTCAGCAAATTTAACTGCTCTTTCAATTGTGTCTTGAAATCCTTTTTTATCTAAGATTAAATGGTCAGCAGGTAGAATAGCGGTAATTGCATTATTTGATTTTTTGTGAATTAAAACTGAAGCAAGTCCAATACAAGCTGCAGTATTTTTTCCAAAGGGTTCAGCAATAATATTTTCTTCTGGTACATCATTTAACTGCTCAACAACCCTTGGTTTTTGCAATTCATTTGTAATAACATAAATATTTTCTTTTTTCACAAATCCATCAAGTCTTCTAACAGTATCTTGAATCATTGTATTTTCGCCAAATATTCGTATTAGCTGTTTGGGTTTTTCTTGTTTACTTCTTGGCCAAAATCTTGCACCAACTCCTCCTGCCATTATCACTACAAATAAATCCATTCTGATGTAATTTCCTTTTCTACTTTAAAATTTTGTTTAACTAATTAGCGAAAGATAAGAAAAATATTTTGGTTAATTTAAATTTTTCCAATGTATTTTCTTGGAACACGATTACTTATTGAACAAGTTATTTCATATGGAATTGTATTAAGTATTTTACACCAATCCCAAGCTGTTATTTTATGGTTTTTGGATTCACCCAATAATATTACATCTTCATTTATTTTTGTTTCTACTTTATTTTTTAATTTTATACTAATTCTATCCATCGAAATTCTTCCAATTTGATCATAAACGTTATCATTGATTATCACTTTCATCTCATTACTGAGTCCTCGCAAAACTCCATCGGCATATCCAATTGGAATTGTGGCACATTTAGTTTTTCCCGATGCTGTAAATAATCTGCCATAACCAACACTTTCACCCTTATAAATAGTGTAAATTGTTGATAATTTTGAAACTAGTGACATAACCGGCTTAAGTTGCAGCGATTCAGATGTTTCTTGAGAAGGATAATAACCATAAAGAGACATTCCAAGTCGAACCATATCATGATAGGTATTTGGCATATCTAAAATTGCGCCGCTATTTGATATATGTGCTAATCCATAGTTTATATTATTTTTTCGAAGATTGTTTACAATTTTGTTAAATCTTTCCAATTGAAGATTGGCAAATTCTTTATTTTTTTCATCTGATGTTGCAAAGTGAGTGTAAATTCCATCAATTTTTATTTTATTATGCTGACTTATTTTCTTAATTAATTCCAAAGCATCTCTATAGTTTATCCCTAGACGGTTCATTCCCGTATTTATATTTACATGAACGGAAATCTTCTTTTTCAGTTGTAATTGTTGAAATGTATCAATTTGTTCAGGGGTAGTTATTGAAGGAATTATTCGATAATGAAAATATTTATTAATATCATCAACTTGAAAAGGAGCAAAACACAAAATTGGTTTTTTTGTAACTTTTGCTTTCCTTAATTCAATTCCCTCTTCAATTAAGGCTACACCGTAATATTCAGGACTGTCTTTTAATTTTTCAAGAGCTTTTACCGATTCTATCATTCCGTGTCCGTAACCATTTGCTTTTACAACTGCCATCACCTTGGTTTTGGTTTTAAGCTTTACTGCTTCAAAATTATATTGTAAGTTTGCTAGGTTTATTAAAGCTTTTGTAGGATTCATATTTTCTGAAACTATTATTGAAAAATTTACGTCTAAAATTATATATTTATTTTGATTTTACACATTTATTAAATTGGAAGGAGTAAGTAATGTTAGTAAGTACAACCTCAACTTTACAGGATAGGAAAATAACCAAATATTTGGGACTAGTATCGGGTGAAGCCATTCTTGGAGCAAATATCTTTAAAGATTTATTTGCGGGAATCAGAGATATAATTGGCGGAAGATCTGCAGCTTATGAGAAAGAACTTAAAAAAGCTAAAGATATTGCAACCGAAGAAATGATTCAGCAAGTTACAATGCTTGGTGGTAATGCTGTAATTGGCGTTGATATAGATTATGAAACAATTTCACCAGGAACTGGGAGCATGCTAATGGTCGCAGTAAGCGGAACAGCAGTAGTTGTTGAATAGTGAAGGAATAATTGATTGATTGATTGATTGATTGATTGATTGATTGATTGATTATAAGTATTTGGGGATATAGAACTTTTTGAAGTTATCTATTATCCCCTTAAACTATTTTTCTGCTGAATTAATTATAGCAAACATTTCTTTGATAGCTTGTTCAATACCTACAAAAACTGACCTTGCAATTATTGATTGTCCAATGCTGACTTCATCTATATCTTTAATTGCTATAAACTCTTTCATATTTAAGTAATTTAGGCCATGTCCAGCATTAACCCCTAAACCAAGCTTTTTTGAATGAATTGCTGCTTGTCTAATTCTTTCAAGTTCATCAAAAGCATCTTCCTCTGTAACACAATTTCCGTAAACTCCGGTATGAATTTCAATCAAATCTGAATTTATTTCTGCAGCGGCGTCAATCTGATGAAGATCAGGTTCAACAAAAATAGAAACTGGAATTTCAGATTCATGTAATTGTTCTATTGTACTTTTGAGGAGTTCAATATTATCAATTACATTTAATCCGCCTTCTGTTGTTAACTCTTCCCTTTTTTCGGGCACAAGCGTGACTAAATCCGGCAAAACATCTTTTGCGATACCAATAATTTCCGGTACGGCAGCCATTTCTAAATCTAATTTAGTTTTTAACTGTTCTCTTAAAAGACGGACGTCCCTTTCATTGATGTGTCTTCTATCTTCACGCAAATGAACAACGATTCCATCAATTCCGTAAAGCTCTGCCATCAAGGCAAATGTTACCGGATCTGGATTTTCTTCTGCTCGTGCATTTCTAAGTACAGCAACATGATCAACATTTAATGTGAATTTCATTTTATTTCCTCAGTAATTCGTCATTTAGAAAATTTTAACATGGTAAATTTATAATAAATTACAGAAATAAGTTGGCCAATGAAAAGATTAACCTCAACGGACTCAAAAATAAAACACAAAAATCACAGAGTTTTTTTAGATTCCGATATTCCACAGAAAAGCTGTGAAAACTGGAATGACTAACTCAAATTGTTCCTCATACCGGTTTGTGTTTTTTATAATACCGGTATCTGAGTATTAGATTCAAATATTCCAAAAGACAATCAAAAAAAGGGATTATTTAAACAGCCGCAATGAAAAATTAATTTTTAATAAATCCTAATAAATCCAATGCTACTAAAATTAAATAATGAATTAAGAAACCATAAAGCATAGATCTGGTTCTCAAAGCTAAATATCCTAAAAATAATCCACCAAATATTGAAGAGAAAGTTTCTATAAAAGGTTTACCTGAATGGAGTAAAACAAAGGGTATCATTTGAATGAAAATTGCATAAAGTCCAAATTTCTTTTCCAAACCAAATAAGATGTACCCGCGAAAGATGAATTCCCAGGAAAAAATGAACGCTAAAAAGAAAATCTCATAAACTAAAAAAACTATTAAATCATTTTTAGCCGAGTTCATTAGTGGAAAGTATTCTGTGAAATTTTCAGAATTTGAAACCAGAATAACAATTGGGATAAAAATAAGAATTGCAATAAATGTATATAAAATCCCAACTTTTAGATTGGCAAAGGATATACCAAAATCTTTAAGTTCTTCCCTAAAAATTAACTTGATTACATAAACCGGAATAATGAAAAAAAGCAGAAAATCCAGCAGAAACCAATAGACAAAAGAAGATAATTCCTCAAGAATTAAATTATCCTGTTCAATAAATGTGAATGATTCTCTAAAAAATTTGGGATTAGAGAAATACCAGCTTATTGTGAATAAAATAATTGAGCTTAGAAAAATAATAGTTGTTTTGGAATCAAGGTTTTTTACCTCATTCTTAATATTGTGGATTTCATTTTGTACTAATTTGATCATGAAGTAAAAATAAGTAAAAAGGTTGAAACGTGAAAAGGAGTCAATAGACAGCAGTCAGAGTTCTGTAGATTCCGGATCAAGCTTGCCTGCTGCAGGCAGGTCCGAAATGACGAGTTCTCTATATGTCTTTTCCGCATGTTTTTATTGGGAATCTATTAGTTTCTCTGGAGTCCCGCTCTAACGGGAATGATAATAATAATGCTGGTCATGCTGAAATGTTTCTATTCAGCATCTTTTTAGATTCCGGCTCGAGGGTCGGAATGAAAGATCTCCTCAAGACATTGCGAACAACTTTTGATGATGTAAACTATGAGATTCCCGCTTAAAAAGTGCTTAAATGAAGTGTAGAATAAATTGTCATGATGAAATGTTTTAATTTAGAATCTAAGATTCTGAATTAAATTCAAATGACATACACATAAAAAAACCGCAATCTAATTTGCGGTTTTAAATAATAGCATTTATAAAGAGTACTAATTTTCTACTCTCTGTTCTTCACGCTTCAATTTTTCACTAAAACTAATACCCATTTCTTTTGGTTGACCAAATGCTGTTGGGTGTAAATATTTACCTCTTTCTTCCGGTTTCTTTAACTCTTCAACTTCAATTCTGTTCTCATTTGCATAGGCATCTTGGCGCACACCAGTCACTTGCCAGCTAACTTCCATCCCGGCTGAACCTCCGGAAATTCTAAATTTATTTCCATTAATTTTCTCAGCGATGTAAAGATTTGGACCAGGAGCACCGATTGCTGTTAATTGATATCTAAAATCTTTATTTAGTGCTTCAAACCAATCTGCCATTGTTACAATTGCTTCTCCATTGCCATCAAGACTTACATTTCCATTATAAATATTCATCATATCAGGGCTTTCTATAGAAGAATGGGTAAGAATTTTATTTTCAGGATCAAGTGGGTGATCTATTGTTACAGAAGGAGCAGGACTATTAGTTGTACCGTTAACAGTGAGGTTTCCATCAATTGTAAGATTATTATAAAACTGTGCGTCCCCTGTTCCGAAAATATCAAATATATATTCACTAATGCCTGGTCCTTCAACTGTAAAATAATAGCTATCACCTAAAATACCTCTAACATTTGATGTGACTGTAGTATATAAATGATTTATTCCAACATGACCATCATCAGAAACTATAAGTCTATTTAATCCACTTTGGTTAGCTACTACAAGTGCATTTCCTGAAGTTCCCCCATTAATATGTAGTTTGGCTAAAGGGGTAGGTATTCCAATACCAACATTCCCAGTATTTGCATTTATTATGTTATTTCCGGAGATTGTCCAATCGTTATCCCCACTGCCTGGAGTTGAACCATCGGCAGTAATGTTACCTGTTACATGAAAATCACCATTTATTTTCACAAGGTCATTGTCAAATTCACCATAAATTAGTGGTGTGGTTGAATTTGAATTTTCTATGTAGAGTTTGTTATTATCCATTTCATTATAACCTGCCTGATATCCTAAAAAAATATTTCCACTTTTATTATGATTTGCCGTACCAAATCCAGCTTCCATACCAATAATAGTATTAAATGAACCTTCTTGATTTAATACATTTGCAGCCTGACCTATCCCAACATTTGAGCTTCCGGTTGTATTACCGCCTAGTGCATCAGCTCCAAAACCTACATTTGAATCACCTGTTGTATTGCTGGATAATGCTAAAGTGCCAACCGCAGCATTTAAACTCCCTTCGGTATTAAGCCTAAGCACATTGTTACCAATACCAATATTCCATTCACCGGTTGTATTACTGGTAAAAGCTTCCATACCTATTATTGTGTTTTCATATCCGGTGCTCAGGTTATTGAAAGTAAATTGGTCCCCAATTCCAATATTTGCATAACCACTAATTGGCTGACTAGCATCACCTAAGAATAAGTTACGGGATGTCATATCAAAAACCCCATCGGATAAATCATTAATCCCAGAGGCTGAAGTACTTACTTTTAGAGGTCCCCAATATAAATCACCATCAACATTGCCTAGTGATTCAAAGTATACATCATTAATAGTTTGTACTGGCATAAGATTAATAAATCCTCCAGTTCCATAGCTTACAAAGTGCATTAAAGGTTTTGTACCATCGTAAAAAGTAATGTAATCACCATTTGCTTGTGTTCCATTTGTTCCATCCACTGAGCTTATTTTATTTTTGCTTTCGTCTGAAGATTTCTCATCAACTTTTTGTGCAACAACTGTAGATAATAAGGCAAAAAATAGGATAAAAGTGGCTAGTCGTTTCATATTTTCCTCAATTATGGATATTTGGTATTATTTTAGTAAATTATCGAATAATTTAAGATATTTTATCTATTTATACAACATTCGATGTAAATTATTTTATACTTGTGATTTGGATAACACTGTAGATATGAGATGTAAGTATCAAGATGTGAGAGAAAAACGTGGAAACGTTAAGACATGGAAATGAGAAAATAATGAAATAGTTGTGATGCCCGAACTTGTCTGCCTATGGCATAATGTTCATCGATAAAAACACTCCGAGGGCAATCTTTATCGGTATTCTATAAGTTTTTCTGGATTCCTAATCAAGCTTGCCTGCTTCAAGCAGGTTGGGTATGACAGTTCTTTGTGCTCTTTATAATGAGTGAAAACGAAGCATCTGGAGTTTAGATTCTTCATCCGTCTAAAACCGGATTCAGAATGACGGGTTCTTCTGGATTCCCTCTTTCGCGGAAATGACGATTTGAAAAGTGCAAAAAAAACCGCAGATTAAAAAATTAATCTGCGGTAATATTTTTACTTTAGCTTTTATATCTTAAATACTAGATATCAAACTTAATACCCTGCGCTAACGGAAGAGTTTTTCCATAATTAATTGTATTAGTCTGTCTTCTCATATAGGCTTTCCATGCATCTGAACCAGATTCACGACCACCGCCGGTTTCTTTTTCACCGCCGAATGCTCCGCCTATTTCAGCACCGGAAGTTCCAATATTAACATTTGCAATTCCGCAATCGGAACCGGAAGCTGATAAGAATTCTTCTGCCTCTTGAATGTTGTTTGTAAAAATTGCAGATGATAAGCCTTGTACTACATCATTATGAATATCAATCGCTTTAGTTACGCTGCCCTTGTATTTTATCAAATATAAAATCGGTGCAAATGTTTCTTCCTGTACAATTTTATAACTGTTTTTTGCTTCAACTATTGCCGGTCTAACATAACATCCGGATTCATATCCTTTACCTTTTAACACTTGTCCACCATAAAGAACTTTTCCGCCTTCTTTTTTAACTAATTCAAGTGCATTTGTAAAATCAGCAACAGCAGCTTTATCAATCAATGGACCAACATGATTTTTTTCATCCATTGGTGTACCAATTTTTAAGCTCTTATAAGCTTTAGTTATTGAAGCAACAACTTTATCATAAATACTTTCATGAATTATTAAACGTCTGGTTGTTGTACATCTTTGTCCTGCTGTACCGACTGCACCAAACACAATTGCAGGCAATGCCATTTTAAGATCGGCATCCGGAGTTAATATAATTGCATTATTTCCGCCTAATTCCAAAATGGCTTTACCAAATCTTTTTGCAATTACTTCTGCTCCATGCCTTCCAACATATGTCGATCCGGTAATTGAAATTAATGGCAAACGTTTATCGTTAAGCATTTTCTCACCTACTGATGAACCTCTACCAACAACCAAAGTAAATAATCCTTCCGGCAAATTATTTTCTTTTATTACTTCACCAACAATATTTTGAACTGCAATTGCTGTCAATGGAACTTTTGATGATGGTTTCCAAAGATTACTATCTCCGCAAACAGTTGCTATCATTGCGTTCCAAGACCATACAGCAACAGGGAAATTAAATGCTGAAATTGTTCCTACAACTCCAAGCGGATGATATTGATCGTACATTCTGTGATTTGGTCTTTCTGATTTCATTGTATAACCATAGAGTTGACGTGATTGTCCAACAGCAAAATCGCATATGTCAATCATTTCTTGCACTTCACCATACCCTTCCTGCAGTGACTTACCCATTTCGTAAGAAACCAATTTTCCAAGCGGATCTTTGTATTTTCTTAACTTATCACCAATTTGTCTTACTACCTCACCTCTTTTAGGTGCAGGAACGTTTCGCCACTCCAAATAAGCCTCATGTGCTGTTTTTACAACACTATCATAATCTTTTGTAGATGCTTGATAAACAGATGCAATAAATTTTCCATCGGCTGGCGAATAAATTTTAAGTTCACCTTCACTTTTTGTTTTGTTCCATTTTAATCCAGTTGAAGATCCAAAATTTGTCTTTTTGATTCCAAGTTTTTTTAAGAACTCCATAAATATTCCTCACAATTAATTGAATAAATCACCTATCTAAACTTAGTAAGATTTTTTAGAAACTTGTAAAACAATTTGATTAATTTTTTCTTTTTCATAGATATTGACACTTCCAAAAAAATATATTATGTTAAAATGTCAAATTAATTAAAGGGTTACACTACTTGCATGATACGGCTCCTCTTTTGGAGCCGTTATCGTTTTAAATATTTCCAATTCTGTCATGCCGAACTTGATTCAGCATCTTAATTTTCTTTTGAGATTCTGAAATAAACCTTTTTAACAGTAGGCAGATTCAGTATATCAAAATGAAAAATAAAAATTGGTTTGTTGAATTTAGGAATGCCAAACATATCGAGATTGCCTCATCAGAAAAACATTGTGATTCGCAATGACAGTCATTATTTTTAATTCATGAAAACTAAACAAGGTAAACTATTTATAGTTGCTACCCCAATCGGAAATTTAGAAGATATTACTTTTCGAGCTGTTCGTATTCTAAATGAAGTTGATTTTATTGCTTGTGAAGATACACGAGTTACAAAAGTATTATTAAATAAGCACAATATAAATAAAGAATTATTCTCTCTTAATGCGCAATCGGAAAAAGGTAAACTCCGTTTCGTTGTTGAGAGAATTTTACAAGGTGAAAATTGTGCATTGGTTTCTGATGCAGGTACACCAACCATATCCGATCCTGGCGTCAGGTTGGTAAATGAGGCAATAAAACATGATATTGAAATTGCTGGAATACCCGGAGCAAATGCAGCTATTTTAGCTTTAAGTATTTCCGGATTACCAACTGACTCTTTTCTCTTTGAAGGTTTTCTCCCCCAAAAAAAAGGGAGGCAGAAAAAAATTAAAGAATTAACTGAAATTGATAGAACAATTATAATTTATGAATCTACTTACCGAATTGAAAAATTACTGAATGAATTAAATGAATATATGCCTGAAAGGTTTATTGTAGTTCATAGAGAGCTAACAAAAAAATTTGAAGAAAGCTGGCGCGGATTTCCTGTTAATATTTTAGAATTGCTTCCATCAAAAGTTATAAAGGGCGAATTTGTTGTTATATTAGCGCCAATCAGTTGGAAAGCAGATTAAGAAATACCTTAAATTAACTATAAATATTCGCTTGTAGATTATCAATTAAAGTAATAAATTTAATCACTTTTTCTAACATTATTATGGAAGTCACATGGTTGAGTGTCCTGATTGTGCAGCTGATATTACAGTAGATAAGGGAACATTTAAGGGTGAAATAATTGAATGTCCCGAATGTGGAATTTTACTGGAGGTAATTTCGGTTAAACCTCTAAGAATAATGGAAGCCCAGCAAGATGATGTTGATTGGGACGAATAAAGAAAGATTTTAGTAATAGTTCAAATAAAATAATAGCGCCATTTACATTTTACTTAAAAAAGTAATTTGGTTAAAACTTGGTGCTATCATTTTAACTATTCTTCTTTAGTAACGAATTATGGATTGAACGTCATAAGTTCTTAAGTTTTTCTCTACCATTCAAAAAATCTAATTCTATAATAAAATTAATTTGAACGATCCGTGCTCCCATTTTTTCAACCAATTTACAGGCTGCCGCCATTGTTCCACCAGTCGCCAATAAATCATCATGCAATAAAACAACATCACTTTCATTTAGAGCATCTTTGTGTATTTCTATGGTATCTATCCCGTATTCAAGTGAATACTCTTCACTTAAAGTTTCTGCCGGCAGTTTCCCCGGTTTTCTAATAGGAACAAATCCAGCATTCAATTTCCCAGCTAACGCACCTCCAAAAATAAATCCTCTAGACTCAATTCCGATAACCTTAGTTATACCTTTGTTATTACATAAGTTATATAATTCGTTTAAAGTGTTTTCGAAGCCATTTTCATTCTTTAATAGCGTAGTGATATCCTTAAATATAATTCCTTTTATTGGGAAATCGGGCACATCTCTAATTAAATCTTTTAGTTTCATTATTGAACTCCATTTAATCAAAAAACAATTTTAAATTACAGACAATAATTTAACAAAACAAATGAAACGGTAAATCCAAGTATTCCCCCAGCTATTACTTGAGTAATTGTATGCACATTTAGAATAATTCGAGATATTGCGATCTAAAATAAAAATCACAATTGTTATTGGGAGCACGATACTGTCAAAATAAACTAACGCTCCAAGCGGTATTGATGCTCCCATAGAATGTGCACTTATCTTCCAAAGCCTGTTTATGTGAATAATAAAAAGACTATTTAACAAGTAAATCAACCATAGCATTATTATTTTTTCATTCAGACCAAATAGTGATGAAAATATAACTCCACATAAACTAAACCCAATTGCATAGATATATGGTAAATATCTTTCTTCTTTTATGGTAGCATCATTATTAGATATTATTCCCTTCCTACGAAAATAAATTATTGCAATAAGTGGTAAAACTAATCCAAACAATAGCGATACAAGAATTCCATAAAATGATTTTGGTGTTGATTCATAATTGATTGAGTAGATAACAAAAATATATAAATTCATAACTGGAGGGATCAAAAGGTATGAAATGTATTTTGCAGGTTTGGTTACATTCATAAATTTTTAAGTTTTTCTCTTATTGAACCATCCTACCGGCAGTCTAGTTCATTTAAGAATAATTTCAAATAGATTTCAGATTAAGTTAGAAATGACAAGTAATAATTAACAATAAAGCAGTGAGAAATTATTTTTCTGAGATTCTCATGTAATCCAGCAAAGCTGGCTTCCTCAGAATAAGATTGAACTCATAAAATTACTCGTCAATTTCTTGATATTGTTTTAATTTTTCTTTGTAATTAAGTAATAATTCTTCAATTGGTTCATATTCTTCGTAATGCATAATTTGCTGTTTAATCTTGGATGAGCCGTACAAACCTTTTAAATAACCCGAATAATATTTCCTGAATGGTATTATTGCCCTTCGCGGTTCATCTTTATGATGGATTTCATATTTCAAATGTTTTAGAGCTGTAGATATTCTTTCTTCAACATCAATAATATTTGATACGTATCCTTTCTCAAAAGCCTCTTTAATTTCTCTAAAAATCCAAGGATGATTTATTGCACCTCTTGCTATCATGTAGCCATCCGCATTCGTAATTTCTTTTGCTCTCAACGCATCTTCTGCTGTCATTATTCCCCCATTAACCACCACTGGAATTTTTACAACCTCCTTAATTTTAGGGATCCAATGCCATGCAGGTTCACCATCATGAGCTTGCTTCCGGGTGCGACAGTGAATTGTCAGCGCTTTTGTACCAACATCTTCCAATCTTTTTGCTACATCCAAAATCTCAATACTGCTATCATCCCAACCTAAGCGAGTTTTAACAGTTACAGGTAATTTTACTGCATCAACAATTTCTTTTACCATTTTCTGCATATATGGAGGATCCTTTAATAATCCTGCACCTGCTCCCCTATTTGCAACTTTTTTAACCCAGCAGCCTGCATTTATGTCAATTATTTCTGGGTTTTCCCTTTCTGCGATTATTGCAGCTTCACGCATTGGGTTAATTTCACCGCCATAAATTTGTATTCCAACAGGTCTTTCTTCATCTGTTATTCTGAGTTTATCATGAGTTTTCTTATTCTCCCTTATTAATCCATCGGAATTGACAAATTCTGTATAAACAATATCTGCTCCTAATTCTTTACACAGTTTTCGAAATGCAATTCCTGTTACGTCTTCCATTGGTGCAAGCAGAAGCGGATTCTCTAATTCTATATTTCCAACTTTAAACATTCTCTACGGTCTTTTTTATATAATTTTTAGAATTTAGGAAATAAAATGAAAATATTAATGCAAAAAATGTAAATAACCCACCAGTTAAAAAAGGAAATTGATAACCAATATAATCGTACGCAATACCTCCCCAAAGTGGTCCCAAGACTCTTGCCAATGCAGCTAAGGATTGATTCAACCCTAGAATAGTTCCCTGACTTTCTTGATTAACCTCTTTAGAAACAAGACCAAGTAATGTTGGTTGCAGTATTCCAGAGCCAATTGCTAAAAATCCCCCAATTATGGCTACTCCTAGAAAAGTAATTCCATAAGGAAGTCCCGCCAATCCAATCATCATAAAAAATATCCCAGCAAGAACTAAATTCTCATCCCCAGTGTACTTTGAGAGTTTACGCAATAATCCACCTTGAACAATGGCTCCAACTACACCAATAACAGTAAAAAGGTACCCAATTTCTTTATCAGTGAAACTATAAACCTTAAATCCAAGCAAAGCAAATGTTCCGTAAATATTAGCCATTGAAAAGACAATAACAAAATAAATCAATACAAAATATGCAAGTCTTTTATCTTTCAGAAGAACTGCGTATGCTTTTGGAGAAAAGACATTAACATTTCTTCTCATATTAGTTTGTTTCTTAACTATTGACTCTTTTAGGAAAAATGTCGCGAATAAAAAGGCAAGAAATGAAAAACCGGCAGAAAAATAACCAACTACTTCATAGCCATATTGCGATAAAATCCCGCCTAACATAGGACCAAAAACAAAACCCAGTCCAAAAGCAGCACCAATCATTCCCATGCCCTTTGTACGCTCTTTTTCGGTAGTTACATCTGCAATGTAGGCTTGAGCAACTGCAATATTACTGCCACCAAATCCGGCAAGCATCCTGGAAAAAAGTAAAATTAAAAATGAAGTTGCAAAGCTGAAAACTATATAAGATATTGATGTAATGAGTAATGAAGCTAATATTATTGGTCTTCTGCCAACTTTATCTGAATAACTACCTATAATAGGATTAAAAATAAATTGCATAAATGAAAATGAAGCAACAATAATTCCAATCTCAAAATCTGTAATTGCTAATTCTTTACTTGCAAATGTTGGCAGAATTGGGATTAATAAGCCAAATCCAAGCAAATCAATAAAGACCGTAATAAATATTATTGAAAGAGATGCTTTTGTTTTCATTTAATTAGAATTTATTATTCTATCAATTTTGGGATAATCTGATTTAGATGTTAATTGGTTTACTGTATCATAATACGATTTGTGCATACTATCAGTATCAGCCTCTGTCATGAAGTCGAAATTATTTGCAATTGTAGAATCACTCGAAGGGATTAAGATATAATCTCTTCCCCTTTTGGTTTTACCTTTAAATAGCCAGATAGGCAGATAATTTACATTAGAGATGTAAATTGAATCAGTGTAGATATTTTTAGTTATTTCAAAATTCAATACTAGACCGCCATCACTGTAACGCCACCTTTGATTAGAAATAAAGTTGCCAAGAGAATAAGCTACAAAACCGGTATCCACTCTGCCATCTTTGGTTGGGAATCTTTCAAATTGCTGAATAACATGCGGATGAGCACCTAATATTATATCAGCTCCACTGTTTATTGTGCTTTCAACAACATTTTTTTGATAGTCAGATATTTGAGTTTGGTATTCATAACCAAAATGGAAGTAGACTAAAACCACTTCTGCATTATCTTCCCTTAACCTTTTTATATCATTTTTTATTTTTAATGTATCTATATGTTTTACATATTTTTCAGGATTTAAAGAACTTGAATTATAATTTGTCCCATAAGTATAAGCTAAAATACCAAACCTTAATCCGTTTTTCTCATAAATTTTATCAGTTAAAAAGGAATCAGAGACAGCAGTACCTAACGGATTAATTCCTAAATTTTTTAGAACTTTGTAGGTTCGATCAATACCATCAACACCTTGATCATTAGCATGATTATTGGCCGTTGTAATATAATCGAAACCAGTCTTTTTTAATGCCTCAGCTAATGCATTCGGAGTATTAAAAAACGGATATCCAAGATAATTTTTTGTATCTCCGGCTAAAACGGTTTCCAAATTACCAATCAGTACATCTTTTTCTTTTAGATAATTTCCGACTATACTAAAGACCGGGTTAAAATCAAATGAATCACCTTCAACCCAAGCATAATTGTACTGTGTTGAATGACACATTATATCACCAACTGCTGAAAACATTACTGAAATCGTCGAATCAACTTTGTCAATTATATTTTTATCAGTTTTTTCTTCAACATCTAGCGTCGGATAATATGGCGTAATTAACCAGTAGATAAAAAATGCTACTATCAAGTAAAAAAGAAAGTGTTTAGAATTCATATTTAAAGCAAAAGGCTGCTATAATAACAGCCTTTAAATAATTAGAAAAATAATAAATCTATTACTAACCTTTTCTTTCGGCTTTAATATCTTGAATCTCATTTCTCATATCCTGAGCCATTTTTTTAAGTTCACTTAATGCCTTACGAACTCTAGTTCCAGCAGCAGCTTGACCTTTTACATAAAACTTCTCAACATCAGCTTCCATTTCCTTTACGAACTCAATAATTTGTGTGTACTTATCACTCATTTTATTCTCCTTTTGATATTAGTGATTGTTTATTTTGTGTTTTCTAAAAGTATTTCTGCAATATCTTTTACCGCGACTTCTTCACTTTTTTCAAAATCTTTTACACCATCAGATAGCATGGTCATACAAAAAGGACAAGCTGAAGCAACAGTATCTGCTCCAGTTTCAAGAGCTTCTTTTGTCCTATCAATATTAATTTTTGTGCCTTCAGTTTCCTCTAAAAACATTCTTCCGCCACCAGCTCCGCAGCAGAATCCTCTATCTTTATTACGCTGCATCTCAACTAAATTAATTCCATCTATAGAATTTAACGAATTTCTCGGTGAATTGTAAATTTCATTATATCGCCCCAAATAACATGAATCATGATATGTAACTTGGTGTTTTTCATTATTATCCTTCAATTGTAGCTTTCCGTTTTCAAGCAATTCCTCTAAAACTTCTGTGTGATGATATACTTCAAAGATTCCGCCAAATTGTGGATATTCAACTTTTAGAGAGTTAAAGCAGTGAGGGCAACCGGTTACAATTTTTTGAACTTTATACTGGTTCAATGTTTGCACATTTTCCATCATCATCATTTGTGCTAGATATTCGTTACCTAATCTTCTTGCAGTATCACCGTTGCATTTTTCTTCGGTTCCTAAAATTCTGAAACTAACTCCCGCCTTATTAAATAACTTTACTATTGCTTGAGAAACTTTCTGGTAACGCGAATCGAATGAACCGGCACATCCCACCCAGAAAAGATATTCACAATCAGAATCTTCAGCCATTGTTTTTACATCCAAACCTTCTGCCCATTTAGCTCTATCTTGGTGATTAAATGCCCATGGTGAAAAGTTTGTTTCCAGATTTTTAAATACCGCATTTAGTTCATTCGGAAATTCAGATTCCATTAGAACTAAATTCCTTCTCATGTCAACTATTGTATCTAAATGTTCAATTGTAACTGGACACTCATGGACACAAGCTCCGCAAGTTGTACAAGCCCAAAGTTCTTCCGGCTTAATGTAGTTATGAATTAGTGTTTTTTCGAGAACATTTGTATTATCAGAATTATTTATAAGCAATGGAGCTTTTTCTTCCGTTCGTTTTCTAGTATTGATTATTATTTCTCTCGGTGAAAGTAATTTGCCAGTGAAATTTGCAGGGCAAGCATCGGAACATCTACCGCATTCTGTGCATGTATATCCATCCAGCATTTGTTTCCAAGATAAATGCTCAATATCCGCAGCACCAAATTGTTCAATGCTCTCATCTTCCAAATCAATAGATTTTATTTCAAACTTTTTAATTCCCAGTTTTTCAAAATAAACATTTGGAATTGATGTAAACACATGCAGATGCTTTGAATATGGAAGAAAGTTCATAAACCCGAAAATTACTAATATGTGGATCCACCAAAATATTTCATAATAAACGTGAGCTGAATTTGGAACAGAACCATAAAATATTGGTGCTAGATTAGCGGAAATTGGTCGTATTTCCCAATCATTAAGCTGAAAATTATTTGCTGCAACAGAAGAGATATTTTGTCCAAACATTGAAAGAACTACAAACATTATTAAAACAAGTACGATTGTAGCATCAATTAAACTCTCTTTACCGTGATCTAGTCTCTTAATATTTTGGAAATATCTTCTATACAATGCAAATAAAACTGCAAAAAGAACTAGAAGTCCAAAAACATCTTGTGTGATTGTAATTAGAGAAAATATTGGCCCTAAAAATTCAAAAGTGAAAGATGAATAAAATCCTTGTATTATTGCTTCGAGGACAGCAAATAAAAAAAGCAGAAAACCCCAGAATATTAAAACGTGGACTAATCCAGCAATAGGATCACGTAAAATTTTGGTCTGACCAATTGCAACTTTCAGCACATTTTTAATTCTTGTTGGGATGTTATCAAAACGATCTTCTTTTTTACCAACTTGAAGATAGCTGATAAGTCTTTTAATGTTGAAGCCCAAAAATGTAAATGATGCTATAAAAACAAGAATGAAAACAATATTTTTAATTTCCATGTTTAAGTTGTCTCGTTAAAAGATTTTTGAAGGAAGTTATTTGTCTTTTCTAGAACCATATTAAACGCTTTGGTTGATCCTTCGAAAGGATGTTTAATATCAAAAGTATGACCGGTTCCGCTAATTTTCAGAAATTCAGTTTTTGCTTTATTTGAAAATGAATATAATAATTCAGCTTCTGCGATTGGAACAGCTAAATCTTGATCACCGTGAATAATCAAATAAGGTTTATTTAATCTTTTTAGCGCTTTTTCAATATTTAGTGAATCATAAGCATTTCGTTCTAAGTCAGCTAGCAATACACTATTCAAACGCATCATTTGTTTTGTTCGCGTATTAAGAGCTTCAATATAACCTTTTTCTTTCCAATCTTTTTTTTGTCTTTCAGTCCATCTATCAAATTTTGAAATTGCTGACCATGTAACCAAAGTACTAACATCATCTAATAAACTTGCAGCAATAATTGAGATTCCGCCGCCTCTACTGTGACCAAGTAAACCAATTTTATTGCCATTTCTAATTTCACCAAAGAAATCTGTTTTATAAGCTTTAACTATTTCTTTTAGCTCATTAACCTCTTTTGAATAGGTATTGTTAGCAAATTTTTCAAGTTCATCAAATTCTGAAATACTTTCTCCAACTCCATTATGAGAAAAATTAAAAGTAATTACAAAATTTCCATGTTCAGCAAAGTAATTAGCCAGATACGGTCCAAATCCCCAATCCTTAAAGCCTTTAAAACCATGTACAAAAATTATACAGTTTCCATCTTCTAAATTAGAATTACCGTAAGTGGTGATATTGATTTTATTATTTTCGGAAGTATTGTAGATATAATTTTGGCTCATGAAATTAAATATGCTTATTAATTACAGAAAAGTCAAGAATATGAGCTAAAAATGAATATTTTCGCTAACTCAAATTAAAAAGGATTGAAATCTAAATTCCATATGATATAGGATATTTTGTAACTTCCACCAGATTGTTTTTCCCAGATTTGGAAATAAGATCCATAGTATGCTTTTGGTTTGGGATCATCTTTGGTAGAAACAGACATCCCAAAAGTACCCCTCTCAAAAACATCATCAGCAACCATCCATCTTTTTTCAGGAACTCCATTAAATGAATGGTATTTTAATCCTTTTTTTCGTTCTTCATTATAAGCATTTGATAATGTTTGCTTCCCTCTAAGTGCAGGTTGAAAATCTGGCATAATAACTATATCATCTGCATAATAGTCAATAATACTTGATTTCTTATCCTCCAGTGTGGCAGTCATCATTTTGCTAGAAATCTCATCTAGCTGTTTAACTATTGAATCCGGTAAATCTTGAGCCATAGAACTCTTTAAGAAGGAAAAACTAAAAATTACAAATAGGAAAACTTTAAGCGATTTTTTAATCAGCATATTCAACTCCCATTGTTAATTGAATGATTATTTACAATTGAAGCACATTTGAATAATACGATATAACAAATTAAAAATATTATTTTATAATTCTAAATTAATTCACAATAATTCAAAGAACTATTCGAATTTTTCTCTAAAATTTTAATGAAAAATATGTTTGCAGTAAATTCAGCATTACAGATTGCTAAAATTTATATTATACTTGTATCTGAATTTTTAAGAAATCATAAATACGGAAAATTATGCAAAATAGAGAAGACATTCAGATGCTTAGGGAGATGGTAAGAGAATTTACTGATGCTGAAATTAGACCGCTCGCTGCTTCAATTGATAAAAATGAGTTTATTCCAAAAGAACTTATAGATAAACTTGCAGAAGTTGGATTGCTTGGGACTGCATTCCCAGAAAAATACGGTGGAGGAGGTTTTGGTGATTACGGATTCTGCATTGCACAAGAAGAAGTAACAAGAGCATGCGGTTCCACTGCCACATTAATTGGTGCACATCAATCTATTGGGACCAATGCAATTTACTTAGGCGGGTCTGAAGAACTGAAAAACAAATATATGTTCGATTTGACTTCTGGTAAAAAAATTGCAGCATTTGCGCTGACCGAACCTGAAGCAGGCTCTGATGCATTTAATTTGAAAACAACTGCCAAATTCGATGGAAATAACTGGATAATGAACGGACAAAAATTGTGGATTACAAATGGTTCCATTGCGGATGTATATTCAGTATTTGCAAGGACTGAAAAGGGTATAACTGGTTTTGTTGTAGAAAAAGATTTCCCCGGAATTACAGTCGGCGCCAATGAAGAAAAACTTGGAATTAAAGGAAGTGTGACAAATACTCTTACATTTGAAGATGTAAAAATTCCTCAAGAAAATATTATTGGAATAGATGGACGCGGTTTTGCGGTTGCAATGAAAACACTTGATGCAGGAAGAATTGGTATTGGAGCCGCGAGTTTAGGGGCCTCCAAAGAAATGCTTAAGCTCTCAGTAAATTTTGCTGAGGAAAGAAAGCAGTTTGGAAAATCGATTTCCAAATTTCAAGCAATTCAATTTATGATTGCTGAAATGACAACTAAAATATATGCTATGGAAAGCATGTTATATAAAGTAGCACAAAAATATGATGAGGGTAAAGATGTAATGCAAGAAGCTGCTATTGTAAAACTATACTGTTCTGAAGCAGTTTCTGAAGTTGCCGATATGGCTCTTCAAATTCATGGCGGAATGGGATTCTCCAGAGAATTGCCTATTGAAAGATTTTATCGTGATGCCAGAATTTTGCGTATTTTTGAAGGTACAAACGAAATTCAAAAGCTAGTTATAAGCAGGAAAACAATTAAAAATAAAGGTGATTGGAAAATTTAAAGTGAAAAAGATTTTAGTAATTCCATCAATTGATATTAAGAATAGAAAAACAGTAAGAGTGGTTCAAGGTATTCCCGAACTTGGATGTAATGCTTATGGTGACGATCCTGTTGAAATGGCAATGATCTGGAGAGCAGAAAATGCGAAAGTCATTCATGTTGTAGATTTTGATTCTTCACATGATCATTCCCATAAAAATTTCGATCTGCTCGGAGAAATCTGTGAATCTGTAATTATTCCGGTAGAATTCGGTGGAGGTATTACAACACTTGAAGATGCAGAAGAAGCATTGGATTTAGGTGCTTTCAGATTAGTTATTGGTTCTCTTGCCTTTACAAATCCAGATGAGTTTAAAAAAATATTTGAAAAATTTGGGCCTCAAGTAATATCATCAGCAATTGATGTTATTGATAACGAACTTGTAATTCATGGAAGAAAAATGAAAACCGGAATTAAAGCTGAAGATTTTTCCAAAAAGTTAGTTGAAATGGGAGTAAACAGGTTTATTGTTACTGATGTAAAAAGAAATGGTATGCTGGATGGACCGAATATTGAGCTATGTAAAAAAATTGCGGATATTACAAATACTAAGGTTACTCTATCAGGAGGAATTAGCAGCTATAAAGATTTGATAAATGTTCAAAACCATTCAGAGTATGGAATTGACTCAGTTATAATCGGTAGAGCATTATATGAGAATAGATTTTCATGTCAAAAAATTTGGCGAGTTGCTGAGTCCGGAATATTTGACTAATATCAAATAATTTCTTACAATAGAATATATCTTTAAGAATTTAGGAGATTTCGAAATGGAAAATATTAACAAAATATTAGTGCCTATTGATTTTTCAAATTATTCCAAAAATGCTCTTAAATATGCGGTCAATTTTGCTAAAAAATTCAATTCTAAAATTTATCTCGTTTATGTTGTTGAACCCGTAATTTATCCTTCTGATTTTAGCATGGGACAAGTAACTTTTCCTGTTTCCGACATTGAAATGAATGAAAGAGCTAAAGATGAACTGGAAAGTTTGGCTAAAACTGAAATAGGATCTCAATTTGAAGTTGAAACTGTAATTAAAACTGGTAAACCTTTTGTTGAGATTAATGAAACAGCAAGTGAACTTGATATTGACTTAATTATCATAGCAACTCACGGTCATACCGGGATGGAGCATCTATTATTCGGCAGCACAGCTGAAAAAGTTGTTAGAAAAGCACCCTGCCCTGTTCTTACTTTACGTGAACCGGTAAAGGGATTTAAATTTAACAATCAAACGAAAGTCTAGAATATGATTAAAAATATTTTCATCTTATTATTAATATTTTCCTCTTTCTCTTATCCACAAGATGAAATCACTTTTACTGACTGGGAACTTGTAGCGGATAATCAAAATTTTCCAGAGGGAATTACCTTTGATGGTAAATCTAATTTATATTCCTCAAATTGTTATGGTGGATGGATTACAAAAATCTCCAATAATTATGTTGATACTTTTTTAGTTGCATCTGAGTCCACATTTAGTAAAACAAACGGATTATTTGCACTTGGTGACGGTTCTATTATTGCCACTGATTATGGGAACGGATCAATTCTAATAATTGATTTTGAGGGTAATGTTAAAAAGTTAATTTCGGAATTTGAGGGTGAGCCGTTAAATCGCCCGAATGATTTAACCATAGACAAAACAGGCAATCTTTTTTTTACCGATCCAAAATCTTATGGTAAAGATAAATTGGACGGAAGGATTTTTTATTATGATTTTGATCAAGACACACTTTTATTAGTGCAAACTGAACTTGCTTTCCCTAATGGAATTGGAATTTCTCCAATTGATGGAAGATTATACGTTTGTGAATCTGCTAAAAACCGGATATTAAGCTTTAAAATAAATGAAAATGGAAAACTTGGAAATAAAAAAGTTTTTGTTGAACTACCAGGAGGTGATCCTGATGGTTTTAATTTTGACGTTGAAGGGAATTTATATGTGGCACATTTTGGTGGCGGGAATTTATTTGTTATCTCCCCTGATGGCACAATCCTTAAAACCGTCAAAACGCCGGGACTAAAACCGACAAATGTTGAGTTTGCAGGTGATGATAAAAAAACACTTTATCTTACTGAAGTTGAAACTAACTCAATTTATAGATGCAGAGTAGGTATTGCAGGACATTCATTCTTTTAATTTTTTCTAAATAGAATTAAATACTAAGTCAATTAACATAGGGAAAGCAAACCAAGTTTCTTATTTGACTAAGTTAGTCATGATAAAATTATTTTTCAGCAAGTTTTTCCAAAGATTCTTTAGCCATATCAGACATTTTTGTATTTGGATGATTTTTAAGTAAATCTTCCCATTGTTTTTTTGCAGCAGCAATATCTCCAATTCTTGCTTCTACAACACCAAGATTATATTTCGCTTGAAGATTTTGCGGATCAATAATTAGAATTTTTGTTAGATATTCATTGGCTTTGATAAAATCACTTTTATTAAAATGGAGAATTGCAAGCTGGGTTAAAATGTCTATTCTATTATTATCGATCTTTAAAATTTTATTATATAACTCAACTGCTTTATCTTCATTATGAGCTGCAGCTAATAGTTCCGCATACTCTCTTAATTTAACAGTATCAGAAGGGTTTTCCGCAATATAAGAATCAAGTTCATTCATTTTACTTTTAAATTCAGGAGTTACGTTTGTGCTTGAAGGTTGACCATTCGACTCAAACGATTGATGAATATCATCATCCGGTATTTGACTGACTTCATCACCAGCAATGTTTTTTTCTTGTTCATCTATATTAGAAATAAATATAATTGTAACTAAGGCTATAACAATAATTCCAAGATAAATGTACAATGCTTTTATTTTCATAATGTCCTAAGAAGTTTTTATAATAAATTAACAAATCGTTACATTTAATTTACAAATTTTTAACTTGAATTGGATATTTTATCTTTTTATTATGACCATATCTCAAAAAAAAATTAAGGAGTACAATATGTATAAAATAAAATTTTTAGTATTTGCACTTTTCATCTCTTTTTTAAGTGCACCTTTAATTGCCCAGGTTGAAAATAGTACTAAAGAAAAAAAGGTAAAAGCTGAAAAACAAATTGAACAAGTTTCTAAAGATGTAAAATTTGCTAAAGAAATGGCTGAAGCGGTTCCAACTGATATGAAAAATGAATGCGGTTCCGGATGTAATATGGCATGCTGCAGTGCTGAAGCCAAAGAAGTGAAAGGAGAAATGAAAAAAGGTGAGAAAATGATGAAGGAAGCTCATGTGAAGGATTGTGACTGTGTGGGCTGTAAAACTACATCTGCTGCAATGCATAATGATCATAATATGATGAAGAAAGCTCACTTAGCTGACTGTGATTGCGAGGGATGTAAATTTGCTCAAGCCGAAATGAAAGAAAATAAAGCTCAAGCTAAAGAATGTACTTGCAAAGGTTGCGCAAAAACATAATTAACAATGATTTATTTCTACTTAGTCCGGTTTCTTTTGTTAAAGATTCCGGGCTTTTTTTTCCATCTAATAACATAATAAAATCATTGAAATATTTAGTATTTCATTATAACTTCATATAATTTTTAATAAATATTCGTAAAACAATAAAGAGATTAAAGTATTGAAACAAATTTGTTTAAGTTTGCTGCTCTTTCCTATTATTCTTCTATCACAAATTAAAATTCATAAGACAATTACTACTAGTGATGGTTTGGTAAATGGGCAAGTCTTAGAAATTTTTGAGGATAGTAAGGGTTATATCTGGTTTGCAACCGCAGGTGGTGTTTCAAGGTGGGATGGAACAAATTTCAAAAATTACACCGAACTGAATGGATTAATTTCTTCAAACGTTTTTGATATTGCAGAAAGTCCTGACGGAAAAATTTACTTTGCAAATTTTGGCAAAAGTGGAATCAATACCCTTAAAGACAAAAAATTGGATACATTATTTACAGATGGTAAAAACGAACTTGGATTTTTCACCTTATTGCATTTTACTAAAGACACTTCATTGGTTATGTGTACAGATGACGGAATTGTCCTCTACAAAAACAACACCCTTGTAAAATTAAACTTTTTACATGAAATTAAATTAGCAGCTATGCATGAAATTGCAGAAAACTCTAAAGGTGAGTTGTTCATTGCAACTGAAGACGGGATATTGAAACTTAACGGAATGAATTTAGAGATTATTTTTGGTTATGACGGCACAAAAAATAATTATGTATCTACTTTAGCAATTAATAGCCTTGACGAAATATTCTTCACAAATGAAAAACAGTTTCTAACTTTAAAACATGGTCTAATAAAAGAAGTTGATCCTGAATTAAATTACTTAGGTAATAAAATTGAGGACATGGCTTTTGGTGATGATAATACCTGCTACATGGCTACAAAGCTTGGGCTGGGTATTCTTAGGACTAACGGCTCATTCGAACTAATCACTAACGATAATGGATTATCAAATAATCATCTCTTTAAAATATTTCTTTCAAAGAATGGTTACATTTATACTGCAAGCGCAATTACCGACGTAAACATATATAAACCGGGACTATTAGAGATCTACAACACAGAATCAGGCTTAATCGATAATAATATTTATAATTTCTTTATCGATAGTTCGGATAAAAAATATATAAGTACCAATGAGGGCTTACAGATTGTGAGCGGTAATGACAATATAGTATTTACTTCTAAAGATAATAGCAAATTCTCATATTTCTTATCGTTTGCAGAAATAAACGGTAGAATCTTTATTGGAACTGCAGATGGTGTTGACGAATTTAAAGATGGAAAATTTATTGAGATTATAAAATTCGATAAAGGCAGACATATGAGATTTCAAAGTACGAATAGTGTTTTCTCATTAACAGCCTATAATAATGAAGCAATATTGGCGGGTACTTACCGTGGTGTCTTTAAAATTACGGGAGATAAGTATCAGATAATTACAGTGAAAGATGGATTACTAAGTGACTATGTAAATAATATAATGGTAACAAAAGATAAATCTATTGTCTATGGATATCACAATAAGGGAATTAGCATTGAAAGAAATGGCGAATTCGATCACTTTACAACTGAAAATGGTTTAAGCAATAATGCTATTACTCATATCTGTGAAAGATCTGATGGTGCTATTCTGGTTGGGACAGAGTTAGGCGGATTAAATATTATAAAGGATGGGAAGATTGATACAGTGACTACTGATAATGGGCTATCCAGTAATGAAATAAGAGCAGTTACTGAAGATAATTTAGGGAATGTATATGTTTCCACCCCAAATGGACTAAATATATTATCTTTTGAGAAACAGCAAATTAATTGCAGGCAAATTTCTAAACTGGATGGACTTGCAAGCAACAATTGCAGTCAAAATGCTCTTTTTGTAGATCAAGATAATAATCTTTGGATTGGAACAAGTAATGGATTGAATAAATATAATCCTATATTTGATAGACCCTCAACTACTGCTCCATCTATTTACTTAACTGGATTTGAAATTTTTAATAAACCCTTTCCGCTGGAAAAATTTTTCGATAACCCAACTCTAGATTATAACCAGAATTATCTTAATTTTTCGTTTGCAGGAATCAATGCACCAAACAATCATAAAATAGTTTATCAATACCGTCTTTCAGGAGTAGACAATGATTGGGTGACAAGTAGAAGTGATCATGTACAGTATACAAGTTTAGATGATGGACAATATTCTTTCCAAGTTAAAGCAAGAAATGAATGGGGATTTTGGAGTGAACCCGCTTCCCTATCGTTTGTTATAGATCCGGCTTGGTGGGAAACTTGGTGGTTTTATTCATTAGCATTTTTTGCAATAGGGTCCTTGATTGCATTCATATCTTCTTATCGTTATAGACATCTATTAACTGTTGAAAAAATGCGTACGAAAATCTCTACCGATCTACATGATAGTGTTGGCTCAGGTTTATCGGAAATTTCAATCTTGTCTGAATTGCTTGGAGCCCAAGTTGCCGAAGAGAAGAAAGATTTTAAGTCGGGGCTTAATAATATTAGTACAATCTCAAGATCTTTAATTGAAAGTATGAGTGATATTGTTTGGCTGGTTAATCCGAAGAAAGATACACTAAAAGATTTATTTAAACGTTTGCAGCTTTCCTATCATGAAGTTCTTAAATACTCTGACATTGACTTACTCGTGGAAAACCTCGATGAACTTGAAAATGTAAGATTACCAATGAATTTTAGACAGCATCTATATTTAATTTTCAAAGAAGCGATTAACAATGCAATTAAGTACAGCGGCGGTGATCTTCTCAACTTAAAAATCGAAACTACCGGAAATAGCATTAAAGTTATTTTTGCAGATAATGGCAAGGGGTTTGAAATAAATGGTGAAAAAATGGGTAATGGATTAATAAATATGAAAAACCGTGCTAAAGAAATTGGTGGAGATATTAATTATTTTTCTGAGATAAATAAGGGTACAAAAGTTATTTTTGAAGGGAAATTCCAAAAACAAAAAACAAGTTTTATATGATTACCACAGTAATAGTTGAAGATGTTGAGCTTGTTCGCAAAGGATTAGAAGCTATAATCAATGGAACAGATGGATACAAATGCCTTGCTAGTTTTAGTGATTGCGAAAGTATGCTTGAAGAAATTGAAGAACTTTCACCGGACGTTATGATTATGGATATAGGCTTACCAGGAATATCTGGGATTGAAGGGATGAAAAAGGTAAAAAAAATCTTTCCCGAACAAACAATAATAATACTGACTGTTCACGAAGAAAATGAAAAAATATTTGAAGCAATAATGGCTGGCGCATCAGGATATTTACCTAAACGAACTCCCCCGATTGAACTGATTAAATCAATTAAAGAAGCACATGAAGGCGGATTCGCCAATGAATTCCGAAATTGCTGGAAAAGTGATGAACCTCTTAAGGAATTATGCGCCAAAAGATCATGAAGAAGAAAAAATAAAATTAAGTGATCGTGAAAATGAAATTTTAACTGCAATATCAAAAGGTTTGGGTTATAAACGAATAGCATCAAATTTATTTATTTCGACAGAAACTGTTAGATATCATATTAAAAATATATACAAGAAACTCCATGTTTGCTCACAATCAGAAGCAGTAGCCACAGCAATAAAAAAAGGATTGATTTAGTAGAATATTTTTATTACTTTGAACTACTTCAAATGTTAACTTTTTCACATCAATCATCATTCCTCAATTCAGTCATTCATCATTCCACCCTTCCTACCTATTTCGGTAGTCAATCTTATTACATTATAGCATATTTACAAACATTTTTACTATTATTGGTAGTAGACTTCTTAAATATCTCAATATAAATTGCACACAAAATTCAGACAAGGAGAATTAAAATGACAAGTTCATTTATAAAATTTGAAATTCGTAAAATACTTCAATATAGCATAATAGGATTTACCTATGCAGTGATTTTATCTTCTTCAGTTTTTGGTCAACTTAGTGGAAATAAATTTATAGGACCGACAGGTGATTACCCGACCATAACAGATGCTGTAAATGCGCTGTACTCAAATACTCCAAATATTAATGGTCCAGTGGTTTTTGCAATTGAGGATGGAGCTTATGATGAACAAATAATCCTTACATCTCCAATTACTGGAAGTAGTTCTACAAATACTGTAACTTTTGTATCAAAGTCTCTTAATCCAGCAGCTGTAAATATAAAACCATCTTTCGGAAATGTTGTAGTTGATATACAATCGGCAAAGAATTTAATTTTTCAGGATTTAACATTTACTGCGAATAATCTTGGAAGAGCTATAAGATCTATAGGAACTGAGGGCAATTTAACTTTCACTAATAATATATTTGAGGGTAGTTCAAATATTGGTACGTTCCTACCAGAGGAGCAAAATATTATTGAAATTGCCTCTCTTTCCGGTGGGTCACTAAATGGCCTGATTTTTAACTTGAATACATTTAATAACGGTAATAACGGTATAGTCTTAGGTTCGGAAGTCGCAGGACAAAATATGGAAATTACAAATAATACTTTCTCAACCAAAAGTTCAGCAATTGAGATCATTAACTTTGACGCACCGAAAATTATTGATAATACAATAACAAATAATAGCAGTAGTTTCGCAATTCATCTAAATACTTTAACCAACATGTTCGAAGTGGAAGGAAATAAAATTAACACTACAACCAATCAGGGAAGTGGAATTAATTTAATAAATTCTATCGGGACAAGTATCCTAAGGGGAACAATTCTAAATAATTTCATACAAGCTGCCAATATCGGATTTAAAGTAGAGTCATCGAGTAATATAGACATTTACCACAATACAATTAATATCGAAAATACTCCCCTAACTAGTGATGTTGCAACTTCTGCTTTTGAATCAACAACTGATAATATCAATATACTAATAATATTTTTAATAATGAGAGAAACGGATTTGCAGTAATTCGTCCATCTGAAACAAATACTACTAGTGATTATAATGTCCTCTATTCATTAGGTGATAATATAGGTAAATATAATAATGCTCCGAAAGCTAGCTTAAATGATTTTCAGACGGCAAGCGGGACAGATGCCAATTCAAAATTTGCAGAAGTATCATTTATATCTATTTCAGATTTACATTTAAAAGGATCTTCTAAAACAATATTTGCAACACCTCTCACTTCGGTATCCAATGATATCGACGGTGAATCCAGAAATGTTCCAGTTGTTATTGGTGCTGACGAATATAAACCATCACCAATTAATGGTAATTTTTATATTGGCCCAGGTGGCGATTTCAGTTCCGTTAAAGATGCAGCTCATTATCTATTCCTGCATGGTCTAGATGGACCGGTTACTTTTAATATTTTAGATGGTCAATATAATGAACAATTTAGTTTTGAAGAATTAATTCCGGGGGCAAGTGCAACACACCAAATAACATTTCAATCAGAATCGGGTGATCCTCAATTAGTTGAAATTACTTACTCAGCTTCAAATACTAAGGATAATTATGTATTGAGCATAGATGAAACACAATATTTAAATTTTAACAATCTTACTTTTACAGCTGGCGGTACTGATTATGCTGTAGTTGCTTCGATATTAAATACTATGGGAAATTTAGAATTTTCTGGAAATATTTTTAACGGCTACCAGATTAATTCACAGCATCCATTTTCATACAGACAAAATTTAATTTATTGTAAACAGTCAGCACTTAACAATAGTATTTTTTATAATAATGTTTTCAATGATGGTAATACTGGGATTATTTTGGTTCAGAATTCGGGACTTATCTCTTCGAACTTGCAGATAATAAATAATACTTTCAACACTTTTTCAACAGCAATTTATTTGATAAATGCTAATGCACCGTTAATTAGGCTCAATACCATAGTAAATGAAGATCAGCCAGCAATAAATATATTCCATTGTGATAATGACTTTATCATCGAAAAAAATGAAGTATCGGGACCTACAGGAATTTCTGTCTCATTCTCAGATGGGACTAATCAATTAAGAGGAATTGTTAAAAATAATTTTGTCCATGCATTTGAAACTGGAATTAATTTAAACGGTAACAATTATACCAATATCTATTTTAATACTGTTAATATAGATGATCCGCAATCAACAAAAAATGTTGGTAGTAAAGCGATAAATATCGGTAGTTCGACATCCTCAAAAATTGAGATATCCAACAATATGCTTATCAATTCTGATCAGGGATATGCCCTTGTAGATGAGTTAGGACAATTAACAGACAGCGATTATAATAATTTATTCTCTGAAAGTAGTGATCTTGTAAGTTGGAATGGTGTAGACTATCCAGATTTATCTGCATATAATAGTGCAACTCTGTTGGACGACAATTCTTTTAGCGAGAGTGTAACTTTTAATTCGAGTACTGATTTACATATTCTTTCAGCTTCACCGGGATTATTAGGGATACAGATTGCTTCAATAACTGAAGATATAGACGGTGATACTCGAAATATACCGCCTTATATTGGTGCTGATGAATATATGCCCTCACCACTAAACGGTCCATATACTATTGGATCATCAGGTGATTTTCTAACTATTAATGAAGCAGTAACTTATATGTATTTTGTTGGAATTGATGGAGCGGTTACATTCAATATTTTGAGCGGCACATATAATGAACAAGTAGATATCGATGGACCAATTACGGGAATAAGCCCAACAAATACAGTTACATTTCAATCATCCTCAGGAAATTCTTCAGATGTAACAATTAATTATCAAGCTACCGGAGCAGCAGATAATTATGTTTTTAGACTAAACAATTTAGAATATGTTACCTTGCAGAAACTTACTATTCAAGCCCTTGGGACAGTATATTC
Source organism: uncultured Ignavibacteriales bacterium (assembly GCA_963710615.1). Taxonomy (GTDB): domain Bacteria; phylum Bacteroidota; class Ignavibacteria; order Ignavibacteriales; family Melioribacteraceae. The sequence continues at coordinate 88,957 of CAVQBF010000026.1, forward strand.
ACATGTAATTAAGCTGAGCAACTTAAATGGAGAAATAATTATAAAAGACAATGTTTTAAATGGTTATGCTAATGCACAAGTTGGTATATCTCAGAGTGTTATAATATGTGATGACGAAGGAGGATTTAGCTCATGTAAAATTGAAAATAATACAATCACTGGTGGTTCTAGAGGAATTCATCTAGATGCAGGCACAACAACAGGCGGTATACTTATATCTGGTAATAATATTCAATGTAATTCGAAAGGGATATTCATTTCCGACGTCGGTACTCCAGAAGTCACTTCAAATACTATTGTATGTAATGATGATGGAATTAGAATTGAAAATTCACCAGCGCCACAGATTAGACAAAATATAATTACTACTAATGGAAGTGAATATGCTTTGTACTTATTTAACTGCGATAATAATATTTTAATTGAAAAAAATAAGATTAACTCCACATCCAGTGCACCAAAAGGTATTTTTCTAAATGGTTGCGATGGTGGAAGTGGATCATTGTCAAATAATATAATTAATAATTTTATTCAAAGCTATGATTATGGAATTGGAATTGCAGCAAGTTCATGGATAAATATTTATCATAACAGTGTTAATATTGAAGATTATCCATTAACAAATATTGGAGTTAGCCAAGCACTATTTATAGATAATGCAACAAATCTTGATATCAGAAATAATATTTTTTCAAACAATCGAGGAGGTTTTGCAATCAAGGGTAACAATACGAGTACTTTTATTCATTTTGATTTCAATAATCTTCATTCTTCTGGCAGCAATATTGGGCGTTGGAATATCACATCTTGTAGTACATTAACTGATTTTCAAACAGAAAGTGGAACGAACTCAAATTCTTTTGATGTTGATCCAAATTTTGTCTCAATTTCTGATTTGCATGTAAATGCACAACATATTGATGATGGTGGAACACAACTTACTGTACTTAATCCCCTTCTCATTCAAACCGACATTGATGGAGAAACAAGAAATTTAACAAATCCAAGTATTGGAGCAGATGAATTTGTTTTTTCAAATAGTGTAAGTGTAAACCTTACAATTTTTCTAGAGGGTCCTTACAATGGAACAAATATGAATGCAACTTTAACTGTTGATACAAATTCTCCTTATCCTGAAGATGCTGAAACTTTAATCTCAATTCCAAGTATTCCTGGGAATGAAGTCGTTGATTGGGTACTTGTTCAATTAAGGGACAAGACTGATGAGTCAATAATACTGCAATCACAATCAGCATTTGTATTAGAGGATGGAAGTGTTGTAGAGTTAGATGGCAGCAGTCCAGTTAGTTTTTCTTTTCCTGCTGATAACTATTATATCTCTGTTAAACACAGAAACCACTTGGAGGTAATGACTAACGGCGCAATAGCATTAAACTAAGGTTTTTAACTGCCAAATGAAATTTAAAAGTTTCATCATTTATAAATAATCAATTATTTATTTTTTACTGCCGGCTAAACCCGCATTACTCAAGATTTTAGTAGTGCGGGGTTTATTCGTGTCCATAACATAAGAATTAAAACTTATCTCTCAATTTTCACCCTTCCACATTTATCCGTAAAGGTTCAATATTCATTATTCCAAATCTGAACTTAAATTCTAATCATATTTTATTTTACTCAACCTTTTATTATTTTATCACAAATAATTGTTAAACAAAAGGTTACAAAATGAATCAATTTGAAAAACTTGGCGCTTTTTATTTAGGCAAAAATTATGATCATAATTCAAAAAAAATTACTGAGGATTATACTCTTTACGATTCAAAAGATTTAACCACACATGCAGTATGCGTTGGTATGACCGGTAGCGGTAAAACCGGTTTGTGCATTTCTCTTTTGGAGGAAGCAGCAATTGATCATGTACCCGCAATAGCAATTGATCCCAAAGGTGATATTACAAATTTAATGCTTACTTTTCCAGAATTAAAAGGTGAAAATTTTCTTCCCTGGATTAATAAATCGGACGCTCAAAGGAAAAATATGACAGAAGAAGAGTTTGCTGAATCTCAAGCTGCTCTATGGAAAAAAGGATTAAAAGAATGGGGACAAGACGAAGACAGAATTAAAATGTTGAAGCAAACTGCAGATTTCAATATTTATACACCAGGAAGTAACGCTGGAATACCAATTTCTATTTTAGATTCTTTTTCTGCACCTCCCCAAGAATTAATTGATGACTCGGATATTTTTAGCGACAGAATTTCTTCAACTGCTTCAAGTTTATTGGGTTTACTTGGTATTGATGCAGACCCATTAAAAAGCAAGGAGCATATTTTACTGTCAAATATTTTACAAAATTTTTGGGCAAATGGAGATGATTTAGATTTACCAAAAATAATTGAAAGTGTTCAGATTCCCCCATTTAATAAAATCGGAGTTTTTGACCTGGAATCATTTTATCCCGAAAAAGAACGTTTCGAACTAGCAATGCAGTTAAATAATATTTTATCTGCGCCTGGATTTCAATCTTGGTTAACAGGAGAACCTTTAGATATTGACAAATTATTTTATGCAGAAAATGGAAAACCAAAGATATCAATTTTCTATACTGCACACTTATCAGATCCGGAAAGAATGTTCTTTACTTCCCTTCTGCTTAATCAACTATTAAGCTGGATGAGAATGCAGTCCGGTACAACAAGTCTAAGAGCTTTACTTTATGTTGATGAAATATTCGGCTATTTACCACCAGTTTCAAATCCTCCGACTAAGAAACCATTTTTAACTTTACTTAAGCAAGCAAGAGCTTTCGGACTAGGTTTGGTACTGGCTACACAAAACCCTGTTGATTTGGATTATAAGAGTTTATCAAATGCTGGTACCTGGTTTTTGGGCAGACTCCAAACAGAGCGTGATAGAAAAAGAGTATTGGACGGACTTGAAGGCGCTAGTTTAGAGGGCGGAGGGAAATTTGACAGAGGTGAAATTGAAGAGCTTCTTTCAAATCTAGATAAGCGAGTATTTCTCTTACACAATGTTAATGAAGAACATCCCCAAATTTTTTATACTAGATGGGCAATGTCTTATTTGCGCGGACCATTAACAAGAACTCAGATTAAGTCTCTGGTAAATCCTACTAAAAAACAATTGGAAGAACCTGTCCCTGCAGTAAGAACAACAGAAGTCAGTATTACTAATCCTAAACTTCCAAATGGAATTAAACCTTTGTTCTTAAATAGAGTTATTGATAATGACTTAATGACTGACTATAAGTATAAACCTTATGTTGCAACGGTTGCAGATGTAAGATTTTACGATAGAACAAAGAAAATTGATTATGATAAAACAATCAGTTTTGTTGTGCCAATTACAAATGATGTAATTTCTGTAAATTGGGATGAAGCAAATGAAATAATACCAAATGAAAGTGTGTTTAGAAAACAGCAGCCAACGAAACTTGAGTTTAATAATCTTCCTGCTGCTGCAACCAACCCAAAAAATTATTCGGCTTGGGAAAAATTCTTTAAAGATCATTTAGTAAATAATTATTCACTTGATGTTTTTCATAGTCCCGAACTTAAACAAACTTCTAAGCCAAATGAAAACGCACGTGACTTTAAAATTAGGCTTTCACAACTTACCCGCGAGCAGCGTGATGAAGCAGTTGCAAAACTAAAAGAGAAATATTCTCGTAGGGTTCAGACTATTCAAGGCAGAATTCAAAGAGCTGAAGAAAGAATAGAACGTGAAAAATCGCAATCCTCTCAGCAAAAAATATCTACCGCTATCTCAATAGGCTCTACCATTCTTGGTGCTTTGTTTGGAAGAAAAACGATGAGCACATCTACAATAAGTAAAGCCGGAACAGCTATGAAATCTGCTGGTAAAATTCTCAAAGAATCAGGTGATGTAGACCGTGCTTCTGAAAATCTTCAAAGGTTAAATCAGCAGTTGATCGATCTACAAGACAAATTGCAGGATGACATGGATCAGCTTGAAGACAAATTTGATTTAACTATTGAACAGCTCGAAATTGTGAAAATCAAACCACGTAAAACTAATATTTCAGTTAAATTATTCAATTTTTGTTGGATTCCACTCTCAAATGAGACGATTGAGGATATAAAGGAACTGGAACTAGTTTAACTTCTTATTATAAGGTATATTTAATTTTTATTTATTAAATTGTGATGCTAATCACAAAAATATTAACAAAATAAATCTAAGGAGGATTTATGAATAAATTCATTTTACTACTTTTACTAGCTTTTACCGTTTCATTATTTGCAGAAGATGACCCACCACCGCCACCTCAAAAAACTTGGCTCCCGGTTGGAGTAATTGGATTAAACCTTAGTCAGTTAGCTTTAGAAAACTGGTCGCAAGGTGGTGAAGAAGCATTAGCATTTACCGCCTATACTTCTTTTGGCCTAAATTATTATGATGGACCATGGTCATTTGAAAATAAATTAAAATTAGCCTTTGGTAGAACTAAACTTGGATCTAATGATTTTAGAACGACAGATAACGAATTTTTCTTAGAGAACCTACTGACACATGATTTAGGTTGGTTTGCAAACCCATATTTCAGTAATACTGTAAGAACAGTTCTTGCTAAAGGTTATAAATATAAAGATGACAAAGCCCAGTATATATCAAACTTTTTTGATCCCGGTTATATAAATCAATCATTAGGTTTAGCATATAAAGCTTCGGAGAGTTTCACAACAAGATTGGGTGTTGGTTTTCAAGAGACCATTGTTAGCACAGATTCATTTGCTGTAAACTATCATGTTGATGATGTTGAGACTAGTGAAATTGAAAAGTTCAAGTTTGATACTGGCATTGAATCAGTTACAAATCTCAACCTTAAACTTGATGATGACCTTCTTTACACTTCGGAACTAAGACTTTTCAGCACATTCGATGCACTTGACATTTGGGATGTAAGATGGGATAATATATTTACAGCTCAAGTGACCAAATTGATAAATGTTAATCTCAATATACTTGTTGTTTACGATGTCGATCAGAGTTTAAAAACACAATTAAAAGAAGCTTTGCAATTGGGTATAACTTACACATTGTTTTAAACTTAACCATAATTTATTTAAAGGAGACCTAAAAATGAGTATGATGAAAGAATTTAAAGATTTTGCAATGCGCGGTAACGTAGTTGACATGGCCGTTGGTATTGTAATCGGCGGTGCTTTTGGGAAAATTGTATCCTCTTTTGTTCAAGATGTAATAATGCCCCCAATTGGTGTGCTACTTGGCGGTGTAGATTTTGCTCAATTAGGATTTGTTATAAAAGAAGCCACTGAATCTGCTGATGCCGTTGTAATTAAATATGGTGCTTTTATAAATACTGTTATCGATTTTGTAATAATTGCATTTGCAATTTTTATGGTAGTTAAAGGTATGAATTCAATGAAGAAGAAGGAAGAAGAAAAACCAGCTGCTCCTCCAGCTCCTTCTAAGGAAGAAACTCTTTTAAGTGAAATAAGAGATTTATTAAAAAAATAATTTATAGGTAGAAAAATGCGCACAAAATTTATTTTGTATTTAGTTTCTGCATTCCTTTTTCTCACTATAAATAGTGGTTACGCCCAATTTAATGATTATGGGCTTAAGGGGGGAATTCAAGGGTTTGGCCTTTTACAAAATGGAGATTTTGGTAATGACAATATTAAACCTTCATATCTTGGAAGAGGCTTTTTAAGAATTGGATTAATAGATTTATTGGATCTTGAAATTGGAGCCGGTTACGGATTGCTTGCCGGCGAAGATTCCCAAAATAATTATTGGGAAACTTCAATAATACCTGCTGATTTAAGATTATTATTGAGTCCATTCGATCTGGAATCTATAAATCCTTATGGTTATTTCGGAGCTGGAATGCTGAAGTGGGACATTAAAGATAAACCAATCGCATCAAATAGTAATACTCCCGAAGAAGATGGTTTTGATTTATTCTTGCCAGTCGGTGTAGGATTTGAGATAAAACTAGCCAATTCCCTTTTATTAGATATTTCCGGCGGTTATAATTTCTCATTTACTGATAATTTAGATTATTTTATAAGTCAGGAAGATGATGGATTTTGGAATGCTGGAATTGGTTTAGTTTTCACTGGTGAGTCTGGAAGTTCTGATAGTGATATGGATGGTCTTACTCTGGACCAAGAAAAAGCAATAGGTACAGATCCGGAAAATCCAGATAGTGACGGTGATGGTCTTATTGACGGTTTGGAGTTTAATCAATATAAAACTAATCCACTTGGGCAAGATAGCGACATGGATGGTTTGAAGGATAACGATGAAGTTAGAAATTATACTACAAATCCAAACAATAAGGACACTGATTCTGACGGACTATCTGACGGTGATGAAGTACTTGAATATGAAACTGATCCGCTAAGAAGCGATTCGGATAATGATGGTATTTCAGATTATGATGAGATAACAAAAACAAAATCGAATCCTATTAAATCTGACTCTGACGATGACGGTTTGAAGGATGGAGATGAACTAAACAAGTATAAAACATCTATCATAAATAAAGATTCAGATAATGATGGGTTAACAGATGGTGATGAAATCTTTAAGTATAATACAAATCCATCAAAAGAGGATACTGATGAAGGTACAGTTTCTGATAAAGTGGAAATTGACAGAGGTACAAACCCACTTAACCCTGAAGATGATGTTATACTTGATATGTCAGTTCCGATTGTCCTTGATGGTGTGACATTTGCAACGGGTAGTGCTGACCTAACACCCGAGAGTGAATTTATCCTAAAACGTGCGCTTGTTACAATCAATGTTTATCCTGATATGAGTGTCGAAATTAGGGGTTACACTGATAATGTAGGTCGAGCTTCATCAAACTTGGCATTATCTGAAAGAAGAGCAAATTCAGTTAGAAATTGGTTGATCAATAAAGGAGTAGATCCTAATCGTATCGTTGCTAAAGGTTACGGTGAACAAAATCCTATAGCAGATAATAATTCTGCAGAAGGAAGAAGATTAAATAGAAGAATTGAATTTGTAAGAATTAAGTAAAACTTTTCCAGAGGTTGTGTTTATTAATGGTAAATCTAATTATTAATTTTTTACCTATTAAACACAACCTCTTTCCTTTTTAGAACTTAACCTTCCCATGATATTATGAAAAATCTACTTTTAATAATTTTATTTTTTACTTTATTTCTTAAAACATCATATTCACAATTCAAAGACTATTCCTTTAAATACGGCCTCCAAGGTCACTTACTAAGCCCCAGCACTGAGTTCGATACCGACGCTTACCGTTTATCATTACTCGGCAGAGGCTTCTTGCGTTTCGAAATAAATACTTTTTTAGAGGGAGAAATAGGAGTTAGTATTGGAGAATTGAACGGAAAAGATTTCAACAATAAAAATTGGAGCACACAAATTTTTCCGACTGATCTTCGAATAATATTTAGCCCATTTAGATTAAATGATGCTAATCCGTATTTATATTCCGGTTTGGGAATGGTGCGTTGGAATATTAGTAAACTACCATCTGTTACTTCAATTAAGAAATCAAAAGAAATTGGTTGGAATTCATCAATTCCAATTGGAGGAGGTATAGAGATTACTGTTGCTAAAAATACCCTGTTGGATATCAGCGGAGGTTACACATTTACTTCCACCGATGATTTAAATTTCTTTAATAATCCGAAAGTTAATGATGGGTATTTTAATTTTGGTTTTGGACTTACATTCGTAATGGGAAGTGAAAATAATGATGAAGATAATGATGGCCTTTCAACAAAAATGGAATATGATATTGGGACAAATCCTAAAAATGCAGATAGCGATGGGGACAAACTAACAGATGGTGAAGAAGTCAGTTTTAGAAGTAATCCTTTGTCCAAGGATACTGATAGTGATGCCCTTGATGATTATGAAGAGATCAAAGTCTATAAAACTGACCCTATTTCAAGGGATTCTGATGGTGACGACATATCGGATTATGATGAAGTAATTAAATATCATACAAACCCTAATAATAAGGATAGTGATGACGATGGAATAAGTGATGGTTATGAATTAAACATCTATAAGACTAATCCAAAAATAAAAGATAGTGATAAGGATAGACTTAATGATAAGCAAGAAATTTTTGAATATAAAACCGACCCAAATAATTATGATTCTGATGGTGATGGCTTAAGCGACGGTGACGAAATTCTGCGAACTAAAACCAATCCACTAGTGGCTGATAATCCAATTAAATTCGAAAACACAAATGATACAATAGTTAATTCAACAAAATCTATTGTTCTTAGAGGAATTGTTTTTGAATCTGATAAAGCAGATTTATCTCAAAATTCAGAAAAAGAATTATTAATTACTCTTCGAAAAATGGAGAATGATCCAAATTTAAAAATTGAAGTGCGGGGTTATACTGATAATACCGGCAGCTCAGAGTATAACATTGAGTTATCTCAAAAGCGAGCAGATGCAGTTAGATTATGGCTGGTAAAGAGAGGAATTGACGCAATGCGTATTAAGGCAATTGGTTTAGGGGAATCAAATCCGATAGCAGAAAACAAAACTGAAGAAGGTAAAATCCTAAATAGGAGAATAGAAATAATTGAATTTAATAACCAGAATTAATTATATTATTTAATCTTTATTTAATCACTTAAAACAAGGAGGAATTAATGGAAAATATCTTTACCGACATAACCCAAATGATCGGGAATTATGTCCCAAATTTACTAGGAGCAATTGCTATTCTGGTAATTGGATGGATTGTTGCTTCCATTATTGCCAGCGTTGTAAAAAGTATATTAAAAAAGACTGAAATTGATGATAAAATTGCTGCAAAGTTTAATGCAGAAGGTTCAAAAAAACCTTTTCAATTAGAGCATACGATTTCTAGGGGAGTCTTTTGGTTTTTAATGCTATTTGTACTTGTTGCTTTTTTTCAAGCATTACAACTTACCATCATCACAGAACCACTAAATAATTTACTCGACCAAGTACTAAGTTACTTACCGCAAGTTTTAGGAGCCGGTGCTCTATTTCTAATTGCATGGCTGCTAGCAACTGTTTTAAGAAAACTTATTGTTGCCGGTTTAGGTTCATTAAAAGTTGATGAGAGAATTGGTGAAAAAACTGGTTCTGAAGATTCAAAAAGTGTTCCCGTTTCAAAATCACTTGGTGATATTGCATATTGGTTGGTATTTCTAATTTTTCTGCCCGGAATTTTAGGAGCATTAAATCTTGGCGGTTTATTAGAGCCAGTTCAAGGGATGCTAAACAAAATTTTAGATTTTCTCCCTAACATTCTTACTGCAGCAATAATAATTTTTGTAGGTTGGTTTGTCGCTAAAATAGTTCGTCAAATTGTTTCCAGTTTACTTTCAGCTGTAGGTTTAGATAAACTAAGTGAAAAAGTTGGTGTGAGTAATGCGCTTGGATCACAAAAATTATCATCTCTTATTGGACTGATAGTTTATATTATTATTCTTATTCCAATAATTGTCGCTGGATTGAATGCTCTACAATTGGATGCAATTACTACTCCGGCAAGTAATATGTTAAATCAATTCCTAGAAGCAATTCCTTCAATTTTTGCGGCAGCTGTTATTTTAGGAATTTCTTTTGTTATCGCTAAAGTTCTTTCAGGATTTGTTGAAAACCTATTAAGCGGAGTTGGATTCAATAATTTATTTATTTTTCTTGGTCTACAAAAAGTTCCTTCAGATGGCAATAAAGCTCCATCAAAGATTATCGGATTTTTAGTTTTAATAACCATGATGCTTTTTGCTTTTATCGAAGCTTTTGACACTATAGGCTTTAATCAATTATCTGATATAGTTACTCAGTTAACTATTTTAGGCGGTCATATTTTATTTGGATTGGTGATTTTAGGCTTAGGCTTATATTTCGCTAATCTTGCTAGTGATACCCTGAAAGGTAGTAATTTGTCTAACGCATCTACAATAGCATTGATTGCTAGAATCTCTATCATTGTTCTTGCCGGTGCAATGGCCCTAAGACATATGGGATTAGCAAACGAAATTATTAATATGGCATTTGGTCTAATTTTAGGAGCTGTGGCAGTTGCCGCTGCAATTGCGTTTGGAATTGGAGGTAGAGATATTGCAGCAAAAAAACTTAATGAATGGAACGAAAACATTTCTAAATAATTAATTTGAGTAGGGACAACCGTTTTGTTGTCCCTACTTTTATATCAAAACCAATTCTAAGAAAATCCTTGATTCTCCTCATCAAAATTTACAAAATAAATTATTTTGAAAAAATTCCTGGTTAACATTCCAAAAATCAATTTTTACTTAGTTTTGTAATAGATACTAAGTAATCTATAGCCGATTCCCTTATTGAATCTCTTCATAAAATGATTTTACATGTTATTTAATGTTTAAAAATAAAATGGCGTTAGATGTCAATTTTCTTATTATCTAACGCCAAAGAGGACCCATGAGGAATTTATTGCTCTAAGCTCAATTATACAATCGGCAGCTTTGATAAAAAGTTTAGTTAATTTTAAAAAGTTTTATAGAAAATTAAAAAAAATTTATTCTCGTTCACTATTTTTATATTTAATACAAATATCATTTTAGTCTTTTTCCCATTTGTCAATAAATTTACGTAAAATCCGGTTTTGGAAATAATTGTATATGTATACAAAAATAATTTCTTATAGATAAAGCATATATTGTATTCTTATTATCTTGTTGGATTTATCGAAGAAGAATCAAAGTGTGTGCCAGATCACAATTACAAATAATTCTATTAAATTCTTATAAATCTCTTCATAAAGAGAATATTTAAAATAAACCATAGATTAATAATCTCAAGAAAATGTATCAATTTATTATAAAGTATCTGCTGTGTCCAGTATTGGAACAAAAGGAATGGATTGAGATTTTTCTAAAATTATTGAAAGCGATTAAAAATCCTTTATTAGGGCTAAAAGTATTATAAATTAAATATATATTTAATATGATTGATTCTTAATAAAAGTTAATATATTTTTTTAGTTACAATGGAAATTGAAATAACTTTTATACTAAATAATCAAATTATTTCTACGCAACTAAATCCAGCAACAGTTCTGCTTGATTTTATCCGCAAAAATAAACGACTTACAGGGACAAAAGAAGTTTGCAAAGAAGGTGACTGCGGTGCCTGTGCAGTTCTACTCGGTGAAATTAAAAATGGTAAAGTTAGGTATAAAGTAATAAATTCTTGCCTCTTCCCTATTTTAAAAGTAAAAGGAAAACATGTAGTTACAATAGAAGGTTTAAACCAGGAGGAATTAAACCCCATTCAGACCTCTTTTTTAAATGAAGGTGCATCTCAATGCGGATTTTGCACACCAGGATTTATTATATCATTTACAGGTTACTTGCTCAACACAAATAAATTCATTTATGATGAAGCAATAAATTCAATTGCAGGAAATATTTGTCGCTGTACAGGTTACCATTCAATTTTAAAGTCAATTAAGAATGTGGTTAAAGACGAAGAACATTTAGATTTATCTTTCTTGATTAATAAAAAGATAATACCACAATATTTTAATAAAATAACAGAAATGTTAAAAAATATTTCTAAAAATAATGAAACTGAAAAAAAACGAAAAATTGATTGTCATACTTTAATCTCTGGAGGTACTGATCTTTTTGTTCAACAAGCAGATTATTTATTAGAATCAGATGTTGATTTTATTGAAAATATTGTCAAACCAAATATTGAGTTAAAAGAAGACAAAATAATTATTAGCGGATCTGCAACAGTTGAAGATTTAAATGATTTTCTTAAACTAAGCGGAACCTTGATTAAAATTGATAAATTATTTAGATTATTCGCATCTCTTCCTATAAGAAATAGTGCAACAATTGCAGGTAATATTGTTAATGCTTCGCCAATAGCAGATATTACAATTACTCTTCTTGCTCTAAATGCACAACTCGCCCTTAGAAATTCATCAAACTCACAACGAATTATTCCATTAAATAAATTTTATAAAGGATATAAAACTTTAGTAAAAAAAGATGATGAGATTATTGAATCAATTTCTTTTGATATTCCGGATGAGAATTCTTTTTTTAATTTTGAAAAGGTTTCCAAGCGTACACACTTGGATATTGCAAGTGTAAACTCAGCAATTTTAATTAACATTGAGAATAAAAAAACAGCAAATGTTTCTTTATCAGTTGGGGGTGTTGCACCAATTCCACTATATCTTGAAAAAACATCCTCATTTTTAGAAAATAAAATATTATCAGAAAGTTTAATTCTTGAAACTATTGAAATTGCACTTTCTGAAATTAGCCCGATTAGTGATATTAGAGGTAGCGCAGAGTATAAATCTTTGCTTACTCAACAGCTAATTAAAGCGCATTTTATTGAGTTATTCCCTTCTATTATTTCATCCGAGGTATTAGTATGAGTAATTCGGATGTATTCAAACATGTAAGAGGTGAATCACTTTTTATTGATGATTTTAATGTGCCGGAAGGAACACTCTATGCATCAGTTTTTACTTCTTCAGTAGCTCACGCAAAAATAAGGAATATCAATTTAGATGAAGCAGCGAAAATTCCAGGTATTGTGAAAATTTTAACTTCTAAAGATATTCCAGGCATTAATCAAGTTGGCGGAATTATTCAAGACGAAACTCTTCTAGCTGAAGAAGAAGTCCATTTTATCGGTGAACCAATTGCATTAATAATAGCGGAGGATGAGACAGCAGCAAAAAATGCAAGAGCCAGAATTTTAGTTGATTTTGAAAAGTTAGAGGTTGTTGTAAATCCACGAAAAGCATATAAGAATAATTTACTAATTATGCCTCCCAAAACATTTGAAAGCGGCAATGTAAATGAAGCATTGAATAAGTGTGACTTAATTGTAGAAGGTACGGTAGAAAGTGGCGGGCAAGAACATCTTTATCTGGAAACGCAAGGTGCTATAACAATTCCTAAAGAAGATAAACAACTAAGAGTTATTTCCTCAACCCAAAGCCCAACAGCTGTACAAAAAGTAATTTCGAGAGTACTTAATGTTCCAATGAATAAGATCGAAGTCGATGTTCTTAGACTTGGTGGAGCTTTTGGCGGAAAAGAAGACCAAGCTACACATTGGGCTGTGCTAACAGCACTTGGATCGCATATTACAAAAAAACCGGTTAAGTTGATACTTTCCAGAATTGAAGATCTTTATATGACCGGAAAGAGACATCCTTATTCATCTGATTATAAAATTGGTCTAACAAAAAACTTTAAAATTCTAGCTTATGAAGCAACTTATTATCAAAATGCTGGAGCAGTGGCTGATCTTTCCCCTGCAATTCTAGAAAGGACATTATTTCATGCAACAAATGCTTATTTTATCCCAAATGTAAAAGCTACTGCAATAAGTTGTAAAACCAACATAGTGCCAAACACAGCTTTTAGAGGATTTGGAGGCCCGCAAGGGAAATTTGTCATAGAAGCTGCTATTCATAAAGCTGCAAAACAGTTTAATGTAAATGCCTCAGATATTCAAAAAGCTAATTTGATTACAGAAAAAGATTCTTTTTATTTCGGTCAAAAAGCGAGTGATGCAAAATCTGTAGAAAGTTGGGAAACTGCTGAAGAAAAATTTAATTTTTCTGAACTTAAAACTGAGGCAGCAAGTTTTAATAAAGGAAATAAGTTATTAAAAAAAGGTATTGCTGTAATGCCAATTTGTTTCGGAATTTCATTTACTAATACATTTTTAAATCAAGCAAGTGCACTTATACATATTTATACTGATGGAAGTATTGGTGTTAGCACCGCTGCCGTAGAAATGGGTCAAGGGGTAAATGAAAAAATTAAACTAGCAGTAGCGACAACTTTTTCTGTCAATGCAAATAAAATTAAGATTGAAACAACGAATACAACAAGGATCGCAAATACCTCTGCGACTGCAGCAAGCAGCGGAGCTGATTTGAATGGCAATGCGGCTATTAAGGCATCAAAAATTATTTTAGATAGATTATTAAAGTTTGCGGCAGAAGAGCTTGGGCTTGGTGAATCAGACCAGGTTTCAATTGTTGATGAAAAAGTTTATTCAGATGGGAAAACTACAAGTTTAAATTGGAATGAACTTATACTTAAAGCTTACATGAATAGAGTAAACTTATCATCACACGCATATTACTCCACCCCGGAAATTTATTTTGATAAAAAACTATGTAAAGGAAATCCCTTTGCATATCATGTTTATGGAACTTCAATTACAGGAGTAACATTAGACTGTCTTCGGGGAATTTATGAAATTGACTACGTAAAAGTTGTGCATGATTTTGGCAAAAGCATTGATCAAAAAATAGATTTGGGTCAATTGGAGGGTGGGATTGTTCAAGGTATCGGCTGGTTAACACTTGAAGAAATAAAGTATTCAGAGGAGGGCAATCTTCTATCAAACACATTATCAACTTACAAAATACCTGATATATATTCGATCCCAAAAATAATTGAAGTCGAATTTCTTAAAGACTCGGAAAATCGATTTGGGCCATTAAAATCAAAAGCAATTGGTGAACCTCCATTGATGTATGGAATTGGATCATATTTTGCAATTCTTAATGCAATGCAAGCTTTTAGACCTGAAAAAGATTTTACAATATCAGCGCCTATCACACCCGAAAAAGTTTTAATGGAGTTGTACAATTAATTGACTAAGAATAATTCAATATTTACTAACTAAAATTATCCGAATTTATTTCTGAAACTAATAATAAAAGAATATGAAAGAACTCGATCTTTGGATATTTATCTATAATAAAATTAACAGAAACATCAAAGTTAACTTACTTATAGTTGCTGAATCTAGTTTGTCGTCTCCAGGAAAATCCGGTTTTAAAATGGCTGTTTCCGAAGATGTTGAAACCTACGGATCAATTGGCGGCGGTATAATGGAATTTGACATTCTAAATGAAATAAGAGGTACACTTAGTCAGCCGGAACCTGTAAATTTTATTAGGAAGCTTCATCATAGTAAAACGAAGGAAGGGCACTCATCTGGATTGATTTGTGGCGGCTCACAAACACTAATAGTTCGCACCTTAACAATTAGTGAACGGGATACCGTTAAGAGAATAATTGATAATTTGGAAGAGCAGATTAAAGGAGTTTTAATAATTAATGCTTCTGAGTTTGATTATGTGCCTATGAAAGAAAATTCTGATGATATTTTACTATCTTTTAATGATGACAGTGATTGGCAGTATGAAGAAAATATTGGTCTGCTCAATACAATTTATATAATTGGTGGCGGTCATGTTGGTTTAGCAGTATCCAGAGCAATGGCAACATTAGATTTCTATGTTGTTACCTTCGACCAGAGGGAAGAAATAATAACTATGAAAGAAAACACATTTGCCAATAAAAAAATAGTCACCCAATATAGTGATGTGAAAAATTATATGAATGAATCAAAAAAATCTTACGCAGTAATTGTGACACCAAATCATGATGGAGATAAAGAAGCATTAAAATCAATAATCGGATTGAATCTTAAATATATTGGACTGATGGGAAGTTCAAAAAAATCTCAAAGTATCTTCAAGCATCTTAAAGATGAAGGCATTGATCCTAAATTATTTAGCAAAGTGCACACGCCAGTAGGATTAGAAATAGGTGCCGAATCTCCTGAAGAAATAGCAATAAGTATTGCTGCAGAAATAATAAAAATTAAAAACGGGAATAATAACAGAGTTTAATCATAAATGAATTATAAACCTAAAAATTCTCATGTAAATATTGATTATAGAGTTCAAATAATAACTAATCTATGAGCGACAAATTTTACAGAATATCAATAGAAAGATTATACAAATGGATAATTGCGGAAGAAAAGCATAATAGAATCTTTGGCTTATATAAGGAGAATCTGTTTGTTCCAAAATCATCACACATTTTTAAGATGCAGAGATATGGTCAATCGCTTGATACTCCACTAGGTGTTGCAGCCGGACCACATACTCAAATGGCGCAGAATATTATATCATCATGGCTTGTTGGTGCAAGGTATATAGAGCTAAAAACCGTACAAACACTAGATGAACTTGAAGTTACTAAGCCTTGCATTGATATGGAAGACGAAGGCTACAATTGCGAATGGTCTCAAGAGTTAAAAATCAAAGATTCTTTCGATGAATATTTGAATGCTTGGATTTTAATACATTTATTAAAAAATAAGTTTGGATGGGATGAAAGTGAATCCGGTTTTATCTTTAATCTAAGTGTCGGTTATAATCTTGAGGGAATACTAAAATCAAATGTACAATGGTTTTTCAATAAAATGAAAGATTGTAAAATTGAAAAAGAAGAAAAATTAGACATCCTTTCACAGTTTTATCCTGATATTCATAAAGTTAACATTCCAAACGAAATTTCTAATAACATCACACTCTCTACGATGCATGGTTGTCCGAGTGATGAAATTGAAAAAATTGGTAAATATTTAATTGAAGAAAAGAGACTTCACACAACTATAAAATTAAATCCGACTTTGCTTGGTCCCGAAAGATTGCGTTTTATTCTTAATGACAAACTTGGTTATAAGTTGAATGTTCCGGATGAAGCATTTGAACATGACCTAAAGTATGAAGATGCTCTTAGTATGATTAAATCGCTTCAAGAATGTTCAGAAGAAAACAATGTTGAATTTGGTCTTAAACTAACAAACACTTTGGAATCACTAAACTCAACAAATTGGCTTCCTCAAAAAGAGAAGATGGTTTATACTAGTGGACGAGCTCTACATCCAATAAGTATTAACGTTGCAGAAAAACTTCAAAGTGATTTTGGTGGCAATTTAGATATTTCATTTTCAGCTGGAGTTGACGCATTTAATGTTTCAGATACTTTAGCTTGCAATCTTAAGCCAATTACAGTTTGTTCTGATTTATTAAAACCGGGTGGTTATTTACGTTTAACTCAATATTTTGAGGAGCTTGAGAAAAATTTTAAATCTCTACAAGTAAATTCAATTAATGATTTTATCACTAAGGTTGGTAAGAAAGCAAATGTAGCTAAATCAGGACTAGCAAATTTAAGAAAATATTCATCTGCTGTGCTGGATCAGAAAGTTTATCATAAGTCCTTTTTCCCTTATGAAAATATAAAAACGAAAAGAGAATTAACTACTTATGATTGTATTCATGCTCCATGTATTGAAGCATGTGCCGTTGATCAGAATGTTCCCGAATATATGTTTCATACAGCGGTAGGTGATTTTGATAAAGCATATAAGGTAATTCTGCACGATAATCCATTGCCAAACATAACCGGCAATGTTTGCGATCATCTCTGCCAAACAAAATGCACAAAAATAAACTACGACGATCCTCTTTTAATTAGAGGTATTAAAAGATTTAATGCAGAGAAGTTTGATGGAAAACTTGATTTAATTGTAAAAAATAAAAATGGTATAAAAATTTCAATTCTTGGTGCAGGTCCTTCCGGATTATCCTGCGCCTACTTTTTAGCCTTAGAAGGATTTGATGTTGATGTTTTTGAAAGCAAATCATTTGCAGGTGGAATGGCTTCTGATTCAATTCCTTTTTTTAGAATAACTGACGAACAAATTAAGGCAGACATTGACATTATAGAATCACTTGGAGTAAATTTTTACTATAATCAAAAAGTAGATCGAGAACTATTTAATAAAATAAAAACTTCAAGCGATTTTATCTATATTGGCATTGGAGCTCAAAAAGGTAAAAACCTCAATATTCCCGGCGAATCTTTGGCTAATGTCCATGATCAACTTTCTTTTTTATCGAAAGTCAGAAGAAATAAAGGTATTAATCTAGGCAAACGAGTTGCAATAATCGGAGGAGGAAATTCTGCGGTTGATGCTGCACGAACTTCAAAAAGATTAGTTGGGAAAGATGGGAATGTAGCAGTTCTTTATAGAAGATCTATTTCTGAAATGCCTGCTGATCCAGAAGAAATAAAGGCTCTGATTGAAGAAGGTATACACATTTTTGAATTAACTGCTCCCCTTTCTATTTTTGATAAAGAGGGTCAATTAGAATTACAATGTCAGAAAATGGAATTGGGTGCACCCGATGATAGTGGACGAAGAAGACCATTACCGGTTAAAGACTCAGAATTTACAATGACATTTGATTCTATTATTACTGCAATTGGCCAAGATACAGTTTTAGATTTTATTGATGACGATCAACTAATTATTGATTTAAATGGTGAGACGCAATTTAAAAACGTTTTCGCCGGTGGTGATGCCACTAGAGGCGCAGACTCCTTAATAAATGCAATCGCTGATGGGAAAGATACTGCCATTAAGATCATGCAGCGTGCAAATAACCAATTTAATTTTACTGCATTGGAACCTGCTTCTAAACTGAAACTTTCACTTGCAGAGTTTCAAAAAAAACAAGCGAAAAGAGAATATGGGAGTAAGCTGCCAGAGATTGATCTGGATAATAGACATAGTTTCGAATTAGTTCATCCCAATATGAGTGACGAACAAGCAGTAAATGAAGCCGATAGATGCCTTTATTGTAATGACATTTGTAATATTTGCATTGGCGTTTGTCCTAATTTTTCCAATGTATCATTTGAAGCTAAGAAAGCCAATATCCCGATTTACGAAGTAGATACAAACAATTCTGTTAGTATTAGAATCGTAGATTACTTAAACATAGATCAAACGAATCAAATATTTAACATTGGCGATTTCTGTAATGAATGCGGTAATTGCAATACATTCTGCCCAACAAGTGGTGCCCCATATATTACAAAACCCAAATTTTATCTTACAGAAAGCAGTTTTAACAATGAGGATAATTGCTATTTTTTGAGTAACAATAAGATACTCTATAAATCCAATGGCAATCTTGAATCTTTAAAAATAAGTACTGATAATTATATTTATGAATCAAACAAGTTCATAGTTACTTTTGATAAAAACAACTATAGAATTATTAAAATAAATTCTAAAGTTAAAGAATCAGAGCCACTTAAACTTGAAACTGCCTCGGAAATGATTTACTTAATTAATAATTTACATGATCATTCTGTTTTAAAAATATAAATGAAAAGAAATATTTGGCTAAGGTTTTTATGAAATTTTATTTAAATGGTGTTGAAAAAGAATTTAAGGGAAACCCTGAATTATCCTTATTAAAATACCTTCGGGATATTGAGGGAATTACATCTCCAAAAGATGGATGCTCCCCGCAGGCTTCATGTGGTGCATGTACTGTTGGGTTGAATAGTAAAGCTGTTCTTTCATGTGTTACTCCTATGAAAAAAGTTGAGGGCGGGACCGTTATAACCATTGAAGGGATAGAAAAAAAAATACAAGAAACTTTTGCAAATGCATTTGTTGAAAAAGGTGGCACTCAATGTGGATTCTGTACTCCCGGTATTGTTATGCAGGCAAAAATATTACTCGATAGTAATCCTTCACCATCTGATGATGAAATTAAAAAATCACTGACTCCAAATCTTTGCAGATGCACAGGTTATACAAAAGTAATCGAATCGATAAAATATGCTTCAGAAGCACTAAGCAAAAATATATCCATACCAAAGCCAGAATCCAATGGTAAGGTAGGCACAAGACATCCAAAATATGACGCTGATAAACTAACTCTTGGTCAAGCAAAATTTGTTGATGACATGAAATTTGAAGGGATGCTTTATGCAGCATTAAAGTTTAGTGATCATCCACGGGCTATTATTAATAATATAAATACAGAAAATGCCAAAAAATTAAAAGGTATTAGTAAGATATTGACTGCAAAAGATATTCCCGGAAATAAAATAACAGGCTTAATTGTTAGTGACTGGCCTATGATGATTGATATTGGTGAAACAACAAGATATATCGGCGATGTATTAGCAATTGCGATCGGAAAAACTCAAGAAATTGCACGAGAAGCTGTTGAACTAATTGTTGTAGAATACGATGTTCTTGACCCTCTTACTGATATGGAAATAGCACTTGACGAGAATGCGCCAAAAATTCATAATAAAGGGAATTTACTTTCTGAAACTATTATTAAACGTGGTGATTTAGCAAAAGCAAAAGAAAATACTGATTTTTTTACATCCGGTACTTATCTCACTCAAATGATTGAGCATGCTTACATGGAACCGGAATCTGCAATTGCACTTCCCTCTCAAGGAGGAGTAATTATTTATTCTCAAGGCCAAGGAGTATATGAGGATAGAAAAGAGATTGCAAAAGTACTAAAACTCCCTGAAGAAAAAGTAAGAGTAATTCTAGTTCCAAACGGCGGAGGATTTGGGGGAAAAGAAGATTTATCAGTGCAACATCATGCCGCGCTCAGTTCATTCATTTTACAAAAACCTGTTAAACTTACACTTTCTCGTGATGAATCTATTTTAATGCATCCTAAAAGGCATCCGTTGAGAATGAAATATGAATTAGGCTGTAACAAGGATGGCAAATTAACTTTTCTAATTGCCGATATTCTTGGTGATACAGGTGCTTATGCTTCAGTTGGGATGAAAGTACTTGAACGAGCTGCTGGACACTCAACTGGAGCTTATACAATTCCAAATGTTAAAGTAGAAAGTAAAGCAGTATATACAAATAATTTACCATGCGGCGCAATGAGAGGCTTTGGCGTAAACCAAGTAACTTTTGCTATTGAAAGCTGTATAGATGATTTATGTGAAAAGGGTGGATTTGATCGCTGGCAATTTAGATTTGATAATGCCATTAAAGATGGTGATCAAACTTCAACAGGACAAATTATCCATAAAGGAGCTGGTGTTAGGGAAACACTTTTAGCAGTTAAAGATATTTTTAATAATTCTAAATTTACCGGAATTGCGTGTGGAATTAAAAATACCGGGATCGGCAATGGTATGCCTGATGAAGGTATTGTAAAAATTGAAATTGTTAATTCAGACAAAGTTCTAATTCATCATGGCTGGACAGAAATGGGTCAGGGTGTAAATACAATGGCAGTCCAATTTTTATCTGAAGAGACCGGAATGGATCCCAATATAATTGAGGTTCATGTTGATACATCAAAAGAAGCAAAATCCGGAATGACTACTGCCTCAAGAGCAACTTCTATCATTGGAAATTCTATTCGAGAGACATGTAAAGAATTGAAAGAAGAACTAAAGACGAAAACATTAGGTGAATTAGCTGGCAAAACTTTTACGGGACAATGGATTTGCGACTGGACAACAAAGCCAGGCTCAGAGTCTAAAGAAATTATTACACATTATTCATATAGTTACGCTACCCAAGTCGTAATACTTAATGATGATGGAGAAATAGATAAAGTCGTTGCTGCTCATGATGCTGGTAAGATTATTAATCCAACTCTTTTTGAAGGACAAATTGAAGGTTCTGTTCATATGGGTTTAGGTTATGCAATTTCAGAAGAAATCGAGATGGAAAACGGAAGACCTAAAAGTACACGCCTTAGAAAAATGGGAGTGCTTCGTGCCAAAGAAACACCCAAAATTGAAGTTATTGGAATTGAGGTAGAAGATCCAAATGGACCTCATGGAGCAAAAGGTGTTGGAGAAATAGGGCTTGTACCAACTGCAGCTGCTGTTGCAAACGCTTTTTACCAGTATGACAAAACAAGATATTATAAATTACCTATTAAGAAAAGAATAAAGAAAAGAAAATGAGTAATGCGAATAATCTAAATTATTTCATTCAAGCGATTCCCAAAGCAGAACTTCATCTGCACATTGAAGGAACTTTTGAACCCGAGCTTATATTTACTATAGCGGAAAGAAATAAAATTAGCCTTAAATATAATTCCGTAGACGAATTGAGAGCAGCGTATGATTTTAATAATCTTCAAGAATTTTTAGACATCTACTATGAAGGGGCAAATGTTTTAATAAATGATGAAGATTTTTATGATTTGACAATGGCCTACTTTGAAAAAGTCCATTCGCAAAATGTTGTTCATGCTGAAATAATGTTCGACCCACAAACTCACACAGATCGTGGAATAGAATTTTCGAAGGTGATCAATGGTATTAAACAAGCACAAAATAAAGCTAAAGAGGAATTTAAGATTTCTTCAAAATTAATAATGAGTTTTCTTCGTCATCTTGATGAAGATTCTGCATTTAAAACATTAGAACAATCTTTAGATTATAAGGATTGGATAATTGCAGTTGGTTTGGATTCATCAGAACTCGGCAATCCACCGTCAAAATTTAAGAATGTGTTTGCAGAGGCAAAAAAACTTGGTTACAAAACTGTTGCCCATGCTGGTGAAGAAGGCCCTGCTGAATATGTATGGGATGCAATTAATAATCTGCATGTCTCTAGAATTGATCATGGGAATAAAGCACTGGACGATGATATTTTAATTAAAAAGTTAGTTGAAGATAAAACCCCATTAACTGTTTGTCCCCTTTCAAATGTTAGATTGAAGAATGTTGATCGAATTGAAAATCATCCTATAAAGACGATGATTGACAAAGACTTGATTGCAACAGTGAATTCTGATGATCCTGCTTACTTTGGCGGTTATATGTATGAAAATTACCTTGCAGTTGCAGATGCATTAACATTAACGCAAGAAGATATTTATCAATTAACACTGAATTCATTTAATTCAACATTTCTAAACTTCGAACAAAAGGCAAAAATGATTAATTCACTGGAAGAATTTTATAACTCGAATAAATATTGAAATACTATGGAAACAAAATCCTCGATCAAAGAATTATCAATTGATAATTTTATTCAATTCTTAATAACTTCAAAAATTAAAAAATTTTATTTCGTGTATGACCCAATTAAAGGCAAGGTATTTTCATCCCATAATGAGTTAAATGAAATTGCAGATTATTTAAATGAAGATCAAATTGACTTTGACCAGCATGAAGGATTATTCTTTCAATTGGATCCGGAACTTGACGTTATTCATTCAGCAGCAGTTCACAGAACAAATCGGGGTCAAGCTGCTGGCGGTGTTAGATTTTGGCAATATGATAGTGCAATTGAATTTGTAAAGGACGGATTGCGACTTTCTAAAGGGATGACACATAAAAATGCTCTTGCCGGACTCTGGTGGGGCGGAGGGAAAGGTGTAATTGCAAAAGGTAATTCAGTTGACGCAAATGAAAGCAAATCAAGAAAAGTTATTTACAGTAATTTCGGAAAATTTATTACTTCATTGAAAGGATGTTATGTTACGGCAGAGGATGTTGGAACCAATGTGAACGATATGACAAATGTTTTTACAAACACTAGGTTTACAACATGCATACCTGAAACTTTAGGTGGTAGTGGAAATCCGTCTATACCAACTGCCAGAGGTGTTAGTGTCAGGTATTGAAGCCGCAATAGACTATTCCTTTTCGGTAATATTGAAGGAAAAACTATCGCAGTTCAAGGTTTAGGTAATGTTGCTATGCCATTAATTGATATGCTTGTTTGAAAAAGGGGCAAAAAAAATTATAGCATCCGATATTTTTAATGAAAAAGTTGAATTGGCTAAAGAAAGATTTAAGAGTAATAATTTTATCTGTCACAAAGTTGACAAAAATGATAATAATATTTTATTTGAAGAATGTGACATTTTAGCTCCGTGTGCAACTGGTGGGATTTTAAATTCAGAGACAATTCCCAAAATACGCGCTGACATAGTTTGTGGTGCTGCAAATAATCAACTCGCTGATCCAATCACTGATGATAATCTATTATTTAATTCTGGAATACTATATGTCCCCGATTTTTTAACAAATAGAATGGGAATTGTAAATTGTGCAAATGAGCAGTATGGTTATATAAATGATGACCCAATGATTCTTCAACATTACGATAATAATTGGGACTCATTCAATATTTAAAAGGGCAATGCAAGTTTTTACAGAATCAAAAGAAAAACAAAAACCAACAGGTCAAGTTGCACTTGAATTAGCTGATTCACTTTCAAAAGAAAATCATCCTATTTTTGGACATCGTGGCCAACTAATAATAAAATCAATAGTTGATTCTAATTGGGAAGAATTTTAGGGAAGATATGAACAAAGTTTTAATTACCGGGGCATCGGGTTTAGTAGGTTCAGCATTAACAAAATATTTGTTAGATAATAATTTTGAAGTAGTGCATCTAAGCAGATCTAAGAAAAGCAACTCTCCAGTCCCTATCTTTGTGTGGGATATCAAAAGTGAATATCTTGAAGAAGGTGCATTGGAAAATGTGAATCATATTGTTCATTTAGCGGGGGCTGGAATTGCAGATCAAAGGTGGACTGAAAAAAGGAAACAAGAAATAATTGATAGCAGAACAAAATCTGCTGAGCTTCTTTTTAATGGTATTAGAAAATTATATCACAAACCGGACACATTTATTTCTGCTTCTGCAATTGGTTATTACGGAGCGATTACTTCTGATAAAATTTTTGTTGAAGAAGATAAACCAGCAGAGGATTTTCAAGGGAAAGTCTGTAAATTATGGGAAGAAGTCTGCAGATCTATTTAGTGGATTGGGAATTAGAACCGTTAAATTACGTCTTGGTGTCGTCCTTTCTAAGAAAGGAGGGGCGTTAAAAAAAATGATATTACCATCTAAATTTGGCTTTGGTTCTGCGTTAGGATCAGGTAACCAGTTCTTACCTTGGGTGCATATTAAAGATGTTGTGAATATTATTTCAAAGTCGATTAGCGATACTAAAATGCTAGGCCCATATAATGTTGTAGCTCCCTCTTACTGTAACTACAATGAGTTTTCAAAAACACTTGCTCAAGTATTAAACAAACCTTACTTTATGCCCAATGTACCATCAATATTGTTAAAGTTAGCATTTGGAGAAATGTCTGCAATTGTTCTAGAGGGGAGCAGGATTTCCAGTGAAAAACTAATTAATAGCGGTTATAAATTTCAATTTACTAACTTAGAAACTGCACTAAAAGATTTGATTAATACAGATTAATATCATATCGCTATTCAGTTTCTTGAATACTAAATTCAAATTGTGATCTGTTATATCCATTTTTCTCAAATATTTGGAAGCATTTTTCCAAATTATTTTCATTCATTTTAGGTGTTCTGGATAAAATCCACCCGTATTTTCTTGATGGCGTACCAACGCAAACGTATTGGTAATCTTCGTCTAATCCCAATATCCAATAATCACCCCAAAACAAGTGCCAACCAAAGAGACTAACAAAACTTACTTCTAATTTCGAATTAGTTTTTTTATCAACAATCCGTGCTAATCCTTCGGCATCGTCACTTTCGCCATCCTCATCTATACATCTGTTTATGACAATTATGTCACCGTCTCCATTTATTTGATAATTGGCTGTTGTGTTTTTTATGCAATGATCTTGAAATGAGTTAGGTATTTTTGCAATCTCATACCAAGTACCTTGGTATTTATTTAGGTCAACGGAATCAACTGTAATAATTAAATCCTCCTGCGCAAAAATTATAAGATTTAGAAATGTAAAAAGAATAATAAATTTTGTTGTCATTGCTTTACCTTTTGTAAATTATTTAAATCAGTCACTGTATCTATATCAGTAAAAATTTCTTTATACCCGCATTCCCAATATTTTTTTTTAATTGAAGTATCTTGACTAATCAAACGAAGATTCGAATTTGAATCCCCATTTATAATTTTCTGAATAACTTTGTAATTAAATAGAATTGGATGTCCCTTCTTATCATAAATAACAGGTTGTATCCAATCAAAACTTCTATCAATTTGTGATATTAGTTCAGTGTAGAATTTATCAGGTAAATTTGGCTGATCAACGAAATGATACAATATCCAATCCTCATCATTGCAACCTCCAATTCCATTTTTTAATGAACTGAACATACCCGTTTTATAATCACTATTAAACTTTAAAGTAATACTTTTATTTTGGGGATAGAATGAAGAAACAAAATTATTTATATTCTCAAAATTATGGCCTGTCACAATAATTATTTTAGAACATACTTCTGCTAAATTATCTATTATTCGTTCCAAAAATAATTTACCATCATATTCAAGTAATGGTTTAAACTTTCCCATTCTGCTTGAAAGGCCAGCTGATATTATTAGTCCTGTAATATTATTATTCATTAAACAAAGATTTTTCAATGTTAATATTTCAGTTTAAATTAATTCTTTTAAAATTTCTTCACGAGTTTTAATTCTAGGTTGGTCATTCCATTTCAGTAATGTTGATATATCCTTTAGTCCATTTCCAGTTATCATCAGCATTGAATCTTCTGTTAATTCCTTTTTGTACTTTATCGCTTTAAGATATCCTGCAAAAGAAGCTGATGCTGCTGGCTCAGCGAGTATTCCATGAAATTTAGCCAATATTTTTTGTGCATCGATTATTTCGTCATCTGAAACAACTAATCCAAAACCTTGTGTTTTATTTACTGCTTCTGCTGCCATGTAAAGATTTCTTGGAGCACCAGCATTAATGCTGTCTGCAATTGTATACGCCGGTTTATACTTAAATTTACCGGTATTCAGAAAATCAACTAATGCACTGCTCCCTTCGGCTTGAACAGCAATCAGTCTTGGTATTTTTTTAATCCATCCCAAATTGGAAAGTTCTTTAATTCCCTTATAAATCCCAGAGATTATCACGCCATCACCAACTGAGACAAATATATTATCCGGTAAATTTCCTCGCATAGAAATAAACATATCGTAAACAGATGATTTTTTCCCTTCAATAGTAAGTGGATTGAACGCTGTATTTCTATTATACCAATTCTTTTTTTGAGAAACTTCAAGACAAATATCAAAAGCGTTATCATAGTTACCGTCAACTATATAAATATTTGATCCAAACGATTGAATTTGAATTCGCTTACTTTCTGGAATAGTTTTAGGAACAAAAATATTAGATTTAATTCCTAATCTTGCACATATACCGGCTAATGATGAACCTGCATTACCTGTCGATGCAGCCGATATTTCATCTATTCCCATTTGAAGCGCTTTTACTGCTACAAGAATTGATGCCCGGTCTTTGTAGGAAAGTGTTGGATTTCGTGTATCATCAAATATCCTCAAAGATTTAAGTTCATGTGATATACTGCTAATGGGATTTTGAATAAGTGAGAGTTTCTCTATTTTTGATTCATCTATCCCTGAAACCTTTTCATTACTATATTGTAAAGGCCAGAGATATAAGTATTCCCAAAATCTACCAGCATTGCTATTTAGGAATTCTTGCTTACTTACTTTTGACTTAATTTTATTATAATCATAAACTATTTCCAATACACCATTTAAAGGTTCATTCTGTTTTATACTGCCGCATTTTGGACACAAATAAATTAGGTTAGTCTCAATCTTTTCAGCATTAAACTCAGAACTGCATTGATTGCATCGATATAGGTAATGGTAATTCATAATTTATATCTACATTGTTAGTGACATTATTGCTTTGGCTGTATGCAGCCTATTCTCAGCTTCATCAAATACAATTGAAATATTCGGATTATCAAGAATTTCATCAGTAACTTCATTATTTCTATCAGCCGGCAATGCATGCATTAGTTTAACATTTGGTTCTGCTAATTTTATTCGTTGTTCATCACAGATCCAGGTTTTATATTTTGAAAGATTAGTGGACATTTCCTTTTTACACTCAATCTCATTTATCAAATAATCCTCAATTGAATAATTACCAAAACCACCCCAATTTTTTGGAATTACAACATGTGCTCCTTCAAATGCTTCGTCCATGTCATTAGTAAATTTAATTGAGCCTCCTCCCTCTTCAGCATTTAGTTTTGCTTTATCAATTATATTCTGACTCAATGGAAACTCTGGCGGATTCGCAATCGTCAGATCAATGCCATAACGAGGGAAAAGTAAAGCTTGAGTTTGTGGAACAGATAACGGTTTTGAATGAGTATCTGCATAAGCCCAGGAGACTGTAACTTTTAATCCTTTTGGATTTTTATCAAAGTGTTCAAATATTGTCATTAGATCAGCTAAGCCTTGAAAAGGATGATAAACATCATCCTGCAGGGACATTACAGGTTTACGTGAATAAGCAGCAAGCTCGTCTAAATATTTTTTTCCAACTCCATAAAAACAATTTCGGCAAGCTATTCCGTGTCCCATTCTTGATAATATTATTGCTGTATCTTTAGCTACTTCACCATGAGTAATTTGCATTTTATCCGGTGTTAAATCATGCGCATGACCACCAAGTTGAGTCATGCCAGCCTCCATTGAATTTCTGGTTCTCGTTGATTGCTCAAAGAACATCATAAACAGTGTTTTGTAATGTAATTCAACATGATGAATTTCATTATAGAATTCATCCTTTAATTTGAAAGCTTTATTAAATACAACATCTAGTTCTTCTTTACTCCAGTCTTCGCAAGTAAGAAAATGTTTACCTTTTAAATTCATTTCTACTCCTATATTTCTAATTTTTTGTCATTTCCGAACGTTTAAATCGGAAATTTATCCTTCTTAAATAATTTGATTCAAAATCAAGCCTGCCAGCGTTAGGAAGGTTGGTAATAACTTTATTTGTCATGCTTAATGAAACGATACATCTAATTAACAAATCAAAAAAAGGTTCCTCACTTCGTTCAGAATGACAAGATTTCATAATTAATATCTTGCTACAAAATTAGTATAAAATGCAGTCGCTTTTACTAAATGCTCAATCGGTACTTTTTCATTCGGAGCATGGGCTAAAACTTCATTTCCGGGGCCAAAGCCAATTACTGGGATATCATAATAACCGCGAATAGTTACTCCATTTGTTGAGAAAGTCCACTTGTCAACTTTAGGCTTAGCTTTAAATAAATCTTCATATGTTCCAACCCCCATTTTAACTAATGGATGATCTTCTTCTAATTTCCAAGTTGGGAAATATTTCTGCATACCATATTTAAGTCCGGTGTATGCTGTTTCCTCGTAATCAAGCAGTTCAACTTTAGCATTCATATCCTTAACTATCTCCTTAATTTGATTTAGCGCCAAATCTTTATCCTCACCCCAAGTTAACCTTCTATCTAAATGAATTCTTGCAAAATCTGATACAGCACAAAGCGAAGGACTATTTGATTTAAATTCTGATATTGTTATTGTTCCCTTTCCTAAAAATTCATCGTCAGCTAATTTTTCATTCAATTTTTCAATTTCTAAAGCCGCACGTGAGGCCATATAAATAGCGTTTTCCCCTCTTTCCGGGGCTGAACCATGAGAAGAGATCCCATAAAATGATACAGCAATTTCCATCCTTCCTCTATGACCTCGATAGATATTAAGATTTGTTGGCTCAGTGATTACAACGCACTCAGGTTTGATTTTTTCTTCTTCAACAAGGTACTTCCAGCAAAGACCATCGCAGTCTTCTTCAATTACTGAGGCAGTAAAATAAATAGTTAAATCTTTTGCTAAGTTCAACTCCTTAATTATTTTCCCCGCTGTAATAAAGGCTGCAGGCCCACCCTCTTGATCAACGCTGCCCCTTCCATGAACAAAGCCATCTTTAATTTCTCCACCAAGTGGATCAAAATCCCAGTTTTCTAAATTGCCTAGATCAACAGTATCAATGTGCCCATCAAATGCTATAACCCTTGGTCCATTTCCAATTTTGCCAATAACATTTCCTAATCCGTCAATTCTTACTTCATCAAATTCGGCAGCTTCCATTTGTCTTTTTATTAGTTGACAAACTTCTTTCTCTTGCAAACTCAGAGATTTGATTTTTATCATTTCAGATAAATTTTGGGCTGTATAGTTTTTATATTCTTCTGCTTTCTTTAAAATATTCTCTGTAGTATTCATTAGTTTCCCTTGTTAAATTCTTTAAATAATCTTTCACCTTGCATAAAAATTTCATCATTGATTTTTGTTTCGTCTAGATTAATTAAGTTATAGCTGTTAAGAAGTAATTCACCTTTTTGAACAACTGTCATTATTGGTCGTTCAAGAATTCCGTATATGTAATGCCCCCAAAAATTATCTTGATTAATTGGTGTGGGAGGTACGTAATCCCATATAATTAGGTCGGCTCTGTCATTAATTTGTAAATTTGTAAAATCTGGGAAAAAATTCTTAATAAATTTTAGCTGGTCAAAATAAGTCTTAATTGTAAAAGTAAACGCTTCATCAAAAGTAAATCCGGCATGGCGAATTTGAAGAAACAACTCCTTAATTGACCTAGCAATGTTAGAATGCATTCCATCGGTGCCAATCAAAATTGGAATATCTTTTGGGATCATTTTATACTTTTGAAGTCCTACCAAATTATTCATATTTGAATCTAGATTAAAGACTAAAGCTGCTCCGGAATCTCTAATAAGTTCAAAGTCTTCTTCATCCATATGAATTCCATGTGCTAATATACTTCGCTTGTTAAGTATTTTGTATTTTGAAAATCTACGCATCGGGGTGGCTTTATATTTTTCATTACTTAGAGCAACATCGGAAATATCCTCACAAAGATGAACATGAACTCCCCAATTATACTTTTGTACTAATTGAGCAGCATACTGTAAAGTTTTGTCATTAAGAGTAAATGAAGCATGCAACCCTAAAAGGGATTTTGAATTTTCGCTAGCATTGTTTTCTAAAAAATTCAAATTTTCATCAAATCCTTTTTCTTTCAGAACTTCACCGTTTCTATCCGTTGTTTCAAAACAAAGGACATTTCTTAACTTAAAACTCTCTAGATTTTCTGAAATTATTTTAAGACTATTGTTCGCTGAATTCGGTGATGAATGATGGTCTATAATGTAAGTGACACCATTTTTAATTGATTCCAATGCTGCCATTTGCGAAGATGCTTTTATCATATCTAAATCTAGAATTGAATCAAGCTTCCACCAAAGATTTTTAAGAATGTTTGGAAAGTTTGAGGTATCCCCTTTTATATTCAAACCTTTAGCCAATCTTGAATAGATATGATCATGAAAGTTAACATTTGGAATTGTAACTACTCTTCCCATTGCATCGATAGCATTAGAATTATCAGAAGAACTAAAATTGCCCACTTTAAATACTTTAGGATTTATTGAGGTTATTATTCCATCCTCTATTTCAAGTTCACCAAATATTGGTTTCACCGAATTATTGTTTATTTGACAAATCCATGCATTTAAAATTTTCATCAAATCCCCTCTGAATTCGAGTTTAATCTATTAACTTTTTACCTCTATAAATTTTCCAAAACCAATTTCCACTTCGCTTTTGCCACCTTTG
The DNA here is from genome assembly GCA_963710615.1 of uncultured Ignavibacteriales bacterium. Taxonomy (GTDB): domain Bacteria; phylum Bacteroidota; class Ignavibacteria; order Ignavibacteriales; family Melioribacteraceae. The sequence goes on from CAVQBF010000026.1 coordinate 120,144, forward strand.
TCCATAATCACTTTCCCACGTAGAATTGTATTTTCTACAATACAATTAAATTGTAGTCCTTCAAATGGAGTATATTTTCCTTTACTATGCATTTCCTCTGATCTAACAATTTCCAAATCCCACAAATTTATAATAGCAAAGTCAGCATCAAATCCTTCTTTAATTTTACCCTTCTTTTCTAAATTAAAATATTCAGCAACATTTTTGGAGAGTAAATTAACAGTCTGTTCGAAACTTAACTTTCCCTTTATAAATCCTTCACTAAACATGAATGGAACTCGATGTTCAACACCCGGGATTCCGCCATAGACTTTCCAGAAATTTTCTTCTGACTTTTCTTCAATTGGATTACATCCGGCATGATCAGTTGTTACAAATGAAAGTGTCCCGTCTTTAAGCCCTTGCCACAGTGCTTTCTGATCTTTTTCCATTTTTACCGGAGGAGCTGTTTTTAGGTGATTTCTGATTCTTTCATTCTCAAAATCATCTTGAGTAAAATGCAAGTAATGAGGACAAGTTTCTGATGTTATTTTCACCCCTTCCTGCTGAGCTTTACTGATTGAATTGAGCCCGAGCTCTGAGCTAAGATGAACAATATGGACTTTCCCTCCTATCTCAGCTGCTATTTTAATCATATCATTTATTGCTTTCTCTTCTGAAATAGGATCGCGAGCAAGACAATAATGGCGCCATTCATTTCTGTTATTTGATTGGAATTCAAGTCTTTTTGATTCGATCATGTACTTATCTTCGGCGTGAACTGCATGAGGTTTATTAGTTGGTTTAATGTATTTTGCCGCTATCCTCATCTGTTCTAAGTTGAGATCCTTGAACGACTCCATCCCGGATATTAAGTAAGTCTTATAACCGGCAACTCCAAGTTCATTTAATTCATTGACATGCTTTTCAATATCCTTAAATTCATCAAAGTCATTTCTACAAACACCACCCCAAAAAGAGAAATCAATAAGACTCCTATTTTTTACTACTTCTAATTTAGTTTGAAAATTCTCTACTGAAGTAACCGGGGGCAAAGATGTGCAAGGCATATCAATAATTGTAGTCACTCCACCAAAAGCAGCTGCAGTTGACCCGTGTTCAAAAGTATCTCTAAACTCAAAACCAGGTGTGTCAAAATGTACATGAGGATCTATTGTGCCGGGAATTATTATATTAAATTTGCCATCAATTATCTTTACATTTTTGGGGAAATTCTGTTTTGGAATTTGATTTATTATTTTCTCTTTGTTTTTTTTATCTTTTAATTCTTTCCACGAAAATTCTTTATTTATTATTGTCTCTACTTTTTGGATTGTCCCAGAGAAATAAACATTTACTGGCGTGAAATAATTTTCACTTGTATTTATAAAGACATTGTTTATTATTTTTAATTGGTTGTTCATAATTATGTTAAAAGATATTCATTTCATACCACTTCTGAGAATGAAAGTCCAGCCAAAAACATACTGGAATGACGGCTGTTTAAAATCTATATTTCTAAAATGTCAAACCGGTTTTTGAATTAAAATTTTCAATCATATTATCCCAAGTATTAGCTATTCCGAATCGCTCAGGCCAATAGTTTTCATCGTACCATTGTGCATTTAACTCTTCAACATCTTTCCCTTGCTGTTCAACCCAAGTAAAATATTTTAAATTATGGATTGATTTTTTGTCGTAATAACTTAATTCCTTTAAATAGTCTATGCCTTGATTTAATAAAATACTCTGCCAATCAACATTGGCTTGTTCAACTGTATAATCACCATGCTTCTCATTCATTTCAATCATTCTTGACTCATATAAATCCATAGAATCAGTAAAAATTGTAAATATTACGTCATTTTCATTATACTCATTATACTTTGCCAGTTTAATTGAACTTAACAAATTACAAATACACGAAATTCCTAAATATCCCAATTTATCAACAACATTTTTATCAACCCCTTGCTTTAATAAAAACTCTCTTCCCGTTGGCTCATTAAATAATCTCATTAGTCTCATTGTATCCTCATCGTCAATTGCTGCAACAAAATCAGTATTTTTTACATTATGAACCCAAGGAACATGCTTATCTCCAATTCCTTCAATCCTGTGACCGCCAAAACCGTTCATTAACAATGTTGGACACTGTAAAGCTTCTGAAGCTAACACTTGTATCTGTGGATAGATCTTTCGCAGATAGTCACCTGCAGCAATAGTGCCGGCAGAACCGGTTGCACTTACATAACCGCTCAATCTTTGATTCTCTTTTCTGATTTGATTAAACAATTTTTCAATAGTGTAGCCTGTTATTTCATAATGCCAAATTGGATTCCCAAATTGATCAAATTGATTAAATATTAAGTACTCATCGCTTTCTGCTTCTAGTTCATGACACTTGTCATATATTTCTTTAACATTACTTTCACAACCAGGTGTAGCATAAACTTCTTCAGTTCTTTCTCGCAGCCATTCAAATCTTTCTTTGCTCATCTCTTCCGGTAAAATTGCAACTGAGTGAACCGAGAGCAAATTGGAATTAAAAACTCCTCCACGACAATAATTGCCTGTGGACGGCCAAACAGCTTTATGATAGTCTGGATTAAATCTTCCGCTTACCATGTAAGGGGCCAAACACCCGTAGGTAGCGCCGACTTTATGTGCCCCTGTAGGGAAAAACTTTCCAACCAAACCAATTATTCTCGCTTTAACTCCGGTAATTTCTTTAGGAATTTCCAAATAATTAATTCCGCCAATTCTTCCAGTAAGCGGATCATTGCACCAATTGATTCTGAATAAATTTAGCGGATGAAGAGCTTGTATATCAACATTTTCAAGACTGTCTTGAATTTCTGTAGGAATTGTTAAGGGATGTTTTAACTGATTAAATGTTGGTAAAATTATTTTTTGATTTCTACACCTCTCAATTGTATTAGAAAGATATTCTTCATTTTCAATATTCCAGTTCCACATAAATTTTCCTCGATATTTGCAATAATTAAGATATAAATGTAATATTTTTGTTTAATAATTTCTTGCGGAATTTCAAGAGACTAAATATTTAAGATTTCATATTCATTATCACAGATACCATAATAGTGCAATACTTCATCTAAAAGATAATCTCTTATAACAAGAATTAGTTGAGTTGTTGAATTGTCTTTTATTTCTAATATTTCTTTAATAGAAGGATAAAATCCTTTACCTTTCAATTCCAGTTTACCTAATTCATCAATTACAAGAAAATCGGGCTTACTAGAAAATCCCTTAATTAGCTTTTCATTTGCCCAATCAAAAGATTCTTGGAGAAAAATGTAATTGCCAATTGATATTGTTTTCTCATTACTCTCATCAACCTCAAATCTTTTTATTGTTTTTGAAGCAATATGATATAATACTCGTTTTTCATTTACAATTGGTGAGAGAATCCCATCAACAGAATATCTAGTATTTAATAGTTTGAATAAGCCACTAGTTTTACCACTTTGTATTTTACCCAGTAACTATATTTATTTTATTTTTCATTGACAATTTGTTCAAATAATAAATAATGCATTAAAACTTGATCAAGAAAAATTACAATCCTTTTTAATCCCCTCAAATTATATGTTTCACTCCAAGAATACTTTATTATAAGCTTTATGTTTGGGAACACTTTAACAATACTATCAATTTCATCTGCTCGATTTTTTTGATTTCCTGAAAGTATTTTTTTGACAAACCTTAAAAGTATAGGTGAAACAAAATAGTACCAAATTATTATTATCAATATTGAACGAACAAGCATAATTATTATTTGAGTGGCAATATTTTGATCAACTTCTTCAAAAAGAAATGAAATTGAAATGACAATTAATGAAAAAATAAACAAAATCAAACTAGAAGGTTTAAGCCACCATTTCCGTTTCTTCTTCTTAGGTTTAATCTCAAGAAAATCATTAATGTTATTGGATAGCTTAATAATTTTTTCTCTATCGTGTTCTTTTAACCGAGATGGCAAAATAGCAGCATACCAGCCGGCGAGTAATCCACCAAATAAATGAGATAAAATATACAATCCAACTATTAAATAACTTAAGCTAAATGTGTCTGATGAACTGTAATTCGGTAATATTTTATTGAATACAAAATCAAAAAAAATATCAATTGATTCCCAAAGTGTCATTCCAAAAACTAGTGTCAAGATAATAACTTTTTGAAAGGCGGAAAACAACAGTGCAAGGAAACCCAATAAAATGGCAGATATTTTATTAAATCCCTTAAAAAAAAGTATATATCCCAAAATACTTTGAAGCATAACTGCAAAATAGGCGTTGATTGGAGAATAAGGACTGACTATAAATTTTACTAAAATTACTTTTACCGTAGATTCTAAAATAGCTCTTCTTGAATCGCTAAAATATGCAAGCAAAGAAATGAATATTACTGCACTCCCCCCAATGAATAAACCCGTAAAAGGAATTCTTAGTGCATGAAGAATACCACCGAGTGCTGCTTCACTAAATGCCCAAAGAGCAGTAATTTTATCAATTGTATTTCTATTTTTAATTTAATAACTCACTTATTAAAAAATTACAAAACGTAATATAAAAGGATTTTCTCAATAATGTCTGTAAGTCAGTTTTGCTATTTAAGGAAACACTAACAAATTTAACGCAAGAAAATGATTTTGGAAAATAAAATAATTTCAAATTAATTCTTTAAGAATACTTTAACGCATAAAATAACTTTAAATAAAAGTTTTTTAGTTATATATTAGAAAACCAACTAAGACGATTTTTAATTAATATATAGTTGAAAGCGAATTAGTCACAAAAACCAAGACTAATTGCTAAACTTTCAAAAATCTTCAAATAATTTTCTTGGAGTTACTATGGCAAAAATTGTTATAGTTGGAGCCGGTTTTGCCGGTCATACTGCCGCATTATATTTAGGCGATGAACTTAGTAAAGATCACCAAATCACAGTTGTAAACAGACAAGAATATTTTGCTTATATTCCTTCTTGGGTCTGGGTAGGAATTGGGCACATGAAACCTGAGAAAACGATCTTCCCTCTCAGGCCGGTTTATTCCAAATTCAATATTAATTTTGTACATGGTAAAGTGACAGAAATTCATGCTGACAACCAATTTGTTATTGCAGAAAAAGAACCAAAAAGTGAGCTGATTAAACTAGAATATGATTACTTAATAATTGCTACTGGACCAAAACTAAATTTCGATGGAACAGAAGGACTTGGGCCAAAAGGTTTTACTCACTCAATATGTACATTGGATCATGCAGTTGCCTCCCGAGACCAATATCTTGAGATCGTAAAAAGGTTGAAAAAAGGTGAAAAGCAAAAAATTGTCGTGGGCACTGGACACCCTGGCGCTACTTGTCAAGGAGCAGCACTTGAGTATATTACCAATATCCACAAAGACTTAATAAAACAAGGTGTTCGAGATAAAGCTGAGATGATCTATTTTTCTAATGAAAGGGCTCTTGGGGATTTTGGTGTCCGAGGTGTTCATGTAAAACATAAAAAGAAAATATTGAGTAGTGAAGAATTTATTGGTGCAGTTTTTAAAGATTATGATTTTGAGGTCCAAGTACAAAAGGGTGCAAAAAAAGTTGATGAGAAGAATATTTATTGGGAAGATTTTGATGGAAATTATGGAGAAACTGAATATGATTTCGCAATGCTGGTCCCTCAGTTTTTAGGTCAGCCTTTTAAGTATGTCGGGAAAGATAATGAAGACATATCAGATAAAATTGCAAATCCGGCAGGATTTATTTTAGTGGATGGAATATATGGATTACCATGGGATACTTTAGCCGATAACCCAGATGCATGGCCTGCTGTCTATCAAAATAGAAATTATAAAAATATATTTGCAGGTGGCATAGCATTTGCACCGCCAGGACCAATTTCACAGCCGCACACAACTCCGAATGGAACTTCTATTACTGCCGCACCTCCAAGAACCGGAATGGTATCGGGAATAATTGGGAGAATAATTGCAAAGAATATTATTGATCTGATTAAACGTGGTCAAATGACACATCATGAGAGAATGAGTGATATGGCAGCCGCTTGTATTGCATCAATGGGTGATTCTCTTTGGGATGGTTCTGCTGCAACAATTATGATGTACCCAGTTGTACCGGACAATAAAAAATTTCCAAACGATTTTGGGAGAGATATGTTTGTAACTCACATGGAAATGGGATTAGCCGGGGCTTGGATGAAAAGAATGATACATACAACTTTTATGCATAAATTAAGAGCAAGAGTTGGGTGGAAAATAATACCTGAGTAATGGAGTAAAAATGGAAATTACAAATAAAGACCGAAAAATGATGAACAATAAAATTGTACAATTCTTCAGATTTATTGTTCTTAATCTAAAAATTTTAAAAGCTGTAGATAGAAGTAAGAGATCATAAATTCTAGTTTTTGATCTTACCATCTGCAAAACAATTAATGATCCATATGTTTAATGGACATGATAATATATTTTATTAAGCCAATGACGCATTAAAAGGATCCTTAACTTTAGATTTAGCTATATATTTATTTACCAATCTTAATTCCGCAATTTTAGATATATTTCGAGTTGTAAATATTGATAAAGGTTTCATTTTAAATGAATAGATTAGCACCAATTTTCATAATAATTGCCGCTGTTTTATGGGGCTTTGATGGGATTGTATTAAGACCTGAGCTTTACACTCTGCCGGTCGCACTTGTAGTTTTGATTGAAAGCTCAATTGTTGCGGTATATCTTTCCCCTATTTTTTTTAAGAATCTATCTTCTTTAAAAGTACTCGAAAAAAAAGACTGGCTTGCATTTGTCGGTGTGGCACTTTTTGGCGGTGCTATTGGTGGTATGTGTATAACAAAGGCACTTTTCCATGTCAATTTTGTAAACTTATCAGTAGTGATATTAATTCAAAAACTTCAGCCTTTATTCGCATTGGGATTAGCAGCCATAATATTAAAGGAGAGATTGCCAAGCAAATTCTTTTATTGGGCGGGTGCCGCAATAGTTGGGGCCTATTTTATGACTTTTGGATTTAAGCTTCCAGTAATTAGTTTTGATAACAGGAATTTGGTTGCTGCAATTTATGCAGTTATTGCTGCTTTCAGTTTCGGATTTTCAACCGTACTCAGCAAGAGAGCCTTAAGGAATATTAGCTATGTGCTGGGGACCTACCTTCGTTTTGGAATTGCAACAGTTATATTGCTCATTTTTGTCTTATCTTTTTCAGAATTTCCAGTAATCAATAGCATTACTGACAGACAATGGATTATATTTTTAATAATTGCTTTTACAACAGGCGGTCCTGCAATTTTCATTTATTATTACGGATTGAAAAATATTACCGCCTCGACTGCAACAATTTTAGAACTTGCATTTCCTATGACAGCAGTAATTTTGGACTACATGATTCACGGTAATGTTTTAAGTCTGGTTCAATGGATAGGTGTTGTAATTTTAATTTACAGTATTACTAAAGTTGTTAAATTGAGCAATGCTAGGCGTGCCGCTTTAAATTCAACTCAAAAAGAGAAATTGAAATCATAATAAAAAATGATAGATACATTATGACTGCGGAAATGATTGTAATATAAATAAATCCCTTTCCCCAAAATCTAACTGCCCACATTGCACTAAAAGATAAAAGAGCTGAAATGAATGGCTCACAGATTAAAAACATTTTCCAAAATCCGGTTACAACTGAATTAAAATAAAAAATTCCTCCTACAAAAAAGAATATAAATGAGAATCCAATTATATGATTATGAGTTGTCATTAATAATTCTCCGACACTTTTGGAACTTGCTTCGTTTATTCCAAAATCTTCTTCCAGCATTGGTTGTGATTCACCTAATCGCTTAGCTGCAATTTCTTTATCATAAGAAGTAGTTTGGAATAGATAAATTAGTCCCACAAAAACACCTACTGCTAAGGAAATTAAAAAGAATGTAATAAATAACTTTATTTCATTATTCAATTGATACAAGTTGATTTTTTTCATCATCTCCCAAATTGTTTATTAGGTAAACTAGTCTTTTAACTCCTTTACTTATTGACTTAACCGAAATTGTCGCTCCGCTTATCCCATCAATCCCGTTGTTTAATTCAAAATCAGAATCAATACTTTTTGAAACAAATTGAGAAAGCCATTCGCGATTTTTAACTGCACCGCCATGTTCCTCTCTGTATTTAATTATTTCGACCAATTTAACTGTTTTATCAACATTAAATAGTATTAAGAAAGTAATCGGTTTAACTTTTCCTAAAACATTATCTAAAATTGCATAGCCAACTAAAGTTTCATTTTCTTTAATCTCATAATAGTAAATAAAATTTCCAAAAAATCTTTGCAGAGAAAATTTTTCAGAATTAAATTTTAAATTTTTTGTTATGTCCAATCTATATGAATTTATATTAGCTTCCGAACCAAAACTATTTTTTATTACCAATTCCGCTTTATCTGTTAATTCACCGGCTATAATATTTGCCGTAAAGATTGCAGAAATTATAATTGAGCTAAAAAGAAATACTATTTTTATTTTCATTAATCAACTTTCATTTTATAACTTTAGAACATATAACCTACACCGAGGTTGAAGTACTTAATTTTATTGCTTGATAGTTTTGTTTCCACCTCACTATAATCAATCTTAAAAACGACTTCAGAAATAGGCAATAAATTTAGGCCAATCATCCATTGAGTTTTATCATACTCTTCTTCTGTGTTGCCGCCTTGCTTTGTAGATGAAGCTGTATTATAATTTGAATATCTGACAAAAGGAATGATTTGAGTTCGAGTACCGATTAATTCTCTAAAATCATATCCAAAATCGAAATAATATCCAAATGATGATTTCAAATCTCCTTTAGTGTAATTGATGTTGCCCAACTCACCGACAATAAAAAAGTTATTTGCTGAATATTTTAGATGCGCTTCTAAAAGTGAGAGTGGAACATCGAGGGTATCACTTATTGCTTTGTTATAAGTAAATGAGGTTCCAAATCGAAGTCCGTTTATTCCAGTATAATCAATTCTTCCATTGTAGAGTAAATTATCAGCATTAGACTTGTAGCCTTTTTGACGAGCATTTCTAATTCCGTTATTGTTGCTGATTTTATCAGCATTAAGTCCTTCCATAATTGAAAATTTGTACTCAATACTGCTGTAATTTCCGTAAAAGGAAATACCATTACCATACCAAGTTGTTGGAATAATATATTTATGATAATCCGGTCTTTCTACACCAAAGAATAAAGGCGGTTCATGATACTCATTCAACAAACCTGCAGATGGTAAAATAACTCCCGCTTGAAAACCAAACCAGTTTTCATATCTGTAATCAACAAAAGCTTGTTCAAGCTCCAGCTCCCCTTCACCATCAGAAACAAAATTGTGTTCAAGTTCAACTTCAGCTTTAAATGACCAATTTTCGCTCCATTGATGACCGTAAAAAATTACAAACCGGTGAAAGTCCAGTATGTTTGTGGTTTTGGCATCAGTTATAGTTTTATTATAATGAAGTTCTCCGTAACCTCCAATTGAACTTGAAGAAAATATAAAATCGCTTTGTGCATTGAGCAAAAATGAAACATTGAATATAATTAGAGTATATATATATTTTTTCATCAATTTTCCATAGTTTGTATTTTAAAAATAAAAAGATTTATTAAGATTAAATCTAAATAAATGTTAATATAAAAACAAATTTTCATATAATGTTAGTTACATTTGGTAACTAAAATATTCAAGTCTTGCTACTAACTGTTTCATTTGATAATTTTGTAGTCTTACTTAATCGTTAAACGGAGACCATAAATGGCAGAATTTGAAAAACATTTATACATGATTGTATTCCCAACCAATGCTTTAGTTGCATCTCAGTTGCCGCCTGATAAGTTTGGCGAACATTATACTATGGGAAGTGCAAAACATTTTAGCGGAAAAGTAATTTTTGCTGAGTTAGATATAAATTTTAGAAATGATTATTTTGATATTGACAACTATCTAGCTCAAACAGTCGCACATACAGATGGATCTCCAAAAAAAACAAAGTTTATAAGCTCATATAATGTATTAGAACATGTTGATCTTGATGCAATAAAGAAATTATTCCTTTGCACTAGAAACGGGAAGGTTCTGCCGGTTGAAGCCGCTGAATATACTGCTTACAACCAACCCGGAATGATAAGAATTTATCAAGAAATTGCGCCTCTGGAAACACTTGTTGCCTCAAATAAAGATCAAAGAGATTTTGGAAAGTTTATAACTACTGAAACAAAATCTAAGGGAGCCCCTAAAATCTGCTTTACTCAAATAGACTTTAATATTGAACATTTCTTTGAAAGTAACAAGAATAAAGAGATTTTCAATATCGATCTTCCAGGTGTTAATCCTTATCGATTCTTTGATTGCATAACTGAACTAACCGAAAAACCTGATAAAACAACCAAAACAATTAGCTTGGGAAGTTTATTGAAAGATATATCCTATAAATTTTTAAGACATGGTTTTTGGTTTGCTGAAGGTGAAAAGCTTAAATTTTTCCCAATGCCATCAGAATCTGATTTAGAAAATAAATACTATTATTGGTGGAAGTTTGTAAGATAGTTCTTTTTTAAGGCGAAACTTTTGTTTCGCCTTTTTTATTTGAGCAGCAACATTTTCTTGGATTCAATAAAATCACCCGCATTTAGCTGATAGAAATAAACACCGCTTGTCAACTTGCTTGCATCAAATTCTAATTTATAATAACCAGGCTTTTGGTTTTGGTTAACAAGAGTGGCAACTTCCCTGCCCAGAATATCAAAAACTCTGAGCACAACATTAACATTGTCATTTTGAGGAGCTTCCGACGAAAAATCTTTGAGATTCTTCGCTTCGCTCAGAATGACAGATGAATTAGGTATTGAATAATTTATTGTTGTTGTTGGGTTAAAAGGATTTGGATAGTTTTGTGAAAGAATAATCGATTTTGGGACTGTTTTATTTGGGATTTCAACACTTACCAAATTGGAAATATCTCTCTGTAAAATTGCACCATTTTGACCAATAATCCAGAGAAACTTCTCGTAATTATAAACTTTGTTTAAATCTAGTGATGTTGGAGATATTTCTTCAACCCATGTTTCTCCACCATCTAAAGTTGATATAATAATACCATAATTCCCAACTGTCCACCCTTTTTTATCATCAATAAATGAAATCGATTTGAAATTTTTACCACTTGATTTATATTTCTCATGCCAAGTATTTCCATTATCAATTGATTTAAGAATGAGGCCATTATCAGTAATCAGAATAATTTCAGAATCATTAATAAATTCCATATCTACAAAATTAGCAGGTATTATTGATGTACTGATAAAATTTGCTCCCCAGTATTTTTCCATGAAGTCATACTTTAAAATTATTCCATCAGAGCAGATAGCGAAAATGGAATTACTACCAACAACTTTGATAGCATTTATGTTTACATAGTCACTTACCAAAGTATCTAGAGAATCTATTGCCCAAGTATTTCCACCATCATGGGATGAATAAATTGAATTATATGTATTAAACCAACCTTTATATTTATCAGCAAATTGAATACTCTTAATATCGTCTTTAGGATCCATTTCAACCTTAGACCAATCATTACCGTTATTTACAGTTTTAAACATTGTTCCATTGCTACCAACTATAAATCCAAGATTTTCATTTATGAAATGAACACCATTTATCTTTTGATACGATCCAATATTAATAGGTTCCCAAGATTTACCAAAATTAACTGACTTTAAAACAGTACCAATTTCCCCGACTGCCCAGCCAATATTTTCTGAAGTAAAAGTCACATCATTAATTCCATATCTTGTACCTTTTGAAATCGCTTCCCAAGTTTTACCTCCATTATTAGTTCTAATTATAGAGCCGTACTGCCCAACTGCCCAACCAGTTGAATCTGAGGAAAAATGAATTTTAGTTAACCTTCCTACTTCAGGGCTATTTCTTTGCTTCCAAGTATTTCCCGAGTCATTTGAATAATATAATATACCTGAGTTCTCGCCATAATTATATGTACCCGATGTAGCCCAACCGGATGAATCATTTATAAAAATTATATCTGAGAGATAAAGTACACCTCCAGTTCGGGAAGATGACCAACTTTTCCCTCCATCTGTAGTTTTGGCAATACTTCCTAGAATTCCAGAAATCCAGCCATTATTAGAATCAATAAAACAAATTGAAGTTCCCCATCCATAAAAATGTGCTTTGCTATACTTCCAAGTTCGCCCACCGTCAGTTGTTCTGTGAACTACCGCTGAGTCATTTATCTGAACTCCAACAAACCATCCATTAAGAGAATCTTGAAAAAATATGTCTTCAATAATATGTACATTCATTCTTAAACGACTTTCCCAATTCTCACCACCATCATCAGTTGAAAAAGCTGCTCCTAAATCACCACCAATCCAACCGTATTTTCTATCCACAAAATGAAGCGTCAGAAAAGTACTTTGTGAGTAGATTTCTTGTTTAACCCAATTCTTTCCACCATCATAGGATTTAATTATTGTTCCGTCAAAATCGAGATTATTCCCCACAGCCCATCCAACTGAATCGTCTACAAAACAAATATCATAGAGTTGTCGATTCATATCTCCAGCATTTTGAATTATATTCCAATCTTTACCATTGTTTTCCGTTTTCAATACAAGGTTTGGATAACCAACAGTGATTATTGTAGAATCATTAAAAACATGGAGTGAACTTAAATCGTTCCCTTGCGGATATGGATTCTGCCATTTCCATTGTGGGAAGCAATCATTATATAAAAACACCAATAGAAAAATTGACAAGTTCAGTTTCATATAATTTCTCATTTAATTAAAATCATTCGTTTCGTATCAATAAACTCACCGGCATTAAGATGGTAAAAATATACACCGCTAGTTAAATTGCTTCCATCAAATTCAACTTTGTAATTGCCCGGCTTTTGGTTTTGGTTAACAAGAGTAGCAACTTCTCTTCCAAGAATATCATAGACTTTTAGTGAAACACTAACATTGTCATTTTGAGGAGCTTCCGACGAAAAATCTTTGAGATTCTTCGCTTCGCTCAGAATGACAGACGAGTTGGGTATTGAGTAATGAATTGTGGTAGTTGGGTTAAACGGATTTGGATAATTTTGTGATAGCGAAAAACTATTCGGGATTTCATAATCTAATTTTTCAACCGAAGGAATGACAATTCGACTTAAAAATTGATACATTGGATTTTGATGTGAATACCCTACCCAAATTGAATCTGTTGTTAATGCAAGCGGATCAAACGACATAAAACAAACTTCAGTTCCACTGTGGTGAGTATAATTATGTGCAATAGGTTTTTCAATTCCATTAAATGAATATCCTGTCATAAATACTTCCGAATTTATGTCATCTCTAGGATCAAATTGGTCCATCCAATTATCAGATCCAAGTATTCCTGTTGGATCATACAGTAATGTATCTATATCATTTTCAAGTAACCAAGTAAATAATTGATCTCCTAAAACCGTATTTTCTATTGCTCGGACTAGGGATGGCCTATTATTCCCGATTCCATTTGCAGTATCATAGTTTACATCATTGTAAGATTTCTGCGCACCTAAAATATCATATTCATAATCACCGGGTTCAAACGTTGAGTCTTTATAGTTTACCAAGTAGCCAAGTGCTTCTTGACCGATTACACCTAACTTTATTACATTATTCCCCTCTTCAGCAAATGATCTAAGTGCTTCTCTATTATCAAATTCGGGCCCATCTTCACTATGGATTTCAACTACTGCATAATATTGTTTTACCAATTCTTTCTCAACCGGACCGTAGGAAGCCCATAAATCAAAATTTAAACCAATATCTTGCAAGTAATATGGTGTTAACATTTCAGCTCTTCCTTCCGGACCTCCATTAAAAATAATTAATAACTCATTCGTTAGTGATTCAAATATCATATAAGTAATTTGATATGACTCATAAGAATATCCTCCAATATCTGTCGCCCTAATTTTATAATTAACTACTGTACCGGGAGATTGACCGGGAATATCACCTGACCAAATATCACCACCTTGATGTTGCATTTGAACAGTATCAAACTTAATTCCTTCATCAGTTGAATATAAAAGTTCTGCAGAGTTAATTCCTGATTCTCCTCCACTGGGATTATCTGATGTTATTGTTGCCTCAACTCTTCTTGGTTCCATCGAAATTGTTGTAGTTAATTGAGTAACATTGCCAATAAATATTCTTGGTCCTCCAGCTAATTCAACCGCGACGGCAAAATCCCATGTAAATTTATTTGTCCACCAACCTGGTCTTGTTGAATCATCTCTACCATTCTCATAATATTTCCAGCCAAACAAACCCGGTTCATCACTTGCATAGAATCCGATTCTATCTTTGTCCAAATTGGTTCCATTATGGTTTACTACAATTGCAAATACTTCTCCAGCTAAAATAATTGGTTCAAATCCTATAACATTAGTATTTACCCACTGATAATTACCGGCTTCATCTTGCTTAATTGGTGTTACATTAATTCCTTTACCACTATCACTCCATAGATCATAATCAAAAGTGTTTAAAGTTGGATCAATGTTATCAGTCCATGGCGGTAAAGGATATTGACCATTAGATAAATCGACCCAATTCCCGCTATTGAGTTCACCGAAATGATTTTTGTCTAAAGAAGAATCTTCCGGTTGATAATACCCGAAATTAATTTCGTTTCTAATTGAAACAATCTTTTCATAATCCCAGTTTAATTTAATAAGTCTAACAGAAACATCTGCTCCATTTACCGCTCCGCTGTCATCTGAGCAAGAAAATCCGACACCTTTAATTGTCATATCTGCAGGTGCAACGAAATATTGCATCATTACATCTTGCCCGTAAAATCCAAAGTCAGTATTAAAATTATAATCGCGAGAATAGTTCAATGTATCGGGAGTCCTCAATAAAACTAAAGATTTCTGATTTATGAAAGATGATTTTTCATTATGATTTTTTTGAACATTTAAGGAAGGGTTTTTATCAGTTAATAACTTCGCTATTCTTGGTGTGAGTTCACCATTTGGTTTTAAGATATAAGTTTGAGAAAAAGTAAGAATTGGAAATAAAATAATGAGTAAAAATGGGAATATTAATTTTTGCCGCATTGCAACCTCAGGAAATTGCAAGAAAGATTATTTTACAGACTACAAGATATTATTATTCGATTAAAAGTCAATATGGTGTCAGGATAAATAAAGATGATTGTAGACTTAATATAAATTAGATTCCGGTATTCACAGATAAACTGTGAAACCGGAATGTCAATTGAATGATTTTGCTTGTAAAACTTAAGTTATAAAATATTATGAATTTACTAATTCAGTCTTTTCTTTTTCCCAAGCTGAAAAACCACCTGTTAAGTTCATAACATTTTTAATTCCTCTACTCATTAATGAACTTGCTGCGATACTCGATCTATTGCCTGACTGGCAATATACAATTTTAGTTTTATCATCATTTAGTGAATCAATTTTATCTAAAAGATAGCCGGTAAATAAATTTTTCGAATTTGGAATATTGGCTTCATTAAAATCCAGATAACTTCGTACATCAATAATTTCAATTTGATCTGCATTTCTTTCCATTAAATCTTTCAATTGATTTACAGTAACTTGATCAACGGTTTCAAGTTCATGGCACTGATCTGCCCATCTATCAAGATCGGATACATATCCGTAAAAATTCTGCATTCCAATTCTTACCAAAGCTTTAGTTAGCTCTTCAACTCTATCCTCATTTGCAATTAGTACAAAAGGTTCATCATATTCTAAAAGCCATCCGCACCATGTTGAAAACTCTGAATTATCTTGAATATTAATTGATCCTCTTACATGACCGCCAGCAAAAGATAATTTATCCCTAGAGTCCACAATTGTTACATCTTTTGCCAATGCCTCTCTAAATTGGTTAAGCGTAAGTTTTGCAGGATGAGGAACTCCGCCTAAAACGGTTGGGCCAAATTTGTTAAGTTTTTTCATCATTGCAAAATATTTAGGTGGTTCAGGCTGACCTGCTAATAATTGTTTAACAAACTCTTCTTCATTTTCAATTTTCAATGCCCAGTTAACAATTTTTTCATATCCGACTGTTGAGCTTGGTACCGCTCCCAAAGATTTACCGCAAGCTGAACCTGCACCATGTCCTGGCCATACCTGTACATAATCAGGCAAACTTTTAAACTTTTTTAATGAATGAAACATTTGTTTTGCACCAATTTCTTGTGTGCCAACGATACCAGCAGCTTTTTCAAGCAAGTCAGGCCTTCCTACATCCCCGACAAATACAAAATCACCTGTAAAAATCATAATTGGTTTGTCACTTGCAGCACCATCTGTCAATAGAAAGCTTATATGTTCAGGGGTATGACCTGGTGTATGCATCACTTCTAATTTAACATTTCCAATTTTAATCTTATCTCCATCCCTCAGAGGTGTATTATCAAATTGATACTTCCAATCTTTATCTCCTTCATCAGATAAAAGAAGTTTTGCTCCGGTTGCAGCAGCTAATTCTCGTGAGCCACTAAGAAAATCTGCATGAATATGAGTTTCTGTAACATAAGTAATATCAAAGTTTTTCTTCTCAGCTATTTCCAAATAAACATCAATGTCTCTTCTGGGATCTATCACTATTGCTTCTTTTGTTTTTTGGCATGCAATAAAATAACTTGCTTGGGCTAAGCCCTCTTCATAAATATGTTCAAAATACATTATTAACTCCTTTAATTTTATCTTTCAATTTCACCGCTCCAGCCAATAATGCCGGGAGCTAAATTATAAACTTTTGTAAATCCTAATCTCACCATTTCTCTTGCAGCGTGGTAACTTCTGTTACCGCTTCTGCAATAAAGATAATAACTTTTTGATTTATCTAATTTTTCTATTTCATGAACAAAGTGTGGATTCATCAAATCTAGTAGTTTAGAATTGGGAATTTTTGCATCAAAATGCTCTGCTTCAGTTCTGACGTCAATCAGAACAGCATCTTTGTCTTCACTTAATTGATTCTCAAAAGTTTCAGAATCGAGATTTTCGACTCCCGAATTCCCTTTGAGAAAAGCTGAAAAAAATGAACTCATCTGTTAACTCCTCTATAAATTATAATTGTTAAAAATTTCCTTACCCATTATGTAAATTGACATTATAAGTACAAACCAGCCAAAAGCAGGCTTCAGTTTTTTGCCGGGTATATATTTTGATAAATAGCTGCCCAAGTAGATTCCGCCTATTGCAAAAATTGAAAAGATAATTAATATACTCCAATCCATTTCCCTGCTTAAGCTCAAATCACCTAAAAAGCCAATGAGAGACTTTATGGTTATAATAACCAGAGATGTTCCTACAGCCATTTTCATTGGAAGTTTTGCTAGAATTACAAGAGCAGGGATAATTAAGAATCCGCCACCCGCACCAACTAATCCTGTTAACAAACCAACAACTACACCTTCTGCAATAATTAGTGGATAATTAAAATCTAATTCGGATTCACTAATATCCTCAACATTATTTTTTATCATTGAAATAGCCGCAATAAGCATTAATAATGCAAATAAAAGCATTATAAAAATTTGTTTTGTTACTAAAAACGAACCGATTGCGAATAATTCATGCGGAATTGATGGAAGTACATAATACCTGGCTAAAAACACTGCAGTAAGTGCCGGTACCGAAAAAACTAGTGCTGCTTTATAATCAATTAGCCCCTTCTTAAAATAGAAGTAAGATCCGACCAAACTTGTTATACCAACAATAAAAAGTGAATAAGCAGTCGCACTAATTGGATCTACTGCCATTAAATAGACAAGCACTGGAACAGTGAGAATGGAACCTCCACTGCCAATTAGCCCCAGTGATACACCGATTAAAATTGCTGCTAAATATCCTAAGTATTCCAAATAGTCTTCTCTTATAGTGATTTAATAGTATAGTATTATTTTAGCTTATTATTTGACTTTTTTTGACCAAATAAGCAGTTTGGAAAAAATCTACAAAATTTAATAGATTAGATGTCTTCTTTTATGAAAGGATTCAGTTTAGTTCTGCGGGTGGAAAAATAAACATTTTAATGAGGTTTATTTTAATTTTGGAAGCATGCAAAATAACAAACTGATAATTATCAATTTTTACTTTCTCCCCTTTTGCCGGGATTCTTCCAATTCTAGTTGTAATATAACCGGCAATTGTTTCATAATCTCCGTCGGGAATATTTAATTCATGCTCTTCGTTTAAGAAATCAATTTCAATTTTGCCGCTTAATACGTAAGCGTTATCATCAACCTTTTTACAGACATCCGGATCTTCATCGTATTCATCGCGAATTTCACCAAACATTTCTTCAATTATGTCTTCTACTGTTAAAATACCTTCAGTTCCTCCAAATTCATCAACAATTATAGTAAAAGAAACACGATTATCAAGAAATTCACGAAGCATATCCAAAGTTCTTTTGGTTTCCGGTACAAACATTACTTCTCTAATAATTTCATTCAAGTTTTGAGGATTTTTGAACATATCATAAACATGAATTACACCTTTAATATTATCTAGGTTATCTTCATAAACCGGAAGTTTGGAATAGCCTGACTGCATAAATACATTAAGAACATCCTGCATTTGAGTATCAATACTAACTCCCACAATATCTGTTCTTGGAGTCATCGCTTCATAAACTTTTTGGTCTCCAAGATCAATGATATTCTTAATGATATCAGAGTCTTCTTCATCAACATTTCCAGCTTCGGAACCTTCATCGATTAATGAATGAATTTCATCTCGATGAATAATTTCAGAAACTTCTTCGGCTAAGCTATTGTTTCTTACTAAAAGTAATGAAATTGAATCTGTTAATTTTACTACGGGAGCAAGTAAAATAGAGACAACTCTTACAGGAATAGATGCAATCAGAATTAAACTATCGGCAAATTCTCTTGCAATGTATTTAGGAATTAACTCACCAAACAGAAGTAGAAGTATAGTAGATATAAATAAGATTGAGAGTTCACCAAAATTATAAATATCAGCAAGGAAAATTGTGATTAGTGAGGCGAAAGCAATATTAATAATATTATTTGAAATGAGAATTGTTGAAAAAAAAGTTTGCGGATTATTAATAAAATACTGAGCATATTTCGCCGCAATTCTGTTTTTTCTTGCGCGCAGTTCAATCTTTAGTTTATTAGCTACTACATAGGCAAGTTCGGAGGATGAAAAGAAACCGCTAAGCACTAAAAGAGCGGCTAATCCAAGTATATTAAGTGTCATTGCAGTTACATAACCTCTTCAACAGTTATATTATCTATTTTATATTTAAATTCTTCCTTTCCATCCATAAAAATCAATTCAAATAAAACAGGCTCTTTTGTATTAAGATTTTTATTTATCGATAAACCCTTTATAGTAGAATAGATAAAAGTCTTTTCTCCATCAACTTCTTCAACAACTACCTTGGGTAAAATGTAGTAAAGTTCTTCTCCTTCTTGATAAATTTTAATATACTTGAGTATTGTCGATTTATTATTATAATTTTCACCATTAAGAAGTGTAAGTTTACCGGAAACATGAAATTTGGGCTCAGTTCCTGGCATCAAATTAACCCAGCTTACATTTTTTTCAATATCAAGATTTACTTCATTAACAAATTTTCTAATTGGCTCGCGTTTTGTTTCCTCGTTTTTTTTAGTTGCTTCTTCAGTTGTAGAACAGCCAAATTGAAAAATAACCATAATAGAAAATATAAATGCAATTATTTTTTTCATTTCAACTCCTTATTAAAATACAACCGTTTCCTCATAAATACCAAAAGGTTCTTTTAATATTGCAACCATTTCTCCGAGCGTAACATAGTTCTCAGCAGCTTTAATGAATGTGGGCATTAGGTTCTTTCCATTTCGTGCAGCATCATCAATTTCATTTAAACATTCATTTACAATAATTTGATTGCGGGTTTCTTTTAGTCTTCTTAGTTCTTCTTTTTGTTTAGCTTCAACTTCCGGGGAGATTTGCAAAATCGGAATATCTATTTCTTCATCTTCTTCAACGAATTCATTTATTCCAACTACAAATTTTTCTTTTTTATCCAGCTCCATCTGGTATCTATATGCTGCATCCGCAATTTCTTTCTGAAAATATCCGGCGTCAATCGCAGGTATTACGCCTCCTAAAGAATCTATTTCCTCAAATATTTTCTCGGCTTCTTCTTCCATTCTATCAGTTTGAGATTCAATAAAATAGCTTCCCCCTAAAGGATCGACTGTATTTATTACACCAGTTTCATAAGCTAAAAGTTGTTGGGTCCTCAAAGCTATCTTCACAGCTTTTTCACTAGGCAAGGCTAAAGTTTCATCCATTGAATTCGTATGCAGCGACTGAGTTCCCCCAAGTACTGCAGCCATTGCCTGAAACGCTGTTCGAACTATATTGTTTTCTGGCTGCTGAGCAGTTAAAGTACACCCTGCAGTTTGAGTATGAAATCTTAACCACCAGGATCTTGGATTTTTAGCTCCATATTTTTCTTTCATCCTTTTTGCGTAAATTCTGCGAGCTGCTCTAAATTTAGCAATCTCTTCAAAAAAATCTAAATGAGAATTAAAGAAAAAGGATATCCTGGGTGCAAACAAATCAATATCCATTCCCCTTTCAATTGCAGCTTCAATGTATGCGAATCCATCCGCTAAAGTATAGGCTAATTCTTGAACCGCCGTTGAGCCTGCTTCACGAATATGATACCCGCTTACTGAAACCGGATTAAATTGGGGTACTTCTTTGGTTGAATATTCAATCATATCAGTAATTATTCTCATGGAGGGTTCTGGCGGATATATGAATTCTTTCTGTGCAATATATTCTTTCAAAATATCGTTTTGTAAAGTCCCTCTGAGCTGATCAAAAGGTACACCTTGTTTTTTTGCAACAGCCAGATAAAATGCATATACCATTGCAGCAGGAGAGTTAATAGTCATTGAAGTAGAGACTTTATCGAGTGGAATTCCATCGAATAATGTTTCCATATCCTTTAGTGAAGAAATTGCTACACCGCAGATTCCAACTTCACCTGTACTCAGTTCATGATCAGAATCATAACCCATTAAAGTGGGAAGATCAAAAGCAACTGAAAGTCCTGTTTGCCCATTACCGAGTAAATATTTGAATCTTTCGTTTGTATCCTCAGGTGAGCCAAATCCGGCAAACTGCCTCATTGTCCAAACTTTACCTCTGTATCCAGTTGAGTGAATACCGCGAGTGTAAGGGAATTGACCCGGGAAACCTATATCAGTATCAAAATTATTTTTTTCGATGTCTTCGGGAGTATATAGCGGATTTATATTTTTACCAGAAACAGTTGTATACTTTGCATTATTTTTTTTCGATTTATCGAAGTCTCCTTTATAAATCTTTTTTGCAGCGTTAAATTTATCTTTATCCATTAAATTCTCGATTCACAATAATCTAATAATATAACATTTGGTAGAAATATAACAAACTGAATAAAATATTACTAATATTAAGAAATCTACTTTTACTAACCGGAAATCCACCATTTGTTTAAGTTCTGCCAAATCGCTTATCGAACTCTGTAATTGGAATTTTTACAATTATTGGTCTGCCATGCGGACAAACATAAGGCATGCTGGTTGCAAAAAGTTTATCAACTAAAATTCTCATTTCTCGTTCAGTAAGTTTATCACCTGCTTTTATTGCAGCTTTACAAGAATAAGACTTAGCTAGATTATCACGTTGTTCTAATTGTTTTTCCATTTCATTTTTTCTGTACTCTTCAAGAATCCCTTGAAATGCCTCAACCTCCGTTCCTAACTTAATATCCCCGGGAACTCCATCAATGACAATTACATTTTTTGAAAAAAATTTAATCGCAAAACCTAGTTTTGTGAGATGAGGTTCTAATTCCTTAACAAGTTGGTACTCAGCAGGATCAAGCTGAATTGTTTGCGAAAATAGAAGTTGCTGTGTAAAAGGTAAATTTGCAGAAAAAGAGTTTATAGCCTGCTCATATAAAATTCGTTCATGTGCTACATGAGCATCTATTATCATCAAACCACTTTTTATTGGAGTTAAAATATATTTATTATGCAGAGAAACTATAAAAGTTTTATCCCCAATCGAATCCTCTTCCTTTTTTGCTTCATCAGTGGCAGGTGTATGAAAGACTTCTTTTGATTGTTCGTCATCATCAAACGGGTGATCAAAACGGTCACTCGGAGCTGTTCTTTTTATGTCTTTATTAAGGGAATTAAAAAGTAGATCAATTTCATCATCACTGTATGATTTTGGTTTATCAAGTCCTCTACCTTGTTGTGAAATAAAATTGGGTCGATCCGAAAAATCATTTTGGTTTGAATTGGTGGAGTACTTACTTTTTAATTTATCTGAATTTTCATCTTCGCCAAACTCAATATTCGGAATTAGATCGTAATGTCCCAAACTTTTTTTTACAACTGCCAATACCAAATTGTAAATATTTTTTTCTTCCTCAAATTTTACTTCCAGTTTGGAAGGGTGCACATTTATATCAACCTTCTTTGGATCAAGAGTTATAAAAAGTATAAAAAAAGGATAATCTCCTTTTTCCAAGAGGTGATCGTAAGCTTTAAACACAGCATGATTAATCGATTTATTAGTAACAAATCTCCCGTTGATGAAAAGATACTGCTCACCTTTACTTTTATTTAAGAAAGTTGGTTTGGAAATATATCCTGTGATAGAAATATATTCGGTGATTTCTTCAACTTTAACCAATGCATCAAAAATGTTATCTGCAAAAACTTGTTTAATTCTATCTTCCCTTGAGCCTGAATCATATCTAAATATTGTTTCGTCATCATTAATAAACTTAAATGTAATTTCGTGGTGACTAAGAGAAATCTTTTTAAATGTATCAATTATATGTTTAAGTTCTGTTGCATGTGATTTTAAGAAATTTCTTCGAGCGGGTGTATTGTAAAAAAGATTCTTTACGGCAATTGAAGTCCCTTTAGCAAAACTTCCTTTCTCATTTTTCAGCTTATCATTTTCAACTCGTATAAATGTCCCAATATCAGAATCACGTGTTTCTGTTTTAAGTTCAAAAATGCTTACAGAAGCGATTGAACTTAACGCTTCTCCTCTAAAACCGAATGTTAAAATATTATTAAGATCATCTATTGAACTGATTTTACTTGTTGCATGACGCTCTAAACATATTAAAGCATCACTTTCATTCATTCCAAACCCATCATCAATAACCTGAATTAATACTTTACCCGCTTGCCGAATATAAACTTCAATAGTACTTGCTCCTGCATCAACTGAATTTTCCATTAACTCTTTGACTACAGATTCAGGTCGCTGCACAACCTCTCCAGCAGCAATTTTGTTAGAGATGTTTTCTGGTAATATCTTAATTTTTTTATTATTCATTATTCAACTATTGTGTGGCTTATTTTTATTGCAAAATGATAGTAAGAAACTTGAACTAAACCGGTCTGATATATCCTTTATGTAACTATTTTTTTCTTTTGTAATAAATTACCTCAAACTCCTTATAATCTTTTTTACCAGTTATATTCCATTCATAAAAATCAATTTCTGGGAATTTTGTATCCCCTTTCGCTTTAAATTTCATCCATGATAAAATCATCTGATCTGCCTTACTTAGTTCCTCTTCATAAATATTTTTACCACCACAAATAAATACTTTATCAATATCTTGTTCATTCAAATACTTATAAGCATTATCTAAATCAGAAAATACTACGACATTCTCATGATCATTTGCAAGTTCTGTTGAGCTTGAGATTACAACATTTAGTCTTTCTTTAAGAGGTTTACCAAAGGATTCAAAGGTTACTCTGCCAAATAAAACTACTGAGCCTTTTGTAGTTTCTTGAAAATGCTTTATTTCTTCGTTAGAATTCCAGGGAAGTTTTCCGTCCCTTCCTATTATTCCGTTTTGGGCAATAGCAGCAATAATTACTTTAGTGAAGTTTTTTTTTACCACGGTTTTTTTAATTTCAATAATTCTAACTTTTCTTCAAATTCGTTTCGTTCAAGATTATTTAATAGTTTATCTTGCTTATACTTTACCCAGCCAATATTTTTCGCTTTTTCAATAGCTAAATCATATTGGTTATTTGCAATTAAACTCAGTAACTCCACTTCTTGACCTGAAAACGATTTGGAGTTCATTCTATAATCTTCGAAAGCTTCCCATGCAAGAGGAACCCATCTTTTAACAATTTCATTACCAATAGTTTGAGCATAATTTCTAATTTCTAATTGAGCATGCTTATCCATTCTCAGTCTGAGAAAATGAAGCAAATTATGTAAATCAATTTTCCAATAAGCTTCCGTATAGGTTGATAAAGGTAGATCTTTTCTTGCTTGTTCTCTTGCAACACCCTTCTCAATTCGACTATTGTAAATTTCCCAGATATCTTTATGAAGTTTCTCTTCTTCACCACTCAATTCATTTCCTAATTTGGGATCAAGAAAGCCATCGCTACCTTGTTTGTTAGAAGTTGATTGAAATCTCCATTCACCTGGTAGTGTTTTTACTGCCTGATCGATTGCAATTGAATAACG
Source organism: uncultured Ignavibacteriales bacterium (assembly GCA_963710615.1). Lineage (GTDB taxonomy): Bacteria > Bacteroidota > Ignavibacteria > Ignavibacteriales > Melioribacteraceae. Next base: position 144,813 of record CAVQBF010000026.1, read on the forward strand.
GGTTGAATACTCATTAACATTAGCAGTTCTATGTCTAATCCACTGACGCCAAGCGTCCATAGGCACACGCACATGAAATTTAATTTCACACATTTCAAAAGGGGTTGAATGGTGATGTCTCATTAGATACCTTATCAAACCGCGGTCCTGGCTGACCTTTTTAGTCCCAGCACCATAAGATACTCTTGCAGCTTGCACAATTGATTGATCTGAACCCATATAGTCAACTACTCTTACAAATCCATCATCTAAGACCTTAAATGGTTCACCTAATATTTCATCTAACGAATCCACTCTCATTGGTTCTAATTTTTCAAACTGTTTTTCTTCTGCCATTCTTTTCCCTTCACTAAAAATTTTCTTTTATTATGTAATTATTAACGTAATTAAAAATTATACTTTTTAAGCTGTTCAACAATTTTCTTTTTCGTCACTAGTAAATCCTGAGAAATAATTTTGACCTCACCAAGAACCGGCATAAAATTTGTGTCTCCCGTCCATCTTGGAACCAAGTGAAAATGCAAATGAGTATGAATTCCTGCACCGGCAGCTTTACCAATATTTGCACCAAAATTATAGCCTTGAGGACTCATTATTGCATCCAGAGCTTTTATTGCAATACCGTTATAAGTTGTTATTTCATTTAATTCTTCTTTGGTTAGTTCATTGTATTCAGAAATGTGTCTGTAAGGAATATACATCAGATGCCCGTTATTATAGGGATAAAGATTCATCATGATAAAACAGAATTTGCCCTTGTGCAAAATTAAGCTTGAATCATCCTCAATATTTTCATTTTGAGCATTGCAAAATACACACCCTTGTTTTTCACCTGCATCCTTAAAAGAATCAATATAATTTGAGCGCCAAGGTGACCACATCTTTTCCACTATTACTCCGAGATAAATAAAAGAGGTTGCCAAGACAACCCCTTTAATAAATTAAATCAATATTTTTGACGGCAATTATTAAGCTTCAGCTTCTTTAGCTTTTTTGTACTCTTCAATAACCTTAGCTTCCACATCTTTTGGAACAGGTTCATAGTGAGAAAATTCTCTAGTGTGAATTCCTCTTCCGGAAGTTAAACTTCTTAATTGAGTAGAATATTTATAAAGATCTGCCAAAGGTACTTTAGCTTTAATAATTTGGAAAGGTCCTTCGGAATCCATTCCCGAAATTTTACCTCTTCTGCTTGAAATATCTCCCATTACATCACCCATAAATTCTTCCGGGACTTTGATGTTTAAATCATAAATGGGTTCGAGTAAAACAGGATTTGCTGCTAAAAATCCCTTTTTAAATGCCTGCGAAGCAGCGATTTTGAAAGAGACCTCATCTGAGTCAACGTTATGGAAATTCCCATCAAATAATGTTACTTTTACATCAACAACAACACTGCCGGTTAAAATTCCTTTACTCATAATTTCTTTAAGACCTTTTTCAACAGCAGGAATAAATCTTCCAGGAATTACACCACCAACAATAGCATCAACAAATTCATATCCGGCCCCTTGAGGTTGTGGCTCTAATTTTAGGAACACGTGGCCAAACTGACCTCTACCTCCAGATTGTTTCTTATGCTTATATTCTGCACTTTCGCAAACACCTCTAATTGTTTCTCGGTAAGGGATTCTAGGTTCAACCAAATCAACTTCCACATTATATCTGTCTTTCAGCATTTTTATTGCCAAAGAAAGTTGAAGTTCTCCTTGACCAGAAATAATTGTTTGTCCTAGCTCAGGTTCAAAACCTACATCAACTGTAGGATCTTCTTCATGCACGGTGTGCAATCCGGTTGATATTTTGTCTTCATCACCTTTTGATCTTGGAATGACCGCTCCTCTAATAACGGGTGCTGGAAATTCAATATGTGGTAAAATTACTCCAAAATCCTTATCACAAAGTGTATTGTTAGTATGAGTATCTTTTAACTTTACGACAGCTCCAATATCCCCGGCAAGCAGTTTTGATACTTCTTTACGGTTATGACCGTTAAGAATAAATAATTGTCCTAGTCTTTCAGTTTTATTTCTTTCTTCATTAATAAGATCTTGTCCTGCTTGCAAAGTGCCCGAGTAGACTTTAAAGACAGAAAGTTCACCTACATGAGCTTCAGACATCGATTTGAACACCAATAAAGAAGCCGGTCCTGAAGGATCACATTTAACTTCAACTTCCTCTTCTGAATCTACTTTTTTAGCAATTGGACTTTTCCTTTCATTTGGTGCAGGAAAGAATTCAACTACAAAATTTAAGAAGTCAAATAATCCAGCTCCTTTAGTAGCAGATACTGCAAAAAGTGGAACCAAAGCTCTATCAATAATAGCGTTTTTCAATCCTCTTGCAAAATCTTCATCGTTTAATGTTCCTTCTTCAAAGAATTTATTCATTAAATCTTCAGTTGATTCTGCAACTTTTTCGATTAGTTCTTCTCTTAATTTTTCAGCCTTTTCCTTAAGTTCGGCAGGAATTTCTGATTCATTAACTTTTTTAGAAGATGGATCATTGAATGTATACATTTTCATTTTAATTACATCAACAATCGAATTAAAATTAACGCCCTGTGTTACGGGGAAACTTATAACTGCAATATCATGGCTCAATCTATCTTTAGCCATTTCAACTGCATTATCAAAATTAGAATGTTCATTATCAAGTTTGTTGACCATTACCGCTGCAGGAATATCTAATTTTTTTACATATTCCCAACCGGATTCCGTACCAACTTCAACACCTTCTGCACCTTTAATTACAGCAATGGCTGTATCGACCACATGAAGACTTGACTTAACGGCCCCAATAAAATCTGAGTATCCTGGTGTATCCAATAAATTTACTTTTGTATTTTTCCATACAAAATGAAGCGGTGAAGCAGCAATGGAAATTTGTCTTTCAATTTCGTTTGAATTAAAATCTGACGTTGTGTTACCTTCTGCTATAGAACCAATTCTATTAATCTCTCCAGCAGAATAAAGTAGAAATTCAGAAATGGAAGTTTTTCCACTTCCGCCATGACCAATGAATGCAATATTTCTAATTGCATCGGGAGTAAAATCGCTCAAAATGCCTCCACATTTTTTTTGGAATATTTCAGCAAATATTTAATTAAGTTTTTTCCAAAATGCAGATACTCCTTTAGAAACAGCAGTTAAATTTGATAGTAATTCTTGAATAGGATTTCTACTACCAGAATCACTTCTGCTTCTAAAAGAAAATTTATTTACAGTATCTTTTACGCTTTGGATTGTATTACTAATATCATTTACTCTTCTTTGCGTCTCATCACTAATGTTAACCGCCTTTTCAACTATTAGATTTAAATTTTCCAAAATCGGGTCCAACTTATTATTTGTAGATTCTAGACCATTTTGAACTAAATCCAAAGTTTTGTTCAGCTTGCTAAGAGTAATTATTAGATAAATGCAGAGAACAATACCAACAATAATTAGTAATATTAAAAGTATGTCTAATATTGACATAATTTATGCTTCTTTTTCATGTTTAAAAGTATCAACACCTGCTTTAATGGCGCTTTTTAGTTTATCACCTTCTTTGCCTAACTTATCTTTTCTTGTGTCAACATAATCTTTTGTTTTAGCTTTTGCATCATCAAGAATTTTTTCGGCTTCGGCTAAAAGATTGTCAACTTTTTCTTTCGCCTCAACAATTAATTTCTCAGATTTTTTCTTACCATCATTAATCAATGAATTAGCCTTCCCTTTGGCTTGTTCAATGTAATCTTCTGCGTCACCAAAAAAATCGTCAGACTTTTCTTTAATTTCGCCTCTAAGTTCTCTACCGGATTTAGGTGCATATAATAAACCTAACATAGACCCAACAATTGTTCCAGTTAGAAATCCAAGAATTAAACCTCTGCTCATTCCAGTGTCTTCGTTCATGTTTTCCTCCATTTATTTTGTTTGCGTTTTTTAATTACTCTAAAATAACCATAATTTATATAATCAATCGGGAAAAATTAAGGTAATCTTATAATAAGTACAAATTTTTTGACTAAACATCAAGAAAATTGTGGATTATTGATGGTTAATTTAAATTTTATTTCCTTTTTTTATCGAGAAAATAATCATCGCAATAAAACCTATAAAAACAGGAATCCATAAAGTAAAAAGTCGGATAATAATTGTTGAAGTAATCGCAACATTTTCTGTGAATCCATTTTGAGTTAAAAGGAATGAAAGTGACCCTTCAGTTGTGCCTATTCCGCCTGGCAACATCGAAACTGCGCCAATTAGAATTGAGAGAGAATACGTAAATGATGCCCAAACAGCACCAATATCATTATTAAATGAGTTCAAAATAACATAAAATCCATAAAACTCTAATAACCAGGCTACAATACTAATTAGTAAAATTTTTAAAAAAATATTTAAGCTCAATAATTTTTTAAGATTTAAATTAAATTCCTCAATGTTATCGATATGTTTTTTTATGAATGGCAATCTGGCAAATATTTTGCGAAAAATATTTCTAAACTTATGGGAATTAATAATTACTGCTCCTGCAATAAGAATTGGCGCTAATATAAAAATATAATTTGAACCAGAATTATAAATTATAACACCAATTAGAAAAACTATAAAAAGCGCTGCAAATTCTAATATCCTTTCAGCCGCAACAATTGGTGAAGACTTAGAAATTGGAATTTGATATTTACTTTTAAGTAAGAATGATTTTAGTAATTCACCAATTTTACCAGGAGTAATACTCATAACAAAGCCAGATGTAAATACCATTAGTGAATCGGAAAAAGTCAATTTAATCTCGAGTTCATTCAAATAAATTTGCCATCTAATAAATTTGAAAATAATACTAATAAAAATAGCTGACAGGGAAAGTAAAAATGAATCTAAAGGAATGCTTTTAAGGCTTGAAATAGTTTTATCAAAATCCGCATAAAAAATTAAACCCAAATAAATGAGAATTGAAAAAACGAAAACTATTAAAAGGTTTCTTTTGAGTTTTATAAACAAATTTAAGCTATTTTTTTTAGAGCCTGATATATTTTTGATACCGGAAAGCCAATTACATTATAATAACACCCGGAAATTTTCTCAACGAAAACTGCACCGAAATCATCTTGAATTCCGTAAGCACCTGCTTTATCCATTGGACTTCCGGTTTTAATATAATCACTGATTTCTTTAGCTGTCAACTTTTTGAATGTAACTTTAGTTTTGGAATAATCCGTAATTGTTTTATTCTTATTTTTATTTGAAATTGAAAAACCAGTATAGACAAAATGACTTTTTCCGCTTAATGTATTTAGAATTTTCTTCGCATGGGCCTTACTATTCGGTTTACCAATTATATTACCGTCAATAACAACAATAGTATCTGCAGTAATTACAATGCCCTCATCAATTTCTGCTAACGCTAAATTACACTTTTCTAATGCTATCCTCTTTACATTTTCAACTGGAGATTGATTTTCATTAATTACTTCATCCATATCAATTGATACTGCTGTAAAATTTATTCCCATCATATTCAGCATATTCCTTCTTCTGGGTGATTTAGATGCTAAATAAACAGGAGTATGTAAAGATATCATAATAGGTAAAAGTTCATTTGAAGGTAAAAAAAGAAAGGCAAATCTATTATCTGAATAATGCTTTAATACTTCCCCATGTTCTTTTAACACTAGAAACATTTTCATGCAAAATTCTTGTATGCATTATTTCGGATTTACTTCCGTCGTTATCCCTGATAACTAAACCATAAGCATAAAACGAATCAGAAGTTTTGTAGGCATTTTCATCAATGTAAGTGTAAAGCGAATTATCTCCTTTTGCTGGAACTGTCGCAATAAGAGTTAGACGGTCTTTATCAGGACCTCTTAAAATTTCATATTGTTTGACATTTTGTTCAGTAGATGATTGCCATGTTAGAATAATATTACCATTATCACTCTCAATTTCGAATGATTGAATGATTGCACCGGCATAAATAATACTGAATGTTAAGGCAATAACTGTGAAAATGTGTAATGCGTATTTCATAATCTTAAAATAAGTCAAATTTTTAATTTTTGCAAGAAAATATTGTTCATATATTAGTTAATCATCCACTTTCCTAAAAAGGTAGAATTTCTTCTATTTGTCAATGATTTAAAATAATACCTGGTATAATCGAACTTTTTTAACAAATTATTAAAAATCTATTTCTGGCTCATTCCAATAATTGAAATTGTAAGTATAAATTACTAAAAAAATATTGTTATTTTTATCTTAAAAATCTCTAGTGTCTAAAATTTAAACACCTGGAAATCGAAAAAGGAGTAAAAATGAGATTTAGTAAATTAGGCAAACGCGGGCCGGAAGTCTCAACAGTTGGATTTGGTGCTTGGGCAATTGGCGGAATGAATTGGGGCAAAACAGATGATAAGATATCATTGAATGCATTAAATGAAGCTATCGAGCAAGGTGTAACTTTGATAGATACTGCTGATGTGTATGGTTTTGGTCATTCCGAGGAATTAATTTCTAAAGTAATTAAAAAATATGGTAAAGAAAATATCATTATCGCAACTAAAGCTGGAAATGATTTCTATAATGCAACGAATGAAGATGATGCGGGATACGGTGCCATTAAGCAAACTTACTCAAAGGAATACATAATTTCAGCAGCTGAAAAAAGTCTTAAAAGGCTTGGCGTCGAGAAACTTGATATACTTCAATTGCACAGTCCTGATGTTGAAAAGCTTGAAAGAGATGAACCTTGGGAAGCTTTAGAAAAATTGAAACACGATGGGAAAATTTTGCATGCTGGGTGGAGTGTTCAATCTTTTAAAGAAACTGAGCAATCACATATTTTAGATCAGCATCATGAATTAATTGATGTATTACAGGTAAGATACAATTTACTGGAACGTGAAGCAGAAAAAGTACTTTTCCCAAAAGCAATTGAATATGGAACAGGAATAATTGTAAGGATTCCACTTCTATTTGGATTTCTGACCGGAAAGTTTAATTCAGATTCTAAATTCAGTGATGAAGATCACAGAAGCATGAACCTTTCATCTGAAAAATTAAAAAAATACCTTAGTGATCTTGAGAAAGTAAAACCCTTGTTTAAAAAATATTCTGATCACAAAATGGGAGTAACAAGTTTAAGATTTTGTATTTCCCATCCTGCTTGTCACACAGTAATACCGGGTGCAAAAACACCAAAACAAGTTAGAGAAAATTGTTTAGCTTCAGATTTGGGAAAAATACAGTTGGATGATATTCCCGAATTATTAAATTCTGAACAATAATTACATATTATTGTAAATTTAATGGCAATTTTGATTTTAAATTATTTAGGAATTTTTAAATCATACTGTTATCAAATTTTTTTTTATTGTATCTTTATTGTATCAATTACCCTAAACACCGGTTAGTTTGGCAGATTAAATCTCTAAATAGAATTATCCTTTTCAATATTTAATTCCTTTTAGTTTCATGCTAAGAAATCTACCCTTTTAGGTTTTAGAAAATTTATTAAAAAAGATTGGAGAAGTAATGAATATTTTTGTGGGCAATATTGCGCCTCAAGTTAGCGACCAAGAACTAGAAGATTTATTTAAAAAACATGGTGATATACGGAGTGTAAAAATCATACGTGATATGTTTACACAAGCTTCTAAAGGTTTTGGATTTGTCGAAATGAAAGATAAAATTTCAGGTGAAACTGCAATTAAAGAATTGAATGCATTTGAATTAAACGGTAAAAAATTAGTTGTTAACGAAGCTAGACCGCAGGCAGATAGTAGAAAACGAAATACATTTAAGAGCGGCGGTAGCAGAAAAGGTTCCAACAGAGGCAGATAAGTTTTATAATATATTTGTAATGCGAATCTTTAGATTCGCGTTACTTGCTTAAATTACCATCCGATTTTTTAGCAAAGTTTTACTCATTATTTTAAATATCTTTATTCTCGAGTATGCTATTATCTAACTGTAAAATCTCCCATCAACTGACCAATATTTTGAATAACTCTTTCTTTTTATTTTTACCATTTGATTATTCAGTATCCTATATACTTTTCTAACCAAGATAAAGTCAAGCTAATAAACATTATTATAATTTTAAGCTAAATTACCTTTTCATAAAAATATTTTAGAACGAGATATTTTTTTTAAATGAAAAATTATTAACTTGTTGAGAGTTCTTAAAAAATATTGATATAAATCACAGTTATTTATACAAAATTTGGTGAATATTGGAACCAAAACATTATTGTTATTTAATTTTGAACCTCAAACCCAATTTTGTTAATGGAAATTGCCAGCTTTAACATTGTAGAAATTTTTAAGAAATTAACTTATACTGATTTAAATCGGGAAGAAATTAATTTTTTGATTGATAAATCTTACCGTATCTCAATTTCCTTTTTAAAGACAAAGTTTAAAACAAATCTGCACTTTCTTAGAGATGATAATCATACTCTGGAAGATATTGCGATGGATTCCATCGTTCCACTTTTTGTTAATAATAGTTCAGGTAAACTTGGGTTAGCAAGAGCATTACAAAAGTGGGATGACAATTTAGATACAGAAGATTCAGCTGAGTATTTCTTATCTAGGATTGTATGGAGAAGAGTTGATCAAACAGTTACCAGTATTTTACGTGAACGTGATCCTATCTTTGCTAAGATTCTAAAAACACTAAATATTTCTATTTTGAATAATAGATTTAAAAAATACCGTTATTTTGGGACTGTCCTTGTACTTCAAAATAAGGATGCAAAAATTTTTGGTGAAATAATTGATGAAAAAAATTTTTCTAACATCCCCGAAAAAATATTTGTACTTAAGCAGGCTGCATTATTTAATAAATTATTTGAACACATAGTTGATCAAACCAACTATTATCCTGCTATTCCTTTGAACTTGATGGTAAAAAGAATAAAAACTTATTATACCTCCAATAATTATATTAGCTCTCATTATGTTGAAAATTCTGAAGAAAAAATTTCTATAAGGGAAATAATTGATTCAGGGATGTTGGACTTGAGAGAAAAAATAGATGTTTATTACATCTCTCACAATAAACTAAATAGTGATGATGGTGATTTTATTTATGCAGCTTTCAAAAATATTTCGAAAGACATGATGAATGGCGGTATTAAGGATAGTTTATACTCTTACTTGAAAGATTACAAGAAAGATTTAACAAGGCAAATTTTCTATACCGAATATCATCACATAATGAATTATTTGCTTTCAAGATTAAAAAATAATATATCTGAGAAAATTTATATTTAATTGCATCTTTCTGTATAAAAAATTATTTTACAATTGTTTAATAATTTTTAGTTCGACTTTATAAGAAGCACAATTTTTTACTTGTACCCCACTTTTTAATTGTTGATTAACATTTTACAACTTTAATATTTGCATGATTAAGCTAAGCGAAAAAGATTTATTTACATTTGTTTTTTACTCAGATAACTTGTCTGAAGAAAAACGCAATTTAATAGAAAGTAATTTTGATAAGTTTGCATCTGAACTAGAATTATTAAAAGGTATAAAGGAAGCTATTAAAGAGCCTGTACCCAAATCGATATTGGAGAGAATTCATGAAAAAATAACCGACGTTGAAAATAAAAATGATTACTTATTAGAAAAAATAGAAACAATCTCAGATTCAGAATATTTGATTCTTGCAGCAGATTCACCTGAAAAAATTGCATCGCCTAAAACTGAAACATTTGTGGATTCAAATAATAAATTTATGTGTAAAATTATTTCAACTAATGAAGCTAATAAAATTTACTTATTTTCGAATTTAGATAATGAAATTCAAGAATTCGACATAACTCTATTCCCTTCTAAAGAAAATTTTATTGTGAGTAAAGAAGATATGCCGATACTTCTCTCACCAAAACAAATAATAAATCAAATAATTCTTAGGATTGTCAACTAAATTAAGTTGATAACCATAAACTGTTTATACTAGATATTCACTTGTGAATATCTCATCAATTTTTGCTGCCAAAATAAAATCATTTTCACTCAATCCTCCAATAGCATGTGTGTAAATTTCTATAATAACAGTATTAAATTTGATTGTGATATTTGGATGGTGCCCTTCATCCTCAGATAAATCAGCTATTTGGTTTACGAAACTTATTGAGTCACGAAAATGAATTAAAGAATATTCCTTTATTATTCTATGTTCTCCATCTCTTATTATTTTCCAATTTTTTACTTCAGATAAAAATTTATCCTCTTCCAAATTATTCAATGGATCAGAATAACCTTCGCATGGAATACATTTCTTTTTTGTCAAGCTCATTGAATTTCCTTTCTTTTCTAAATTTTCATGATTTTCTTCTTTATTAAGATATTAAAAAAGCTTTGAGGAAATCAAGTAATTAGGATTAATTGTTAGTTCAGTATGCGAATAGTAGTGCTAATTTTTTTATTTTAAGGAGATGTCAAAATCATAAACAGAATAATCTTGTCTTTTTTTACAGCGGTGAAATTGCAATTTTTTTTCAAAAATACTTGAATATATGCAATATTTATTGGGTAAAGACGCACTTTATCTTGACTTTAATAATCTATTATAATAATTTAATGAACTGTTTACTAGCCACATTAAAGGAGTCCCTATGAAAAAAAAACTTGTACAAATTTTAATCTTTTTTCTCGCATTTCTTTGTATAACTTCTGCACAAACTTTTGATGGTGAATGGTCTGTAGAGTATGTTACATCAGATAGTCCTGATTCTGCAAATAGTGCGGGCTTAAATGTTATCTCTGTTGCGGTTGTTGAGGAAAATTCTTTTGTAGCCTTAGTAAATAGAGGGAAGTCGTAATTCCTATTATTTAGTTGCTTACAGAGATGCGGGTAAAAATAGTGGTATGCTTACTCAATACCCATATAACAATTCAGATATTCAATCAAAATGGATAAACTTTTTCGATCAGGAATTTGTTTACGAAGCAAATGATCTAGCTGCTAAAGGTAACTTAATTTATGTTGCAAATAATGAAGAAGGCAGCAACAGTGTTCTTGTCTTTGAACTACAAGAAGATAGCCTTTATTCATATGCTCAGAGATATAAACTTGGTGAATATATATGGGCAATTGATCTTGATGATGCTGGAAGAGTTTATGTCACCAAACGTGGTGATTCAGTTAATGTTGGTTCTGTTGTTGTATTGGACAATCCAGATAATGCTCCTGCTTGGTCATCAGGCGGAACAACAGGAACTATACTTCAAGAGTTCGATTTACCTGAAGTTGGTGATCCAAGAGGAATAACGGTTAATGGCGATGGAACAGTAATCTATGTAAGTAACTTTGATGAAAATAAAGTCTACTGCTATACAGGTGACCCTACTACTGGTTACACTCAATATGAAGCATTTGATTTCAGTGTTGATGGAGAATTTCTTCCATCATCGGGCTTGGAAGATGATATCTTCAGTGTTGGACCGCATGGATTACAGTTAATGCCTGCTAAGAATTTATTATTTGTTGCACACGATGCTAACTATTTAAGTGGTGATGGATATGAATATGGAAGGATTTATATTGCCAATCCAAATACAGGAGAAGTATTAGACACAATTGATGCTGCAGAGTGGAATTTTGCAATTGAAGGACAGTATGATAATCATGATGCAGAAAATAATGCATCTGGCTATACTTCTAACTATGCAGTTGATTTTGATGAAAATTTGGCTCTCTATACACAATCATGGTTTGGCTGGACAATTGATAAATGGCTCTACTCTAGTGAACTTCCAACAGTTGAACTTACAATTACAAGTGTAGAAGTTTTAAAGGAAACAATTCCAAATGAAGTTAGCCTAAGTCAAAATTATCCTAACCCGTTTAATCCAAGCACGACAATAGAATTTAGATTAAATAAAGATCAGCAGGTTGATTTAGCTATCTATAATTTAAACGGTGAATTGGTCACCAAATTAGTAAATTCTGCCAGACTATCGGCAGGCAGTTATAAAGTAACTTTTGATGCTTCAAATCTTGCATCGGGCAATTATTTTTATAAGCTTAGTGCAGGAGAACAAGTGTTAACAAATAAAATGACTCTAATTAAATAATCACATTTTCTAACACAATAGGAGGCAGTATGAAATACCTTAAGATTACCATTGCTTTAATGGTAATGTTACTTTTCTCAACAAGTTTATTTGCACAGGACCAGTTTGTGCGCGGGGCTGTTATTAATGCTCCAGATACATATGCATCTGGTTTTGGTGCCACAGTTTCCGGAGTTGATTTAGATGGCGATGGTAAAGTCGAAATCTATTCTGTAGCCGGAATGTCTGATTTCTTATCAGGTGATGAAATTCCTCAAATAATCAAGTATGAATTAAATGGAACTTCATGGGATTCAGTTTGGGCAGCTTCATTCCCAAATGAGAATCAAAATTCATGGGCTGCTTTAACAGTCGGTGATCTTGATGGTGATGGGAAACAAGAAGTTATTTTCGGATTTACTAATAGTTTTGGTGTCAATACAACACCACCAAGAATAGTAGTATTTGAAGCAAATGGTGATGATGTTCTTGGTATAGATGATGGTGCCGGAAATTTTAATCCAAATGCTCAATGGGATTTTGATTTACCGGAATCAACTAACTCTCGCCCGTTAAAATGGTTTGCTTATGATATTGATGGCGATGGTTCACAAGAAGTAATTTTTGCCGGAAGAACATCTGGTTTCACTATGGGTATTTTATCGACTACAGATGTCCCTGATGCAGGAGACGGATCAGAAACTTGGTCATTTGAATTAACTTATGATTCCGAACTTTACAATAGGGCTGTTAGAACTGCTGTTATTGATGGACCTGACGGCGGTGTTGGCGGTGTTGTAACAGGAATGGATTATGACAATGATGGTTTAATGGACATGTACGGTGTTAATGATAACTGGAATGATGGACCAAATGGCGAGTTAGTACCTACACTTTACAAATTTGAGCTTGTTTCTGGAGCTTGGGTAATGAGATGGGAAACTCAAATTACCAGGCATTGATTTCCAAAATACATGGCCAGTTTTAGTTGCCGGTGATTGGGATAATGATGGTAAAGGTGAAGTTATCTGGTGTCCAATCAACAATTTTGGTACTGGTAACGAAGACCCAGACAGAATCGTTGTTTATGAAGCTGCTGGCGACGGTACTGATATGATGGGTATTGATAATGGTGACGGTACTTATGCACCAAACGCAGGCTGGAATATGGATGTTCCTGCTTCAACTAGCATGAGACCTTTCCGTGGTTTAGTAGCTGATGTTGATGGCGATGGTGCTGCTGAATTTGTTTTTGCTGAAAGACACAATTATTATGTTTGGGGTGTTGTTGGTGTAAGTGACATTCCTGATGCGGGAGATGGTTCTGAAGTTTGGACTATGGAAGGTGCTGGTTGCACCTGACGCCGGAAATGATTATCGTGATATCGCTGTAATTGACCAAACTATTTATTTGTTTGGCAGTGGTGGTGATGTTAGAGTTATTACAAACGATGGCACTAACTATACAGTTAGTGAAGCTCATCAAGCTTATCCTGGATGGTCATGGTTATCAGCCAATACCACAGATCTTGATGGTGACGGAACAATGGAAATTGTTACTGGTGATTATTTAAGTGGTGGTTCAGGTTCTGTATGGGTTTTAGTACAAGACGCAGATACATTAGTTGGTTATAAAGTGGCAGATTTTTCTGCAAATACAGCATCTCAAATCACCAGCGTAAGAGTTGGCGATCTCAATGGTGATGATTTAGCTGATATCGTTGTTGGATTCAGAGGAACCGATGAGATATATAGAGTTGCTTATAATGGCGGAGATATTACAGCCGAAGCAAGTTACACAATTAGCTTACTTGATAAAGGTGTTCTTGGAGTTGAAGGCATTGGCCAAATGGATGTTATGACCATTGCTGATGTTGACAGTAATGGTTCTGACGAAGTATATTATTCAGGTGTTCCAAGAGGAGTAGATGCTAATACTCAACCACTGACAGTTGTTGCTTATGCAGATACAGTTAAATTTGATGGCGGAGCAAGATGGGATTTAGTCGTTGCTAATAACGCGGTTCACTTTTTTGATGGAAGTGGTAATTTACAAAGAGTAGATTATGCTAATGATCAGTGGAATATCTACCCATCGCAACCTGGAATTGTCAACGGTGCTTTCTTAACAGCATCTGCTGCTGATTTAGACGGTGATGGAACTGAAGAAATAATGGTTGGTAACTGGTATGATGCTAAAGTTAATATGTTAAAATGGATGAACGGCGCTTGGGTTGCAACAGAAGTTGCTGACTTCACCGAAGAAGGTGGAAACAGACTCAACGGCGGAGCATTAGGTGATATAGATAATGACGGTTACTGGGATTTTGTTACTGGCACAAGAGAAAGTATTCCAAACGGTCAAATTTATAGAGTTGAGCATACTGGCGGCGATATAATGGATCCTGCTAACTGGGCTAAAGAAACTATCGATCAAGGTTATGATGATAAATTCTCTCAGTATGAAGTTATAAACATTGCAAATCTTGATGATGATCCAGAAATGGAAGTTCTTTATACTTCTGATTATGCTCGAGGATCAAATGTTGATGCTGATCCTACATTCCCTATCATCATTCTTGATATTATTAAAGTAGAAACTACACCAATAGCTGATGTAAAAGTGGATGCTGATGGTGACTTTAGTTCCAGATAGATTAGGAGAAATTGTTACAATTCAAGGTGTAGTTACTTCACCTGATTTAAATTTAAGTAGCTCTTCAAGCAATAGTTTTTACATTCAAGATGAAACAGCTGCAATTAACATTTATTCAAGACAAAGCAGGTAACCCTCTCAAAGTTGGAGATCTTAGTACAAATTACTGGTGAATTGGTACTTATAATGGTTTAACCGAAATCGTTGTTACAGAAGCGGATGGAAATATTTAGAAATTAGGTGCTGGAACTGTTCCTGCTCCAAAGGTTCTGACTATTGCTGAATTGGTTGGCAAATGGTGAAAAATATGAAAGCATGCTAATTAGAATAAATGGATTAGAAAACTGACGGTAACTGGCCAGCTGGCCAGATTCTGGAAGTGATGCAAATTTAATATGTGGGATGGTTATTTAGACTTTACAATGCGCGTTGATAAGGACTTGGATCTTGCAGGTCAAGCTGAACCAGTTTATCCTAGTGAACTGTTACTGGTATTGCAGCTCAATTTAGCTCTGCTGACTCCAGCAAATGATGGATATCAGATTTTACCAAGATATTATACAGATATTCAACAAAATGTAAAAGTTCCTCCAAGCAAATATTTCTCATTGTTAAGCCCTCCTGATGGTGCAAGAGTTACTATTGCCGATTCTTCAGACTCATGGGATATTACTTGGGAAAAAGCTTTTGACGTTAATGGTGATGCTGTAATCTACTTGTGGACAACTGTTGATGGTGCATTAGTAAGTCCGCCATTGAGCGATACAATGTACACATTAACCGCAGAAACTGTTCTTGGAGCAATGAGCAGGTGCTGATTCAGTTACTGTTGAATGGACTGTTAAAACTAAAGGTGCTGAACAAGATGTAGTCTCTTCAGTAGATACTTTCTCAGTAACCTTTGTTAATTTAGCAGTTGGTGTTGAGACAACAGTTCCAAATCAGTTCTTTGTTGATCAAAACTATCCTAACCCATTCAACCCAACAACTACAATTAGATTCGGTCTTCCTTCAGAATCAGTTGTAGACTTAAGAATCTATGATGTTCTTGGTAGAGAAGTTAGAACTATTGTAAGCAACCAATCACTTAAAGCTGGTACTTACAATTATGTATTCGATGCTTCCAGTATTGCTAGTGGTACATACATTTACAGATTAACTACAGAAAATAATGTTGTTACCAAAAAAATGTTATTGCTGAAATAAGCAATTACATTTTAATTCTTGAGCCGGATGCTATTAGCATCCGGCTTTTTTTATGCCTAAACATGATCTTCTCTTGTTTGTTATTATTAAATTATTTAGTAATTTTTATTTGTTGAAGGGAAATTCTAATATTTATTAAGCATAGGTTTAGTTTGACACCTCAAGAAGAAATAAGATTTTTAATTCAAACGCACGGCATTAAACAGAATTGGCTAGCTAAAAAGCTGGGAGTTAAACCTCAAACTCTATCCTACCTTTTAAACGAAAGTCCGAAGTTTGATGATCACCTTTACAAATCCATAAAAGATATTTTAGATCATAACGAAAGTGAATTGGAATTTTTCAATGGTATGGGTGAAAGCAATTATGATCTTTTCGCTGATGAAAAATTAAGGATTGGGATTGGAGGCAGAATAAGATTTTTTGCAAAAAGAAAATACGGAACACTTAAAAGATTAGCAGAAGCAATGGATATTTCACCTCAACAATTACATCAATACATTAGCGGAAAGAGAGAACCAGGTTCTAAAATTTTGGTTAAACTCTTAAAACTTGGATGCGATATAAATTGGCTGCTAAGTGGTTCGGAATCTATGGAATCATTCAAAATTGATAAACTTGAAAAAGAGCTTAGCAAACTGCAGGAAAACCTCAACCAGATTGCAAATATGGTAAAAAATAAATCATAACCTTAAGATAAAATCTTTATAACTTCACTTTGCCTCTCTCAATACTCACTTCTTTTCTTCGATAATAATAAAAAAAGTTATTGAGGAGAATATGTTTAAAGATACTTCTTGTAAATTAGTTACAAAGACATTAAAAGATACCGATGGAATGGCATTTGAATTAATTTGTTACCTAAACTTAGATGCTAATGAGAAAAACAAACTGAAGGAATTTAGAGAAAACTATGCAAAAACAAGTTCATTACATTTTCACTTTAATGATCAGTTTTCGTTTAGTCAGAAAAAGTATTATAAGAAAAATCAATTTATAGAAAACCCACCAAAATTAGATGAAATTGAAAATAATTTTTTAATTGATATTAAACTGACACTAAAACAATTTAAAAATTATTTACACTTCGATAAGCTTGAAAATTTAGAAAAAGTTGCTGAAATTAATTTGAATGAATTTATTCGAAAAGTTTAATGTTACACTAATTCTAATTATCAAAACATTGATATTAGATCTATTATATATGAAGAAAATAAAAAAGCTCGATTCATAAAACCGAGCTTTTTTTGTGGAGCTATGCGGGTTCGAACCGCAGACCTTCCCGATTCCATCGGGACGCTCTAAATTGTTCTTGATATAATATTTTCTAAAATATACTTTTTATTTTTTAAGGTTTTTAAGTACCTCTCCCGCTTCATAGCTTCCGATCTATTTGAAAATTTTTCTGAATGAATGAGTTTCCAAGGTACACCCGATCTTGTGGACTTTGAATATCCTTTATTATGTATATAAAGTCTATCCGCTAAATATTGTGTCTGTCCAATGTAAAGTTTACCATTTTTTGAACTTTGCAAAATATATACTAGAAAATCCATAGTAGTTAATTTGGAGAGGAAATTGTGGAGCTATGCGGGTTCGAACCGCAGACCTCTTGACTGCCAGTCAAGCGCTCTCCCAACTGAGCTATAGCCCCAAATTTTTAATCAATTATAATGTAAAGCTATTAAAGATTGTTTTATTTGTCAATGAAGAAGTTTCAATATGATCCTTAGGATTTTCAGGCACTTATTTATCAATTGCTATTTTTTATATACTAATTTAACTTTGTTATTCAATAAACGGTTAATTATGAGACAAATTTTCAACGCTATTTTATTTTTAGTGTTTACTTCACTAATATTTATTGCATGTGATGACACAAAAATTACTGATCCTCCAATACCGACTGAAGATGTAAGTTATGCTCAACATATTCAGCCAATTTTTAATAATCATTGTAGTAATAGTGGGTGTCACAATTCACAAGATAATGCTGGTGGTATTGACCTAACTTCATGGGGAAGCTTAAAGGCATCCCCTTTTCTTGTAATACCTTTTTATCCGGATGAAAGCCTACTTTATTTATCAGTAAGTGGGGGTTCTGTAAATATTATGCCTCCTCCTAATGGCTCTTCTCCGCCCCTTTCGGAAAACCAGATAAATGGAATTAGAACATGGATACTTGAAGGTGCTGAATCTAACTGATAACAGTGGTGTTTACATACTAGAATTAAAAGCCATTAAAGATTTCACGATATCGAATAAAAAATTTAATGATAAGGTTTTCCTAAAGGGTTATCATTATTATTTCGGAAGTGCACAAAAAAATTTGAGTCAGCGTGTTTTTCGCCATACACAAAAAGAAAAAGTAAAACACTGGCATATTGATTACTTAACTACCAATGTAAATATCTTAATAGAAAGAGTTTTTATTTTTAAGGGGCTATCAAAAATTTATGAATGTATTTTGGCAGAAAAGTTATTAAATAATTTTGAAACACAACATACAATTGCAAATTTTGGAAATTCTGATTGCAGTAAATGCAAATCACATTTATGGTATTCGGTTAATCAGTTAAATTACAGCCACTTATGCTCTCTGTACCAATCAACAGTGCTTTTCATTCCATCTTCTAAAGATATTTGCTGAGCATAGCCAAAATCTTTTTTTGCTTTCGATGTATCACATGTCCAGCTTTCTTGAACAAAATCTTTAGCTTTCTCAAGATTAAAAGTTGCGGGTTTAGAACTTAAATAATTAGCAAGATGAGAAACTCCCCCAACAACATAAATTATTGAGTGCGGAATTTTTAATCTGAACGCTTTCTTACCAACTGCTTTTTCCATTGCATCACTCACTTGATTCCAATCGTAAATTTCTTCGGAACTTATAAAGTAAATTTTATTCTTTGATGTTTCAGAAATTGATGCAAGATATAGCCCGTTAACAAAATCTCTTCCATGAATTAAGCTTAATTTTTTATCATTAAATCCAACTAGTGTCATTATACCTTTTTGCACACCTTTAAACATTGCATAAATATCAGATTCCCTTTCACCATAAATTGCGGGAGCTCTGCAAATTGTTATAGGGATTTTTCCCATAAATTCTTTAGCAAGTTTTTCTTCAGCTAATTTGCTCTTGCCATATGTGGTAATTGGGTTCGGTTCCGTTTCTTCATTGACCGGAATTCCATTTTTAGCCGGACCGACCGCAGTCAAACTGCTTACAATAACTACTCTTTTTATTTTTTTATTTGATTCGGAAATTACTTCTAAAAGATTCTTTGTTGTATCAACATTACCTCTGAAAAATCCATTTTTAGTTTTTGACCTTACAACTCCAGCAACATGATATAAGTAATCGGCATCTCTTAAAACATCATATAAACCTTCCTTATCAAACAGTCCGCAATCATATATTTCAACATCTTTTCCTTCTAACCACTTCAAACTACTTGATTTTCTGACAATACATTTTACTTTAAAGTTCTTTTTTAACAACAAATCAACTAAATGGCTTCCCACAAAACCAGTTCCGCCTGTTACAACTGCAATTTTCTTATCTTCCATTTGCCGTTTTCATTTGATTTTTTAAGGATATAATTATACTTTTTTATGTTAGAATAAATTTGATGAACAAATATACAAATAAAGTTTACTTTTAGTGGAGGTATTACTTGGATCTATTCAAAAAATGTTACGACTTTACCAGAGCTGACGAAATAAAAGCTGCTGGAGTTTATCCTTATTTTAGAGCGGTTGAAGAAAATGAAGGGCCCGTTGTTTCTATTGAAGGAAGAAAAATTATCATGGCTGGCTCAAATAATTATTTGGGACTAACAGATCATCCAAAAGTGAAAGAAGCTGCTATTCAAGCGATTCATAAATTTGGGACCGGTTGTTCCGGATCAAGATATTTGACAGGTACGATTGATCTGCACATTGAGCTGGAAGAACGGCTAGCAAAATTTTTAGGTAAAGAAGCTGTTTTACTTTTCAGCACTGGCTATCAAACAGCACAGGGTATTATTCCAACTTTAGTTCATAGAGGTGAATACTTAATATCAGATAAAGATAATCACGCTTGTATTGTTGCAGGTAATTTAATTGCAAGAGGTGCAACTGTTGATCTTTTAAGATACAAACATAATAATATGGATGACCTTGCCCGTGTACTTGAGAAACTTCCTAAAGATGCTCCAAAATTAATTGTTAGTGACGGGGTATTCAGTACGGGAGGTGAAATTGTCGAACTTCCTACTCTCGTTAAACTTGCCAAAGAAAATAATGCAAAATTGTTAATTGATGATGCACACTCAGTTGGTGTTATTGGTAAAGGGGGAAGAGGAACAGCGAGTGAGTTTGATCTTGTTGATGAAGTTGACATGACGATGGGTACATTCAGTAAAACATTTGCTTCTTTAGGCGGATTTGTCGCAGGTGAGGCAAAAGTTATTGATTACATTAAACATCATGCCCCTGCACTAATTTTTAGTGCTTCTCCAACTCCATCATCTGTAGCTGCTGCTTTAGCGGCACTAGATGTTTTAGAAGCCGAACCTGAAAGAGTTGATAGATTAATTAGTAATTCGCAAATGATCAGAGATGGATTATCTGATGCCGGATTTAACATTATTGATGGAAGAACAGGTATTGTTCCCGTAATTGTAGGAAGCGATGAACTTGCTTTTGGAATGTGGAAAAGGTTATATGATGAAGGCGTATTCGTAAATGCATTCATCTCTCCAGGCGTTCCTCAAGGCAGACAAATGATGCGTACAAGTTATATGGCAACCCATGAAGAAGAACATTTACAAGCAATAATAGATACATTTAAGAAAGTCGGTAAGGAATTCGGCTTAATCTAAAGAATATTTTGTTTTATAAAAAGCATACTTAAGGGTATGCTTTTTTTTTGAGGAGAAAAAATGTCAGAGATTACAGTTAAAGTTTTATCGGAAAAGGATATTAAAAAATTCCTAAAATTTGCTTTTAAGATTTACAAAGATGATCCATATTGGGTTCCCCCTTTATTTATGGATAAAATGAAAATATTAAATAAAAATAAAAATCCTTTCTTTCTAGAAAGCGGTGATATTGAATTGTTTATGGCTTACAAAAATAATGAGCCTGTTGGTAGAATTGCAGCTATTAAAAATGATCTCCATAATAAAATTCATAATGAAAATATTGGTTTCTTTGGATTTTTTGAATGTATAAATGATCAAGAAGTAGCTAACAAATTATTGGATACAGCTAAAGAATGGCTTAAAAAACATAATTTCGAGACAATGCGTGGACCGGCAAATCCCACAAGTAATGATGAATATGGTGCTTTGATTGAGGGCTTTGAAGATACTCCTCGACTTTTAACTTCTTATAATCCAAAATATTACCTTGATCTTTTTGACGGATATGGTTTAAAAAAGGCAAAAGATCTATATGCTTACGATATTCAAAATGTAGAAATGCTAAAGAATGAGAAGATTAAAAGGGTTGCTGAAATAGTAAGAAATAGATACGGTGTAAATGTAAGATCGGTTAATATGAAAGACTTTAAAAATGAGTTGGAAATATTTAAGAAAATTTATAATAAGACTTGGGAAGCCAACTGGGGTTTTGTACCAATGTCAGATGCTGAGATTGATGCAGCTGCAGCCGACTTAAAACCATTAATAAATGAGGATTTGGTATTCTTTGCAGAAATAAATGGAGAACCAATTGGTGTTGTTTTAGCCATGCCTGATTATAATGAGATTTTTAGAACAATGAATGGTCGTCTCTTCCCTTTCCAATTCATTAAGCTTTATACTCAAAAGAAAAAAATTACTTGGGCAAGAATAATAGCTTTGGGTGTTTTACCAGAATATCAGAAAAAAGGGATAGACGGTTTACTCTATTATGAAAGTTTGGTGCGGGCAGCAAAACACGGAATTATGCAAGGCGAAGCAAGTTGGATTTTAGAAGATAATACTATGATGAACCGTGGAGCTGAAACAATGAGAGGGAAAATTTATAAGAAATATAGGATTTATGATATAGAGATATAATGAACTACTTAAATATTATCCGTTAGTAAACTCAAATAAGACTTAATTAATATTAGTATATAGTTAAGTTCTAATCCTCAAATGCTTGCTCATAGGTCGAAATATGGGAAGGATCAATCCTTTTTAACAATTTAAAAATAGACTTATCCTCGTAATTCTTTAGCAAACCATAAATTTCTTTGTGCTTTGTATCAAAGAATACCCGCATCAAAACATTCATTCTACTTATCTTATCATAAATTCCATCAAGATTAGTAACTAATTTAACAATATTGGTAATCGCTGTTTCCGGATCTTCATTCATAATATCTAAGCCATTATAATGATAATCATAAACATCAATTCTAAATTGCTGAAAATTTGATCTGAGCAAATCTTCAACTAAACCACGTTTGTTGAAAGAAGAAGTTTCAAGCGCCCACCCTTTTGATTGACCGCTATTAGATCCAAGCATAGCAATATCAGAAGCTTGAGTAAAATACTCACTTCCACCCAAAGGGGCGTAAGAATCCATGTCTATTCCAATTATTACTAGAGCATAATAATCAAGGAAACTTACAAATGGATCAAATTCTTTTGGATTATAATATAAAGTCTGATTTGGTTCATAATTAAAATTCCAATTGGCATCTTGAACTAATAACATTAACGAGCTATTTTCAGAATTATAGACTGGTCTTTGACTTGTGATAACAACTTGTGCACCATAAGCTGTTTCTCCTGCAGATGTAAAAAAGATTGAAAAGTTACAGTTTATTGGATCACCCTCCCAATTATCGCCGGCAAATTTGTTATTATTAAGGTAATCTTCAATAACTCTCTCAAAATCTTCTAACTTATCTTTAGAGGCGGACTTTAGCTGATCATAATTTACTGTCACATCTGCATTTAATTCTTGAGCAAAAGAAATCGTAGTAAATATTAATAAACAAAGCACTAATAATTTTTTCATGTCAGATTCCAATTTTATATCATTTTAATATAGAAAATAAAGATTTGTTACTTCTTTTACAATCATAATAATTATTGACTTATCTGAAAGTAACACTAATAAATGGATATATTTTTTCTACCTGAAAACTTAAAATAAGTTCCATTATCTTGAATCAAAAATATTTTTTTTATTATATTGAGAATACAATTATTATAGTTTCAACAGTTTAATTATATTACTTTAAGTTTTATAGGGAAATCTGTGAGACCATATAAATTCTTCTTATTTACTTTTCTAATTTTATTGCTTCTATTATTTTCATTATTTGGACAGAATAACGCCGGTGCTAAACAGATAGCACTTGCTAATTCAAATATTGCACTAGAAAATAACGTTTTTGCCATTTTTAATAATCCCGCGGGATTAGGTTTAGTAAATAGCAGGGAATTCGGAATTTATTATTCCCCTTCCCCATTTGGGATAAAAGAACTATCTAATGCTTATTTAGCATACCTTGAACCTTCTTCTTTTGGTAATCTAAGTATTGGAGCTTACACTTATGGCTTTGAACTCTATCGCGAGAATCAATTGAATCTTGCTTATTCAACCAAATTTTCTGATAATATTTACTTAGGACTTACCACATTCTATCATTCTGTTCACATCGATAGATATGGAAATTCGGGAGTTTTCAATATTAAGATTGGCGGAATTTTCATCCTCAATCAGAACTTTTCTTTAGGTTTTTCACTTCATAATCCATTAAGATTTAATAAAACAAAAATTGAACTTCCATTGATATATCTTGCAGGTTTTTCATATACACCAATAAAAAATTCTTCTCTAAACTTTGCCGTAGTTAAAGAGATGGATTTTCCGGTTTCCGTTAAATTTGGGATTGAATATGAAATTATTGAATATCTTCAATTAAGAGTTGGCACTCAAAACGAACCTGATATTTACAGCGGAGGAATTGGCATATTTTATTCATTTATGAATTTAAACTATGCTATTACTTCACACCCGGAGTTAGAACTTAGTCACCAAGTTGACTTAATAATTACGTTTTAGATAAATTTTAATGTTTAGAAAATATTTAATATTAATTTTAATTCTACAATTCTGGAATTATATTTACCCTCAAACTGATACAACTCAATTAATCAATGACAAACTAATTCAGCTAATTGAAGATGCTTCGGAAGATATTGAAGACGGACAATTTTATGAAATAATTGAGCAGCTTACATCAAACCCAATTGATTTAAATACTGCGACTAAATTTGATTTATTAAAAATTCCATTTTTAACAACTGCGGATGTAAACTTAATTATTAGTGCAAGAAAAAAAAGAAAAGGCTTTAAATCTTTAGAGGAATTAAAGTCAATTAAGAATTTACATCCCGACTTGATAACCATTGTTAAGCCTTTTCTTACACTTTCCCAAGTTAAAGAAATAGAAAGTCGAACTAAGAGAAAAAAGTATGCGATTCAGCTTAGAACAAGATTTATTAGCGATTTACAAGACCGTGCGGGTTTTAAAGAAAACAAATTCGATGGGAATAAGTTAAAAGCTTATAATAGAATTAAAGCTGACTTATCAAATTTTAGATTTGGACTTCTGGCCGAAAAGGACCCAGGTGAAAGTTCCTACTATGATCACTTTGCAGGTTTCATCCAATATGGACCTATTGAAAATGTTGAAAAAATAATTCTCGGCGACTTTAACTATGAATTCGGACAAGGATTAGTCGCTTGGAGTCCTTATGCTTTTTCTAAAGGAGTTCAAACAGTTAGTAGCCCAATAAAGAGAAATCGTAATTTTTATACTAATAGTTCAAGTGAAGAAAATAAATTTTTTAGGGGAGCTGCTGTTTCACTTAAAATGGATGACCTTTATCTTAACACATTCTATTCTTATCATGATATTGATGCAACACTAAATGATCTTGAGGAAGTAAATAATTTCTATTTAACCGGCTATCACAGAACTGAATTAGAAAAATCTAAAAAACATGTGTTGAATGAACAAAACTTTGGTATAAGTTTGAATTATTATTTTAAGGATTTTATAAATATAGGCTTCTTACATTTTATAAATAATTATGATAAACCTTTCACAAATACTGATGAAACAAGTTTAAGCGGTAAAAATTTTTCGTTTTCTTCCCTTGGTTACAATTTTATATATGGTAATCTTTCAATAATTGGTGAAACTGCTTATAACTCCAAATCATTTGCTTCCATAAATAATTTTTCGTTTAGTGTATCTAAAAATATTGAACTGCTTATTTCATACCGAAATTACTCAGCTAACTATTTTAATACTTATGCAAATGGTTTTGGTGAGTCAAGTAATACACAAAATGAAATTGGTTACTATCTGGGAACAAGTATTAATTCAGTTTATGGCAAATTAAATTTTTATTATGACATTTTTCGTGCTCCATCAGCAAGTTTCAACTCAGATTTCCCATCAACTGGAAATGATTTTCTATTAGATTTTAATTCTAATATTTTTCAAAATGCAGAACTTAATTTCAAATTGAAAAGAGAGCAGAAAGAAATAACCTCTATAAATGAATTAAATTATGAAGTTGGGAATCAAATTAAATCGAATTATAGGATAGAACTTAAATATAAATTATCTAAATCAGTTATGGGCAAAACTCGTTTTGAGTATGTGAACTATTCACTTGGTAAAAATTCTGAAAACGGATTTTTAACCTATCAAGAAATAAAATATGTATTTGTAGACAAAATTTCACTTGCTGGAAGAATTATACTTTTCGATACTAAATCTTATAATACCAGACTTTATGAATTTGAAAATGATCTAAGAGGAGTAATGACAAATCTTCCCATGTTTGGCGAAGGCTTTAGATGGTATGTTTTATTAAAATATAAAATTATAAATGATCTGAATTTGTTCATAAAATATTCCGAAACATTCAAGCCAAATGTAGAATCAATCAGTTCAGGCAATTCAGAAATTATCGGAAATGTTGATAACCGCTTAAGCTTACAATTAGACTATAGTTTTTAACGTTTTTCAACGATTTTCATTCACTTCTCGCCGATTAAGCTTGCTAAATATTTCTAGTCTTCATAAGTTTTCTTAACAAACTTAAAAAAATGTTGGAGTAAATTAATGAGAACTATCGTATCATTACCAGGTGATGGAATTGGAAAAACAGTACTTCCTGAATCGATCAGATTATTAGAAGCAGCAGGGTTTAAAGCTAATTATGTTCATGGAGATATTGGCTGGGAATTTTGGCAAAAAGAAGGGAATGCACTTCCTCAAAGAACAATAGATTTATTAGAACAACATAAAATTGGGCTATTCGGGGCCATAACTAGCAAACCAAAGGATGCTGCTGCTGAAGAACTTGATCCTTCACTAAGAGATAAAGGATTTGTTTATTTTAGTCCTATTGTTGGCCTGCGTCAGCATTTTGATCTTGATATTTGTATACGACCATGTAAATCATTTAAAGGAAATCCGCTTAACTTCATTCGTAAAGATGGTAAAGGTGGTTTTGAAGAACCTCTTGTTGATTCAGCAATTTTTAGACAAAATACCGAAGGGATGTATGGCGGAATTGAATGGACAAATCCTCCAAAGAATGTTAGAGAAGCTTTTGAGACTCATCCTAAGATGAAAGGATTTGCTAATGTGCCAAGCGAAGAAATGGCTATTTCAACAAGAATTGTTACAAAAAAATATACAGGAAGAATTATTAGAGCAGCTTTTGAATATGCTAAAAAGTTTGGATATAAAAATGTTACGGTTTGTGAAAAACCTAATGTTTTAAGAGAAACTTCAGGTATGTTTTTAAAGTTAGGAAAAGAAATAGCAAAAGAATATCCCGAAATTGATTTATGGGATACGAACATTGACGCACAAATGATGTGGTTAACTAAAAATCCTGAAAACTATGGTGTAATAGTTTCGGAAAATATGTTCGGCGATATAATTAGTGATGGCTTTGCCGGTTTAGTTGGCGGACTAGGTTTTGCCTGCAGTGCTAATATAGGTGAAGAAGTAGCCGTTTTTGAACCAACTCATGGATCTGCTCCAAAATATCAGGAGTTGAATCCAAGTATTGTAAATCCAATTGCTATGTTCCTAAGTGCCTGCATGATGCTTGATCATATTGGTGAAACTGAAATATCTGATAAAATTAGAATTGCAATCGCAACTGTAATTGAAGAAGGGAAAATAAAAACTTACGATATGATGAAACTACGAGGTGGGCCTGATGTGTTTGAAAAAGGAGCCTGCACAACTCAAGAAATGACCGATGCAGTAATTGCAGAAGTTAGAAGTTAGAAGTTAGAAGTTAGAAGTTAGAAGTTAGAAGTTAGAAGTTAGAAGTTAGAAAAATAAATGAATATTGTCATTCCTGCATGCTTTAAGCGGGAATCCATTTTTTATATTAAAATTTTGGGTAGTCACATGCGTGAAAAAATAAAACAAATCTGGCCAGAGATAGAACTTATCAAAGATCCTGAGATTAAAGAAAAAACTTACAAGTGTTGGGAGTATGCAATTGAGAATTCCCCTCTCGAACCTGAAGATTTAGAAAAAATTCCTTTTAGTTTGTTAATTGATAATTGTGATATTACTTTTATGAACCACAAAAGAACTGCCGTTCAGTTATCTATTGATATTGCAAAGAGAATGGAAGATAATTTCAAACTAAATATCAATTGGGATTATCTGATTTCAGGGGCAATTTTGATTGATGTTGGTAAGTTGCTTGAGTATGAAATTAAAGATGAAAAATTAGGAACTAGCAGGGATGGAAAACTTTTGCGCCATCCATTTAGTGGAGTTTCAATCGCTGATAGATTTGGACTTCCTTTTGATATTCAGCACATTATTGCTTATCATTCAAAAGAAGGAGATTTAGGAAAGAGAACTATCGAATCAATAATTGTTCATCATGCTGATTTTGTTAGCTTCGAACCATTTCAAGACGCGAAAACATTAAGAGTTTAAGGATAAATTATGCCACAAAATCTTGTTGAAAAAATTGTACAAAAATTTGCAGTCGGACTGGATGAAGATCAAGTTGTACAGAGCGGTGATATTGTTTCAATAAAACCCGCTTACGTAATGACTCATGATAATACCGGTGCCGTAATTCCAAAGTTTAAATCTATTGGTGCTACCAAATTTGCCAATCCGCGTCAAGTTGTTCACACACTTGATCATAATATTCAAGATAAAAGCGAAAAGAATTTAGAAAAGTACAGAAATATAGAAGAATTCAGTAAACAAATGGGATGTGATTTTTATCCTGCAGGCAGAGGAATCGGACACCAAATAATGTGTGAAGAAGGTTATGCTTGGCCCGGAACTGTTGTCGTTGCATCTGACAGCCATTCAAATATGTATGGTGGGTTAGGCGTATTAGGAACACCAATAGTGAGAACCGATGCTGCTGCAATTTGGGCAACCGGAAAAACTTGGTGGCAGATACCTCCAATTGCTAAAGTTGAGCTGATTGGTAGCTTAAATAAAGGTGTAGTTGGTAAAGATGTGATTATTGCTCTTTGCGGATATTTTAACCATGATGAAGTGCTCAATTATATAATTGAATTCGCAGGTGAAGGAGTAAACAATTTAAATATTGACCAGCGATTAACAATTGCGAATATGACAACTGAATGGGGTGCTCTTGGAGGTGTTTTCCCAATTGATGAAACTACTATTCAGTGGTTAACGCACAGATCAGAGTACATCTCAAAGCGTGGTTTAGCAGGTGTTCCATCAGATATTGATGGGAATGGTACTCATCCAAGAATTAATTCGAAACGAATTGATGATCTGAAAAGTGAGTTACCAGTTCTTAAACCTGATACTGATGCTTATTATTCGAAAATAATTCAAATTGATTTATCAACTATTGAACCACATATTTCAGGTCCGAATAGTGTCAAAACAATGACTAGCATAAGCCAAATGAAAGGAAAAAACATTAAAGTGGATAAAGCCTATTTGGTTTCATGTGTCAATAGTAGATTAGATGATATTACTGAAGCTGCAAACGTGTTAAGAGGGAATAAAATTGCAGACGGTGTTGAATTTTATATTGCTGCTGCATCAAGTGAAGTACAAGCAGAAAGTGAACAACGTGGTGATTGGCAAGCATTGTTAGATGCAGGAGCTACTCCTCTTCCACCTGGTTGTGGACCGTGCATAGGATTAGGGACAGGACTTTTAGAAGATGGTGAAGTAGGAATTTCAGCAACGAATAGAAACTTTAAGGGCAGAATGGGAAGCCCAAATGCCGAAGCTTATTTGGCATCTCCGGCTGTTGTTGCTTATTCAGCCATGAAAGGTAAAATAGATTTTGATTGGACTAGCCCTATTAATAATATTGATGGCAGGATTGAAATTTGTAAACCAAAACCTATCGAATCAAAATCAGTTAGAATTTTAGACGGATTCCCCGAAAAAATTGAAGGTAATATTATCTTCTGTCATCAAGATAATATGAATACTGATGGGATTTATCCCGGCAAATATACTTATGTTGATGATTTCAAGCCTGAAGATCAAGCGAAAGTTGCAATGGAAAATTATGATCCGGAGTTTCAGAAATTAGTTGGTGATGGTGATATTTTGGTGGGTGGTTATAATTTTGGAACAGGCAGTTCCAGAGAGCAGGCAGCCACTGCACTCAAGTATCGTGGTATTCAATTAGTAATTGTTGGCTCAGCTAGTCAGACATACAAACGCAATGCACTCAACAATGGATTTTTAGTAATTGAAATTCCTCAACTAGTTGATGATTTGAAAGCAGAATATGGAAAAGAAAAATTAACTGTTCAGACGTCTGAGAAAGCAATTATCGATTACAGAAATTCTTCACTTACTTTCAAAGATAAGATTTACAAGTTTGGTGCGGTTGGTACAGCAGCTCAGGAGTTAGTAATTATGGGCGGATTAGAGAACTGGGTTAAGAATAACTTATAATAAATATGTCTGAGAAGGAATGAAAAATTTTACCAAATCTTTTTTAATTATATTTTCAATTTTTACAAGTGCATTTTATGCTCAGAAATCTAACTCTGAACCTTTCACATTTATATTTGCCACTGACATACACCTTCAATATGAAAGGGGTGCTGTGGAAGGCTTCAAAAAAGCCATAGAGGAAATTAATAAAATAAATCCAGACTTTGTTATTACTGGTGGTGACTTAATAATGGATGCCCTTGGCGTTGATTATGATAGAGCAGATAGTCTGTATAATCTTTACATCGAAACTGCAAAATTAATTGATGCCCATGTCTACAATACTATGGGAAATCATGAAGTATTTGGACTTTATGATACAAGCAATGTTTTAAGGACACATCCTGAATTTGGAGAAAATATTTTTGAAAAGAGAATTGGAGCTAGATATTACTCCTTTATTCATAAGGGAGTTAAATTTATGATACTTGATTCGATTGAGGAAAGACCAGAAGGAAATAGATATCATGGAAAAATAGATAAAGTGCAAATTGAATGGATTAAGAATGAGCTAAATAATACATGGGAAAATACACCAATAATTTTATCAACTCATATACCGTTTATCACAATTATATCGCAATTAAGAGGAGGATCGTTAAAAGAAAACAGTCCTGGTTTGGTAATTGAGAATTCAAAAGAAGTTTTGGACTTATTTGAAAAACATAATCTTAAATTAGTTCTTCAAGGGCATTTACATTTTTATGAAGATATCAATATATTGAATAAAACTCATTTTGTTACTGGAGGTGCAATTTCCGCTCGATGGTGGACAGGTCCTAATGATGGTCTTGAAGAAGGATTTGTAATTGTAAATGTTAATGGTGATGATATTACAGCTGAGTACTATGATTATGGCTGGGAAGTTGGAAAAAACATATCTAAAGATTAGTTCTATTTTGCATTTATGAAATCTTAGTAAAATATGGATTGATAAAATTGATTAAGAAGAATTATAAAACATTCAATAAAATTAGTTTTCTAAACTACCCTAAGTTATACCAGACAAACTGGAAAAACAATTAAATATCATAAACAAAAAAAAAGGATTTTATTATGGGGAAATCTATTTCTCGTATCATATCTGAATTTGCAATCGGATTAAAATATGATGATTTACCGGAAAATGTAATTAATGAAGTTAAAAGATATCTTTATGATTCTGTGGGATGTGCTTATGGAGCGCAAAACACAAATGATGTGAATATAATTCGTGATTTATACGTTGATATGGGAGGAAAAGAAGAAGCTACTGTTATCGGCTTTGGAGATAAAATGCCTGCTGTAAATGCAACTTTAGTAAATTCTTTAATGATTCGTGCACTGGATTTTAATGATATTTATTGGAAAGATGATCCATCACATCCATCAGATATAATTCCTGCTGCCCTTTCTATCGGAGAAATGGTTGGTGCTTCAATGAAGGATGTAATTGTAGCAATAGTCTTAGCTTATGAATTTGAACAAAGACTTTGCTTATTTGCAAAACCAGGCGTACGTGAAAGAAAGTGGCATCATGCTACACTAACACAGTTTGTTTCACCAATTGTTGCAGGTAAACTTTTAGGATTAACTGTTGATCAAATGGTTAATGCAATAGGGATTAATGGCTCTCATAACCATACAATTGGCTGTCCAACAGCTGGTAAGCTTACAATGATGAAAAATACAGTGGACCCAATGGCTGTTCAGTCGGGAGTTTTTGCCGCATTAATGGCACAAAAAGGTTATAGTGGAACCGAAAAAGTTTTTGAAGGTAAAGAAGGATTTATGGATGCATTCATTGGCTGGAATGCAAAAGAAGAAAAATTAAATCCGACTGAGATGAAAGGACGAGATGGTATTTCCAAATGGAGTTGGGACGTTGAAGCATTAATTGGTAATTTAGGTAAAGATTATAAAATTTTAGAATGTGGAATGAAAGCATTTCCTACCGAGGCTCTTACACATACCCATATTTCATGTGCTATTAAAGCAATGACAGAATACAATTTAGAATATTCAGATATTGAAGAAGTTAGAGTAACAGCTTTTGCACAAGCTTATGATATACTATTTGATCCGGCAAAATACAGACCTGAATCCAGAGAAACGGCTGACCATTCACTTCCCTATTGTTTAGCAGCGGCAATTGTTGATAAAAAAATAACCACTAATTCTTTCAGTGATGAAAAACTTAATGATCCTAGAATTTTTGAAGTAATTGATAAAATTAAAGGAGAACCTTCAATTGAGTTTGAGAAAATGTTCCCTGCAAAACAGCCTTCAAAAGTTGTTATTAAAATGAAAGATGGTAAAGAATATGAAGAATATATGGAATACCCAAAAGGTGACCCTAGGGAACCTATGACAATGGAAGACTTAGATAATAAATTTAGTGGATTAGCTAATAATTGGCTTAGTCTTGAAAAACAGAGGAAAGTAAAAGAAATCATATTTGATTGTGAGAATATTTCAGCGAAAGAATTTATGAAAACATTAGTAGTATAAATTTTAATTGAGAATAATATGAGTAAACAAAAAACATCGTCAGCTGGTAAACGCGGCGACAATATCCGTTCCGATTGCTACATTGAGATTATTAAGAAATCCAATGGTGGATTAAAATTAGAACTTACAAGTAAAGTTAGAATAATGTATGGCAAAAACATCGAAGATCAGATATTTGAAATGTGTAGAGCATTTGCTCTTCGTCATGCCCATATCATTGTCGAAGATTATGGCGCGCTACCATTCACAATTGCGGCAAGATTTGAACTTGCAATTAAAAGGCTAGAACCAAATTTTGAATGTGAATATTTGCCTGAGTTTAATAAAAAAAATAATTATCAAACTTCAAAGGATCGGATCAGAAGAAGTAGACTTTATCTGCCAGGGAATGAACCAAAATTCTATCCTAATGCCGGTCTCCATAAGCCGGATGCAGTCATATTGGATTTAGAGGATAGCGTTGCTCAAACTGAAAAAGATGCAGCTCAACTTTTAATTAGAAATGCTTTACGCAGTATTGATTTTTATGGTGCAGAAAGAATGGTAAGAATTAATCAATTACCTAAAGGATTAGAAGATTTAGAATTTATTGTTCCCAATAATGTTCATGTAATTTTAATTCCGAAAGCAGAAACTTCAGAACATATTATTGAGGTTGAAAATAAAGTTGATGAATTGAAAAAGAAACATGGGATAAAAAATGAAATTTACTTTATGCCCATCATTGAAAGTGCTCTTGGAGTTGAAAATGCATTCGAAATTGCTTCATCATCAAAAAATAATTGTGCTCTAGCTGTTGGGTTAGAGGATTATACTGCAGATATTGGAACACAGAGATCGAACGATGGCATTGAAAGTTTTATGGCACGCAGTAAAATAGTTAATGCCGCAAAAGCAGCGCATATTCAAGCCATTGACACTGTGTTTTCAGATGTTAACGATATGCAAGGTTTAGAATTAAGCGTAATTGAAGCAAAGCAGCTTGGCTTTGAAGGAAAAGGTTGTATTCACCCAAGACAAGTAGCTGTAATTAATAAAGCCTTTTTGCCAACGAATGAGGAAATTGATAAAGCGAAAAAAATAGTTTTAGCTTTTGATTATGCAAAATCGAAAGGACTTGGAGTGGTTTCTCTCGGGTCAAAAATGATTGATGCACCAGTTGTTAAACGTGCAGAAAGAACTGTAAAATTAGCCTTGGATTATGGAATTCTTGATAAAGATTGGAAAAGTTAAAATGATAGTATTGTTTTAAGATTTTCTGAAAAACAAATAATTGAATTTGGATGTAACAGATCAGCAATACAACCATATTCGAATATCTCAGTTAGGAAGTAATTAATTATTCACAAAATTTTATTTGAGTTAAAATGAAATTAGTTAAAAATGCAATCGGAAGAAAAGTACCAACTGTTGTTAACGGATTAAAGTCTATTCCCTTCAAAGGAGTCAACAAATATAAACCATCCGGTAATAAAGCAAAGCCAAAAATTAATTCTTGCATCGATTTTCCTGATAACGGTAACAAAATTGTAAAAACTTTAAGGGAAGCTTTAAAGAAAGCCGGACTTAAAGATGGAATGACAATTTCAACGCACCATCATTTAAGAAATGGTGATGAACTTACAAACAATATGTTTGATGCTGTTAAATCGTTAGGAGTAAAAAATATAAGATGGTATCCAAGTGCCTCTTTTCCATGCCATTCACATCTTTTAAAATATTTAGATGACGGCACAATTCATCACATTGAGGGAAGTATGAATGGACCTTTGGGTAAATATGCTTCTGAAGGTAAAATGAAAGGACTTGGAGTGTTAAGATCGCACGGCGGCAGATATCAGTCAATTCAAGATGGAGAAGTAAAAGTTGATATTGCAGTTATTGCTGCCCCGACTGCAGATCCGTTTGGTAATGCTACCGGAGATCGTGGTAAATCTGCATGTGGTCTTTTGGGATTTGCACTGGCGGATTCTGAATATGCTGAAAAGGTAATTGTAGTAACTGATAACCTAGTTCCTTTCCCTTGCATTCCTTGGCAAATTCAAGGTAATAATGTTGATTATGTTGTAGAAGTTGATTCACTTGGTGATCCTGAAAAAATTGTAAGTGGGACCACCGAAGTAACAAAAAGCCCCGATAGACTTTTAATTGCCGAAATGGTAGCACAATTTTTAGAAGATACCGGAATTTTGAAAGACGGTTTTTCATTCCAAGCAGGTGCTGGTGGAACCAATTTAGCTTTCGCTTTAAACCTAAAAGAAAAAATGAAAGCCAAAGGTATTAAAGCAAGATTTATTAGAGGCGGAAGCACAAAATATTTAGTTGAAATGCTTGAGGAAGGTTTAACTGATTATATACTTGATGGTCAAACTTTTGATCTTGAGGGTGTGCGTTCAATGAGAGAAAATCCAAATCATGTTAATACAAGTCCCTTTACCAGTTATAACTTTCATGGAAAAGGAAATTTTGCATCAATGTTGGATGCAGTAGTTCTAGGGGCAACTGAAGTAGATTTAAATTTTAATGCAAATGTTGCAACCCACTCCGATGGATATTTGCTGCACGGGATCGGCGGTTGGCAAAATTGTCTTTTTTCTAAATGCACTATACTCGCAATCCCTTCCTTCCGTGATAGAATCCCAGTAATAGTTGATGAAGTTACTACGCTTTGTGGACCCGGAGAATTAATTGACGTTATTGTTACCGAACGTGGAATTGCAATAAATCCAAAAAGAAAAGATTTGATTAAAGCTGTTAAAAACTCTAACTTACCCATACGGAAAATTGAAGAAATTTATCATGAAGTAAATAGTCTATGTGGAGGAAGACCAGCTAAACCTAAACTTAATAAAGACAAAGTAATTGCTGTTATTAAGTGGGTCGACGGTACTATATTAGATTCAGTGTACAAGGTTGAAAATTAAGATGGAAGAACAATTAAGAAAATTAAAATCAAAATCTATTATTTCTATTATCTTAGCATTATTAGCGTTAACTTGGCAATTCATAAACTACACAACCATAAAAGAGTATGTTTCTCTAGATAATTTTACGTCATTCGAAACGATTATAATTTATTCTAGCTATCTGTTTTTGGTTATTTTATTTCTTTCAATTATCTCACTTTCTTTCACAGCTTTTAGAGTATCCATTAAATATGGTTCGGAAAAGAAAAAAATTGCTAAAGAGCTTAAAAAAGAAATCCCTAAAACTGAAGAAATAACAAATACAGAGTTAGATAAAGAAACATGAAAAAAATTGGATTAGCATTAGGATCGGGCGGAGCACGAGGTCTGGCACATATTCTTATGTTTGAAGTATTTGAAGAACTTGGGATCACACCTTCTATTATATCCGGATCAAGTATTGGCGCAATTATGGGAGCAAGCTTTGCTTCCGGAACACCTTCAAAAGAAATCAAAGAAGTTGTAAATGATTTAATATTTCACAAAAACAGCAGATTTTGGCAAATACATAAAAAATCTGATTATACCAAAATGCTAAACTTCTTCGATTTCGGATTAAAATTAGGTGGAATTATTAAAGGTGAAAAGTTCCTTAAAGTATTAAGAGATGAGATCAAAGTTAATTCTTTTGAAGAACTAAAAATTCCTCTGAAAATTGTTGCAACAAATTACTGGGATCATACTCAAGTAGTAATGGATAAAGGTGATCTGCATAAAGCGGTAATAGCCAGCTTTTCACTACCCGGTTTATTCCCCCCGGTTAATTGCAATGATAAATTATTAATTGATGGTGGAATGACTAATCCACTTCCATACGATTTAATTCAAAATGCCTGCGACTTTACTATTGCAATTGATGTTTCGAAAAAAGATAGATTAGAGAACGGAACACCTCCATCGTATGAAGTACTATTTTCTGCATTTCAGATTATGCAGAATTCAATTGTTAATGAAAAGTTAAAAAGAACTCAGCCAAGTATTCTAATTAACGCTGAAATAAAAAATGTTAGAATACATGAGTTCATGAAAGCAGAATCAATATATTCTCAAGGACAAGCAGCAAAGGACAGCTTAAAAAGATTGTTGACAAAAGAATTAGAGAACTAATAATAATATTAATGTTTTACTTTAAATATAGTGTATTAACTTATTTTATTATAATGTTTTAATTGATGTTCTTAAACTAATTATTAGTATTGTATTTTAATTATTATTGTGTTATTTACAAAGATTTTTCTATATTTAAGGTTTAGTTTTGGCCGAATGGAGAGGTGGGTGAGTGGCTGAAACCAACGGTTTGCTAAACCGTCGTAGGGGTTAAACTCTACCGCGGGTTCGAATCCCGCCCTCTCCGCCAAAGCCCCTTTGTTTACAACAACTTAGGGGCTTTTCACAAGATATACACAATATTTTCGTCTATAACTATCTTCTTTTTGTATGTTTTTCCACTCTATAAAAAACTAATTTTTCGCTATTATTTTAAATATATTGTAATTTAATGAGTTAGATTTTTAGGTTGGATTTTCGAAATGAAGTAATTTTCGATATCTTTTTTAACTGATCTGTTTAAATTTTTGATAGTCTGATTCCTTAAGGGAATTCAGAATTTCTCTTCTTTGAAAGAATATTCTTTTGCCTAGGCGTTTATATGGAATTTTATTCTCAGCTTTCCATTTATTCAACGTTGATGGATGAATTCCTAAATACTCACATGTTTCCTTAAAATTTAATAAATCTTTTGTGTGTTCTGATTCTTCCTTTTTTATTACAACCTCATTAACAGCTTGTTTAATTAATGAGTAAAGCTGATCTACTTCAATAACTACTAGTTTATTTTCCATAATTCAACCCTCTAAAATATCTACTAAATTCTAACTTCATTTAATAGTTATAGTGGTAGAATTACTTGAAGTGTTTCGCAAGTATAAGTTTTTTTATTTGGATAAGCAATAAAGTAAATGAAGAACTGAAGAAAAAATATATATTTTGATTACATGATGTGATTTAATAAAGGTCAGAAGATTTCTTACTTTGAGAGACTTAATTAGCTTAGTTAATGCTCCTCAATTCCCGACCCTCTTATCAACAATCAGATTAGATACAATGTTTTTTTATTAAAACTCTTTTGATTAATTAGCAATTAACTTCTTAGATCGCATGCTGCAAACCTAATACTAATTTCTGAAAAAAACTATTTTTGATTTTTCGTAATCTTACATTTTTAATATAATGATCTACCAAAATATCATAATAGTGTAAACTATTGGTTGATTTTTTTGCAATTATTTCTAAAGTGTCTAGTAAATGGTTTGAACTTAAGAAATGCAAGTTATTCAACTGCACCCTCTAGTTTGTTGAAAAAATGAATAATGGCGATCTATTTCAATAACTGATGTTTTGTTTATATTGTCGCGTCATAGAATAAGTTTATAGCAGAGGACTTGTTTCAATTTACTTCTATTTGGGTTTGATATTTAACTTAACTGCTTAATTCATTTAGTGCGAAAGCATAGCTCCAAGCGAGATTGCTTTAATTGTCCTATTCTCGAAACCCACCCCCAATCTGATTGTCGATCATATTCGATTGTTTTACTGTCCCTAATATGTCCAACTCTCTTGTTGAGCCTTTTAGAAACTTTAATAACTCATCTTCTAACTCGAGGTTATTCACTTTCTGAACCAATGTTCTAAACTCTGAACCATCTTCTCTTTTATAATTACTGTTCATCTCATCAACCAAAAATGGTAAAAATACATCTGATGCTCCAGAAAGCTCCAACCAATTACGACTAAGCCATCTATTAACTGAGTAATTGCATTGGATATTGCATCTCCACAAGCTTCAGACATAGCTTTGAAAGCTTTTATTGCTGCTTCCTTATTCCCCTCTTTTTCACTTTTGGGCATTCGATAAATCTTTTGGTTCTGGTATATTCTCAGCAGAAAGACCAACAATTTCTCCGTATATTTTCTTTACTCCCCTTATACTTCCATGTTCTTCTATATTTAGCATTGGTGATAGTTTATCTCTTATCAACCAAATTTCTCCAGCTCCAGAATTATCCCCTATAAATAGTTCACCGTCTCTCACTATTCCAGCTCCAAATCCAGTTCCTAATGTAATTCCTAGTAAATTTTTGTATTGCTTAGGACTTCCAGCTTCTCTTAGCTTTTTATTTATCTCTGGAAGAAATCCTGAAATCGCTTCTCCGTATGCATAAAGTCACCATCATTATTTATAAAGACTGGCAGATTGAACTTCGTTTCTAGGGAAGGGCTCAAGGCAACTCCACCTCTAAAGGCAGGTAAGTTAGGTAAGTCACCAATTATTCCGTTCGGATAGTCGGCGGGTCCAGGAAATGCGAAACTAATTGCCACTGGTTCATCGGACAACTTTGATTTTACTTCAGAAAATCCTTCAACTAAGGTTGATAGCATTTTTTCTAAATTATTTGGAGATGATGGGAATCTTATTTCATCGATTATTTGTTCATTCTCTTGAATTGCTGTAAAAACTAGATTTGTGCCTCCGGCATCAAGTGTCATTACTATTCTTTTATCATT
>CAVQBF010000027.1:0-290953 GCA_963710615.1 uncultured Ignavibacteriales bacterium
TCTCCTGGTGGAGATTCATAAACATGAAGGCTTAATATTGATTCTTCATATGGAGTTAGTCCAGTATCATCATATCTTATACAGACTTTTAGATTTCCTGTAAACTCTGCAGTAGTTTCAATATTGTAATAATTTGGTGCACCAAAAATCATAAAACTATTTGGCGGGGGTGTCCCGGTTTGTGTTACATTTAAAGTTGTTGTACCTGAACTGTCAACACTATCAAACGTGATTTCCGTTTTATCTCCTAAATCTACAGTAATACTTTCTCCTGTTGGGGTGTTGCCAAAAATTGTGAAACTATTACTATAACCTTTGATTAAAAAAGTTCCGAATATATTATAAACAACCATAATTTTATATCGGATTGTATCATTGTTCGCGACATTACTTGGAATTGTCCATAAATACGAACCGTCATTATCGGTATTATGAACAATATCAATAATCCCACCTCCCCATTCTGTCTCTGCAAGATGAATAGACACTCCTCCCTCAACATAAGTGCTGCTCCACTTTATTTCCTGCTGAGAGCCTACAGCCCAAAACTCACCACCATCGGGTGAAATAATAGTTATTTTAGGTGGAGGTGTTATAGTAAAAAGTGAATCACTACTATCAAGTAATGTAGGCATTAGCTTTGATTCTCGAACTTGAATCGATGCACCAACTGGATGAGATATATCAGAATTGATGGTCCAAGTATAGTATCCTTTGTTTGTTATACCTTGGGCAATTATTTGGGCAACTGCAATCTGATCAAATGTTGTTAAAATTATATCAACTGAATCAGTGAAATTTTGACTCTCCCATCTAATATAATACGGGAAACCAGCCCGCCAAACTTCCCCGCCATTTGGTGAAATAACGGTTATTTTAGGGACTATTATTGTAAATACTGCATCACTAATATCAGTTGCACCCAAAACTGAAACTTTTACAAGACACTGGTTTGATGGAGTACTCGGAACTTCCCAATTATATGTATTTACGCCATCTGTATTTGTAGAAAAATCAATAAATTGATAAGTACTTCCATTATCAATTGAATACTCAATTTGTACATCATAATTCCCAACATTTGAACTTTGCCATTTTATTTGTTGCTGTGTACAAGTATTCCATATTTCACCGCCGTTAGGTGAAACAATAGTAATTTCTGGGCCTTCTTTTATTGTAAATAACTCATCACTTTGGTCAGAAAGTCCATCCGCAGTAATTTGCACTATACATTGATTTGAAGGTGTATTGGGAACTATCCAGTTATAAGAATTAACACCTTCTAAACTAGTTTCGAAAGCAATCAAATTGAAAGAGGCTCCATGATCTGTTGAATATTCAATTCTGACATCAGTAATACCTAGACCGGCACTCTCCCAAGTGATTTGCTGCACTGTCCCTTCTTGCCATACTTCACCTCCATTGGGAGAAGTTAGTACTAAAGCTTTCGCAGGTGTAGTGGTAAATAAATTCCCATATAAATCAATATCTTTCGTTGAGACGTTACGAGAATCTTCCCAAACAACTAGAGCATTTGCATTTTTGGTGCTTGCAGCTATCGCCGGTTTCATTGGATTTTCATTCCCAGTCGTTGCAGAAAGCACAACATTTGACAACGTATTTGGGATTGAAGATGAAACCGCATTAGCTCTAATATGATTTACTTTAGTATCATTAAGTGAATTGGTTGTTGGAGTCTCCCTCCATGCAACCATAAATTTATATGCAGCCTCATTATAAGCAACCACCGGCTTCCATGATTTTAGATCATTATTTGTTATAAAATGAGAAGCAATAGCTGAAACCGGAAAAACAGTATTAGAGACACCATCATCAGAATTGAATTCGTAAGGCATTGCCGGTACAATACCTGCCCATATTCCGCTCCAAGGTTGACTATTGTATTGATTGTCTTGATCTCCCCAGACAACCATAAATACGTCTTCACCTTCAAAGTTGCCGAAAGCTAAATCAACATCAAAAGAGGTACCTACTTTTGATGATTGAAAGGGTATATGATCATCAACAATATTCCCTGGATTCTGTGAGTCATAAACTTTAGAAATAATGATACCATTATCATTAAGCATGGTAAGATCGGTTGGATCTTTTATAGCTAGAATATATCTTCCACCTGGGGTATTTCCAGATGTTATTGGTGCATAAGCTACAGAAAACCTTGCCCCATCGCTGTAATTACCATGACCTTGATCACGTACAAGCTGTTCGGTACCGTCTGGTTGTCCATTTGCAGTTATTTTCCTGGCAAATATTTTAATGTTGCTCTGATTATTTCCAAGATCAGTAAGCTCAGCAGCAACAAGAAGATAATTATTGGCAAGAGTATTGTAAATAATTTTAGAATATATGGAGTTAGTTTTGCTTAGCAAAGTAACCACATTGCCTATTAAATTACCAATATTTCCAACTCTTCTTCCAATAATATTTCCTGATAGTGAGAAAGTAACTAAGTATTCATTTGATTGAGGATTGTATGCAACAGATGGGAAAGCTCCAATAGTCGAAATAATGAAAGCAGATCCAATACTTCCGGTTCCATCAGCTTTCATTCTTTGTCCCATTACAGGTAGGCCACTTCCACTGCCAGATGCAGGCCATTCTGTCCAAACGACAAGATATTCATCATCTACTGAATTATAGGCTGCTACTGGATCATTATCTTTATTTACTGTTGATCTGATTTGAAAATCGGCGGCGAAAGAATTACCTAGAATCAGAATGATCGCAAATATTAAACTTCGTATTGATTTCATTGAATTTACCTCAGTTTAAGATTTAGTTATAATTTGACTTCTCTTAAGAATCTTTCTTATTTCGTTAATTCGTTTTTAATCGAATCATAAGATTTCTAATACTAATTTGTTTTCATTGATATACATTACCCATTTGCAAAACTGGGTTGTAATTTTTGAAATACTATTCATAAAACTTTATTCATATAATAAGAATTGATATTACTTCGATCAATAGCGCAAATACGTGGTTTTTAAAAGTGGTATTATAGATTATAATTTACTTTCTGATAATAAGTTCCATTCTATTTGAAAAACAATAATTCCTTTAGAGTGAGTTTATTAAAATGGATATTCATCATTGAAGTGAAATAAAACTTAATAAGATGTATCAAATCTTTCTATTGGAAGATTCATATCCAATTGTTTTTTTAACCCTGAATTAAAATTTTTTAAGTACTATGAGGTAAGTCAAATTATTTTTTCTTTTATAACTTTAGCTACAGCGGCACAAGAAGTATGAACTCCTAATTTATCATAAATTTTTCTAATATGTGAATCTACAGTATGGTGACTAATAAAAAGCCTCTCAGCTATTTGTTTTTTACTTAATCCTTCAGCTAGGATTTTTAAGATTTCTATTTCTCTTTCACTTAATTGGTAATCTTGATGTACAGGTACAAAATCTCTAAACATTTTTAATACTTTATTGGCAATTGAAGAATTAATTGATGCCCCGCCAATTAGTACCTCTTTTATAGATGAGATTATAATATCGGGTGAGGAATCCTTAAGCAAATATCCTGAAGCACCATTACAAATTGCTGTAAAAATGTTTTCATCGTCATCATGTATTGTTTGAATAATTATTTTAGCCGTAGGAACTATTTTATTAAAAATAGGAATACCATCAACACCGCTCATTCCGGGCAATCCGATATCTAATAAAATAACATTGGGATCGAGATTAAATTTTAAGATTGAGCCGATAGCATCTTCACAGTTAGTAAATGAATTATTGCAGACCATATCACCAGTTTGGTTTATGAAATTACATAAAGATTCCCTAAATAAATTATTGTCTTCAACAACTATAATATCGATGATAGAATTTTTCATTTATATTGCAATTTAATGTAACGTCATAATAAGAATAAATAACAGGCCTGTCAATAACGTATTTACGCCATTATGTAAATTAAAGTAATTGTAGTACCCTTCATTTCTTTAGAACTAATTTGCAAATCTGCATTAATTTGATTCGCTCGAAATTTTAAATTTTTCAACCCATTTCCGTCATTATTTCCATCCAAAGTAATCCCAACACCATTATCCGTTACAGAAAATTCGAATTTTTTATTTTCCTGTTTGATATTAACTGATACAAAATCAGCCTGAGAATGTTTTATAATATTATTTAATATTTCCTTAAAGATTAAAAATATATTTCTTTT
Organism: uncultured Ignavibacteriales bacterium; assembly: GCA_963710615.1. Lineage (GTDB taxonomy): Bacteria > Bacteroidota > Ignavibacteria > Ignavibacteriales > Melioribacteraceae. The sequence goes on from CAVQBF010000027.1 coordinate 4,208, forward strand.
TACATTCGGCGGTAATTTTTCAGTGACATCAAATTTCGATTTAATTAATTCATGCTCAATGCTGCTAAGCATTGTGTTTGATGTCTGCACCATCTTAGCCACCAAGTTGGCAATTTGGTCAGAAGCTGGATTAATAAACCAGACAATGTCTCGTATTGCTTCTGCCGACATTTTTGCTGCACCATGAATTTCACTCATATATTTTTTAAGCTCGTCATCAAAATTCTGCTTCTTATCTGCTAAAGAACTCAATAAGATAATGCTGCTTAAATTACTGCCTATCTCATCGTGCAAATCAGCAGAAATTCTATTTCTAATTTGCTGTTTTTCAATTTCTTTTTCCGTTTCAATAACTTTTGTTTTGTATTCAGCAGTTTCAGCTCTCAGCTCCGCTTGTGTTAATTTTTCTCTTTCAATTACCGCATTTAGTCTCTCTTCTTCCTTTTTCTTTCTCTGGTTCATTCTGTAATTGCTAATTAAATAGAACCCAAATATGAATACTAAAAAATACGTAATATATGCCCACCATGTTTTCCAAAAAGGTGGAGTTATTACAATTAAAATTGATTTACTTCTGTCATTCCAAATGCCATCAGCATTAGTAGATTTAACTTTAAATGTATATTCACCAGGGTCTAGATTTGTGTATGAGGCTAATCGTCTGGTCCCGCTTTTTATCCAATCTTTATCAAAGCCTTCCATGATGTAAGAATATTGAATAGTCTTTGATGAATTATAATCCAGAGCTGCAAACTCAAATGAAAACACATCCTGATCATAGGATAGTTCGATTTCATTTATTGATTGAAAACTTTCTTTGAATTGATTGTTTTTCCCAATCTTTAAGGATTTGTTGAATATTTTGAAGTCTGTAATTACCAGATTTGGCTTAAAAGTTGAAAGTTTCATTTTTCTTGGATCAAATATGTTAAATCCTTCGTTTCCGCCGATTAATATAAGACCATTATCAAGATTTAACGAAGCTTCAGGATTCATCACTATACCATTAATACCATCCTCTTTTGTATAGTTAATAAAAGTTTTTTCACTTATGTCGAAGAAAGAAATGCCTGAGTTTGTCCCAAGCCATAAATTGCCATTATCATCCTCACTTATACTATTAATTGTATTATCAAGTAAACCATCTTCTAGGGCATAAATTTCAGTTTTTACACTGATATCATATATATCCGCATTACTATTTTTATTTTTGACGATAAATTTATTTAACCCATTATCAGTTCCTATCCATAAAATTATTTGTGAATTATCACTATTTTTAATATTTCTTGCCTCATGTATTGAAAAAATATTATTACTGCTTAGTTTATATTCATTGTTTTCTTGTTTTAACCAGTGATGAAATATTCCGCCATCATTATCTTCAAATAAATTTAATCCTCCACCATAAGTCCCTATCCATATTCTCCCAAACCTATCTTCCTTAATTGTCCAGACGCTATTGTAACTTAGACTTTTAAGGTTACCAGGTTCATTTAACCACATACTATATTTTCTTGTCGTAGGATTTAACCTCTTAATTCCAGCACCCCAATAACCTATCCAAATATTTTTCTTACTGTCTTCCAGAAGTGTCTTGTTAAAATATGTTGATTGACCTTGAATTTGAGTTCTGTCAAAATCCCAATTTGTAATTTTACCGGTAATGTAATTGAATTTCTTTAAACCCTTACCATAAGTACCAATCCAAATTTCATTCTTTTTAGTTGATTGAATTGACCAAATATAATAACCATCAAACTTAGTTAATCTTTCCAGCTTAGGATTGGAATTTATATTGGATAACAAATACAAGCCATCAGTAGTACCAATATAAATTTTGCTATTGTCGAGCTTAGATAATGCGGTAATATTTTTTTTCTTAAGCTGCGAAGTAATAGTATAATCAAAAGAATGAGAATTAAAAAAAGTTGATTTGGGTGTGTAGTAACTTATACCTCCTTCAGTAGCTACCCATAAAACACCTGTACGATCTTTTACAATTTTATTTATGTGATTGTTAATCAAACTCTGGAGATTATCATCATTATGAATATACCTGCTTGATTTTCCGGTTGTCAGATTAATTCTTAATAAACCACCATAAGATAATACCCACATAATTTCCTCACCGGCATTGATTTCATCAATGGCATAACCGCAACTTTCACCAAATTGTAGGTTAGCTGTATTATCAATTTTAATTCTCCTAAATCCAGAGTTTGCTGAGTTATATTCTGTTACACCATTGGAAGTCCCTATCCATATTATGTTGGAATCAATTGATGATTTTGATAATGCCCAAATTAGATTATCACTTAAACTATTTGGGTTATTTGGTGCTTGATAAAATGTTTTAAATCCATCTTGCGGTTTATTAGGATTAAATATATTTAGTCCATTATAGGTGCCAATAATTATATTTCCTCCATTGCCTTCGAGAATTGAGAGGACATAATTATTGCTCAAACTATTTGGATTATTCGCACTAGCAGTCCAATGTTCAATTATATTGTCTTTTGGATTTAACCTATACAGACCTTCTAAGTGCGTACCTATCCAAATATTTCCTAAATTGTCTTCATAAATCGATTCTATCCCATTATCTACTTTAATATTAGACTGCAACCTAATTTTCGTAAATTTTTCTGTCCTAGGGTTATACTTGTTTAGCACCCCTGATTTTGTGCCAATCCAAATTTCCCCTTTTTCATCTTCTAATAGTGTGTGTATGCTGTTGTCAGAAATACTGTTTGAATCATCAAGCTCATTTCGGAAAATCTTAAAATTATAACCGTCATACCGATTTAGCCCATCATTCGTGCCAAACCACATAAATCCATATTGATCTTGAATAACAGCATTTACATAATTATTAGAAAGACCGTTTTCGACTGTAAGATGTTTGAATTTTATTGGCTTGGAAAATAATTGTAGATTAAATCCACATAGAATGATTATTGCAGCAACAAGCGTAAAATATATTCGTATTATCAAATACCTAATATTAATAAACATTTTTCGTTTTATGATAATGGGAAGAAAAATCTATAAATATTAATAATATTATCTTGAGGTTTTGTGATAGTGATTTTTTTTTCTTAACAATTGTAACTTTTTGAATTGAAGCAGAAGTTTTGAATTGAACTATATCAGTTAAAAACACAGCAGCCAAAGGATTCCTAAATTCAATAGTATACTATTTAATATAGCATAAAATAGAAGATTATTCAACAATACATTATTAATAAAGTTGGATTTTTTCCTTTTTATCAATCCTCTTCTAATGTAGAGAAGGCAAAATAGTTAAGAAATATCCTACCTAATTAAAATTTTTTAATGTAGATTTTTCTTCCTTACTGTATCTCAGCATGCTCACTTATATTAACCATATTAAAATGGTTAGTCATTTTTTACATCAAGATATAGAATAATTCAATTTTATAACTGCTCGATAATTTCATTATGGAGAACAATTTAGCTAATCAATTAAATCTCCTACTGTCAAATCAAGTGGGTGAAGTAAAAAACTAGGTTCTTAGTAGCTCAATTTTCAAATTGAAATTTCTGTCTGGGGATTTGCCAAGGACTGATTTTTATCAACATCAGCTAATTTTTTAAAATAATTAAAGAGCCCGCTCAGAACTGTTTGCGGGCTCACTAATATGGCAACTAATTATCTGATTCATAATCTCACTTTTAAAGACTAGTAAAAGAATCCTAAAGAAGAAATTATTTAGTCTTTCTTATCTTCCTTCTTATTCAAGTTTCGTACAGTAGTATACCAATCACTTGAGTCTTCCAAAAGTGAATTAACTCTGTTTACTAGTTTATGCGGATCATTTAAAAATCCTTCGAGTAAAAGTGATGATTCGTATAACTGTTCTACAACATTTGTAATATATTCATCTTTATCATTTGCTTTGAAGACTTTTAATAAGTTTCTAATAAGCTTGTGGTCTTTATTAACTTCCATTATTTTTTGAGGAGCGTTAACAGTTTTCCCAGACATATTCATTATTTTCTGCATTGTCGAAGACATTCCATCTGCCGGATTGACTAATACAATCGGACTTCCTTTTAATCTATCAGATTCTTTTACTTCTTTGACTCTATCACCAAGAATATCTTTCATTTTTTTCATCAGACTGGAAAAATGTTTTTTATCCGATTTATCAAGTTCTTCAACAACTTCTTTTACATCTTCATCAATGTTTTCCATTTTATTCAGTTTCTTGGTATCAGCTTGTTCAACTGATGTGAGCTCAAAATCCTTATACTTTCTAATTGCTTCCATTACAAATTCATCCATCGGATCGTATAGATAAAGAACTTCAATACCCTTACTCTTAAATATTTCTATATGTGGATCAAGCGCAATTGCCTCTCTGCTGCTGCCAACTGCATAGTATATCTCTTTCTGATCTTTTTTCACTCTTTCAATATATTGGTCAAGTGAAAAAAGTTCGGCTGAATCTTTTGAGAAGGATGTATTAAAATGGAGAAGTTTACTAAATTTCTCTTGATTTGTGTAATCCATATATCCCATTTTAAATGTTCTGCCGTGCTCCTGCCAAAACTCAAGGAATTTATCGTGCTCCTTTTCAGCCATTTTAGTCAAATGAGATAATACTTGAGTTGTAACACTATTGGAAATTTTTGTGAAAATAATATTTTCTTGAAGTGTTTCTCTTGAAATATTAAGAGGCAAATCTTCGGAATCTACTACACCTTTTACAAAACTTAAATATTCTGGCAGTAAATCTTTATTTTGATGCTGAATAAGAACACGGCGAACATATAGATCTAGACCGTAATCCTCCCTATTATAGCCAAACATATCCATATTTTTCTTTGGAATGAAAAGTAAACTTGTGAACTGAATAGGAGCATCGACACTTCTGTGAATTGTGGTCAGTGGCTCATCTTGATCGTAAGTTAAAAACTTATAGAATTCGGTATATTGCTCTGGTTTGATATTTGACTTTGGTTCTCTCCATAAAGCTTGAACCGTATTAACTCTTTCATTTTCAACTTTTATCGGAAAACTTATAAAGCTTGAATGTTTTTTAACAATTGAATCAAGTCGGTATTTCTCTAAAAATTCGTCTTGATCATCTTTTAGATGAACTTCAACCGTTGTGCCTCTTTTAAATGGTTCATCAAGTTCAGTAATTGTGTAATCACCTAATCCATCAGAAACCCATTTTACGGCTGTTTCATCTTTTCTAAAAGATTTTGTTTTTATTATTACTTCTTTTGCAACCATGAAGACAGAATAGAATCCTATGCCAAACCTACCAATTATATTGCTGGCATCTTCTTTACTCTTGGACATTACTTTCAGGAATTCAGAAGTACCGGATTTTGCAATTGTACCAATATTATTAATTAAATCATCTCGTGTCATACCGATGCCGGTATCAGAAATGTTGATAATTTTTTTGTCTTTATTTATTGTAATATTTATCTCAAGAGGCAAATCTTTATCCTGTAGATCGGTACCTTTATTAGATTCAAATCTTAATTTATCCATTGCATCTGATGCGTTGGAAATTAGTTCTCTTAAAAAGATTTCTTTGTGAGTGTAAAGCGAATGAACCAGAATATCTAATAGCTGCTTAACTTCGGCTTTAAACTCGAATTTTGTCTCTTCTACTTTTGTATCTGACATAATTCCTCCATAATATATTTAACAATCATTAAAAATTTTATTTCAATATGATGCAAAAATCGCAAATAAGATTAAAATTCAAGCGGTAAATTTAACAAGAATTAGTGAAAAAAGTTTCGGGGTATGACATGGATATTTACAATTTTCTAGGTCTTAAGATCATTGTATATTCTGATATTTTTATGGAATCTAATCTGTCTTATCAATTCTTAAAAAATTGGCTGCGGATTATGCAGATTTGTTAAAGCTGGGAAAGATATTTATATAATTTTTGTATATAATAATTTTTAAAGAATATTTTTGAGCCTCTTCACTCTATTTACTACATTGGGACACTTAACAGTTGACTATAAATTTCACTATCATTTAATATTTTAACTGCTGTAGAAAATTGCTCGTCATATTTAAGAGATTCAATTATCCTTCCTTTTCTTCCATCTGAACGTGCAGCAATTTCCTTTTTGATTTCAGAGAGAATATCATCTTTATGCTTTGTTAACTCTTTTTCTTTAATTATGTCAAATTTTTGATTTAAGTGTTCTACATCTTCGAGAAGATTTGAGTTATAGCCCTCTTTTTTAATTGTTGTGATTAAATCATTTATTAACAATTCAGAATCTGTTTGATAAGAAAATTCCTCCTCTTTCAAATAATCCATAAACATATTGAATAATTTATCTTCTAAATCAGATTTAATTTGTTCATAGGTTGAAGTATTATAATATCTTGTAGCAAACTTAAAAAACATACCCTTTGCCAATAGATTTCTAACAAGGTGAGATTCGGATGAATTTTTTACAACTGAATCTGGAAGTATTCCGCCGCTTGCATAAACTTCTCTATTATTATCTGTAAGAAAGATCTTGTCATCTTCTATTTCTAAATTACTAAAAACGTTGCTTTGCTTAGAATAATCAACTTCTTGAATACATCTACCACTTGGTGTATAATAACGAGCAGTCGTCATTTTAAGCGAAGTATTAAATGATAACGGTATTACTGTCTGAACTAGACCTTTACCAAAAGATTTAGTTCCAAGAATAAATCCGCGGTCATGATCTTGGATTGCTCCGGCAACAATTTCTGATGCGGATGCTGAACCATGATCAACCAATACTGCAAGTTTGGCATATCCTGCGATTGGTTCTTCCTTCGCTTTATATATTTGCTCCTGGTTTTTATCCCGACCTTTAATTGAAACGATTACATTATCCTTTAATAAGAATTTTTCAGATACATCAATTGCTGCATCCAGAAGTCCGCCCGGATTTCCACGTAAATCTAAAACAATTGATTTAACTTCTTTTTGGATTTTTAGCTCTTGAAGGGCTTGTCTAATTTCTTCACCAGCACTTCGAGAGAAACCACTTAGTTTTAAATAAACATTATTACTTTCTTCAGGTACAAACCCATAGTATGTGATATTTTTTATTTCAATCTCTTCGCTAACTAAATTAAAAACAATATTTCCCTTTTCTCCATCCCTTTCAATAACAATCGAAATTTCAGTTCCTGGTTCTCGTTTCAAATATTTGCCGAGGTCATCATAATTATCTTTCGATACTTCAACGCTGTCTACTTTAAGAATAACATCGCCAATTCTTATACCCTGTCTCTGTGCTGAGTACCCTTCTATAAGATCAACAATTGTTATTTTATCATTATATAAACCTACAGTAGCACCAATACCGCCGTATTTTCCTTGAGTTATAAAATCAATGTCTTTTTGATGATTTTCATCTATGTAAACTGTATAAGGATCAAGTGCAGAGAGCATGCCCTTAATTCCTTCGAGCATAAAATCTTTTGGCTTAACTTCATCTACATAATTTATTGATACTTCTTTATAAACTCTCCCGAAAATATCTATGCCTTTTGACATTTGGAAATAAATATCGGAATCACTTGGTATAAAACCGACAAAAGAGACCAAAAGTAAAATTGGCAAAATTCTTTTAGTTATTTTTTTCATATTATAATTTTTAATCATTTGTTAAGTAACTTAAAATTTCATTATGGACTTCTTCTATTGTCATTAAACCATCGATAAGTTTAAATCGTTCCTCGTTTTTAAACAGAAATTTATATCCTTCTCTCACTTTTTCATAAAAATCACTTTCCGAAACTTCTATTCTATCTAATTGAGCATTAACTAATTTTTGTTTTCTTTTTAAAACTTCAGTAATAGGTATATCAATAAAAAAGGTTAAATCCGGAATTGCATTTCCAATAGCAAATTTTTGAAGATCGATAACAAATTTAGAATCAATCCCTCGCCCAAAACCTTGATAGGCAATTGAGGAATCATGAAATCTATCGGAAATTACAACATAATCACTTTCCAAAAATGGGATTATTTTTTCCCTTACTAATTGAGCACGACTAGCAGAAAACAATAGAAGTTCAGTTTCAGAAAACATTTCCGAATTTTCATTATCTAAGAGAATATTTCGTATCTTTTCTGAAATTTTTACACCGCCCGGTTCTCTGATAATTTTGACGGTTTTGCCTTTTTCTTCAAAATGTTTTTTTAATAATTCAACTTGGGTGGATTTACCGCAAAAGTCCAGTCCTTCGAAAGTTATAAACATATTAGTATTTTTTAATTATGTATTCTAGTCGGTTAGGCTTTACATCAACAATTGATGTAAATTCGGGGAAATCTATAATAGGTTCAATTGAACCAACTGTATCATTTATTGCTTGTTCGAATAAAACAGAAGCTTTTAGGTCTTCATTTTTCATTTTGCTGAGTTGACTAATTCCGCCCCTCAATACTACTGATACTTTTTGAGGTGAAAGCATTAGCTCATATCTTGAAGGAATATTTCTTGTTTCTACAGAGAGATCATCAAATGTTTTATCCACAATTTTTTGTACATCAAAACTAACAGTGCATTCTTCCGCAGATATATTAACAAATTTCCTCTTATCCAATTCAAGTGTAAAAGATTCTGAATTTTCTAAATTTGATATTGCTTTACTCTTAGAATTAATAATATTTATTTCATTCACAATGCTTTCCGGCCCAGTTATTTCAACAGAATCGGGTTCAATCTTTACCGATGAAACTAATCCATAACCGCTCTTAAATGAAAGGGCAACAACTGGAATAATAGCGACTTTTTTACTTATTGTTTTTTCGACTTTAACTTTAATTTTTTCGGGACTAATTTCAGCTAACTGCAATGAAGTAGATAACCATGAATTAAGACCCAAAACATTTCTAGCGGATATTTCTTTTTCACCAACAACTTTTGGACTTGGAATAAAAAATTTAGGATCCCTGCCCATTGTATGTTGAGCTAACTGCCAACCTTGTCCCTTAAGACTAATAGAAACACTACTAGCCGAAACTGAGCTTATGGAATGCTCGGTAGGTACTTCTACAACTTGCACGGGCAAATTAAGTGTAATTGAAAATTCACCAGAAAAAGAAACAAAAACCCAAAGAAGGACTGAGAAGGAAATTATGAGCGATATGGTAATAATATTTCTTTTCATAGAAGAGTATAAAAAACTCCACAAAATGCGGAGTTTTAAAATTAACTAAAAATTTACAGTTTGCTAACTATTGCATACTTTTAAAGTGATCTAAAAGCTTTGCTCTATTTGCCTTAGAGATATCGCGACCTTTAATTGGAAAATCATCAAAGCTCCTTGCAATTCTTCTTAATGCATGAACATTAAGTATAACTAGTTCGTCCATTGGAGGAACTTTTTTCCCCTGTTTTAAAATAGAACTATCTGCTTTTTTTACAACAGACTTTTCTTGTTTATCTTTCTCACGGACAACTTTTTCAGCTTTTCTAGGAGCACTTACCTCAGTTGTCTCACTCTTTGAATCTAACTTTTCATTAATACTTGAGCTAGCATCTTTTTCATTTTTTTTCGGAGTTACTTTCTTTTTATCAGATAAAACTGGATCATTAAAAATAATTTTATCTATTTGATCATCTGGTCTTGGGATTACATGAGCTGAAACAAGATCACCAACTCTTTGTGCTGCAGCAGATCCAGCATCAATAGATGCCTTTACAGCAGCAGTTTCACCCATGATTTTAATAATTATTAGTGCACCAGTGACTTTTTCTTTACTAATAATTTTAACGTCAGCTGCTTTGGCCATTGCATCTGCAGCCTCAATTGCACCAACCAAACCTTTGGTTTCAATAAGTCCTAAAGCTAAATCCATAGCAATTTTTATTTACGTTGTGGTAGAATAAGTTCTACATCAGAATGAGGTCTAGGAATTACATGAACAGAAACTAATTCCCCAACTCTTTGTGCTGCGGCAGCGCCTGCATCAGTAGCTGCTTTAACGGCTCCCACATCTCCCCTCACCATAACGGTAACATAACCGCCACCAATAACTTCTTTACCTAACAACTCAACTTTTGCTGCTTTTACCATTGCATCAGCTGCTTCAATAGAACCAACTAGCCCTTTAGTTTCAATCATTCCAAGTGCGTCAAGTGTCATAAAATGTGCTCCCAAATTGGTTTATATTTATTAGAAAAATAGCTTATAAAAACAATAATGTCAATCTTAAATATTCAATAATTACTAATTGTTTTTAAGAAAATCTTCAAGAATTACGGCAGCCGCATTCATATCTATAAGGGCTTTATTTCTTCGTTTTTTTTTGGATATAACTCCTTCTTTAATATGCTCCCACGCAATAGATGAAGAATATCTTTCATCAATAAAATTTATTTCTTTCTTAAACTTTGATTTTAGCTTTCTGCTAAATTTTTCTATTTCTTCGGTCAACTTTGTTTTACTCCCGTCCTCATTTACAGGATAACCAATAACAATTTCTTGAATATTGTATTGATTAAATATTTTTTCAAAATCTATCCAGAGATTCGAATTATTGTTTAATGTTGTAAGTGGGATGGAAAACATTTTAAGGGGATCGGTAATTGCGATTCCTATCCTTTTTTCACCGTAATCGATAGCTAAAATACGTTCGGTATCATCTTTAATAAATTGCATTATTAATTCGTCGCATCAAATCTTTCAACTGAGAAAACACCTTTATTTTTCTTGAGTCTTTCTATTAGTTTGTTAAGATTCATCACATCTTGAACGTAAACTGTAATATGGCCATTAAACATTGAATCGGATGAAGAAATATTAACAGATTTAATATTAGTATTATTAAAACCGGCAATACTGTTTGATAGATCCTTCAAGATACCTGGACGATCTTCCCCTTTAATTGATATACCTGCTAAGAAATAAGAGCCCTTTTCACCGGGCCATTCAACCGGAACAAGACGATTATCATTATTCTCCGAAAGCGATAAAAGATTCTTGCAATTTTTTCTATGAATTTTTATTCCCTCCCCAATAGTTATATAACCAACAATCGGGTCTCCAGGGATTGGATTACAACACTTAGCATGACTATAGACAAAGCCTTTATGCTCGCCTCCTACAACAACTTCCCCAACACTCTCCCTCGAAAGTTTAGCAAAACTATCAAACTCAAGTGTGTTCATCTCCTCTTCTTTAAGTTCGTCAGGATTAAGAATTGATTCTAGATCAACTCTATCTTCAGCTACAGCAACAAAGAATTTTGCCTGATTATCATATTTTAGTTTAGTAATTAGTCTGTTTACGTCACTAGGACTAAAAGAAAGTTTATACTTTTTAAGTTTTCTCTCCCAAATTTCTTTACCCGTTTCAACAATTCTATCTTCTTCTTTTTGAATATACTTTCTAATATTTGATTTTGCTTTATGTGTCTGAACAAACTGCAACCAGCTTTTATTGGGATGCTGATTTTTTGAAGTCAGAATTTCTACTTGGTCACCGCTTGAAAGAGGACTGCTAAGAGGTACAATTTTACCATTTACCTTAGCACCCAAACAATGAGATCCAACCTTACTATGAATTTCATAAGCAAAATCTACTGGAGTTGAATCTATGGGCAATATTTTCAAATCGCCTTTAGGGGTAAATACATAAATTTCATCTTGATAAAGGTTTAACTTAAAGCTTTGAAGAATTTCATCACTAGCTTCATCTTTAGAAGCATTCTCAAAAATATCCCTTATTAAATTAACCCAGTCTTCAAGATCTGTTCCGGATGTATCAACATTTTCTTTATACTTCCAATGAGCAGCAACACCTTTCTCTGCAATTTCATGCATTTGGCGTGTTCTTATTTGAATCTCAACTAATTTTCCGTTTGGTCCAATTACTGTGTTATGAATAGACTGATAGTTATTTCTTTTAGGTATAGAGATAAAATCTTTAAACCTATCCGGAATTGGTTTAAAAAGTTGATTAATGATTCCAAGAACATAATAGCATTCATTCGCATCGTTACTTTCTAGAATTATTCTGATTGCAGACAAATCATAAATATCTTCGAGCGGTTTATTCTGCTTTATCATTTTTTTATAAATACTATAAAAATGCTTAGGTCTTCCACCTATTGTATAATCAAGTTCATGATCATCAAGACGCTTTATGATTGGTTCCGTAACAACTTTTATATAATTCTCTCTTTCGCGTCTTGTTTCTTTTAATTTCTTTGAAATTTCTGAATAAGCTTCTTTATTTAGATACTTGAATGAAAGGTCCTCAAGTTCCCATTTAACTTTAGCTAAACCAAATCTATTCGCAAACGGAGCATATATTTCCAATGTTTCTGATGCGATTCTTCTTTGTTTATGCGGACTGACAAACTCTAGTGTTCTCATGTTATGAAGTCTATCAGCAAATTTTATTAAAATTACTCGTACATCGTTAACCATTGAAAGGAGCAGTTTTCGGTAATTTTCAGCTTGAGTAATATTTTGTCCTCTAAATACACCACCAATTTTTGTAACACCATCAACAATTTCAGCAATTTCTTTGCCAAATTCTTTTTCTATAAAACTGATGCTAATATCAGTATCCTCAACTACATCATGCAGTAGTGCACTCACAATCGAAATGTCATCAAGTGGAATTTCCCGTGCAACAATCATTGTCACTTCATACGGATGGAGGAAATATGGTTCTCCCGAAGCTCTGAAATGATTTTTATGAGCTTCTAGGCTCAGCTTAAATCCTTTTGTAATTAAATCTTCGCGCACATTTCGAAGATTTGTTCTACAAATAGAAAGCAAGTCCTCCAGCATTAGATTTAATTTTTCTTCGGTTAATTCCATTTTAATTTTTATTGATAAGTTTTTCAGCTAAATTTTCTTTTAAAACACTCGCCCTTCTAATTCTATCATGTAATCTTTTCTCAATTTTATCAGATTTAAATTTAAAGTTAAGTATTTCATTACACAATGCATATGATTTATTAAATTCTCCAACTTCATTATATAACATGGCTATTTTATGTTTTAGCACTACTTCATTAAACTGATTATGATTGTGAATTGTTTCCACGGATTTAAGTAGTTGAAAGTAAACATCTATTGCTTTTCTTTTATCAATATCTTGATACGCTCTTGCTAAGCCCCATTGAAAGAATCTGGACTCTTCATACTCATTAAGCATTTTTAGTGAAAGGTCAACTGCCTTTCTGCTTTCATCATAATCAATGTATATCCAAACAAGAGAGTATGCTGCTAAATATTTGTTATAGGAGTCAGCATTAATAGATTTTTCCAAAAAAGCTATTCCATCTTCTCTATTATCAGGAATGAATGGCAGCCAAAGTAATGATTTAACCTGTGCACTCTTCCAATAATTATATGTCCCCAATGCAATATAAGCTTCGGCAAATTCGGAATCTATGTCCAAACATTTTTGGAAACTCTGCAAAGATAAAACTCCGTCCGCAAATGCAGAAACTAAATTGGTTGTAAGTGCAGAATAATATGCCTGATAACCATAAATCAAAGCTTCATAATAATGATGCCAAATATTGGCATAATCATTTTGTAGTAATAAATCTGTTTTACTTTTGGCTATGGCTAATAAACTATCAAGATAACTCTGATTTAACTCTTCTTCATAATCAACAGTTTTTGCAATTTCATTTGCAGCTAAGTAAATATTACCAAGTGGATTTTCATTAAAGTGTTCATCTAAAAATGAAAATGTATTTTTAGCACTTGAATATTGCTGCATTATTATATCATTTATACCTGCATTGAGCAATGAGTCAATCTTTAAATTTGGATGAGTTTGAGCAAAACAATAATTAAAGATCAGTGATAAGAGAAGTAGACTAGAGCGTACCAAATGTTCTATCTCCAGCATCTCCAAGTCCGGGAAGTATAAATCCGTTTTGATTTAGTTCTCTATCTAAAACTGCCGTGTAGATTGGTACATCAGGATGATCATCGGATAATTTTTGCACCCCTTCCGGCGATGCGATTAATGAAGCCATAACACAATCATTAGCCCCACGTTTTTTAAGAAAATCAAAAGCTGCCGAAGAACTTCCTCCGGTAGCAAGCATTGGATCTAATACTATAACTTTTGAAACCTCAAGATTTTTAGGAGATTTATAATAATAATCAACGGGTTTTAAAGTTTTTTCATCTCGCTGAAGTCCAATGTGCCCAACTTTTGCATTTGGAATCATTTCTATAAATGAGTTTACTAGACTTAGACCGGCTCTTAGAACAGGAAACAATACAACTTGTTTTGCCAAGTTATGACCTTTTGTAGTTTCAAGAGGAGTTTCAACATCAAACTCCTTAATTTCAAATTCGTTACTTATTTCAATTGCCAAAGCGTAAGCTATTCTTCTGAGGGCTAACCTGAACTGATATTCTTTTGTTTCTTTATTTCTTAAATAAGTTATATCTCGCAGAATAAGAGGATTAGATACAATAGTGAGATTTTTCATTAAAAGTTCTCCTTAGCTTTTCTGCCCAGAATTGATAGCAAATTTATAAATGGTGAAAGAGGCGGTGTATAATTGAAATTTATTTCAGCCAAATTTTGTACAGGAATTCTATTATAAATCATTGTTGAAATTATATCAGCATAACCAGAAATTTCTTCCGAACCTACAAACGAAGATCCCAATATTAACTTTGTGTTTTTATCGAATATTAATTTACCAAACACACTTTGGGAATCTGGCATAACTTTAACTTTATTATTTGCAACAGCAGTTACTGAACACGTATTTACAAAATGTTCTTTAGCTCGATCAAAAGATAACCCAACTAGTGAGATAAATTTTCCACAACACTGAAAAGCAGAATTGAGTATCACAGGTTTAGCAATTTGGTTTCCACCTGCTGCATTTTCTCCGGCAATATGCCCGTATTGATGTGCATAAGTTGCTAACGGCAAGTAATCATTTCTCTTAGTAATAAAATTAATAATCTCGGTATTGTCACCGGCAGCATAAATATTTGGATCACTAGTTCTTAGTCTGTTATCCAATTTTAATCCATCAAAATCGCCAAGTTTTAATCCTGCACTTTTAGCTATTTCATTGTTAGGTTGTATTCCAGCAGCAACAATTGCTAAATCAAAATCAATGAATCTGCCTTCATGTTTGAGCTGAGTAAATTTATTGTCTTTAGTAATAAATTTAGTTTGATCATCAGTTGATAAAAAGATTATATTGCTTTTGGTAATTAGATCATAAACTATATGCTGGACCTCAACTTCCGCAGAAGGCATTGGTAATTCGGCTTGTTCAAGCAACGTAATATTAAAATTTGCACGATTAAGTGAGTCTGCAATTTCAAGTCCAATATAACCGGAACCAACAACTAAAATATTATTAACTTCATTAGAGTCTATATATTTTTTAACATCCAAATAATTTTCAACCGACTTATAACTAAATACATTTTCTAATGAAAACGGAAGATTATAAAGTTGATTTGGTTTTGAACCGGTTGTCAAGATTAGTTTGTCATATTCGAATTCAGTTACACTATTAGTCCTTCTATTTAGCACAAAGACTATCTTATGTTTTCTATCAATCTCTTTTACATAGTGATTGTTATAAACTTTAACTCCTTTATTCTTCTCAAATGATTCAGGAGTAAAAAAAACTATTTCATTATAATCTTTAATTTCTCCGGAAAAAAGATAAGGAAGTTCGCATGTTCCGGTTGAAATAAATTCACCGGCTTCAAATAGGATAACTTCAGCATCTGGATTTACCCTTTTGGCTTTGGCCGCTGCACTTGGTCCAGCTGCATTTCCTCCAATGACAATAATTTTATGCGCTTGATACATTTAGTGAAATGATTAAAAATAATTGAAAATAAATATAATTATTTTTCTTTAAAGCTGACGGTTATTGGAACTCCTTCAAATCCAAAGAGAAGTCTAATCTTATTTTCCAGAAACCTTCTATAATGTTCGGGAACTTCTTTACTGTGGCTGCAAAAGAATAGAAATATGGGATACTTTTCACCAACTTGAGAAATAAATTTAATATTTATTTCATTTCCCCGTTTTGTGGAAGGTGGGGGGTTCTTTTTTATTTCTTCCAATAAAAGTTCATTCAACTCTTTAGTAGGAATCTTTTTTAGTCTTTCATTTTGAATTGTTTTTGCTAAATCAATAAGCTTATAAATTCTTTGTTTTGTAAGTGCGGATATAAAGATCACTGGTAAATAATTGATCCCACCCAATCTTAATTTGGTTTCATCTTCAAATTCTTTTGCTGTATTAGTTTCTTTCTCAATTAAATCCCATTTGTTTACAGCCAGTATTATTCCTTTTCTTCTCTGAATCGCTTCATCAATTATTTTCTGGTCTTGATTTTCAATTCCGGTTTGAGCATCAATTAAAATTATTGCAACGTCGCAAATACTAAGTGCACGCCAAGTTCTAACATTAGAGTAGAATTCAATATTTTCTTTTACCTTAGCTTTTTTTCTTAGTCCGGCAGTATCAACCAATATGATTTCTTCGCCATAATATTTTAACACAGAATCTAGACTATCTCTCGTCGTTCCGGGAATATCAGTTACAATACTTCTATCATACCCCAGCAATGCATTTGTCAGTGATGATTTTCCAACATTAGGCTTACCTAAAAAAGCGATTTGTAATCTACTTTCCTCTTCCTGGCTTTCATCCGGAAAATTTAGTTCATCAATTAATACATCCAAAACATCGCCTGTGTTTCTACCGTTCAAGGCTGATATATCAAAAATATGTTCCAACCCAAATGAATAAAAATCTAATTTATCACTTTCAAATTTGGAAGTATCCGCTTTATTAACTAAAACAATTGTAGGCTTTTTTGTCATTCTTAAAAGTGCAGCTACTTCGTTATCCAAATGAGTTACTCCGCTCCGTCCATCAGCGACGAATAAAATAGCATCCGCTTCATCAATTGCAATTTCAACTTGCTCTTTAATCGCTAGTTCAAATTTATCTGTGCTTTCCTTCACGTAACCGCCTGTATCCATTAGCCTGAATACTTTTCCATTCCACTCAACTTCACCATAAACTCTGTCGCGTGTAACCCCGCTTTGATCATCAACTATGGATACTTGACTTTTTGTTAACCTATTAAAAAGGGTAGATTTTCCAACATTTGGTCTACCCACAATTACGACTAATGGAATTGGCATTAAATTTTTGGATTTAGATTTTTGAAATAAGAATTAGTTTTAAAACTGAAATATAGTGAATTAGAAACTATAACTTAAGTTTAATTGAGGGTAATAGTCTTTATAAAATCCTATATTTTCAGATTCTAGGGAAATATTGAAGTTTAGTCTTTTATTAAATTTTGAGGCAGACCAGGCTGCGTCTATAGCACTAATAAAATGGTTTGATACAACTGCAATTACTGCCCATTTTGCAATGTTATAGTAATCATTTGCTTTGCCGCGCTCTTTTGAATACCACTTGAATTGTTCAACAACCGGGACACCAAAACTATAAGGTTTTGTAACATCATCGCCAAATTCTATCCAACCTACATTAAACTGTGAGTACTTTCCTATCATTTCGTAATATTGTTGATCACCAAATGGAGCGAGCTTATGTGAGTAATACCAGCCTATATCTTCTTCTAATTTATTTAATACGCTCCAATTTACTTGTGTTCTTTCAGCATCGTAAAAAAGATTGGCATAATCATCTAAGTTTAGTAATTCTCTTGAAGCATTTTTTTGCTGGTTATATAATTCGATTAGGTTATTTGCATTTTCATAAGACCAATTAGCGTAGCGAGAAGCACTCCAATTGTCATTTGCATAGTCTTCATAAAATTCTGTTTGATCATCGCCCTTATTATCGTAACTTACTGCCAAAACAATTGCACCAACTTCAATAGCTGCGTAAATTCCGGCTTTCAGGAAATCTTCAGTATATATTTGACCGGCACCGGGTACTGCAAAAGACATAATACCTGCAAGAAATGGTTTTTTCTTATTATGTGTAATACTTAATTTGTAAGAACTATCAGCAGATTGGATTGCTTCCAAAGCAAATTGTGTGTCATTTATTAAAGATCCACTTAAAAGTGTTTTTTCAGTTTGGGAGAATACAAATGTGCAAAAAAGCAATAAAATTAAAAATATTTTTTTCATTTCAACCTCTAGAAACTAAAATCAAATAATATTCCGCCGTAAAGTCTCCACTCTTTACCGTATGTAATAATTTCATCGTTTACGGTCTTATCAAACTCATCAAATGAATAGGAAGCATTAAAAAATAGACTTGTGGGAAATAAATAAAAAGATATCATTTTAATTCTCAACTCAGCTCCAGCGCCTTTTTTAAAGTCATTTAATTCTGGAATTTCTCCGTTCCAGGCATTGCCAAAATCACCATGGACTGAGAAGTAAATTTTATCAAAATAGAGATGACCCAAACGATAATCAATATTTTTAAATAATGGCAATCTATAAGTCAAATTCAACCAAGCAAGTTCATTTCCACTTACAGCATAAAATGGATAACTTTTCATCCCAACTAATCCGCCTAAATAAAAATCAAAAAAGTCGGGAACTTGTGGCCCTAATATTGAAGCAAGTCTAAATCTAGCTGACAAAGTATGTTCATCATAAACTTGAAAATAATTTCTAAGATTTAGTTCCACTTTATGAAAATTAAAATTTCTATAAACTGGTATCAAAACCCCATCTTCTACTTCATATTCGCTTTCGGGATTATATTTATTCATCTCATAATTATAAATTGCTTCCACTTCCATTCCAACCGGATTTATATCTCTATCAATTGTAGGATAAAGTGCTTTAAAATTATATTTAAGCTGGAGGTTTCGTCCAATAAAATAATCATCGCTGCTGCTGGGGTATAATGTCGCTGTATTTGGAAATACAAAACTGCCAATTGCTGCAGAGTATTGACTGTAGATAAATCTGAATTCCAAATCATGCATTCTGTTAAATATTTTATGCTTTGCAGCTAAATCAACTTCAAAAAGGTTGTAGGTTACATCGGTGTTAATTTTGCTTTCGTAAGTTGGTGGATCGGTAGTATTATCAACTCCAAACAAAATATCTACATCTGCTTTTCTGCTAATAGAAAAAAGATCAATTGAAAGTTCCGGTTTAAGTCCTAAGGAATACAGTAAAGGAAGTTTATTTTTATAAATAAATGTTAAAAATAAATCTCGTTCCAGTCTTGTGTTTATTGAACCGCCAGCAAAAAGTGAATATCTGTTAAGCATATCTGATGATGTTAAATAAACGCCCGGTTTAATCTTATCAATTGCTGAGTTTGAAGTATTATAGTTATCAAATCTAATAAAAGGTAAAACTGTTAATCTTGTGAATGCACTGGAATACTTTTTTCGTTCAACATTAGGTAGTTCATAATCATTAAAGTTTGTCAATCTTTCAAAGTAGTCTTTCGAAAAGTCACCATACTTTTTATTTTTATTAAGCGGCGGATTTGGGATAAAAACATATTGATTAGCGGGCAATACATTTTTGGTTTCATCACTTTTGATTTCAAATATTTTATAACCTGAAGAAGTATATCCGGCATAAGTGATATCGCCATTTATATTCACCGAAGGCATAAAAGCTCCGCCAGTAACATTGGTTAACTGAGTTTTTTCACTTGAGGAAATATTATATTTGTATAAATTAAAAATACCGGTTTCATCGGAGGAATAAACAAATTCATCATCTGAGATCATGACTGCATTTCGTTCATCATATTTTTCTTTTAATAAGAATACTCTATCACTTCCATCAATATTTATTTTTGCAATATCTCTTCCATGATGAAATGAATAACCAAATATTATTGATTTATTGTCAAGCGTAAATTTAGGATTGTATACTTGCTCACCATTATTGAAAAAAGTAAGACTTCTAAAATTTTTACCTTCCGAATCAACAATTCCAAGATTTGTTGAACCATCTTTTTGATAAACAAAAGTTATCAGTTTTCCATCATAAGAGATACTTGGATTATTTGCACGCAAACCAGAAGTAAGTTGTTTTTCCTCTTCTTCAACTATATCATAAACAAACAAGTCATGAATATTATTACCATCAGGATTTTTTCTGCTAAGTTTTGAATAAACTATCTTATTTGTGCCCGGAATAAAACTAAAAGTGGATCTTATTCCCATCTTTACTACGTCAATTTCTTTTGATTCTTTATTGTACTTGAAAATTCCGGCAGGTGAGAAATAATCATTCTTTGAATTTGAAATGAAGTAAATGTTCTTTCCATCTTCGGAGTAATAAGGGTAAAAATTTCCAAATCCATTTTTTGAAATTAATTCACCTTCAACTAAGTTTTCTCTTACAGGAGCAATCCTCTCCGAATAATTTTGTTTCAGGAAATTCGACCATTCATCATAAATTTCATTTCCATCTTTTCCGAGAACTTGTTCAAATGCTGCATCAATTGTAAAATTTGTCAAGTCCCCTAATCTAAAAGTTATATCTTGCAGTTTATCTTCACCATATTGCTGAGCGATATATCGGGTCAATGCAAATCCTGCATTATAGACAGATTCATTACCTAAACTGGTTTTGCTGAAGACACCCATCTCATTCCATGTGAGCATCTTATCATCTAAAGCATAGGACCTAAGTATCATATCCCGGTGAGTATCCCAATTATCATAATTGAATTCCTCACGCATATATTGCGCAGTTCCTTCTGCAAACCAAGCAGGCATATTAAACGTAGCAACCGGATAAGATGCAATAAAATTAGGAAAACCGTAAAGTATATCAGGACGACGTTTATCTTCATAATTTAGAAATTGTAAATAAAAAGCTGGGATTGTTCGTCCTATTTTCATTGCTGCTTGAATCTGCACCATATGTGTAAACTCATGTGAGATAACATTCCTTAGCCAATTATGAGTTCCACGAAGATCAAAATCGAGTGCAGAGGACCAAATCTCAATTTTATTATCAAAGAAATATGTCGCACCGTTTGAGTAATCATCAATATCTTTAATTACATAATGCACTCTATCCGGCTCATAGGCATAAAGACTTGTGATAGGTTCCCAAACTTCATCAGCAATTTTTAAAACAGTTCTTGCGGTTCTTTCTGCTTCTTCGTGAAAATGCACTATTACATGTTCGCCTTCAATAGAGTACCAATTATAATCGGGATCAAAATCATCAATCTGCGAAAAGAGAGGAAAGCTTATTGCGATAAGTAAGAATAATATTTTCTTCATGGAATAATTTTTAGATTAGCTTTATTTGATTACAGCAATTTTAATAATTTTACTCTCAGTCTTTCCGTTATTGGATTTTACTTCGAGGTGAGCAAAATAGGGACCGCTCTGAATATTTGAAACATTCCAAGTATATTCAGCATCAAGTCCGCCGGTTGCATTAAACTGAAATTCATCAACTAAGTCACCAGCAAGATCAAATATCTTTACTTCAACTCTTGCATCATCAGCGACGTAAGTTCTAATATATGTTTCATCTCCATAGACGGGATTTGGCCAATTATATGTTTTATTTTTAGGGAAGAACGTAGTTATTAAATTAGCATCCTCAGCTGAACTAAGAGATGAGGAATTAGAATTATCTCCGTATCTACTTCCCCATTGAACCTCGCCAGTAGAATTGATACTCCAAAAGTATACATCGTTGTTTGAGGATGTTACAGAAAGTACCATATCATTTTCTCTCTTAACAATTGTATTTAGTCTCGGAATGTTTCCACCAACAGAAATTGGAAAGCCTGAAATTAATTTTCCATCATTGCCGGAAATTGCATATACATTTCCGTTATCTGAAAGTGAGATAATGTCATCAAATCCATCATTATTAAGATCAGCTATTAAAGGATTTCCTACAAATTTATTTACCATTTCATTTTGGTACGGGAAATTATCGGCAATAGTTCCGTCTAAATTGACTGCTTTAATGATGTTGCCTTCGTTAAAAACAATATAGTTTTCACCATCTTGTTTTAAATCTGCCAGAGCAATTGACTCAATATTTTGAATAGACCCTGTAATTATTTTTCCAAGTACAGATTCTTCTTCCAGCATAACTATATAATTGTCTTCTGCTAGAGCAATGGCTAAGTAATTTCCGGAGTTATTTTTAGTTAGAATTATTTGCTCAACTTTACTTTCTATAGCAAGTTCTGAACCATTTTCAAATTTTACAGTACTTCCACTTGAAGCAACAATTTCATTATCAAGAATTGAAATTTGATTAACCGACTCCGTAAAGTATGAAACTGATTCAACTAACAAAGGTGCTTCTTTCGTACTGACATTATATTTATAATTAGCAATACTGCCATCATTATTTCCAACATAAATGATTATCTCATTATCATTTAACTGCTTAAGTACAATGGGTGAGCTGCTTTCAGCTCGTAATTCAATTGTATGTTGGGTAATTTCATTATCAAAATGAGCTATGTTAAGCAAATTACCTTGAGCTCCCACTACTACTTCAGTATCATTGTATTCAAGCACTGCAATCTCATTTTGGGTAAAGTTTGGGATATTAAATTGAGAAGAATTAACTATCAAATTACCAACAGTGACCGAAAAAGTTTCAATTTCAGTGGTTAATTTAAAACTTTGAGGAGAACCTAAATGTTTAATCTTGCCGAACAATTTTATATTTTCAGAACCAAAGCTAACATCAAAACTCATTTCATTGGAAATATCCGAAAAATTGGAAAAAGTAATTAAACTATTAGCACTATTATTTGTCATTGTATTTGGTTTAGTATCAACTCCAAATTTATTTTGGTACAATCTAGATGGATTACTTGAATACCAAAAATCAAACTCCTCACCCTCTGCAATAATAATATCACCAAAAATTGTTTGAAACTCTTCTCCAATATCCTGTATACCGTCTGCTTCTTCTAAATCGACTCCTCTATTTTCACCAATGTTAACTCTGTTCACTGTAATATTTTCTTCATTTGCAATTTTTTCATCAATGTGCCAGATTAAAATTCCGTTTCCTGGAACAGCCCAGTCAAATTCGTCAACATCAAGTACAACACCTTTTAATGTATCAACAAACGCATTGTTAAAATTATCCAGGTCTTCAGTAAAATTTATTGTTCTAATCTGTCCGCCGACCTTATATGTAATTATTACTCCATCCTTGTTTGCATCCCTTGCTCTATTTTCAATAAGATAATATTCAGTTGAATTTATTGGAATTTTAATTATTGTATTTTGATTCCTTTCAGCGACTTGATTGGCTACAATATTAACTGTCGAATTAATGATTGGAGTAACTGTATTGAGAAGCCTAGGCTCTTCCCATCCCAAATAAATTTTTTCCCAAGCAGATGGCTGTGGTGGAAAAAGACCTGCATAAGCAAATATTGATTGTCCATCCATTAATCCAAATCTGCCGATCGCACTCTTTCCGGTTTCAGCATCAAATAAATCGGGCAAACCCAAATGGCTTGCAATACTTGAAACTAATAAACCATTAATTGAAAGTTCTAAAAGTGCAACTTCACCAAATCCGCTTTCTTCTCTAGATTCGGTTTCGGGCAAAATAATTGTGTGATTTATAAACGAACCATCAGATAGTGGAAATCCATTAAAAGTATCTCCGTAAAAAGATTTGAGTGATCTTTCGCCTAAGTAGATTGAAGGTAAATCCCTTGCTTCCCCAAATAGATTCGAAGTGCTAATATCTTTACCAACACCGGCATGGAAAATTATGAATGTGTTAAATACAGAAAAGTCAAAACTAGGATTATCCTGACTTACCAAATCCCAGACTTCCTTAGAAAAATCCCCTAAAACTTTAAACGATTCATCACCAACAGGTGAGTATTCCCTCATTGGTTTAGAGACAGTATAGATGTCAGGAAGAACAGTAAAATTAATGTTAACTTTTCCATTTGAAACTTTGCTGTAATAATTTACTGCAAACTGCAAGTGATCTTCAAAATAGTTCTTATCATGCGGAAGAGGATCTATTATATCATTACCATAATCTTTTGAATAGATGCTGCCAAAAGTACCATCACCATAAGTCAGTTCGAAATCATCTGGCTGAAACTCTACCATTACAGCAAGAATATTTAGATTATCCTCAAATGCTTCAGAAGTTTCAGAAGTTTTAGAAATAACTTCTGAAGTTTGAAGTTGAGGTTGATACTTTTGTGCAATTAGAGTTACACCATAGAAGAACAGTATAAATACAAAAAACTTTTTAAACATATTTTATATTCCGCGCGGAAATCCCTTCCCTTGTGGCTGAGCTGCTGCACCCCAACCGATTGACAAAGTAAACCTTAACGTATCTGATAGAGGATGGTTCTCCCCATCCGGGAAAAGATCTGTAGTTATATAACTAAAATCAAATCCATATAAATCATATCTAATACCGGCACCGATAGTAACAAACTTTCTATTACCAAAACTTGGATCTTCATAAAAGAATCCGGTTCTGAGTGCAAACTTAAAGTCCTCATCTCCATACCAATACTCTAAACCCAATGAAGTAACAATGTCTCTGAACTCAGTATTAAAATCATCATCAAACCAAGAAGTAAAAATTGCTTCATAGAATTCAGCTTTATCAGTAGTATCACGGTCAACAAGCAGCTTACTAAAATCTGTTGTAAGAGTTAACGAATTATATTCATCTTCCATTAATCTCAACGCTATTCCTAATCTGAAGTTTGTAGGTATTGGATCTGCTTGAGATTGATCAATGTAATAAATTTTTGGGCCTATATTACTTAAGTTGGCTCCAATGCTAAGTTTATTACTAAAATCACCAATGTAAGGTATATCAAGTTCTTCCGGTCTCCACATAGCTGCAACATCAAAACTTACTGTTGTAGCTACACCTGAGCCTGTTTCACCCGCAGTAGGTTTATCTGATAATCTACTATGAATCAATCGGAAATTTAAACCCAATCCCCAATCAGAATGAAGTTTGGTCGCGTAACCCAATGTAAGAGCAGCATCAAAAGATCTAAACTTGCCTATTGCTTCGGGTCCGCTTGCGTCGGTACGGATGAACTCACCGAAATTCATGTAAGTAATACTTGCAGTTACACTTCCGCCAATTTCATCAACATATTGACGATAAGTTAGATAGTCATAGAAAAGATCGTCCAATCCAAATTGTGGAAGCCAGTTACTGTGAGTAATGCTAACTTCTGAACCTGTTAAAAATGCAATCCCTGCAGGATTCCAAAATATTGCAGCCGAGTTGTCTGCAAGACCTGAACCAGATTCACCAATACCACCTGACCTTGAATCAGGCGCCAGGAGCAAAAATGGAACCGCAGCTTCGCCTTGCGCGCTTATTCTATTATTAAATAGCAATAACATTGGAATTACTGCTAAAATTATTACTAGCTTTTTCATAAAAAAATACCTCCTAATTGATAAAAATTTTGAAACAAGGCAATTTTAATTTTACCTAATAACTGCCAATTTTCCAAGTAAATTTTCTTTATATTCACCGTTAACTGTCTCTACAATCAATTTGTAAAGATACGTTCCATTACCGATTTTATTATTGTCTTCGTCCTTTCCGTTCCATTCAATTTTTACAAATTTATCATTAACATTAAATGATTCAATTTCCCTTATGACTCTTCCGGCTATAGTATAAATTTTAATTTTTACATTTAAAGGATCGGTCAAGTTATGTTGGAATGTAAAGTATGTATTTGAACTAAATGGATTCGGATAATTATAAACTTCTCTTATTACCAGATCATTGTCATCTACTACTGTAAAAAAGTCTTCTTTTGATGCAAAATTATTGTACACATCCCAAGCATTAACTTTTATTTTATATTCTCCAGGTTCAAGAGCAGAAAAATTATAATTTACCTCACCCGATTTACCTCCGGAATTAAGATCACCTACAAAATAATCTGTAAGATCAATTGAGTTTTGTTCATCCCCGTTAAGAATTGCTTCAAGTTTATGTCCAATTCCTGTGCCGGTTGTATTTAATCCTGTTTCATCACTCAGTTTAACCCTAAGCTTAAAGTTTGGATTAACTAAATATGAGCTCTCAGATTCATCATCGTAGTAAATTTCTATTTGCGGTCCCTTGCCATCATTCGTTTTTGTTGAATCGGTACCACCAACAATAAAATTATCTGCATAACCAACACCATCAATTTCATCATTAAAGAAATAAGCTATAATCTTTCCTTGCTTGTTCTCGTAAGAAATATCTTTAGGTACCGTAAAGCTCGTTGCAAATTCTCCATTCTCAACTGAAACTCTTCCTCTAAATATTACTCCGCCTTGTTCAGACATATTAAAATTAATATCATCCAAAAAGATAATTCTCTCAGAATCGTAAACTGTAATTATCCCTTCACCATCATTTTGTGTTTCGCTATTTAATCTTCCTTTAATAGTTACTTCACTTAGAGCTTTCATGTTAACTGTATCAGTTAGTGGGGCATCATTAACCGACGTAATTTCTACTGGAAGAATGGGAACATTTAACCTTAAAAAAGGATCTGCGAATAAATGAAATTTTTGATCATTATCTCTTACTCTTTGTTGTTTGAGTAGGTGGAAGGCCTTACCAATTGGAATTGGTTGTCCTAAGGCATCTTTTTCGTAAAGCATCTGATCATAAAAATCTTCATTCAAAGCAGCATTCTGAAGTGAAAATACTGGTCTAACTGCAGAGAGCCCGCCAATCATACCTACCCCCTCCATTAAGATCATTTCCTCGGTTGCACTTTGTACATTTGGATCATCATATTTTCCAAAATCGCAAGTGGCAGCGGTTAAAAAAAAGAGTTCTTTGTTCCTTAATTGCGGTATTGAAATACTACGATCAAAAACAATTTCGTGTGCCCAAACATCTGGGTTGCCATGTCCGATATAATTGAAGATCAGTGTTCCGTTATTAATTGCATCGATAACAGCAGTATTGCAATCGGGTTTACGTCTACCTAATCCGGTATTAATAGTCTGGAAGTTTGATAAATATATTTTATCCTGATCAAAACTTTTTGGTATATGATTATTCGATAAACTTTCAGATTGACGTGTATGTGTTGCACCATCATTACCTTCAGACGTTAAACCATCATCAGCTAATAAAGTAATTTTATTCCTCCATAATCCTTTATTTAGTTCAGTTTCGTATTTAATAATTTTATCAACTACAATTTCAGCTTCTTCTGGGTTTGTGATACTCAATCTTCCAATACCAAGATCAGCTAAATCATCATCACCTGAAATTCTTGAATAAAAATCATCGTAAGGGTATGAATCAATTTCATCCATAGATTCAGCTGTTTGAAATGTTGGGATAAAATTCAAGCCTTTGCCAAGGACATTAAAATAATCAAAATCACCGTCACCAAAAAGAAGAACATATTCCGGTTTAATTTCCCAATTTTCATAAGCATATTTTAGAAAATCTCTTATACCAGTTGGGTCTAAAGAACCACCCGAAAATTCATTAAAGATTTCATCAATATAAGCAACAAATGATGTAGTTTTAATTTTAGCTTCATTTGCTCTATAATTTTTTAACCTTTCTGCTTGTTCGCTAAATTGCCTATGAGAAATGATAATATAATTAGCCCCTGGTGAAAACCCTCTAATGTTTGAATTTTCTACTTTTTCTGCATTCTGCGGTACTTTTATATCATTATTATGAATCGCTAAATATTTTGAAAGACTATTTGTATCTTCATTAGCAATAAATGAAAATCCTCCCCCATTGGGAGTAATACTAATTATTTTTGGATCACTGTAGTTACTAATATTGTACACTTTAAAATTGCTATCACCAAATGGACTTGCAGTATATTTAGTGGTTCCTTGCATTAGTTCTGAAAAGAATATTACCGGCAACGCATTAATTTGGGTCATTAAGTTTTGTGTATATTCAATTTCAAAATAGTCCAAATGCCCTTTTTCAGAAATCGTAGAAGGATTAAAAGTAAATTTCAGAGTACTTCTATTTTCGGGAATTGTACCTGAGTAAGTAATTTCATTTATACTTCGGTTTAATCCTCCGTAAACATAATCAGATAGATAACCGGTTCCTGCTCCGGAAATTAATCTTGCAAAAATCTGTGAATTATTTTCTTCAATAGTTAAAAGATTACTTCTCTTTGCACCATTTACAAACTGAATAGTGTACTTAATTTCAGAATCATTTAATCTTCCATCCAGCATACTAATATATGTTTTAGATTTACTGGTATTTGTGTAATCATCATCGACATATAATAAGCCAGAACCAATTAAATTCTGTTTATCATTATCTTGAAATCTGAATGCTTTCGTATTAGTTTTTTCTAAATCAGCAGTTCCAGACAAACTCTGCTGAATATCCATCCTCTTACCAGTAATTCCGCCATATGTTAACCAGAAATAATTCTTTTTGGAATACCAATGTTTATTTCTAGTAATACGATCGGAGATGTTATTATATTCCCAAAAATCAACACCGCGACCGTAAAATAATATTTGATCAGCAGCATCAAATGAACCATCAGATTCACCCTCAATGATTATTGCAACTTCAACAAGATCAGAAGGTCGGGCTGCACTTGGAGCCCATGGGAGAATATAACCACCGTTGTTATAAATTTTAATTGTTCTTGGATCAATATTATTGACATCAATTCCCAGATTTGTAAGGAAAGTCCGATCAATTCGGTAAATACCTTCTTCAGAAGACTCAAATCTGTACCAATTACCATTTGCCAAAACCGAATTTTGAGCTGTTGTACTCTTTGATAGTTTTTTCTCAGTACCCCAATCTTTAGCAATTTTTGAGTTTATTACCAAACCTTCAGTTAGATCAGACTTTGTGATTCCGGACAAAATATTGGCTTGCGCAAAATTTATTTGAAAAACCACTTTTGTTTAAAAGCTGAATTTCATTATTAGTAGGATTGAACCGAACTGGTGAAATATTGATATGCTGAACCATTTGATCACGCACTAGACCAAATTCTCCAAACGAAACTAGTTCAGGATTGAGAAAATTTGAATAATTTTCACTTTCTAAATATTGATAAGAAGGGAGATTATTCTTTTTGGCTACATTTGGTATAGGTTTAATTTTACCGGAGATTTTTTGAAAACTTGAATTAATAATATTTATACTATTACCAAATTCAGAGGGTACTCCCACAATTAAAACTCGTATAGGAATATTTGGCATTCCAACTTCAGAATTTTGACCCTCAATACCATTTAGTAATTCTATATTAACATATTTGGAGTTTTGGAGTGTGACTTCAGAATAATCAGAGAAAACAGGCTGGTATTCAATAACAAGCGCATTCTTTGAGGAAGAAAGAACTTTATAGTCCTTTTGAGCAAAGGTGTTTAAAAACAAAAATAGGAAAACCATTATTAAGAATTTGCGCACTATTAAATCTCCAATTTTACCTGTTTATAATTATTATAAACATAGTAGAAATATTATTACTATTTCAATGCAAAAAATGTAGCAAATTCTCTATAAAAATTTTCCTTGTTGCAAACTTTATTAAAATGTGACTCTAAATTAGATACTTTTAGACTTAATTGTCAAGTCAAAATATTTTGATCTATTTTCGAACACAGTATTATTTAATAATCGGTAAATCAGAATTAATATTAAATTATAAACCTAATTCTATTTTCACTTTTTTCATAGCTTCAATGCAGAAATCAATGTGATCATCCAATTCAACTTCAAGTTCCTCTGCACCCTTGATTATATCTTCTCTGCTCACTGCTTTAGAAAAACCTTTGTCTTTCATTTTCTTTTTAACAGATTTAACTTTTACTTCATCCAAAGATTTGCTAGGTCTAACTAAAGTTACTGCAGTTATAAATCCGGCAAGTTCATCGCATGCGAATAGCACTTTCTCCAGCTTAGTTTCTCTCGGGACATTGGTGTGATCTGCGTGAGAAAGTATTGCTTTTCTAAATTCTCCGGAAAATCCTTTATCCTTTAAAATCTCTTCACCTTTATATGGATGGTCTTCCATTGATGGATACATCTCATAATCAAAATCATGCAGAAGTGCTACGTTACCCCAAAATTCCGCATCTTCACTATACTTTTCAGCATAGGCTCTTACACAAGCCTCAACAGCATATGCATGTTTTAAGAGACTTTCACCTTTAGTGTATTCTTTTAATAGATTATGACAATACTCTCGATTTCTTTCCATTATACTCTCTTTAATTTTTTGATGATGTTTTTATTACACTCGGACACAACTCACTTAAAAAACAAACGTCACATTTTGGTCTGCGGGCAACACAAATTTTTCTTCCATGATTTATGAACCAATGCGTTGAATTTACCCAATCTTCTTCTGGCAGAAGTTGTTTTAATTCTTCCTCAATTTTATCAGGATTTTTCGAATTTACAATTCCAAGTAAATTTGAAATTCTTTTAACATGTGTATCTACAGCA
Organism: uncultured Ignavibacteriales bacterium; assembly: GCA_963710615.1. Lineage (GTDB taxonomy): Bacteria > Bacteroidota > Ignavibacteria > Ignavibacteriales > Melioribacteraceae. The sequence goes on from CAVQBF010000027.1 coordinate 34,676, forward strand.
ATTGCGGGAATATTAAAAGCATGACCAGCCACAACAGATGCAGTTTTTCTGCCAACTCCAGGTAGTTGTGTTAGTAAATTAAAATCTTTTGGTACTTTTGAATTATATTCCTTAAACAACTTTGATGAACACTCTTTTATACTTTTCGTTTTTTGTTTGTAGAATCCAGTTGAAAATATTTCCTTTTCAAGTTCCTTTGCCGGGGTATTTACGTAATCTATTGGTTTTTTATATTTTTTAAAAAGTTCTTTTGTAACAATGTTCACTCTTGCATCAGTGCATTGGGCAGAAAGTATAGTAGCAATAAGAAGTTCAAATGGATTAGAATAATTTAATTGAGGTTTTGTATTTGGATATTCTTTTTTAAATAGCTCAAATATTTTATTTATTCGCTTTTTCTCTTTATCAGTAATTTTATTTTTCATAAAGTACTTAAATCAGTCAAATTTTATAAACTTTCTTAAAGATAACAAATTAACTAAATTTATTTTTATGAAAATTTTAATGGTGATATTAATTGTAATTTCCAATATGGTTTTAGGGCAGAGCCTAAAATTTAATGGCGAATTTGGTGATTTTAACAGTGCTGCTTCTTTTGATCTTGACTTGAACGGCAATTTTTACATCAGCGATATTTTGGATAATGCAATTATCAAATTAGATTCAACCGGTAGTGAAATTTTAACAATTGGCGGCTATGGTTGGGAAGAATCAGCATTTGATGAGCCGGTCAGTGTTTTTACAAATACGTTAAGCGTATATGTTGCAGATAAAAATAATGATAGAATTCAGCGATTTGATAAAGATTTGAATTTTCTCTCACTTTACTCCGGGAGGAATAATTCTAATATAGAATTTGGTTATCCAACTTGCATTGTAATTACGGATATTGGCGATTTATTTTTTCTTGAATCGGATAATAATCGAATTTTAAAATTTAATCTTACGGGAGAATTTCTACTAGAAATTGGTGGGAACGATGCTGGAGCATTTGCACTGACAAACCCAACAAATTTTACCTCAGATGCAGATGGAAATATTTACGTCCTTGATAAAAACAAAGTTAAAGTTTTTGATCAATATGGTAATGGGAAATTTATCTACTCTTTAGATTTTCAACCTAACAAAATTTTTATTTACCGCAATCGAATATTCTACATTCAAAAATCACAGATTACTGTTTTTGATTTGAAAGACCGAAGAATAATTAATGAATATAAACATTTCGAAAACCTGATGGAAGAAGAAATTATTGATGCTAAAATTAAATCAAGTAAATTATTTGTACTAACTCCCAGTAGAATTTTGAAATATATGATTAGTAAATAATTTGAAATTACCAAATGTTAATCTCTATAACTTCTTAATTTTTTTTATCATTTTAATTTGGTGTATCGGGTTTCTGTGGGAAATTGTACTCCACTTTTATCCAAGTTCATTTTATTTACTCCCCTTTCTTAAATATAATTACTCCATTGTTTGTCACACTGAAACTGAAAAGCTGTTGACTCTTTTTGGCTATGATACTTTGGTTTGTTCAAGATGTGCAGGAATTTATTTTGGTGGACTTTTTTCTTCTTTTTTAGTTTTACTGGGCTTAAAGAAAAATATTACCACAAAAGTTTTATTACTCTCATCCGTTCCACTAATTATTGATGTCATTTTATATACAGTTAACATTTACAATTATTCAAAATATATTGCACTTTTAACCGGATTTCTTTTAGGTTCAATCGGATTTATTTATATTCATAGATCAATTATTGAATTGTTGACAAAATCAAAGGACAAAAATTGAAAAAATATTTTCCAGCACTTGTAGCAGGATTTGGAGCAGGAGTTCTGCACATTGTGCCTCTAACAAAAGGGTTAACTTGTTGTTTAGTTGTCCCTATTGCAGCAGTAATTGCAATAATGCTTGAACAAAAAGCTAACGGAAATTTAAAAATAATTGAGCTTAAACGAGGTGTGATTTTAGGCTTATTAACTGGAGTATTCGCTGCACTATTCGGAAGTTTCTTTGATATTATGATCACCTTTATTACAAAAAACAATGACATCATTCTTGCATTCAATGAAATGAATGATATTCTTGATACTTTTCCGGTTCCAGAAAATGTCAGAGAAGAAGTTATAAATTTAATGGGATCAGTAGTTGAGTCAATTAAAGAAACTGGATTTTCAAGTATTTACGCAATCTCAATAATTTTTAATAATCTGATTGTCGATTCAATATTTGGTCTTATCGGCGGTTTAGCAGGGACAAAAATTCTCAATTCAAGAAATAGTTAGAGATAACAAATGGTAATTGGAGTAATTTTCTTAATTCATATTGTCTTTGCCATTTTCATTTTCGTAAAAAGATCAAAAGCGGATTCACTAAGTGCAGCATTCATTGACTTAATCTTGCTTATTATACTATTTAGTATTGGCTGGTCACTTTCTACTATGGTATGTAAATTGTTTTGGGAACCAATTGGTTTCGGTAAGCACTTCGATAGGGATACAATCGCTCTTACTCTACTAACTATAGCAGAATTTTTCTTCTTCAGATTTTACTTTAGGGATTTATTAACTACTTCAAGCGGAAAGGAAAAATAATTACTGCAAATTGCTCTTTTGTCTGCTGATTTTCCGGTAAAGGTTCAAATCTCCACTGTCGCAGTGAATTTATTGCAGCTTGCTCTAAGCGTGTATCAGCTTTTATTAGGGGTAATATCTTACCAACTGTTCCATCTGCTAGAATAGAAAATCTTAATTTAACGTCAATTTCTTTTGAAACTCCTTCAGGGTAAGCTGGTAAAGAGTAACTATAAATTTTTCTCATTCCCTTACCACCAAAGTCTATTTCAAAACCAAAGTTTCCCTCGCCCTCACCTGATTCATCTCTTCCTTTTCCAGCTTCTTTTTCTTTCTTTACAATTGGTTCAACCTTCTCCGGCTTAGCTTCTTCTTCATTTTCTTTTTTATCTGCGCTTACAATTACATTATTGTCTTCATCGGCATTTTCAACTTGTGGCAGTTCAACTTTTTCCACTACTTTCTCTGCAACTTCTTTTTGTGCCTCGGGTTGCTTTTTCTGAATTTCTTCGGTTGGTTCTTTTGCTAAAACACCGGATGAACTATTTTGACCTATTGCACCGAAACCAATAGTTACATATTCGTCCTGAATTGGTTCTAAACTAACTTTTATTAGAAAAAGTATAAAAGCCAAAACCAAATGAAACGCAAATGATATTAAGTATGGTAATCTTTTCTTTGTCAAAATGATTGTTTCTCTGTTTCTATCGTAAATCTATCAATGCCAGCAGCTTTCGCAGCGTCAATTACTTGAATAACCAAATCAATATTGACACTTTTATCTGCTCTTATTACTAAATTATTATCAGCAATGCTTGCTCTTAATTTATCAAGTTTAATTGCAACTGAGCCAATATCAGTTATTTCATCACCAACATAAATATTTTGATCTTCCGTGATACTAACAATTAGTTTTGTAGGTAAACTTTGCTCATTAAGTTTTGATGCCGGCAGTTTAACTTTTACTCCGGTTTGTATTACAAATTGCGATGTGAGTAGGAAGAATACCAGCAATAAAAATACAATATCCGTAAGGGACGATAAACTAAAGGCACTTATCGGTTTTCTTGATGTTTCAAATTTCATAATTCACCTAAAGCTCAATTTCAATGTCTTCTTCTTTTACAGTATTACCTCTATTGGTTTCTTCAATTATATCCAATACATCATTGGAGACAACTTCCATATCAAGAACTAATTTGTTTATAGAATTAGTTAAATAGTTATAAAAGCTTAGTGCAATAATCCCTATTGCCAAACCAACAGCAGTTGTAATTAAAGCTTCCCAAATTCCACCGGCTAAATCGCTTGGATTTGCAGAACCTTGCAAATCTTGTATTCTCATAAAAGCTTGGATCATTCCGGTCACCGTTCCCAAGAATCCTATAAGCGGAGCAATACCGGCAATAGTAGCTACGACCGATAATCCTTTTTCCAGCTTGGCAATTTCCTGTCTACCTGCATTTTCAATCGATTCTTTTACACGCTCGTGTCCAAGATGATATTTTTTAAGTCCGCTTTTAATTATGTTAGCAGCCGAAGACTTTTCTTCAATACAGTAACTTGTTGCACCGGAAATATCCTCTTTTATTAACATTCCCCTAATCTTAACCAGAAATGCAGGAACATTTAATTTAGATTTTTTTATCGTAATATATCTATCGATAATAATTACAACGGCTAAAAATGAAATAATAATCAGCGGTATCATCAGCCAGCCGCCTTTGGAGAGTATTGATAACAATGACATAAATTTACCTTAGGTTTACTTATTTAATTCTTCTTTTGCTTGTTTTGCAGCTTTTAATGAAGGATATGGACCAATTCTTACACGGTGCCAATCCCCATCAAATTTTGGAATATAAACCTTTATTACAAATGCCGGGAATCCTTTATTGATTAATTTTTGTGATTCGCTATCAGCAACACTTCTTTGTTTCCATGAAGATACTTGCACATTATAAACGAATCCATCAAAGTAAATATTTTCCCCCACTTCTTTCTCTTCGCTAATAGCAGCAAGATTTTTTGATGCATTTCCATCATTGGTAGTTTCAAAATAATCTTCTTCAGTCTCTTCAACTTTTTGTGGAGCATCTAATTCATCTTTGACTTGTGTCTCACCGTTTTCACTATCCGGAGTTTCAACAATATTCTCAGCAATACTTATATTTTGATCATATTGTTCCGGTTCATGTTTTGAGAAGAAAATATAATAAATACCAATTGCTCCAATAATAAAAAATGAAGCTACGAGTAAATATAGCAAAGGGCTTTTTTTCTTATTCTTCTCTTTTATTTTACCCTTATTATTATCAGAGGTATTTAATTCTAAAGTACCTTTATCAAAAATTTCACCCTCACTTTCGGATGAACTAATTTCTTTAGTATCCAATTCTTCTTTCACAGTTTCATGGAGTCCACTTATAGTTTCCTCATTTTTAGCTAGATTAGTATCATCCGGTTCACCAAAATTTTCGTCTTTAAGTTCTTGTTCAATTTCATCAATAATATCTTCTTTTAGTTCTGTTTCTTTAATCAACTCATCTACTTCGTCAATAACGCTATTCTCTTTATCTGAAGAATCATCATGCTCGGAAATAAAATCTTCCGTAACTTTCTCAAGATCCTCAAGTAGTTTATTGTCTTCATCTTCTCTTAATTCATCATCTCCATTTATTATTTCACTTAAATCTTCTTCGGTCATTAAATCAGTTTCATCAACTATCTCATTAAATATCTCATTTTCATCCATTTCCACAAAATCTTTTTCATATAGTGCATCTTCAACTTCGTTTAGTTTATCATCTGATTCAGATTCAATCAATTGATCTTCTAAACCTTCTTCAAGTTCATCGATAAAATCTTTTGTCTCTTTATTCTTAAGGTGATCTTCCCATAGATCGAAGTTTTTTATTTTTTCAGAATCATTTATTAGCACAGAAATAGAATTCGAAATGTCTTTTTTTAAAGAGTCGCTTTCTTTTTCGTCTTCCTTCGATGTAATAAGTGGTTTATCAATCCCAATTTGAAATACTTTTTCATCAAACTCGCTGTCATCTAAGGGTTTTTCTTCTAACTCTAAATTAAGGAATATGGAATCATCTTCTGATGTTTTTGATTCAGGTGAAAAAACCAATGTTAGAATTTTATCTTTAGAACTAACTTTTCCGGATTCATCAGAACGGTCGAGTTGTTCTTTCATTTGGAATATACCTAAAGTGTTAATTTTTACAGCTTCACCAACTTCTAAAAATTCAGATAATTTTTTCTTGAATTGTGAAAAAGCTAGTTCTTTATACTCTGCATCTACATTTAATAAACCGGCAACTTTCTTTTCAAGTTCTTTTTTATCCATTTCGTCCTCTAAACTACTTTATATTATCACCATCTAAATTCAAAGCCAACAAGAATATCAATCGGTTTCACTTCATAATTTCTTACATAATAGTACTTATTGTTAAAAATATTTTCCATATCTAAGGTCAATTTGAAATTCCTAAATAATTCATAATATATTGATGCATTAACATCTATAGATTCAGGTATTGAGTTAGTATTTCCATAGTCTGTGTATGCTTCTCCAAAATAGACTAATCCAATATTAATTCCGTAGCCATAATCCCAATCATACGAATAATGTACATTGGTAATAAAATTGGAAGAATACGGTAAATCCTTATTATTTTTTCCAGTTACATTTTGTAATTTTGCTTCAGCATAAAATTCACCAAATGGTCCTTTTCTAAACAGTAAATTTAGGAATACATACGTATTTTCAATATCTTCTTTGAATATTGTGAAAAATCCATCATCGATTCTATCTTCAAAATAATAATTATTATCCGAGTTTAAATATCCAACCCCACCGCTTATTTCAAAGTATTTTTCATATTCAAATTTTGCGGCAAATTTAAGATTAAATTTATTCTCAATAAAAAGATTTGGGAAATTATTTATTTGAAAATATCTGTTGGCTAATTTGAAGTTCTGCAAAGTTTTAAACTCTGTATTCGGTGAAAACTCACCAAACATTGAAACACTTTTATTTAATTTCAAACTTCCGTAAGCAACCGGTGAAAAGAACGTATTTCCCTCACTTTCAGCTAAATAAACCCCAGCTTTTAAATTTACTATATCATAGATTATTAAACCAACAGTTGCTAACGAGTTGAAATAATATTGATTTCCAAAATTCTGATTAATATTTGATATAGACTGATTTTTGAAACTTCCTTCCACCCTAAAATCAAAATCTGAATATCGTAATTTATAAAAAGCGTTTAACCCAAAAATATTTTCGTCGAATTCATCTTTTTGTTCATAGTAAGAATCACTCAAGGAAATACCAAAATTATTAAATGGATCACTCAAATAATTAAATGAAAGATCAGCGAATCCATTATTTGTAGTGCGACTTATTGTTGGTTTAGATGAACCGAAGAAATTAAATGAGTCATAGTAGTAATTTCCATTTAAGTCAATTTCAAGTCCTGGTAGAAAATCTGATTTATGATCAATAAAATATTTTGTCCCAATTCCTGCACCGGCAAGACTAACTCCTGCTTTCTTAACATATTCTAGTTCATTTTTACCGTATAACTTTGTATTAAAAGAAAAATTTCCAATCCAATCATTATAATAGAAAACACCCGATGGAAATGTTTCTAAGCCAGAATTAAATTTTAAAAGTGCATTCGTATTTTGCTTATAATTTCCTATGCTGACAATTTCAGTCTCCGGATGTGGCAGTTTAATTGTTGTCTGTTCCTGATTTGGATATTGAGGTGTAAAGAAATCTTGGGAAAGCAACGGAATAAAATCAGGCAGCTGCTTTTGAATTTTAGGAATGTTTATATTTTCTTTTCCTGTTATTACAAAATCAGGGAGTTCAATGCTCTGCGATTGGCTTTCTTCTTGAGCAATAATTACCGAATTTATTATTAAAACAAGTAATATTATTTTTTTCATAAACGTTCTAACTTACTTTTAGCCTCCGATGCAAGTTCATCATTACGGTGTCTTTTAAGAACTCCTTTATACATTTCAGCTGCATTTTCTTTGTCATTTATTTTAACATAACAATCACCTAATAACATTAGTCCTCTGGAATACCATTCATCATAAGCCGAATAAAGTGACCTAACTTTGATTAGCTCCGTAATTGCTTCCGGCATTCTTTCTTGTTCGTAGTAATTTAATCCAATGTAGTATTGAGCTTTTGCAGCAAGGTCGTCTTCTCGATTATTTACTACATCATTAAGCAAGTATAAGGAGCTTTCATAGTTTGATCTCGAAAGTTCTAGAATACCAAGTTCAATTTCTGATTTATAAAAAAACAAGGAACCGTCTCTCTTATCTACTATTTCGTTTAAGGTTTGATAAGCTGAAGCAATATTGTTATTTTCAATGAAGCTGAGCGATTTTATATATTTTATTTCAGAAATATTTTTACTGTCATTTATCTGAGGTATTATTTCATCGTAAAGTGAAACTTCCCTTTCGTAATTTTTCTGTTTTCTATAAATATTTCCTAATTCTATTACTGAGTTAAAACCAACTTCGGAATTTAGAGAACTATCAATCACTTTTTCAAAATAACCGATTGCCATATTATCTTTATTAAGAAGTACTGCACTCTTTCCCATCCAATAGTACGCGCTTGGTACAAGAGAACTTTTAGAGTATTCATCAATTACTTTTTGATACTCACTCATTGCTGATAAATAATTTCCTGAACTATAGTAAATTTCACCTTTCTTGAATTGAACTTTATCTAGATATTCAGAATCACCATTATTCCGAATAAAACTATCAAGATAATTAATCGCTTTGTCTTGTTCATCTTGAACTATGTAGCAATATTGTATGCCATTTACTGCATCATATACATATGATGAGTTAGGGTAACGTTCAATTAATAAATTGTAGCTATCAATTGCCCTTTCGTATTCACCTTTGTTAAAATATGAATCACCGATAGAATAATATGCAATGGGCAAAAGCGGTGATTGAGCATAATTACTGAAAAGTTTTGTATAGTTTATTATTGCTTCATCAAAATTACCATTTTGAAAATATATCCAACCAATTAAATATTGTGAATCATCGGCAAATTTTGATGCCGGGAAATTGGTCTGCAAGTTGTTCAACGTGGCAACTGCTTTCGTTATTTTCCCATCTTTAAATAAAGACTGAGCAAAATTAAAAAATGATCTATCATCATTTCTAAACTGTTGGGATTTTACAAGAGCACGCTCATAATAAATACTTGCTTGAGAATAAGACTTTGTTCCATAGTAGCAATCTGCAAGTCTTAGTTGACATTCTGTAATTTTTTCATCGCCATCATATTTTTTTATATACTCGTTAAAATAGTATGCCGCTTTATTAAGATCCTTCTGGTTAAAATAAGAATAAGCTTTTCCATAAATTGTATTTTTAATTATAATGTTATCGTCTGTCTGTATATTTTCATAGCTTTCAATAGCTTGTTTGTAATTACCCAAAAAGAAATTAGATTCAGCTTTATAAAATCTTAATTTATTTTTATCTACAACAGTCTCATTTTCATTAATTGAGTTTAAGTTATTTAGAGCTTCGATGTTATTTTTATTGAAGAAATACGCTGTTCCTAATCCAAGATAACTTCGATCTTTTAGTTCTACCGGAATTTGCGGAATCAATAAACCTCTTTTAAAGTATTCAGTTGCTTGTTTATATTCTTTCTTTCTAAGTTTTAATTCCCCAAGCAAAGTAAAGGCTTTTACCTTAGTAATAGGATCGGTTGAATTTATAGAGTTTAACAATGTTTCTTCAGATTCACTGTAACTATTCTGACTAAATTTACTAATCCCAATATTCAATCTTACTTTATCAGAATAATGATGATCTGGATATTTTTCAACAAAACTCTTATGGATCTCAATAGACTCGCCAAATTTTCCTTCATACCTTTTAGCTTCACCACTCCAATAGAGAGATTTAATTGCAACTGAGTCATCAGGTGATTGCGAGAGTAAATAGAATAATTTATACGCATCATTATAATTACCTTCTTGAAAATGAATCCAAGCTAAACCATATCTAATCCTATCAAGCATTTCTGAATTTGGAGAATTGTTCAAGATCCGTCTATAAGCTTCAGTAGCACTTTTATATTCGCGCAATTGATAAAAAGCATTTGCAAGTATATAATCAGCTTCGTTTTGTTTATCAACATCTAATTCTTTAATTAGCGGATCTGATAATTCAAGAACTGTATTATCATATTCTTTCAAATAAAAATAACAAACACCAATTCTTAATTGAGCCAACCCAGCTAACTCACTATCTTTGTGAAAACCAAGCAGCTTATCATAATACTTCACAGCATCGAGATATTGACCCTTTTTCTCATATAAATTTGCTAAAGAATAAATACTCTTATCTACAAGTGTGTTATTTCTTTCAGAGTCTACAGCAGAATTAAAAAAATTTTCCGCCTTATCCAGATCATTTTCTTCAATAAAAGTCTCTCCAATTAAATGGTAGGCTGAACCTGAATATTCAGAGGCAGGGTAAGAGTGTATTAATTCAACTAAGTTTGTTCTACTTTTCTCAAATAATTTTTTCTCAAAATATAGATTGCCTAAACGGTAAAGTGCAAGTTCTCTAAAATTTGAAGTAGGATATTCTGTTATGAATTTTTCATACTGTGATATTGCACCATCTTTCTGCTCAAGCCCGAGTAGACTTTCTCCAATATAAACTTGGGCACTTGATAAAAGCTGTTCGTCAATTTCATCTTTCAAAATATATTTTTCAAAATATTTAAGTGCCTCAGAATAATTTTTATGATTAAAACTTTCCATACCCTGAGAATATAATTCAATATTTTTCTGACAAAAAATTCGGTTTGATTGAAGCACAAGAAATAAAATTAGGAAGGAAAAATATTTCATAAAACTCTCAGATTATATATTTTTTTCATATACAATGTATTAAACGTGTTAATGTGGTTTAGAGTTCCGAAAAATTTTAAAAAAATTAAAGCTAATATAATGAATTAGGATCCTAAGTTAAAGATAATTATGATATTATTTTTATAACTTAATTGATAATAACAACTTATATAAAGTAAATTTATAAAAAAACAAAAAAAAACCCGACTATTTAGCCGGGTTTGAAAGCATTATAAATTACTATTCTAGTTTAAATATTTAATTTCGTGATTACTTCTGTCTCGATATTGTTTATCTGAACTAGCAATTTTAAAATTTTCTTTTGCCTTATCAATATCGCTTAAACCTTTAAAAGCCATTCCTTTGTAAAAATATGGGGCACCTTTTGGAACTTTTGATTTTTTATCTCTAAAATTGATTGCATTATCAGCAGCCTTTAGGGCTTCTTCGTATTTGCCTGTTTCTACATACACATCTGCTAATTTTAAGTAAGCAGCATCATAATTATAGTTCGCAACAGCCTCTAAAAGATTTTTTTCAGCTTCTTCATAGTTTCTATCTTTAAGAGCACTCTCACCTAGTTTGGTATAAGCTAATCCGATATACTTTGAAGCCCGATCTTCTAATTTTTTATCATTCGCATTTTCTTTAAATAACTTAAAGTTTTCAACTGCTTTATCGTATTTACCCCATGAGTAATAAGTTGTACCGAGAGAATTATAAGCCGAAGTAAATTCCGGATTAACTTTTAATGAGTTAAGTAAAGCTTCTTCTGCTTTATCAAATTTTCTCTGTTTCTTGTAAACTGAACTAAGTTGATAATAAATTCTGTAATCTTTTGAAATGGCCAATGCTTTTTGGTAAGATTCTAAAGCTCCCGAAAAGTTACCTGATTTCTTTTGGCTGTTACCTTCATTATACAATTTAGCTGCTTCAGTATCCATTTCGCCACTTTGTGCAAAAATGCTTAACGAAAATATTGTAAGTATCGAGAATATAACTAGAAGTCTTTTTTTCATTAAATTATCCTTTAATTTATTTTAAAAACCTGTGCGGAAGGCGGGACTTGAACCCGCATGCCCTTTCGAGCACTACCCCCTCAAGATAGCGTGTATACCAATTTCACCACTTCCGCAAAAACAAGCACAAAGATATAGTTATGAAATAAAAAATGCAATATATTTAATGCACTCTTTCTGAGTGGGTATGCTCGAATTGTAAACAATTTGATAACAAAAATGTTCCGTGGATATTTATTGGAGTTAGTATTTTACTCAGTTTTCTCCTTAAAGTATCTTTTTCTACCTTTTTCAATCAACAAATCTCTGACGTTTTCTCTAAATCTTCTTTCAACTATTACCATTTTAATTATTTGTTCTTCGGTTAATATATCATTCAAAGATTTAACAAAACTTGAACGCTCTTTGAAAAGATTTTTTTCATTATTAATATGCTCGTTTAATAACTGTTCATACTGTTCTTTGCCTCCCTCCTTTTTAAGGAGGTTTTCCATCTTAACAATAATTCTTTCTTCTTCTTTTTTTATCGCTTCAACATTATTATTATGAGCATTACGTCGGGCAAAAAATTTGAGTGCAGATTCTTCGTCTAAATCCAGAGTTTCAATTAATTTAATTTTTTGAAGCTCTTCAAATTTTTTACTAAAATGTCTATCACTTCGTTTAGCGTCTTTTTGAGAAAAGACTATAATAAAAGGGAATAATAACATTAATATAATTGTCCTGTTCATTTTTCACCTATAATTTCGTTTTTTAGATCTTGATAAATTAAATTGAATTCATTTTCAGATAGATCTTCAAGAAATGAATTGCTTATTTCATTTGCTGCCAAATTGGACTCCAAATAATCAAATAATGTTGAATCCATTTCTATATTATCATTAAAATACATTTCTAAAATTTGATCGTTTAAATGAGAGTGTTTGTTTAAATCTAAAATATTCTCTAAATCTTCAGATGATAAGTTCTCATCCGTTTCTAATAACTCTGAAAAACTTATTAAGCTTTTATCCAATTTGTTGTTATTAGTATTAATGAAATAAACAATAAATATTCCTATAATTAAAACGGATAAAATGTAAGCTAGTTTACCAAAATAATTCTGAGATTTCTTATCCATTCTCTCTCGAACGTTAGGTAATAATGTCGCGAAATATCTTTCATCAACCTCAATAGTTTTTTTTATCGATTTATAGACTTGAGCATAATTTTCAAATTCTAACTTAAAATTTTGATCTTCAGTTAATCTTAGCTCGAATTCTTTTTTTTGGTCAGCGGAAAGCTGATCATCTAAATATTTAATAAATAAGTCTGAATTATGTTTCATATTGGATCATCTCTAATATTTTTTTTGAAGCGTGATAATAATTTGCTTTTAAACCACCTACACTTTTACCTGTAATCTCAGAAATTTCTTCGTAATTTAATTCATCAAAATGTCTGAAAATAAAAACTTCCCTTTGCTTTATTGGTAATTTATTAAGTGCATTATTTACCATTTCAAGCTTTTCCTTATCATCATAATTAAGAATTATATCTTCATCACTATTTAACTCTCTGATATTGTTATCATCAAAATTAAAAAATTGTCTCACTTTCTGCTTCCTAATTAAGTTTAAACATCTCGTCTGTGTTATTCTGTAAATCCAAGTTTTCAAAGTTGAATTAAATTTAAAGGTGTTCAACTTTTTAAATAGAACAATTATTACTTGCTGAGTAACTTCATCTGCATCTAAATGATTGCCAACCATCCTGCGAGCATGCCAATAAATTAATTTCTTATAATAATGAATAAGTTTATTGAAGGCACTTTCATCACCTTGAATAAATTTTTTGACTAACTCAAACTCTTTTTCTTTATCCATTATTATCCTTCAGCAAACTATTAGACAATAAATTTGCCGGATTGGTTTAATTTAAGAGAGATTAAACCTTTTTAAAATTTTTATTGTCAAATATGCAAAATCATAACAAAACAAATTGGAGGAAAAATGAAAAAGTTATTTAGCGGTATTATTGTTTTAACAATTGTATTGGTGCTAGTTTCAAATTTATTTGCTCAAAAATCCAAAGACAGATTAATGAAAAAAGGATTTGGTATTGAAAAATTAAATTTAACTGAAGACCAAAAAACAAAATTTGATGAAATTAGATTTACGCACCAAGAAAAAGTTATTGATCTAAAAGCACAATTAAGAAAGAATCAGCTTGAAATAAAAAGAATCTTTGCATCAAACGAAATTAATGAATCAGAAGTAATTAATTTAACCGGCAGGAGTAATGAAATAAAAGCTGACCTAAAAAATTCTAAAGTTAAAATGTGGTTTGATGTAAATAAAATTCTAAACGATGACCAAAAACAAATTTGGAAAAATCATTTTAAAGACTATCGAGAAAATAGAAAAGCAAAATTTGAGAATAACAATAATAGAGGGAATAGAAAAGATAACTTTAGACGTGATAATAGAACGGGAAGAAAAAATTTGCAGAATTAAAATGTAACTTAATAAAATTCTTAAATATCAATGCCGGTTTAGAAGTTTATTATCCGGCATTTTTATTGTTTGGTAATCTTCTACTATTACTGATTATTTGATTTTAATTTCTCAATACTTTTCATGTATCTCTGGTATCCTTCCGGAATTTTTGGACCGTGCAAATTCATTTTAGCAGAAGCAGATTTTTCTACAATTATTGCTTCACCTTTTTCATCAACAAAATAATGAGATACAAGTGAAAATATTTCATCGTAGCTTTTTATTTTTAATAGCTGCTGTCCAAAAAGCTGATCGAAAAAATAAATTAAATCTTCTTTGCTCCCTCTCCAAGTAATTCTCTTCTGTTTATTTTGAAGCAGTTCTCTTATTGATGTTGAATTTTCAGATTGAATTAAATGATCATCAATTAATCCGGTTTCTGTTTCCTTTAGTTTTTCCATTTTACCAACATTTTTATTTTCAGAATAATTTTTGTCTTCCCGCTTAGAAATCCAATACTCAATATCAGAATCGATAATTTTTAGAAAATTTTGATACTTAATAACTTCTTCTTTTAAATGTCTTTTTAATATTTCATCACTGATATATCTTTCACCATAAAGTGGCGAGTTGTAATAGCTTATAACTTTCTGCAAAAATTCAGTTAATTCATCACAACCATCTTCAGCAAAAATGTTCTTCTTAGCATATTTTTTTAACGATTGAAACTTACTCCTAGTAAAGCACTGTATTACCCTGTTCACATCTACTTTGACTTTATAGAGGTAACTTATTTTATCCTCGGGCGTACTTATAGTACTAAGAGTAAAAAGTACTCTGTTATAATTAAATTTATTTTCTCCCATTCCACTTAAATGTATTTATATACATTTTCCCATTTCAACTATCGGAAAGAAAAAATAAATGTTTAGTTTTATTTTAAGGATTATTTGGCCGTATCTCTATCTCGCTAATAAGCGCCCTAGTTGGTAGTTTTAGGATAGAGTAGACAATATCAGCAATATCTTGTGGTTGAAGAAGCTCTTGTTTTTCTTCCGGGTGAATCGGTGAATCCATAATCATATCTGTAGCAACAGACCCGGGACATACAGCTACAACTTTAACATCATATTTTCTAACTTCCTGCATTAATGATCTTGAGAAACCCATTACAGCATGTTTAGTTGCTGAATACATTGTCCCATGCGAAAATCCGACCTTTCCTGCGAGTGATGAGATATTTATGATTGTGCCATTTCTCTTTTCAATCATGCTATTTATAACAGATTTGCAGAAATTGTAAACACCAATCAAGTTAGTGTCTATCTGTGCTTTAAATTGTTCTAATGTTGAATTCACAAATGATTCAAAATGTGCTATCCCGGCATTATTAATTAAAACATCAATTTTATTATATTTAGATAAAATTTCTTTGATTGAATTATTTACAAATTCTTTGTCGGCAACATCTCCGATAAAAGATAAGGTGTTTGAACCAAGGTTCGTCAGTTTTTCCTTCAGAGATTCTAGTCTTTTTAAATTACGACCATAAATTATTACATCGTAATTTTCATGAGCAAGTTTTAATGCAATAGCTTCTCCAATACCCTTACTTGCTCCGGTCACTAAAGCCACATTTTTAGGACTCATTTACAAATCTCCGGAAATTGGTTTTACTTCAATTTCTTCAGGACTCATATATTTGGAATTAGTGTAAATATCGTAAATAAAGTTTGCTAAACTTTTAGGGGTCATCATTTTATTTGAGTGAGTATTTAATACCGTATCCGGCCAAATATCTGTAGAGGTAGCTCCTGGATAAATATTGATTATTCTAATATTTTTACCTCTTAATTCTTCTCTTAAAACTTTTGAAAATGCCTGCAAACCGGTTTTAGATGCAGCATAAAGAGAGCTGTTAGTAAACACTTTGTGAGCAACAACAGATAAAATATTTATTATTACACCGGAGTTATGTTCTATCATCGAAGGTAAAACCGATTTAATGGTGTAAATTGAGCCTTTCAAATTCGTATCTATAATTTCCTCAATATCTGAAATATTATTTTCAACAAAAGGTTTGAATGATGATATACCAGCATTATTTATTAAACAATTAATCTTAAATTGATTCTGTAATTTTGATACAAGGTTAAAAACTTCATCTCTTTCTGCAACATTATTTTTGAACGCTAAAATCTTTCCTTTAAGCTTTTCCTCTTCAATAAACTTTTCAATTAATTCAACTCTTCTTGCGCTAGCAATAACTCGATTATTATTATTAGCAAATGTAATTGCTAAAGCTCTTCCAATTCCTGCACTTGCACCAGTTACCCAAACAGCATTTTCCATAAATAAACTTATATCCTTTTATGAGAAATCAAATCTAAAAATTCACCTCTTGTCCTTGCATCATTCTTAAATTCCCCATGCATTGCACTGGTAAGAGTATAAGAATTTTGTTTTTCAACCCCTCGCATCATCATGCACATATGATAGGCTTCTGCAACAACACCAACTCCTTCAGGATTAAGATATTCGTCAATAACATTTGCAATTTCTTGGGTCATCCTTTCTTGAACTTGCAATCTGCGTGCAAAAACATCAACTAATCTGGGTATTTTACTTAGTCCAACGATTTTTCCGTTTGGAATATATGCAACATGCACTTTGCCATAAAATGGTAACATATGATGCTCGCACATACTAAAAAAATCAATATCCTTAACAATTACCATTTCATCATACTTTTCCTCAAATATAGCATCATTTAGTACTTTACTAATATCTTTTGAATAGCCGGCTGTTAAATATTCATAAGCTTTTGCAACCCGTTCTGGAGTTCTTAATAGACCTTCCCTTTTGGGATCTTCACCAATTTCTTCTAAAATTGAATGAACTTTTGATTCAACATTTTTTAAATTCAAAATATTAATTCCCTTTATATTCTATATAATTATTTTCTGTTTCATGAAGTTTGACCGAATAAAGTTTGCCCGAAGGTATTTTATCAACTAACTGATTCCAGATTCCAACTGCAAAATTTTCAGTTGTTGGATTAATTCCAGCTAGAAAATCAACGTCATGATTTAGATGTTTATGGTCAACTTTTTTAACCACGTTTTCCAGAATAATAGTTTTAAGCTCTTTCAGATCAATAACATATCCAGTTTTTGGATCTATTTCACCGGCAACAATAACTTCAAGAGTATAGTTGTGTCCATGTCCGTTTGGATTGTTACATTTCCCAAAAATTTCATTATTCTCTTCATCGGTCAAATCAGTATTGTGCAATCTATGAGATGAACTAAAAACTTCTCTTCTTGTTACGTATATCATAATTATATCTCTTTTAAGTCATTAGAAACTTGATCAACATGACCATTAACTTTAACTTTAGGGTAAATCTTTCTAATTATCCCCTTTTCATCGACCAAAACAGTCGTTCTCTCAACACCCATATATTTTCTACCGTACATGCTTTTTTCTTTCCAGACACCATATTTTTCGAGTACTTTTTTGTCCTCGTCACTTAGCAAAATAAATGGTAGCTCAAATTTTTCTGCAAATCGTTTATGACTTTGAACCGAATCCGGACTTAAACCAATAATTACAGCGTTTGTTTTGCCAAATTTTGGAAATGCATCTCTAAAATCGCAAGCTTCGGCTGTACATCCGGAAGTATTATCTTTTGGATAAAAATACAAAACCACTTTCTTACCTAAAAATTCTTTTAAGGTTCGCTTGGTTCCTTCTGTATCTGGTAGTGAAATCGCAGGGGCTTTTTTGCCTACTTCAATCATTTTAAAATATCCTTATAATAAATTCATATGTGCAAATATATACAAAATGTAAATAAAAGGAGAAAAATAACAAGATGTTTTATCTTATTCTATAAAGATATTTTTGAGATAAATCACTAAATCTATTTTAAATAACTATTATTTGACAATGAGAATAGATATAAAAAAACGTGAGGGGAATTGTAATGAAAAAGATTATGTTAATTTCGTTAATTGTAATAATTTTTGGTTTTTCAAATTTACTTTTTTCTCAGGATAAAATTGCATTAGCAGTAAATAATGAGAAAAATAATACCGAATTGAATAAACTAAAAGTAAAAACAGATATAAAGGTAGAGCCAGATACTTCCGTGAAGAATAATAATTTTGATTCATTTCATTCAAACGGTATAAACTATAATTTACCTAAAACCGGTTATGTTATTCTAAAAATTAAAGATCACGAAGGAACTGAAGTAGCTTCATTGGTCAACAGAGAGCAGAGTATGGGAAATCACTTTGCTCATTTTAGCACTATTAACTTAAATAGCGGAATTTACAAATATGAATTAATTTTGGATGAGAAAATTATTGCAAACAAGTTAATAATTGTTAATTAAGAATTTAAGCCAAATGTGTATATTAAAACCGTCCTAAAAATTTAAGACGGTTTTCCGTTTATCAAATCTAGTTAGTCTTTAATTTTCCTGCCAATTTTAACAGTTACTTGAAACTCAAGTTTATCGTCATGAGTCACTCTTCCTCTTTGTTCTTTTACTTCAAACCAGGAAACACCTTGTTCTGTTTTAGCTTCCATAACTACTTTTTTGATTGCATCTGAAACTGAATCATTGGAGATACCGACTCTTTCAATAATTTCAAAAGATTTACTCATTTTTACTATCCTTTCTTATTTGTTCAATGTATTTTGGCTGCAAAATTTACTTAAATTAAGGTTTTTAATAAAGTTAATTTTTAAATAAAACAATAATTTTTCATATGATTCAAAATATTTAATTATTTTTCAAAGAAAAATGGCAATAGTTTTGAAAAAAGAGACAGCTCACGAACAATTTAAGAATTATCTAAGAAGAGCAAAACACAGAGTAACTCCAGAACGATTTGAAGTTTTAGATTATGCCTTAGATTACAAAGGTCATTTTGGTGCTGATGATTTGTACATTTTGATGAAGACAAAAAAATCAAATGTTTCTCGGGCGACTATTTACAATACTTTAGAACTTTTAGCAAAGTGTGACCTTCTTGCAAAAAGAAATTTTGGAGATGGGATTACAAGATACGAATCAAGTTTTAATAGGAAAAATCATGACCATTTAATTTGTACTAATTGCGGAAATATTACAGAATTTAGAAAGAGTAAAATTCAAGAAATTGTTGATGAGGTTTGTGAAGAACTTGGATTTGAAAGTGAAGGATACAGTTTCAATATCTTTGGGAAATGTAAAAATAAAGAATCGTGTAAAAACAGGAAATGATGTGTTGAAGCAGAAGTTTACGCAAAAATATCCTCTCGTTTGGAAGAAAAATAATTTTTATATTAAGATTTATTGTTCAATACCAAATATAGCTACCGGTATTATACTAACAACAGACAGATCTACTTTTATAATAGATCCTGGTGACGGAATACTACGTGATTTAAACAATGATTATTCATCAAAAGAAATTTTAGATATATCAGATATTTTTATCTCTCATGGTCATCATGATCATGTAGGAGGAGTTTGGTCTCTTCTAACCTATCTTTCGGTTATGAAAAAATCTACCCCACTCAATATTTATTACCCAAAAGGTTGTCTAGAAATTGAAAGTATTTATAAAGCTTTCCACAATGTTTACGAACGTGAATTAACGTATAAAATAATATTGAACAAGATTGATACTAGTAGAAGTTTTACAAGACGACATGTCAAAGTAAAACCTTTCAAAGTTGAGCATAGGGAACCCTCTGAAGATGGCAAGGAAACTATTGAAGTTCCATCACTAGGATTTAAGTTTGATTATAATGGTAAATCAATTTGCTACGGTGGTGATACTGCTTATTGTGATAATTTAGTTAAGATGGTTCAAAACTCTGATCTTGCGATTATTGAAGCTGGCGCTGAGACTGATGAAGAAAATGATTTACATTTAACTATTGAACAAGCTATGAACATTGGTAAAACCGCTAAGGATTATTTTTTGGTGCACGTGCCTGAGTAACTTCTATTGCTACACTTTCAATATTATTCAGCTTTATTTGTAAACTATCTTTAAGAATAAAAAAACTGTTCATATTACTATCAGCAATAGCTTTTGATGAGGGAAATTTTTGTGTGAGATAATTTACAAGAGAGCCGTTTTTCCAAAATCTAAAATCTAAATGTGGACCGGTAGATCGGCCAGTGCTGCCAACGTAACCAATCACTTGTCCCTGCTTAACTTTAACACCGCTTCTAATTGATTTACCATAACCGGATAAATGAAGATAAGCAGATGTATAAACACTATTATGCCTAATCTTTACCATTTTACCTGCTGCACCTTTATTTCCAACACTTAAAACAATTCCATCACCAACAGCTTGCACTGGCGTCCCGACTGCTGCAGCATAGTCAATTCCCCTATGAGGTTTATATACACGCAAGATTGGATGTAAACGTCTCCCGGAATAACCGGAACTTATTCTTCGATATTTCAGAGGAGCCTTTAGAAATTTTTTCTGTAAACTTTTACCTTCTTCATCAAAATATTCCTTCCTTCCATCTTGAAGAAATAAATAAGCATTAAAAGGATTCCCTTTATGAATAAATTTTGCAGTTAAAACATCACCAATACCAACGGGTGTATCGTCAACGATTAATTCCTCATAAACTGCAAAAAACTGGTCCCCTTTTTGAATAGTGTAAAAATCAATTTGCCAAGCAAATATTTCTGCTAATTCTCCTGCAAGAACAATAGAAGCATTTTGATTGGCTAAAGTTTCATAAAGTGAAGAATTGATCGTTCCCGAAACAGTACGTTCTTTAATCTCTATATCCCTATCAACTATTGTAGTTGATATTGAATCCATCAGGTCAACTTTTACAAATTTTATTTTATTTATTTCGTAGATAAATGCATGAAGTGAATTTAAGGAATCCCGATTTTTATAAATGTAGTATTTTTTTTTGGGTTGGATTTTTCTAAAATCAAATATTGGTTTAGATTTATCAAATATTTCGGTAATCAATGAATAATCTATATCCGAAGACATCATTATATCGGCAAGTGTTTCATTCTTTTCAACAGTACCCTTTTCAACATCAAATGAATCGGCTATAAATCCAAAATTATCTAATACTATTTTCTCTTCAATTGGTGTATAAGATTCTTGGCGATTTGTGCTGGAACAACTAGAGAGTATAACAAGTAGAAAAAGAGTAAGATTAATTTTTACAATTATCCTTTTTATTATCTTAAAATTCACAGTATCGATTATTTCTTTAGATTTAATTTATTTATAATATCAACACTACTAATTCCTTCAGCTTCTGCATTAAAACTGGGAATAATTCTATGTCGTAAAACCGGAATCATAGCTCGCTCAACATCTGCAATTTCCGGTGAATATCTACCGTCAATAATAGAATATGTTTTCGCAGCAAGTATTAAATATTGAGATGCTCGTGGACCAGCACCCCAACTAATTAAACTTTTCACAGAATCCGGTGCGCTATTATTTGGTCTGGTTTTGTTAACTGATTCTACCGCATACTTAATTACGTTATCTGCAACTGGAACGCGTCTAACCAAATTTTGAAAACTTAAAATTTTATCGGTGTCGATAGTTTTGTTAAGCTTTGGAATTTCACTACTTGTAGTTCTTTTAATAATTTCAATTTCTTCATCAAAATTTGGATAGTCGAGCCAAAGATTAAACATAAATCTATCAAGTTGAGCCTCTGGCAAAGGATATGTTCCTTCTTGCTCAATCGGATTTTGAGTAGCAAGAACAAAAAAAGGATTTGGTAAATTATATTTTGTGCCTGCAGCTGTTACATTTTGCTCTTGCATTGCTTCAAGCAAAGCAGCTTGAGTCTTAGGCGGAGTTCTATTTATTTCATCAGCAAGTATGATATTAGCAAATATTGGTCCTTTTATAAATTTGAACTCACGCTTTTTTGTACTAATATCTTCTTCTAAAATTTCTGTGCCAGTAATATCACTTGGCATTAAATCTGGCGTAAACTGAATTCTATTAAATTTAAGATCTAAAACTTCCGAAAGGGTTTTGATCAAGAGAGTTTTTGCAAGACCAGGAACACCAACCAACAAGCAGTGACCTTTTGCAAGCAATGAGGTTAAAAGATTATCTACAATTTCATCCTGCCCAATAATGACTTTAGCAACTTCTTGCTTAATTTCATTTATTGAATTCTGTAGTTCTGCAACTAATTCAACGTCGTCTGGTGTGTTATTGGTGATTTGCAATTTATTGTCCTAGATTCTTATTTCCCAATAAACATTACTTTTAATCTCTTCAATCCATTTACTGAGTAATTCTTCTCGTTTTTTGAATTCAGCAATTCTTTTTATTTCTTCGTAATCAGTTGCTAAACTGGCTTTATGAGCAGGAATTCTATCAATCAATTTTACAATATGAAATCCGTATTCACCATTTCCAACTTCTAATCTTTTAGGAAATCCAATTTCTCCAACTTCCAATTTATAAACTTGATCAAGAAGTGATTTATCCAATTGACCAACTTCGAAAGTTCCAAGGAGACCTTCAAATTTAGCTGTTTCTTTATCGTCACTATATTTTGATGCAAAGTAGGAGAAAGTATTAACATTATTATTTATACTGTCTCTTATTTCAGATAATTTTTCTATTGCTTTAAGATCAGCTTCATCGTCTGTTTTAGGCTTAACTAATATATGCCTTGCATGAATTGATTCACCTCTTTTTTCCAGCAACTCAATAATGTGAAAACCAACCGGAGATTCAATTACTTCGGAGAGCTGACCTTCTTTTAACTTAAATGCAGCAGATTCAAATTCGGGATAGAATACACCCCTTTTCACAAAACCAAGATCACCGCCTGCAGCAGCACTTCCAGGATCATCTGAGCTATTTTTTGCAAGTTCTTCAAAGTCTGCACCATTTCTTAACGAATCTAATAAAGACTGTGCAAACAACTTGGATTTCTGTTTTAATTTATCATTAGATTTGGGATTTATATAAATGTGTGCAATTTCAAATTTTTCAGAAATCATACCAAGAGAATCTTCATAGGTTTCGAAAAATTCTTTTACTTCTCTTCTAGTGACTTCAACCTTTCCGAATTTTTGATTCTTAAGCATATCTGCCATAAGATTTTTACGAGTATCATCTTTCATTTCACGTCGTATTCTTTCAGTACTCATTCCGTATGCTTTTTCTAATCTTTCTTGAGAACCATACTGCTGCGTATAATAAGCGATTACTTGGTCTAATTGACGATTTACGTCTTCATCGGAAACCTCAATAGAATCAAGTATTGATTGGGCATAAAGGAGTTTATCTTCAATAAGTTTATTTAGTAACTGTTCCTTTATCTTTGGATCCTTCGGATCAAGGTTTCTTTGGGCGGCAAACATTGCAACTTGAAAATCTAATTCTGATTGCAAAATAACTTCGCTATCTACAACTGCCACTATTTTATCAATAACATCTTGAGCAACAGAAAGTGATAAATTTATAAAAAATAAGATGAGAAAAATTTTCTTCATTAAAATACCTTAGTAAATCTTTACGTTTTTTTGATTAATGAGACTATCTAAAAGCAGTCTGACTTGTTCTCTCTGTTTTAGAACTAACATACTGTTTCTGACATTCTCTTTTACATATTGGAACTTTGGGGTCGAATTTTTAACTATTTCATCAAGTTGTTGAACAACAACAAAATTGTTAAGTTCCGTATTTATCACAAAACTGATTTCATTTTTAAAGAGTTTTTTTAACACTCTAAGTGTTCTTTCCGATTGGATTTCTGATAATTTATATAGTCGATTTTCAGAATTTATAACCAAAGTACTATCATTTACAAAAGACTGAATTGCTTTATCCCAACCATTTTCAATAGCATTGTCTCTAAAGTTTATGGCAGATTCTTCGCTGCTAAATTCAGCATAATTTAGAATGTAAGAATCATAAGACAGATTGTAATCTGATTTATTTTCTTCAAAGTATTTTCTAAGTTCCTTTTCCCCAATAATCACAGGATTGGAATTCAGATAATTATTTATTGCTATTGATGCAGCTAATTCCTTTTGAGAATTTTTAATAATTTTTTGGTAATTATTATTGTTCAAAAGATTATTCTCTGTTGAAATCTGGAATAGTATTTCAGTTTCAATCCAATCTCTAATATATTCTTCTCTATATTTCGCAAGGTTCATATTATTACCAAGGTCTCTCTCCAATTCACTTTGCGAAAGTTTGATATTGCCCACTTCTGCAACATAAATTTCTACCGGTTCTTTTTTGTCTTGACAGCCAACCAAAACAAAAATAGTAACTAAAAGTAGATGGATATTATTAGTTTTTATATGCGTTTTCCAATTCTTCATAAAATAATTCTGGTGAATAAACTTTCTTCAAACGATTAACATAGCTCTCTTCCAACTGCTTACTTTCTAAATCTTGATAAGCACTTGTAACTTCAGTCCTAGCCTCTTCGAATGTTTTTGTACGAGCTGCTTCTTTTTTAATAAGCTTAACAATGTTCCATCCGTCAATATCTCTCACTAGACCGGAAAAATCACCAACATTTTTCAATTGATAAGCAGCCCTTGAAAGGGGATTAGTATCTTCAGGAATCATTTGATCCTTGCCAGGATTCTTAGGCCTTATTTTTTCACTGTATTTATTTACTAAGCTATCAAAGTCAGCGCCCTGTTGAAGCATTTCAAGATATTGCTGAGCTAAAGTATCTTTAATTGTAACCAGGGTAGCAAACTGTACACGATTTGGCCAAACATATTTATCTAAATTATTTTCATATAGTTTTACTATTTCAGTACTATCCATTTTCATTTTGTTCCAAACTTCATCTTCTTGTAATCTAAAAATCAAAATGCCATTTTTATATTCATCCATAAGAGAAGCAAATTCAGGATTTTGTTCAGCCAAAACATTGGCCTTTGATTCAAGAACCTTTGAATTTTTATAATTATTCAAATGTTCTCTCAAAATATTTTCGTTCACTTTTTGTCCTAAATTTTTAGAGTCATTCAAAATAAATGACAATAAACTATCAACATTAAATTGCAAGTTTCCAATTGTAAATAGAACTTTGTTACCTAAATCTTTTCGCAAATCACTGTCCCAATAACCTTTATCAAATGTCAAAAACGAATTTGATGCAACTTCTTTGAATACTTCATCGTGCATTACTAATTTCACTTCTTCTGAATAACTTGAAATCATATCATCATAATCTTGTTGCTTTCTAGTTTTATCATAAATTTTCCGAAGTTCTTTTCTTTCTGAGTCCAAACTTGGATAAGGAAGACGGTCTGTGACTTTAATAATATGATATCCAAATTGTGATTCAACTATATCGGAGACTTCACCTGTTTTTAAGTTAAATGCAGCAGAATCAAATGGCTGCACCATTTGTCTTCTTGTGAAATAACCTAAATCTCCATTTTTTGATTTAGAGCCGGGATCATCAGAAAACTCAAAAGCTAATTTACCAAAGTCTTCACCATTTTTAATACGCTCTAATATTTCTTCTGCTAACTTAAGTTTATCTTCTGAATTTGAATTTTCAATATTCTGTTTTGAAATTAGAATATGACTAGCTTTAATCTTTGGGGTTCTTTGAATTCTATCAGTTACTTTAATAATGTGGTAACCATAACGAGTTTTAAGTGGAGTAGGATTTACTTGTCCGACTGGTGTATTATAAGCCGCATCTTCAAAAGAAGGCATAATCATTCCGGCAGTTATGTAATAAATATCGCCACCTTTTGTTTTTGAAAATTGATCATCACTATATTTAGCTGCTTCTTCATCAAATGAAGCACCATTTTTTATTCTATCAATTATTTCTAAAGCCTTCTGTTTAGCTTCTTCATCTGAAAGTGAATCAGTTCTTATTAAAATATGACTAACTCTAACTTCCTCACTTCTTTTATTATATAACTCTTCAATTCCTTTCTCATATAACTGCTTTTCGATTAAGTAAGACGCACCGATAGTTTTTCGGTAATCGTTTAACTCATTTATTATAGCAGGATCTTCATGAAGCCTTCTTAGGTGTGCATCTTTTAACTTCATTTTAAATTTTAAATATAAATCTAAAAATTTCTCGTAATTCTTGACAGAGTCATTTTGGGCTGTTTCTAAACTACCTACATTCTTGGCATATGCATTTTCAAATTCTTGCATTTTAATTACATTATCACCATATTCTGCAACAATAATTTCAGAATGTTTTGGCGAACAAGAAATCAATGAAATTGAAATTACAGCTAAAGTAGCCAATATGAGCTTTTTAAGCATTAAAATCCTCCTAAAATTTAATATTTAGCTTCAAATTTTACCGAATGTAACCTTGAAAATCAAGGTAATCAGAACTAGTACTTTGACGCAATATTTTTTTAAAATAGTTAATTCTTGTGTTTAGATTGTTGAGCCAATGAATTCCTTTCCCAAAATATACCATCTGAAAATCCTTGAATATTTTTATCATCTTCCGCCTTTGCCAACCGCTTTAATGCTATCAAGGAAAATTTTTTATCCTTTTCAACTCCGACAAAATTTCTTTCTAACTTTTTTGCAACTACAGCTGTTGTTCCTGAACCAAGAAAGGGATCAAAAATAATTTCACCTGGCCTACTGCTTGCAAGAATTATCTTTGCTAAAAGTTTTTCGGGTTTTTGCGTTGGGTGTTCTGTGTTTTCCGGCATTGACCAAAATGGAACGGTAATGTCATTCCAAATATTTGATGGATGAGTAAGTCTAAAGCTGCCTTCAGAATTTTGTTCCCAATCTTTTGGTTTTCCATTTTCCTTATAAGGGGCAAGTACTTTTCTTTTAAGTTTTACTGCATCCAAATTAAAATAGTAATCGTCAGAAGCTGTACAGAACCAAATATCTTCAGAAGAATTTTTCCAATTTCGTTTTGCACCTCTTCCCTTTTCTCGTTCCCAAGTAATTCTGTTTCTGACTTTAAAATATTTATCAAGAGTAAAATGAATTGATGTTGAAGATAACCAATCACCGCAAACATAAATGGATGCAGTTGGTTTTAATGTTTTTACAATTTCATTAAATAACCTGTCAAGCCAATCAGAATATTCATCAATTGATCTTTTCGAAAATTTATTACTATTAAATTTTTTATTCAAATTATAAGGAGGATCAAGAAAAAGGAGATCAACAAAATTTGAAGGGAAAAATTGAATTGTTTGGAATATATCTTGATGAATTATTCTATTAAGAATTTGACCTGTCTTTTGTGCTTTTTTAAGATTGATAAGTTTAACACTAAATTGGCTAATCTCTTTTTCAGAGATAGTAATCGACCTATTATTAGTTGCTTTTGAAGTTTATCTCCATTACAAATTTTATCTAACCTCGGTGCCGGATTTAACGGATGAATCAACTTCAATGATTTTAAGTTTTCCATCGGAATCATCAACAGCAAGAACCATTCCTTCGGATAATTGTCCAAATAACTTAGCAGGTTTTAAATTACTAACGATTACAACTTTCTTATTTAGTAATTTTTCAGGTTCGTAACTTTGTGCAATCCCCGCAATTATTTGTTTTTCTTTTTCTCCAACTTTTACTTTTAGTTTAAGAAGTTTATCACTCTTTTTTATTTTTTCTGCACTTATAATTTCAGCAATCTTTAATTTAGTCTTAGAAAATTCATCATAAGTGATCTCTTTGACTTTGGCTTCCTCATCTTCCTCAGCATTAGGAAGATTATCAAGTTGTTTTTGAATAACTTCATTCTCTATTTTCTTAAACAGTATTTCTGGTTCATTCAATATGTGACCTGATTTAAGATTATCTTTTCCGGAACTAAGCCAATCAGTTGGGTCTGAATTTAGCATTTCAAATATCTTGGAAGATGCAAAAGGTATCACTGGACTTAACATTTCGGAAAGAGTATATATTGTTTGTAGTGCAATATTTATAGTGTTCGCACATAATTCTTTATCACTCTTTACTGTTTTCCAAGGTTCCGAATCATTAAAGTATTTATTTGCACTTCTGGCAAGATTCATAATTTCCAAAACTGCATCTTTAATTTTATAATGTTCCAGAAGCTCGGCAATTTTTGAAGGATAGTTTTTAAGCTCATTTAATAAATTTTTATCTATTTCAGAAAGGTCACCACGAACCGGAACTTTACCGTCAAAATGCTTATGAGCAAATATGAATGTTCTATTAATGAAGTTGCCTAAAATATCGGCAAGCTCATTATTATTTTTCGCTTGAAATTCTTTCCAATAAAAATCTGTATCTTTGTTTTCAGGTAAATTTGAAGCTAAGCAATATCTTAAAGAATCAGCTGAAAAAAGATCAAGAAACTCACTAACATCAATTCCCCAACCTCTTGATTTAGAAAACTTTTTCCCCTCAAAATTTAAAAACTCATTCGCAGGCACATTCTGCGGATAAATATATTGTTCCTCATTGTTCAAATTCCAGGCTCTAAGCATAGCCGGGAAAATTATAGTATGAAAAACAATATTATCCTTACCAATAAAAGCAACGTATTTTGTGTCTTCCGCTTGCCAATACTCTTTCCATAATTCGGGATTATTTCTTTCGAGCGATAGTTTTTTAGTTGCAGAAATATAGCCGAGGACTGCTTCGAACCAAACATAAATTACTTTGCCAAGTGATTTATCTAGAGGAACTTTAATGCCCCAATCCAGATCACGAGTTACAGCCCGATCCCTAAGTCCATCTTGAAACCAGCCTCTGCAATATTGAAGTACATTATCTTTCCAGCCATACTTAGCATTCATTTCTTCAATATACTGTTCTAAAAAATCTTGATAATCACCTAAGGGAAAATACCAATGAGAAGTTTCCTTTAATTCAGGAGTATTTCCCGTAATTTTACTTTTAGGATTGATTAGTTCATGTGGTTCATAAAGAGATCCGCATTTTTCACATTCATCAGAGCGGGCTTCTTCAAAGCCACACTTAGGACAGGTTCCTTCAACATATCTATCCGGTAAAAACATTGCAGTTTTACTATCATAAAACTGCATTGATTTTTTTTCTTTTAATAATCCATTTTGATGATAATTTTTGAAAAAATCTTGGGCAGTATCATGATGAATCGGCAGACTGGTCCTTGAATATATATCGAAGCTCATTCCAAATTTTTCAAAAGCAGTTTTATTTGCTTCATGAAATCTATCAATAATTACATTGGGACTAACATTTTCTTTGTCAGCTGAAATGGTAATCGGTACACCATGTTCATCGGAGCCGCAAATATAAATAACATCATCACCATTTAGCCTTTTGTAACGAACGTAAATATCAGCTGGTAAATAAGCCCCGCTTAAATGCCCTAAATGAATTGGTCCATTTGCATAAGGTAATGCAGAAGTAACAAGTACTTTTTCTTTTTTCAATCATGCCTCAACAAATTCAAAAATAAATTTAAATATACGTATAATTTAATTTGATATTAAATCTATTGAAAAAGAAATTGCAGGTTCTGGGGAATAAAAAAAGTGAATTCTTAGAATAAAATAGGAACTCACTTTTTAAAATAAAGGTGTAAATGAATAATCGATTAAACAAACTAACTAATTTTGCATCTCCTTATACATATCTTCAATTAAATCTTTATATCTTGCTTCAATAACGTTACGCTTTAACTTTAATGAGGGAGTCATTTCCCCAGCTTCAATTGTAAATGGTTTGTTAAGTAAAGTAAATTTTCTAACTTTTTCAAAACTTGCTAATTTTTTCTGAAAAGAAGCAAATTCCTGCTGCATCATATCATCAATTTGTTTTAATTTTATTAAATCCTCATTACTTGAATATGCAATTCTATGTGCATCGGCATATTCTTTTAGGGCTTCAAAATCGGGAACAATAAGGGCACTTATAAACATCCGCTTATCACCAATAATTATGAACTGATCTATGTATTTACTTCCCAAAAATAGATTTTCAATTGGTGTTGGAGCAATATATTTTCCGCCAGAAGTTTTAAAGAGACTTTTCTTTCTATCTGTTATTAAGAGAAATCCTTCAGCATCAAAAACACCGATATCACCTGTGTGCAGCCAACCATCTTTAATTACATCTTTAGTTTCCTTTTTCTTTTTGTAATAACCTTGCATTATATTCGGTCCGCTTGCAAGTATTTCTCCATCTTTCGCAATTTTAACTTCAACGCCCGGAATGGTTTTACCAACACTGCCAAACTTGTAATCATTCTCTCTATTAACTGCAATTACGGGTGAAGATTCCGTCAAACCATAACCTTCAAGAACCAAAATTCCAACAGCTTCAAAAAATACTCCAAGGTCTCTAGCAAGAGCAGCACCACCGGAGATGAAAAATCTGAGATTTCCACCTGTTACACTCCTCAATTTTGAAAAAACTAATTTATCGGCAAGTTTATGCTTAATAGTTAGTGAAATTGGGATTGACTCCTCAGTCCTTTTTAATTGAGCGTATTCTTGACCAACAGTAACTCCCCAATTAAATATTTTTTGTTTCTTCTCTGGTTGTTTTTCAACGTTTCTCATAATTTTATTATACATTCTCTCAAACAGTCTAGGCACCCCTGTCATAACAGTTGGTTTAATTTCACCCATATTTAATGAAATTTTTTCTATACCTTCTGCAAATGCTACAGTCGATCCACAAGCAAGAGCAAGATAGTAACCTGCCATTCGCTCAAAAATGTGACTTAGCGGGAGGAATGACAAAAATGTATCTTTATCTGTAACAGATATAACTTCGCACGCAGATTTAACATTTGATAAAATATTTTTATGAGTTAACATTACACCTTTAGGCTCACCAGTTGTGCCAGATGTATAAATGATAGTACATAAGTCATCTTCTTTTGAAAGCTCTAAATGAGTTTGAAAATGTTCATGATGATCGTCTTTGAAAAGTTTGCCTTTCTCTAGGACTGCATTAAATGTATAAACCCCAGCTTCACCTTCGGGATCTTCATTATTCATATTGATAATAAACTTAAGATTTTTACATTTAGATTTTATCTTTAATACTTTATTAAGTTGAAATTTTGTTGAAACAATAATCCCAACTGATTCTGAGTTATTCAACATGTATTCGATGCTATCGGAAGTTGATATTGGGTACAGAGGCACGTCTACCCCGCCTAGGCAAAGTATCGCTAAATCAGAGTAGTACCACTCAGGTCTGTTTTCAGAAATTATTGCAACTTTATCTTCTCTTTTAACACCAAGAGATGTAAGACCAAGAGCAAAATTTTCCACAATCTCTCTTACTTCGGCAAAATCAATATCAATATATTTACCTTCTACCTTATGTTTAAGATATGTCTTGTTCGATCCATAAGTTTTAGTAACAACATCGAACATCTCTGGGATTGTTTTAAAATTTTGAATAGGTGGCATGTTTACTCCTTCAAAAAATTTATCAAAGATAACTCCGAATGGCTAAAAAAGCAACAATTTACACTACAATTTATTAGACTTTTATAAAAATCTTTTTACTGTATAAAATCCACATTAGTCCTAACCAAATAACTATATAGACAATTGCCCATGCTAATGAAGCATTTATTGGAGATAGCCAGCTTTCAAAAAGATTGGAATAAAGAAAAGTTTTTAAAGTAATTTCGTTCCCTTCATAATTGAATTTTATCAAATACATAAGTTTAGCAACTATTCCTGAAAGGAAAAATACAGTAATTGCGTTCATACCATACACTTGAAAAGGCTTTATCCACCACTTTATTCCTTTTACATCTATGAGCCAAAAACAAACTGCCAGAAAATTAAGTGCAAGTCCTCCAGTATAAAGTACGTACGAACTTGTCCAAAGACTTTTATTCATTGGGAACCATCCATCCCAAACATAACCGGTAAACATTAATAAACTTGAAAAAACAAATAACCAAACCGTTTTATTTGTTTTATCATTTGCGGATTGAAGCCAATGTCCCGTTAAAATACCAATTAAAGTTGAAGATATGGCTGGCAGAGTACTCAGAATACCTTCTGGATCCCAAACCTTAGTAGAAGACCACATGTGGCCACTTAGAAGAAGATTATCTAACCAAGCTGCAAGATTAGTTGTTTTTTCTAAATTCGAAGGTCCAACTCCTGGCACTGGAATAAACATCATTAAGATCCAATATATCACTAAAAAGAATACTGTTAAATATATTTGAACTTTTAGTGATGATTTAAGAAATAAAAATGAAGAAATAAGGTAAACAACAGCAATCCTTTGGAGTACTCCCGGAATTCTTATAGCAGAAAAATCAAAATAAGGAAATCCATTTAGGAATAGGCCCAAACCAAATAAAATTAAACTTCTACGTAACACATTCATAAGTAGCTTAAATTGATCATCACCTCTTTCTTTTCTTTTGGATAGCGAAAGAGTAATAGCAACTCCTACAATAAAAAGAAAAAATGGAAATATTAAATCAGTAGGTGTACATCCATGCCATTCAGCATGTTTTAAGGGTGGATAAATTGAACCCCAAGATCCTGGATTATTTACTAAGATCATCCCAGCAATTGTTATACCTCTAAATACATCAAGTGAAATTAACCGTTCTTGTTTTTCCATGTCATTCTTTTTTAGTGAATTTAAATTAATTACAATAACCTATATTTACAATTAGTTAAATTAGTACGATAATATATGAATACAAAAAATATTTAAATAAATTTTTATGGTTGACTACTATTCAAATTATCTATTTCTTTATAAGCTAAATTTACATTTACATATTACTATTAAAAAGTTTTCCATATGAAATATATCAGAAAAATTTATGATTGGGTTCTTCATTGGGCTCAGACACCTTATGGTCCATTAGCACTGTTTTTATTGGCTTTTGCAGAGTCTTCATTCTTCCCAATACCTCCAGATGCATTGTTAATTGCGCTTGCATTGGGTGCGAGAAGTAAATCATTTAAATTCGCTGCAATATGTACTATTGCGTCAGTACTAGGTGCTCTTCTGGGTTATGCGATTGGTTACTTTGTCTGGTGGGAAGGGACTAATGAATTTTCAGTTGTTGCTAACTTTTTCTTTACTAATATACCTGGCTTTACGGAACAGCTTTTCTTCCAAGTCAAAGAGCTTTATGATGAATGGAATTTCTGGATAATTTTTACAGCAGGTTTTACTCCAATACCTTATAAAGTATTTACTGTAACCGGCGGTGCATTTGATGTAAATATTTTTCTTTTCATTATTGCATCGGTTATTGGTCGAGCAGGAAGATTTTTCTTAGTCTCGTTTTTAATATGGAAATTCGGTGAACATATACAAAGTTTCATTGATAAATATTTCAATTGGTTAGCAATAGGTTTTACTGTATTACTTGTAGGTGGCTTTGTAGGGATCAAATATCTGTTTTAATTAGTATATCATAATTAAGCAATCTTTTTACCTAATCATTACACTTACGAATATATCTACACTCAATAGTTAGATATAATTTTTGCTTACCTCAATACCGATTTAGCTTTTGCAACAATGTTCTTAACAGTAAAGCCATAATTTTCAAAAACAATATTCTGCGGTGCGGAAGAACCATACTTACCATCAATAGATACTGAAACTCCTTCTAAACCAATATATTTTTCCCAACCCTGGCTAACACCGGCTTCTATTGATATTCTTGCTTTAACAGATTTTGGTAAAACAGACTCTTTATATCTATCAGTCTGCATTTCAAATATTTCCCAACTTGGAAAACTTACAACGCGAGTTTTTATTCCTTCTTTCTCTAAAACCTCAGCTGACTGAATCGATAAATCAACTTCAGAACCGCTTGCCATAATAATTAATTGAGGTTTACCTTTACATTCCTTTAAAATATAAGCACCTTTGTTTACACCTTCAGCTGATGCGTAAATTGTTCTATCAATAATTTTTAAATTTTGCCTTGTTAAAGCTAGTGCCACAGGGCTTTCTTTATGTTCAAGTGCAAATTTCCAAGCTTGTGCAGTTTCATTTGCATCTGATGGACGAATTAGAATTAATCCAGGAATCGCCCGCAGTGAAGCCATTTGCTCAACCGGTTGATGAGTTGGGCCATCTTCACCGACACCAATGCTATCATGCGTAAAAACATAAATTGGTTTTATTTTTGAAATTGAGGCTAACCTAATAGAAGGTCTTAAATAATCAACAAATACCAAGAATGTACCTCCATAAGGTACTAAACCGCCATAAATAGCAATTCCATTCATTATTGCAGCCATAGCGTGTTCCCTTACACCATATCTTACATATCTTCCTTCAGGGGATTGATTATTAAAATCTTTGTACCCTTTCAGGTCTGTGTTGTTTGAAGGTGTTAAATCTGCTGAACCGCCAAATAGTGAGGGTAGTTCAGAAACTATTGCGTTTAAGACTTTTCCGGAAGCAGAGCGGGTTGCCATTGTATCGCCGTAATTTTCGAACTTAGGTAATTTATTTATCCAAGCATTTCCTAATTTTCCACTCAACATTTTATTTAACAGTCTAGCTTCTTCCGGATATTTTTCCTTATATTTTTTTAGTAATTCATTCCACTTTGCTTCTTCTCTTTTACCATTACTTTTTACTGTCTCAAAATGCTTAGAAACTTCTTTCGGAATATAAAAATTTTTATTTGTTGGAAATCCTAAATTTGCCTTTGTTAGTTTTAATTCCTCATCGCCCAATGGGGAACCATGAATTTCTGATGTCCCTTGTTTATTAGGACTGCCTTGCCCAATATTCGTTTTAGTAATAATAATAGAGGGTTTACCAGTTTCCCTTTGTGCAGTTTTAACTGCTTTTTCTAAGCTTTTAAGATCAGTAACATCCTTAACTGTTTGAACATGCCAATGATAAGACTCAAATCTTTTTTGAACATCGTCTGAATAAGAAAGTGAAGTAGGGCCATCAATAGTGATTCCATTATCATCATAAAATAGAATAACTTTACCAAGTTTATTGTGACCAGCAAATGAAGCTGCTTCGTGAGAAATACCTTCCATTAAATCACCGTCACCCGCCTCTATAAATATGAAATGATCAAATAGGTTGAATCCCCTTTTATTAAATCTACTTGCCAAATGCTTTTGTGCAACAGCCATTCCAATAGCATTTGTTAGGCCTTGTCCTAATGGGCCTGTTGTGGTTTCAACACCGGGAGCAACACCATACTCAGGATGACCTGGAGTTTTGCTATGCCATTGTCTAAAATTCTTAAGTTCTTTAAGCGATAGTTTATAACCGGAAAGATGCAGAATACTATATAGAAGCATACTACCGTGACCGCCTGAAAGTATAAAACGATCTCTGTTTATCCATTTTGGGTTTGTCGGATTATGTTTCATAATTTTCTTGTATAATAAATAAGCAATAGGGGCAACTCCCATCGGCATTCCTGGATGCCCGGATTTTGCTTTTTGAACTCCATCCGCTGCTAGCAACCTTATTGTATTTATACTTTTTTCTTCTATAGATTTGCGCATTTTTGACATTGGTTACCTTTTAAAGTTTGTATATGAAATGAAATAAATAATAATAATAAATTTAAGAAATTTATGAGATAATTTTATTGGGTGGATTAGAAGTTAAATAAATAAATTGGGGTTACATAACCAAGCAACCCCAATTTAATAATTGAACTAAGCTTTTGGACCTACCATATTTTCTGGTCTTACAAACTCTTTAAATTGTTCAGAGGTTAAAAGTCCAAGAGCAACAGCGGCTTCTTCAAGTGTAGTATTTTCTGCATGTGCTTTCTTGGCAATTTTTGCAGCATTATCATAGCCAACGTGAGGATTGAGTGCTGTTACTAACATCAATGAATTTGTAAGATGTTTATTAATATTTACTTTGTTCGCTTCAATTCCAACAACACAATTATCTGTAAAGCTCTCTGATGCATCAGCAAGTAATCTTATTGACTGGAGTAGATTATAGATCATAACCGGTTTAAATACATTTAGTTCAAAATTACCGCTAGCACCGCCAAAATTTATCGCAGTATCATTTCCCATAACTTGACAGCAAACCATTGTTAAAGCTTCTGATTGAGTTGGGTTAACTTTTCCAGGCATGATTGAACTACCTGGTTCATTTGCCGGAAGATTTAATTCACCAATTCCACATCGCGGACCTGAACCCAGCCACCTGACATCATTTGCAATTTTCATTAATGAAGAGGCCAAAGTTTTCATTACTCCGCTTGCTTCAACAATAGCATCATGTGCCGCCAGAGCTTCAAATTTATTAGGAGCTGTCACAAATTTCAATTTTGTTATTTCAGAAATTTTTTCCGCTGCCAATTCTGCAAATTTAGGATGAGTATTTAATCCAGTACCTACGGCAGTTCCTCCCAATGCCAACTCAGAAAGTCGAGGCAAGCAGCTTTTTATTCGTTCTAGTCCGTTATCTAATTGTTGAACATAACCGGAAAATTCTTGACCTAACGTCAAAGGAACAGCATCCATTAGATGTGTTCTTCCAATTTTAATTACATCTTTAAATTCCTCTGTTTTTATAGCCAGAGCATCTCTTAATTTAGTAATCATTGGTATAAGTCTTCTATTTATTTCTTCAACAGCTGCAATGTGCATAGCTGTTGGGAAAGTATCATTTGATGATTGCGCTTTATTTACATCATCATTTGGATGAATTGGTTTTTTACTCCCTAACTCTCCACCTGAGATTTCAATTGCCCTGTTTGCGATTACTTCGTTGGAGTTCATGTTAGTTTGTGTACCACTTCCGGTTTGCCAAACAACTAATGGGAAATGATTATCCAATTTTCCGATAATTACTTCATCAGCAGCCTGCGCAATCAATTTAGTCTTCTCATCCGTAATCATTCCGAGTTCATTATTTGTTAAAACCGCTGCTTTTTTAAGTATTCCTAAAGCTCTTATAATCTCGCGTGGAAAGGTCTCTCCCCCGATCTTAAAATTCATTAATGATCTTGCCGTTTGAGCGCCATAATACTTATTTGATGGTACTTTAACTTCCCCCATTGTATCGGTTTCAATTCTGTATTCCATATTTGCCTCAATGTTTAATTAATATTTTTTGATTTTAACTCTATTTGCGCCAATAAACTTGGTTTCGTAATACTCATTTTCTAGAGAAGAAATAATTACACCACTCGATGAACTTGCATGAGCAAATAAATTGTCATCAAGATAAATACCTACATGACCGGGATAATATCTTCTCGACGTATTAAAATAAATTAAATCTCCGAATTTTAACTGTTCCCGATCTTTAAAGGGTTGCCATTCTTTATACTGCTCTCTTGCGGTTCTTGGTAAAATTATGTTCATACTATTACCATATACCTTTTGAGTAAATGCAGAACAATCAATGCCCATTCTTGTTGTTCCACCATATCTGTAAGGTGTATTCAAATAGCTTATAATTTCCTGAAGAAATCTTTCCTTTTTGGTATTCGATTCTGTAACTCTCGAAAGTTTATCTAAAATAAATTCAGCTTCTAAATTTGTTACTGTTATCTGAGGATCATTTATTTCATCTTCTACAACTGATGGTTTAATGAAAGGATTCGAATTTGTATGATTGCCATATCGTTCATAATAAGATGATGATGAACAACTTATCAAGTAAAATGGCGCCAAAACTAAAATAATTTTTTTAAATACCTTGAATATTTTTTGCATTTAAAATAATTAACCAAGATATGCTCTTAAATTCTTACTTCTTGAAGTGTGACGTAATCTTCTAATAGCTTTTTCTTTAATTTGTCTGACTCTTTCACGAGTCAAATGGAATTGTTCTCCGATCTCTTCAAGAGTTAAAGAGTTTTCATCATCAAAACCAAAATAGAGTTTGATAACTTCAGCTTCTCTTTCTGTGAGTGTGGAAAGAGCTCGTTCAATTTCACTTCTTAAAGATGCTGACATCAAAGATGTATCAGGTAAAGGATTTTCATCACTTTCCAATACATCTAATAAACTGTTTTCATCCCCTTGGGTAAATGGAGCATCCATTGAAACATGCCTAGAAGACATTTTTAGAGTTTCAGAAACCTCATCTAAATCCATTTCTAGCTCTTTAGCTATTTCAGTAGCAGTGGGTTCGCGCTCATACTCCTGCTCTAAACTATTGTATGCTCTCCCAATTTTGTTCAATGCTCCAACTCTATTTAAAGGTAACCTAACAATTCTTGATTGCTCAGCTAATGCTTGAAGTATTGATTGACGAATCCACCAAACTGCATAGGAAATAAACTTAAATCCTCGTGTTTCATCAAATCTTTTTGCGGCTTTAATTAGGCCTAAATTACCTTCATTAATCAGATCACCTAAGGATAATCCTTGATTCTGATATTGCTTAGCAACACTTACAACAAATCTTAAATTTGCTTTAACAAGTTTTTCTAATGCAACTTGGTCACCCTTTTTTATTCTTATTGAGTAATCTATCTCTTGTTCAGGAGTTAGGAGTTCAACTTTACCAATTTCTTGAAGGTATTTATCTAATGAATGGCTATCTCTATTCGTAAATTGTTTTGAAATTTTCAAGAAAGTACCTCATTATTTTCAGAATTTACAGAATCAACAATCCCAACAATTGATGCATCAACTGGTGCCATATCAACATCCATAGCTATAACAGCTTCACTGGATGTAGCATAAAATATGATCTCACCGGGTCCCGCACCAATTGTATCAACTGCAACAATAGGGTCACCAATATTTTCTAATTTTGAATTCAAAGGCTGAACAAACTGCATTTTATATCCATTTAGCGTTTCATATTTTCTGGTTGCCCAAATTGTTCCAATTACTTTTCCCAGAATCATTTTTCAGCCTTGGCAGTATTATCATGTACAGAAACATCTAATTTATCTACAATTGCCATTATCACTGCATCCACAGGTTTATCTTTTGTTTGAAGAGTTTGTCTTGCAGAACTACCGGATGCATATAGAACTACTTCTCCAACACCTGCTCCAACAGAATCGACTGCTACGACAAAGTTATCTTTAAGATTGTTCTTTAAATCAAGTTGCTTGACAATAAGAAATTTTGATCCAACTAATTTTTCATCTTTCCGTGTAGACCAAACTGTTCCAATAACTTTCCCTAGTTGCAAAATTTAATTCCTTAGATATTATGTAAATGAATAATAGTTATTTATTCTATATAATAAAAATTTAAGTTTATATTAAAGTACTAAAATTTTCTGCAAAATTTATGAATTTAAAAAGCTTGTGCCCTTTAAATTGTTTTCAATACTAAAATGATCAGCAATTGTCTTTGCAACATCCGCAAATGTTTCCCTGACTCCAAGATTTTTACCTTCTTTATTAGGAGTATAATAAAGCAATGGAACGTATTCCCTGCTATGATCTGTACTTTCACTAGTTGGATCGTTACCATGATCTGCAGTGATTATTAGTTTATCGGTTTCATCCATTTCGCTTAATATATCAGGAAGATTATCATCGAATTCAACTAAAGCTTCATGAAATCCTGCGGGATCGTTTCGATGACCAAAATAGACATCGAAATCAACTAAATTTGTAAAGATAAGACTATTATCCTCTGACATTAAATTCGAAATTATAGCATTGATTCCTTCAAGATTTGATTTAGTTTTAACAGATTTACTTATCCCCTTAAAATTAAATAGATCATTAACTTTACCAATGCCAACAGTATTAATTCCATTTTCAGTCAAAGCATCAAGGATTGTACTTTCAGGCGGATCGATTGAAAAATCTCTTCTGTTTGTTGTACGTTCAAAATTTCCCGGAGCCCCGACAAAAGGACGAGCAATTACTCTTCCCATACTGTGATCATCAATACAAATTTTATTTCTGGTAATTTCACAAATCTCATATAGTCTTTCTATTGGAATTATTTCTTCATGAGCTGCAATCTGAAAGACTGAATCAGCAGAAGTGTAAACAATAGGAAATCCAGTCTGCATATGTTCGAGACCCAATTCATCAATAATAATAGTACCGGAAGCGGGTTTGTTGCCTAAAAATCCTTCAAGATTGTTTTGTATTAAAAACTTTTCCATCACATCTTCCGGGAAACCATATGGATATGTTGGAAATTCAAGGTCTACAATGTAACCGCCTATCTCCCAATGACCACTGGTAGAATCCTTACCTGTCGATTTTTCTGTCATTTTACCATAAGAAGCCATTGGCTTACCCACAGAACCATATCCAAACATTTTTTTGATATTTCCCAAACCCATTTTCTGAAGATTGGGCAAATCAAGTCCGCCCATATAATTGGCAATATTTCCCAAAGTATTGCTACCTTTATCGCCATATTTTTCGGCATCGGGTAATTCACCAATTCCAACGCCATCTAGAATTATTAAAACAAAATTATTCAACTTTGCGCTCTCTTAATTGATACTTTTAACGGTATTTCCACCTTTTTGATAAGCTTTATTTAATGCTAACTCAGCATTCTTCAATACTTCTTCAACATCAGTTTTTTGTTGTGCAGAAGCTACACCAATGGAAACGGTAAATGTGGTTTGTTTTGAAACCACAGAGATTGGTTTCCTTGCAATTTTAATTCGTAGTTTTTCAGCCCATAAGAAAACATCCTTTGTTGTAGCATTGAAAAAATAAACAGCAAATAATTTTTCACCAAGTCTACCAAGTATATTTAGTGGGGTAATTTCACTTTTAATTGAATGATTTATCGAATCTAAAACTTTTGGAAAAGGATCGGTTTCAAACAGTGACCTCTCTTCGAGGAAATCATCTATCTGGATCAAAGCCAATGCTGATGGGGCTTCAAACTCATTTGTTTTAATTAAATCGGAACTCACTTGTTTAACAAAAGCATCGTAAGTTAATGCACCAGTTTCAACATCAACTGACAATAAATTCTTTAAAATTGTATGAGTCGAATATGTATAAACGAAGAAAGAAAATATTTTTATAGCACTTCGCATGAATTTAATATCTGAATTTACATAAATCTTTTTCTTCAAGCTTTCAAAACAAAGGACCCCAAAGTTTTGGTTATCATAAATTAAAGGTAATGCTAAGAAAGAACCACCCAAACCTGTAGGTTCCGTTTTAGAAAATCTAATATAATTTTTATTGCTAGTATCTTCAATGTTAACCGGAATACCGCTTAATATTGCTTTCCCAACCAGTGTTCCATCTAAGTCAATCTGTAAATTTTCTCCAACATACTTTAGTGAAGTTTTGTTTTCTATTTTAGTAATTATAAATTTCTGCTTTTTAGGATGAAAATAAACAAAAGTAAAAGCATCGTAATGAAGAAGATTTTTAATTGTTCCTTCTATTATTTCTTCAATGTCTTCTTCACTATCGAATTTCTTCTCAGTCTTTAAAATATTTAATAACATTTCCAAGCGCTGCTCGGTAGTTGATCCCGAAAATTTTTCATCAAACAATGAAATAATAATTGCAATTATTCTAACAAATCTACCTAATGAATAAACGGTTTCAATGCCGAAAGCATCAGGCGCTTTCGAATCAACTACTAAAACTCCAGTCAATGCATCTGCATAAAAAAGCGGAACACCAACAAGGCTTTTAATTCCTTGAGGGCTATCATAATAACGTACAACATCAAGTTCGGCATTTGGTGAGATTTCGTTAAGGTGAACAGGTTCTTGATTTTGAACAATTGTACTTATTATATCATCCTCAAGGGGGAAATGTTTTTTTGTGATAGCATTTTCCGAATTACTAAAATATTTTTGAACCGATAGTTCTTGATTATTTTCATTGAACCAGAAAAAAACAACACTATGAGCTAGGTAGGCATCTTTAATAACATTTAGAATTTTTTCTAAAACAAAAAGGAATTGTTCATCACTATTTACATCGGCAGGTAATTCTTCACCAACAATTTTTCCAAATTGAGCTTTTAGCTCTTCAGCAGATATATCACTTTTTAAACCAGATTGTAATACAGGCTTATAGTTATGAGAAGTAATAACATCAGCATTCTTTTTCTTCGAAACAATTTTAACTGTTTCACCTAAATCTGTATCATAACTTTTATTATCATTTGCGATTAGGTCATCATCAATAAAACTATCGCTTGTCTCATTCTCAAGCATATCTTTAATTCTAACGGAATCTCTTAAAAAGATAATGAATGCGACATATACAACAAGGATGGAAATCGCTATTGATTTTATTACAATATCATCGGATAAAAGCGGAACAATAGCAAGTAGAGGAATAATTAAGAATATTAAAATTCTTTTTTTATTTCTTGAGCTGAATATCATTGATTGATTGCTGAAATTATTATTACTCTAAACTATTTTATTTATCTAATAATTATAATAAAAGTTTTTACAAATATCATTATCTGAATAATTTAGATAGCCTTATTTCAACTTCTTTCTTACCAATTCCTTTGAGTGAAGAATACAAGAAAAGATTATCCCCAAAACTTAATTCGGGAAACTGTTTGATAATATTTTTTATTGATTTAGCTCTCTCAGATTGATTAAGTTTATCAACTTTAGAAAGAATAATTGTATAGGGAATTCTCTCATCAATCAACATTTGATTTAATAATAAATCAAGATTTGTCGCAGAATGGCGGCTATCTATTAGATGATAAGCCATAACAATATTATTACTATCGAGTAGATAATCAGCAATTAATCGCTGCCAAATAACCTTTTCTTTTTGAGGAACTTTTGCATACCCATAACCAGGTAAATCAACTAGATAAAATTTGTCTTCAACTAAATAGTAGTTTATAGATCTAGTTTTACCAGGAGTAGAACTAGTTTTAGCAATATTTTTTCGCTTGGCAAGTGAATTAATAAAAGTTGATTTACCAACATTAGATCTGCCACACAGCACTAGCTCTGGCATTTTTTCTGTCGGTAGATCCCTTGTAGTAAAAACTGATTTTATGAATTTTATATTTAGCATAAACAAAAAGAGCAGCCTTTTAGCT
The DNA here is from genome assembly GCA_963710615.1 of uncultured Ignavibacteriales bacterium. Classification (GTDB taxonomy): domain Bacteria; phylum Bacteroidota; class Ignavibacteria; order Ignavibacteriales; family Melioribacteraceae. The sequence continues at coordinate 77,653 of CAVQBF010000027.1, forward strand.
GCTCAGAAATTAAATAGTGTCAAGAATAGTTACTCTTTAACTCTTCCGCCATCAAGTTCATCTTGTAATTTTTTCAATTCATCCCATTTCCCATCAGCGGCTAATTTTGCCTGTTCCGGCCAAGTTTGTGGATCGTGAGATTTATATCTACTGCCAGCATCGGCTAAAATCTCACTAAGCTTATCTACTTTAGTTTCAGCTAATATTGCAAATGAACTAATTCCTTTTTCTCGTAGAATTTCTGAAATTTTTGGACCAATACCTTCTACCTTAGTTAAATCATCAGACTCAGTTTTTGAATCAGCAACTTCATCTTTTTTCTTCTTATCAGTTTCCTTTACTGTATCCTCCACCACTTCTTTGGTTGCTTTAACATCTTCAACTACAGCTTCTGCAGCGTCTTCTTTCTTAACTTCAGTTTTCTTTTTCGTTTTTCTTGGTTTTTTTGAGCCAACTTCACTAAAATCAACCAATTCAATAATAGCCATTTCAGCAGCATCACCAACTCTGTTACCTAATTTTATCACTCTTGTATACCCACCAGGTCTATTGCCAATCTTTTCAACTACTTCACCAAATAGTTCTTTAACAACTTCAGAATCTTTAATATCTCTAGATACCAATCTTCTTGAGTGAACAGAATTATTTTTGGCTTTTGTAATTAATGGCTCAACAAAAAGTCTTGTTTGTTTTGCTTTAGCTAATGTTGTAGTTATTTTTTTATGCTTAATTAGTGCAGTAGCTAAAGATCGTAAAGTTGCCGTTCTATGAGAAGCAGTTCTACCTAATTTTCTTCCTTTAATTCTATGTCTCATTATTTAAACCTTTTACAGAATTTAATTATTATCAGATTTATCGTTTACGTATTTATCAACATCCATTCCGAATTCAAGATTATATACTTCAACTATTTCCATCAATTCGGCTAGTGACTTACGACCAAAGTTTCTAAATTTAAGCATTTCACTTTCATCTTTTCTTACAAGATCGCCCATTGTTTTAATATTAGCTGCCTTTAGGCAATTATGAGATCTTACACTTAATTCTAAATCATCAACACTAGTAGTTAAAATTTTACGAATTCTTTCAAATTCTAGGTCCTTTTCATCGTCAACTTTATCTTCTTCTTGCTCAACATCAAAATTAATGAACATATTAATATGATCTCTTAAAATAACACCCGCTCCTGACATCGCTTCTTCCGGAGTAACAGATCCATCTGTCATAACTTCTAATGTTAATTTTTCATATTCGTTACTTTCGCCGATTCGAACATTTTCAATATCGTAACGAACATTAACTATTGGTGTAAAAATCGAATCGATTGGTATGATACCTATTGTTTGATCAGCTATATTCTGCTTAGCGGCAGGAACATACCCTTTCCCAAATCCAAATCGAACTTCAATCGTTAATTTAGCACCATCATTTAATGTTGCAATGTGCTGATCAGGATTCAATACTTCTATATCGGGACAATTTTTTTGAAGATCTGCTCCCGTAAAATTACCACTACCTGAAAGCGTCATTTCTAATTTAGTGGTTTGTTTATTTATTACTTTTAATCTAACTTTCTTGAGATTTAGTATAATTTCAGTAATATCTTCAACGACACCCGGAACAGATGTAAATTCGTGTAATACACCATCAATCTTTATAGCAACAATTGCCGCACCTGATAAAGAAGATAAAAGTATTCTTCTAAACGCTGCGCCTAAAGTAACACCAAATCCTCTTTCCAATGGCTGAATAGTAAACTTTCCATAAGTGTGTGTTGATGATGCTTCATCTAAAATTACGCCATCGGGCATTTTTATAAAAGGATAACTCATTTAGATTCCTCTAATTTGAAATTCAATTTTAAAAAACTATTTAGAATATAACTCAACTATTAACTGTTCGTTAATATTAACCGGTATTTCGGCTCTTTCAGGAATTTTAACAAAAGTTCCTGATAAATTTGCCTTTTCAACTTCTAACCATTCGTAAGGGTTTGTCTTTCTAATTCTTAAAGCATTATGAAAAACATCCATTTTTTTGCTAGCTTGCTTAACTGCTATAACATCGCCAGGTCTTAATGCATATGATGGTATATTAACAAGTTTTCCATTAACGGTTAAATGTCCATGACTTACCAACTGTCTTGCTTGTGATCGGGAGGCAGCAAATCCTAATCTGTAAACTGTATTGTCCAATCTTCTCTCTAGTAATTGGAGCAAGTTCTCACCGGTGATACCTCTCATGTTGTCAGCTTTTTTGAAAATATTTCTAAATTGTTTTTCAAATAAACCGTACATAATTTTTAATTTTTGTTTTTCCTTAAGCTGTGTACCATAATCAGAAACTCTTTTTCTTCCCGCTCCATGCTGACCCGGACCATAAGGTTTATTACTTAAAATCTTATCAAACTTTGGATTTCCAAAGATATTTTCACCGAATTTTCTTACAAGTTTCGCTTTTGGACCTGTGTATCTTGCCATCTATAATTTTCCTTTAATTTAAACTCTTCTACGTTTTGGTGGTCTGCAACCATTATGTGGAATAGGAGTAATATCTTTAATTGACATTATGTGTAAACCTGCAGTGTTTAATGCTCTAATTGCAGCATCTCTTCCTGATCCTGGACCCTTAACAAAAACATCAACTCTTTTTAGTCCTAAATCAACCGCTTCTTTAGCCGCAGCTTCAGAAGTCACTTGAGCAGCAAAAGGTGTATTTTTTCTAGAACCTTTAAAGCCGTTCTTTCCGGCTGATGACCATGAAATGGTATTGCCGTAAACATCTGTTATTGTAACCAATACATTATTAAAAGATGCTTTAATGTGAGCAAGCCCAACTGCATCAACATGAACTTTCTTTTTAGATTTTCTTGTAACTTTTGCCAAGTTAAAAACTCCTATAGCTATAATTAATTATCAATTTAATATTATTTTGGTGCTTTCTTTTTGCCAGCGACTGTTCTCTTTTTACCCTTTCTTGTGCGAGAATTAGTTTTGGTCCTTTGACCTCTAACTGGTAAACCACGTCTGTGTCGCAAACCTCTATAGGTTCCAATATCCATTAACCTTTTAATATTTTGCTGAACTTCACTTCTTAAAGCACCTTCAACCTTCAATTCAGCAGTCATAATTGCTCTTACTTTAGCAACTTCTTCTTCAGTAAGGTCTAAAACTTTTTTATTAGGATCTACTGCTGCTTTTTCTAAAATTTCTAACGCAGTATGCTGACCAATTCCATAAATGTAGGTTAATCCTATATAAGCTTTTTTCTGTTTTGGTAAATCAATTCCTGCAATCCTAGCCAAATTACTATTCTCCTAAATTTCTTTTAACCTTGACGTTGTTTGTGTTTTGGGTTCTTACAGATTACTCTGACAGTCCCATTTCTTTTAATAATTTTACAATGGTCGCACATTTTTTTTACAGATGCCCGAACTTTCATAGTAGCTCCGTTATTTATACCTATATGTAATTCTACCTTTATTTAAATCATATGGTGATAATTCAATAGCAACTTTATCACCGACTAATATTTTAATAAAATGCATCCTCATCTTACCGGAAATATGAGCCAATATTTCGTGTCCGTTTTCAAGCTTTACCTTAAAGTGTGCATTTGGTAAAGTTTCTGTGATAACGCCGTCGACCTTTATTGATTCTTGTTTTGCCATTAATTAACAGACCGATAATATTTCTGGATAATTATTTATTATTGCAACTGTATGCTCAAAATGAGCAGATGCTTTTCTATCTCTTGTTAAAACTGTCCAGCCATCATTTGCGACAGTAACTTCATATGTGCCAATATTTATCATTGGCTCAATTGCAATGGTCATTCCATTTTTAATTTTTGGACCACTATTAGCTTTTCCAAAATTTGGAATTTGCGGATCTTCATGTAAATACTTTCCAACTCCATGTCCGCATAAATCTCTTACAATAGAAAAACCATGACTTTCAATATATTCTTGAATTGAAGCCGAAATATCTCCAATTCTATTTTCAACTTTTGCTTGCTCTATACCTAAATAAAGCGACTTCTCAGTAGCTTCTAATAATTTGAGTTTTTCTTCTTCAACATCGCCAATGGCAATTGTTATTGCAGCGTCTCCAAAATAACCATTTTTTTCAACACCAACATCTATTGATAAAAGATCACCATTTTCCAAAACTCTGTTACTCGGAATTCCATGAACAACTTCTTCATTTATTGAAGCACAGATTGTCCCAGGAAAATCAATAGCACCAGCCTGAGAATAACCTTTGAAAGCAGGTATTCCATCATTACTTCGTATATAATCCTCAGCTATTGTATCTAGCTCTGTAGTCGTTTTACCAACTTCGGCATATCTTTTAACAAGTTGTAATGTTTCAGCTACTATCTTGGCACTCTCTCTGATATAATCAATCTCTTTTTTACTTTTAATAATTATCACAATTAACCAACTATCTACGACCTTTCATCTTGCCAGATTTCATAAAACCATCATAATGACGCATAAGTAAATGAGATTCTACTTGCTGAAGTGTATCAAGAGCAACACCAACCATAATCAATAAACTTGTTCCACCAAAAAATTGAGCAAAACTACCTGACACACCTAAACGAGAAACAAAAGCCGGTAAAATAGCAACTATTGCTAAAAATATTGAACCAGGTAAGGTGATTTTCGTCAAAATATTATCAATAAACTCAGACGTTTGTTTACCAGGTCTAATTCCCGGAACAAAACCTCCTTGTTTTTTCATAGTTTCTGCAACTTCTTGGGGATTAAAAGCGATAGCGGTGTAAAAATAAGTAAAGAACACTATTATAATTGCATATATAAAAGAATAAGTAAAGCTGGTGTAATTAAAATATCCGGCTAAACTTTGCATAAATTCATTGTTTGGGAAAAATGATAAAACCGTACTTGGTAGAAACATTATCGCCTGAGCAAAAATAATTGGCATAACTCCAGCTGTATTTACTCTTAGAGGAATGTACTGTGTAACACCTCCGTACACTTTTCTGCCAACTACTCTTTTAGCATATTGAACAGGTATTCTTCTTGTTCCCTGAGTTACTAAAACAATACCTGCAATAATAAAGCCCATAAAAACTAATATCGCAATTTCAATTACTATATTTCTTGTACCAGCATCAATTAATCTAATTTCATCCAAAATTGCAAAGGGCAAAAGATTAATGATATTAATAAAAATAATAAGTGAAATTCCATTCCCAATACCTTTTTCAGTAATTTGCTCACCCATCCACATCATAAATACGGTACCAGCAACTAAAAGTATTACTGATGAAATTACAAATCCAACACCTCTAATTTCCTCAGGAACAACTGAGACACCATTAAAAGAAGTATTCATAATAACACCGGTTACAACACCTAAACTTTGGAACAAAGAAATTAAAACAGTTCCATATCTTGTAAGCTGAGTAATCTTCTTTCTACCTTCTTCTCCTTCTTTCTGGAGTTTCTGGAAATAAGGAATAACTGCTCCACCAAGCTGAATAATAATAGAGGCAGAAATGTAAGGCATAATCCCCAGAGCAAAAATAGCTGCATTAGAAAATGCCCCACCTGCAAACATATCATACAAACCAAGCAAATTATCAGTTGTTTTGTTTGCCATCGCTTCAGCTAAAAGATATGAATCGATGCCGGGCAATGTAATATGAGCACCAACTCTAACAATAACTAATAATCCAAGAGTATAGAGAATTCTGTCTCTTAATTCTTGAATTTTAAAAACATTGCGGAAAGTATCCTGAATTTTACCCATTAAATTAGATCTCTTTTATGCTACCACCGGCAGCTTCAATTTTTTCTTTTGCAGATTTACTAAAATATTTTACTTCAACATTTAATTTTGCTTTAAGCTCACCATTACCAAGTAATTTAAATGGGGCATCTAATTTTTTAATTACACCATTCTCAAATAATACTTGAGCATTAACAGTGTCTTTGATTTTCTTATCATCAACCAATTTTTGAAGTTTTTCAATATTAACTGCTTGATAATTAACTTTGAAAATATTTGTAAAACCACGCTTAGGAACTCTTCTCTGCAGAGGCATTTGACCCCCTTCGAACCAAGCTCTATATTTAAAGCCGGAACGTGATCTTTGGCCGTTCATACCTTTTGTAGCAGTACCGCCTCTACCAGTCCCTTCGCCACGACCAATTCTTTTTCTATTTTTTACTGAACCTTCAGCATATTTAAGATTACTTAAAATATCCATTTTCAACCTTAATCTTTAATTTTTTCCACTGTAACTAAATGGGAAACTTTATTAACCATTCCTCTAATTTGAGGAGTGTCATTATGTGTTTTAGAGTAGTTAGGTCTTCCTAAACCAAGTGCCTTAATTGTTAACTTCTGGTCTTTTGGTCGATCAATAACACTTTTTGTCTGAGTAATTTTTATCTTCATTCTCATCAATTCCTTAATTAAACACTGAATAACTGGCTAATTTCAATATCCCTCTTATTAGCCATTGTTTTTGCATCAATTAAATTTAATAAACCCTGCAATGTCGCTTTAACTTGGTTATGAGGATTACTTGACCCTAAAGACTTTGTTAAAATATCTTGAACACCTGCCATTTCCAAAACAGCTCTAACTCCACCTCCGGCAATAAGACCGGTACCAGGAGACGCAGGTTTTAGAAGAACTTTTCCAGCGCCATATTTACCAATAATCGTATGTGGAATAGTTCCCTTGTGTAAAGATATTCTATAAACATTTTTCTTAGCATCATCAATACCTTTAGAAATAGCATCTGTTACTTCATTAGCTTTTCCTAAACCAACACCAACGTGACCATCACTGTCTCCAACAACGACTATGGCATTAAAACTAAATCTTCTACCGCCTTTAACAACCTTAGCAACACGATTAATATGTACTACTTTTTCTTTTAGTGCATCTAATCCGCTAACTTTTTTATGCTTCAATTTTTACTCCTTAGTTTCAGAATTTTTGTTGCCGGAAGAGGATTCGAACCTCTACAGACGGCGTCAAAGGCCGTTGTCCTACCATTAGACGATCCGGCAATGAGATATATTACATTAAAATTTAAGTCCGCCCTCTCTAGCGCCTTCAGCAATTGCTTGAACTCTTCCATGGTAGCGATAACCACTACGATCAAAAACAATTGTTTTTATTCCTTTTTCACTAGCTTTTTCAGCAATCAATTTACCAACAACCTTACCTTTTTCAGTTTTATTTTTTGCCTTACCAATTTCCTTTTCAATTTCTTTAGAAAGTGATGAAGCCGCAGCTAATGTAACGCCTGATGTATCATCAATAATCTGAGCATAAATTTGCTTTAGACTCTTGAAAACAGCCATTCTTGGTCTATCAGCTGTACCAGTAATTTTTTTTCGAACTCTAATCTTCTTTTTTAATCTTTTAGTACTCATTTTACCTTATAAACTCCTATTTACCGGCTGTTTTACCTGCTTTTCTGATAATTGTTTCATTAGAATATTTAATACCTTTTCCTTTATATGGTTCAGGTTTTCTAAAAGATCGAATTTTTGCAGCAATTTGTCCAACTAGCTCTTTATCACACCCGCTAATTTTTATTTGTGTTGGTGTAACAGCTTCAATTTTTATCTCATCCGGAGGGACGAAATAAATTGGATGCGAGTAACCAATTGTTAAAAGCAAATTTTTATCTTTTTGTTCAGCCTTATATCCAACACCAACTATATCCAAAGTTTTACTGAAGCCCGCTGAAACACCTTCAACCATATTGTTTATTAGAGCTCTAGTTAATCCATGCAGCGCTCTATTCTCTCTAAGGTCGTTTGGCCTCGTTACCAGAACTTCTTCACCTTCAACATTAATATCAATGTTAGAATGAAATGTTTTTTCTAATTGTCCAAATTTACCTTTAACGGTTAAAGTATTACCCTTTTTTGTAAACTCTACATCTTTAATATTTATTGGTTTTTTACCAACTCTTGACACGACTCAACTCCGTAAATAAATTACCAAATGTGGCAGATTACTTCGCCACCAACTGATTCATTTTTTGCTTGTTTATCTGTTAGCAATCCCTTCGAAGTAGAAAGAATAGCCAAACCCAATCCATTTAATACTCTTGGTAAATCTTCTTTTCCAACATAAGAACGTAAACCCGGAGTACTTATTTTTTTAAGTCCAGAAATAGAAGGTTCACCATTTTTATATTTTAAATGAATTCTAATAATATTTTGTTTTGTATCTTCAATAACGTTGAAATCTTTAATAAAACTGTTTTCTTTAAGGATTTCAGTCATTTTCAATTTCATTTTTGAAGATGGAATATCAACATATTTCTTTTTTGCATGTAAAGCATTTCTAACTCTTGTCAAAAAATCTGCAATCGGATCTGTAACTGGCATTTATTATTCTCCTCTTTTACCAACTAGCTTTCTTAATTCCTGGAATTTCACCTTTGAGAGCCATCTCTCTAAAAACTAATCTTGACACTCCAAATTTACTAATATAACCTCTAGGTCTTCCTGTCATTACACATCTATTTCTCAGCCGTATTGGCGATGAATTTCTTGGTAATTTCTGTAATTCATCCCATTCACCTTTAGCTTTAAGTTCTTTTCTCAAATCGGCATATTTATCAACTAATTGTTGTCTTTTTTCTTCTCTAGCAATTAAGCATTTTCTTGACATATACTTCCTTAATTATCCGTTATTAATTTCTTTTTTCTTAAATGGAAATTTAAAGGCTTTTAATAATTCATAAGCTTCATTATCAGTTTTAGAGCTTGTTACAAATGTAATATCCATTCCAAGAACTTTAGATATTTTATCAATATTTATTTCCGGAAAAATGATTTGTTCTTTAACACCCAAAGTATAATTTCCTCTTCCATCAAAGGATTTATCGGAAACACCTCTAAAGTCTCTGATTCTTGGCATGACAACAGTAACTAATCTATCTAAAAATTCATACATTCTTTCGCGGCGTAATGTAACCATAGCACCAATTTTCATTCCTTCACGAAGTTTGAAATTAGAAATAGCTTTTTTAGCAATTCTAACACTAGACTTCTGACCAGTAATAGTTTCAAGATCTTTTATCGCTTCATCCAAAACTTTAGAATCTTGAACAGCTGCTCCGACACCCATATTAACAACTATTTTCTGTAATTTAGGAACTTCCATAACACTTTTGTATGAAAATTGCTTCATCAATGCCGGTACAATTTCGTTTTTATATTTTTCAAATAACCTAGGAGTTATTTTTACTTCAGCCACTTCTTTCTTTGCTGATTCCTTTGGTACATCTTGCTTTTTATTTGATTTTTTTGTTTTCTCTGCCATTTTCTTCTCAATAATCAATTTTTGTTATGCTAACATTTCTCCGCTAACTCTACTAATCCTAACTGATCTTTTCTTACCAGTTTTTTCATCGATAATAATTTTTTTACCAATTTTAGTGGCTTCATTACTCTTAGGGTCAAGAATCATAACATTAGAAGCTTCAATTGGTGATTCTTTCTCAATAATTCCACCTTGTGGATTTTGCTGACTAGCTTTTGTGTGTCTTTTTCTAAGATTAACACCTTCAATTATAACTCTATTTTTCTTTGGAAATACTTTTAGAATTTTTCCGGTTTTCCCCTTAAAGTTTCCAGAAATTACAATTACATTATCTTCTTTTTTAAGTTTCATTAATTTTCCTCTTTATAAAACTTCAGGCGCTAGTGAAATTATTTTCATAAATTTTTTATCTCTCAATTCTCTAGCAACCGGGCCAAATATTCTAGTTCCTCTTGGTTCATCTTGAGCGTTTAGTAGTACAGCAGCATTTTCATCAAATCTGATATAAGAACCATCTGTACGTCTTACTTCTTTTTTGGTTCTAACTATAACGGCTTTGGATATTTCACCTTTTTTTACTCCGCCATTAGGTAAGGCTGTTTTAACGGAAACAACAACTAAGTCGCCAACTCCAGCATAACGTCTGTTACTGCCGCCCAATACTCTAATACATCTTACTTTTTTTGCGCCGGAATTATCAGCGACTACTAAATTTGATTCTTCTTGTATCATTTATGGTAAACTCCCTATACAGACCTTATTTAGCTTTCTCAATAATTTCAACTAAACGCCACTTTTTATTTTTACTTAATGGTCTTGTCTCCATTAATTTAACTGTATCACCAATTCCACATTCATTATTTTCATCGTGAGCCATGAGCTTAGTGGTCTTTTTGAAATATTTTTTATAGATAGGATGTGCAACTTTTCTTTCCATTGCAACCAAAATACTCTTATTCATTTTAGTTGAAACTACAACACCTATTCTTGATTTTCTTAAGTTCCGATTTTCCATTTATCTAGAATTTCTCCCGGTTATATTTCTTTTGTTTCTGAAGATGATTTTAATTGTCTTTCTCTTATTACAGTCTTTAACCTTGCAATATCTTTCTTAGCAATACTTAACTTAGCTGTATTAGTTAAGTTTTTTAATTCATGTTGAAATTTTAGATCTATTAAATTATCTTCTTCTTCTTCAATTCTTTTCTGAATTTCTTCATCAGACATTTCAAGTATTTCGTACATTTTCATTTATAATCTACCTTCAATTATTCGTAATCTGGTCTAACAACCACTTTAGTTTTAATAGGTAATTTATGAGAAGCCAAACTTAATGCTTCTATTGCTAGCTGTTTAGAAACACCGGAAACTTCAAACATAATTCTACCAGGTCTAATAGGAGCTACCCAAAATTCCGGAGCACCCTTACCTTTACCCATCCTAGTTTCTAATGGTTTTTTAGATACCGGTTTATCAGGAAAAATTCTAATCCAAACTTTACCGTCTCTTTTCATTTTACGGGTAATTGCAACTCTGCAAGCTTCAATTTGTCTACTTGTAATCCAAGCTGGTTCAAGAGCTTTAAGACCTAAATCACCAAAGCTGACTACAGCACCTCTGGTGGCTTTGCCCTTCATTTTACCACGTTGTTGTTTTCTAAATTTTACTCTTTTCGGCATTAACATAATTAAAACTCCTAGATATCTTAGTCGGTTACTCTTTTGCCTAAAATTTCACCGCGACAAATCCAAACTTTTACACCAATTGCACCATAAATTGTATGAGCAGTTGTACTTGCGTAGTCTATATCAGCTCTAATTGTATGCAATGGAATTCTACCTTCTTTGTACTGCTCAGTTCTAGCCATTTCTGCGCCGCCTAATCTACCAGAACACATAACTCTAATACCTTCTGCACCCATTCTCATTGAAGAAGTAATCGCTTGTTTCATGGCTCTTCTAAATGAAACTCTTCCTTTAAGCTGGTTAGCAACATTTTCACCAACTAAATACGCATCTAATTCAGGTCTCTTAATTTCGTTTATCTGAACTTTAACTTCTTTATCAGTTACTTTCTTTAATTCTTGTTCAAGTTGAGTTATCTCTTTACCGCTTTTACCAATAACTACACCAGGTCTTGATGTATGAATTGTTAGAATTACATTTTTAGAAGTTCTATTAATGATAATTCTTGAAACACCAGCTTTGGTTAAACGCTGCCTGATATACTTTCTAATATTCTTATCTTCTTTAAGTTTTGTTGCGTAACTTTTTGATTCAAACCAATTTGATTCCCAACCACGAATTTTACCAACTCTTAAACCTATAGGATTTGTCTTCTGACCCAACTAAACCTCCTGCAATTTTCTTTTTAAAGCTACAACAATAGTTAAGTGATTTGATCTTTTTTTGATTCTGAATGCTCTTCCCATTGGAGCAGGCAATAATCTTTTTAGCGCTGGTCCTTGATTAACATATGCTTCTTTTACATATAAGTCAGATGGTTCATGTTTAGATTCTTCATCTTTATTAAAAAGATTTGAAACTGCTGATCTCAAAACTCTTTCTGCATCTTTAGCTGCATGTTTTGGGCTAAAGTGAAGAATCTCAATAGCCTTATCAACTGATTCACCTCTGATCAGATCAATCACCAATCTCATTTTTCGCGGTGATGTACTTATGTGTTTATTTGTAGCTTTTGCTTCCATTTACAATATTCCTCAAACCTATTTTTTCATTCTCGAAGCTTTTTCAGCTTTTGTTCCGGGGTGTCCACGGAAAATTCTTGTTGGTGAAAATTCACCTAATTTATGTCCAACCATATTCTCTGATATATAAATGGGTATCATTTTATTCCCATTATGTACAGCAATTGTATGTCCAACAAATTCTGGAGAAATTGTACTTGATCTAGACCAAGTTTTAATAATTTTCTTTTGACCTGATTCATTCATCTTTTGAATTTTAGAAAGAAGTTTCATATCGATGAAAGGACCTTTTTTTACGGATCTTGGCATATCTTATTCTCTAACTTTTTCTACGTTTAACAATGAATTTATTTGATTGCTTTCCAACTTTTCTAGTTTTCAATCCTTTAGCTTTTTGGCCCCATGGAGAAACTGGATGACCGCCGCCTGAAGTTCTTCCTTCACCACCACCCATAGGATGATCAACAGGATTCATTACAACTCCACGAACAGAAGGTCTTTTACCCAACCATCTTGATCTTCCCGCTTTACCAATACTAATATTTTCATGTGATGAATTACCAACAATGCCATATGTTGCTTTACATTCTAAACTGATCATTCTTATTTCGCCTGAAGGCATTTTTAATTGAGCATATTTGCCCTCTTTGGCCATCAACTGAATAGCAGTTCCGGCCGAACGACCTAACTGACCACCTTTCCCAGGTTTAAGTTCAACGTTATGAATGAAACTTCCTACAGGTAAATCTTTAAGTTTTAAAGCGTTGCCAACTTTAATATCACTACCTTCACCTGATTGAACCGTGTTTCCAACTACTAATGTATTTGGAGCAAGAATATATCTCTTTTCTCCATCGGCATAGTGTAATAGTGCAATTCTTGCTGATCTGTTTGGATCATATTCTATTGCAAATACTTTTGCTGGAACACCATCTTTATTTCTTTTAAAGTCAATAATTCTATATCTTCTTTTATGACCACCACCACGATGTCTTGTAGTAATACGACCTTTATTATTTCTTCCAGCAGATTTACTTAAAGATGCGGTCAATGATTTTTCAGGAGTACTTTTTGTTATTTCCGAAAAATCGGAAACGGACATAAATCGAGTACCCGGTGTATTTGGTTTAAATTTTCTAATAGCCATTTAATTACTCCAATTCAAAACTATACTTCTCCGAACATGTCAATAGTTTGACCTTCTTTAAGAGTTATAATTGCCTTTTTATAGCTGGGAGTTTTACCTTCGAAACGCCCTTTTCTCGTAAATTGTGATTTAGTCTTACCTTTGTACTTGATTGTATTAATTGATTTAACTTCAACTTCAAATTTAGCTTTTATTGCTTTAGCTATTTCAATTTTATTAGCATTTATATCAACTATAAATCCGTACTTTACCTCAGACTCTGTAAGGTCATTCATTTTTTCGGTAATTAAAGGTTTTATTAACACGTTTCGCATTTCTTATCCAACTAGTTTTAATTTAAAGAACTTACTATTTTATCAAGAGCACCTTTTTGAAGTACTAAAACTTGATTATTTACTAAATCGTAAGTTGATGCATTGCTTGCTTCTAAAATATTAACTTTAGAAATATTTCTACCAGATTTGTAAACATTTTCTAAATTTTCTGAAGTCAATAACAATATTTTCTTGCCTTCTAAATTCAATGATTTAATAACACTTGCGAATTCTTTTGTTTTAGGACTTTCAAAATTAAAATCCTCAACCACAACTATTTGTTCAGCTTTAGCTTTACTTGACAAAGCAGATTTTCTAGCAAGTTTTTTGACTTTTTTATTTATACTTTGAGAATAATCTCTTGGCTTAGGTCCAAATATTGTACCTCCACCAACCCATAATGGTGATCTGGTTGTTCCGGCTCTAGCAGTACCTCTACCTTTTTGTTTCCATGGTTTTCTACCGCCACCTCTTACTTCGTTTCTTTCTTTAGCTTTATGGGTGCCTTGTCTTTTATTTGCTAAATGTGCTTTAATAGTCAAATACAAGACATGATTATTTGGTTCTATTCCAAAAATATTTTCATCAAGAGTTATTGTTTCACCACTCTTAGAACCGTCTATTTTATAAACATCTAACTTCATTTCTATACCAATTACTTATTGATTTCAATTAAGGAATTTATTGAGCCCGGAACTGCTCCTTTTACAAAAATTAAATTTTCATCCGGAACAATCTTCATTATTTTAAGATTTTTCACACTTGTTTTTTGATTACCGGTTCTACCACCCATTCGTGTACCTTTAAACACTCTTGATGGATAAGAACTTTGTCCTATAGAACCAGGTGCACGCAATCGATCACCTTGTCCATGAGTTGTTCCACCAACCCCACCAAAGCCATGCCTCTTCATAACACCTTGAAATCCTTTACCAATACTAACACCACTTACGACAACTTTTTCACCAACTGAAAATATTTCAACATTCAGTTCATCGCCAACATTTAGCTCATCATAATTAGAGAAATTCTTAAACTCTCTTAAAATTTTCACCGGTTTCGTCTTTAGTTTTTTGAAAAATACTTTCTGACCATTGTTCAGTTTTTTTTCTTTCTTTTCACCAAAGCCTATTTGGATTGATTTGTATCCATCTTTTTCATCAGTTTTTTTTGAGAAAACCTTGCAAGGACCAACCTCCAGTACAGTTACTGGTACCGAGTCTCCCTCTTCAGTAAAGATACTAGTCATTCCAATTTTTTTTCCTAACAACCCAGGCATAATAAATCCTCTATAACTTAATCTCTATATCTACTCCCGCCGGAATATCTAATTTACTTAGAGAGTCGACGGTCTTGTTATTTGAATTATGAATATCAATTATTCGTTTGTGCGATCTAATCTCAAATTGTTCCCTTGATTTCTTATCTACATGGGGAGATTTTAATACAGTGTAAATAGTTCTGTTTGTAGGCAATGGGATTGGACCCGAAACAACTGCACCAGTACTTTTCACGGTTTTAATAATCTTATCAGTAGATTTATCAATTAAAATATGATCGTATGATTTTAATCTTATTCTTATTTTTTGACCAGGCACTTTAACTCCAAAATTTTAAAGAACTTGGGAGCATAAACTCCCAAGCTTTACTTAAATAATTTTATTCATAAATCTTTGTTACAACACCAGCACCAACAGTTCTACCACCTTCACGTATAGCAAATCTCAAACCTTCATCCATAGCTATTTCTGAGATAAGTTCAACTTTCATCTTAACATTATCACCCGGCATAACCATTTCTGTACCTTCAGGTAAGGTTGCAACACCTGTTACGTCGGTAGTTCTAAAGTAAAATTGTGGTCTGTATCCATTAAAAAATGGTGTATGACGTCCACCTTCATCTTTTGAAAGGATATAAACTTCACCTTCAAAAACTTTATGAGGTGTAATTGATCCAGGCTTTGCAAGTACCATACCTCTTTCAATTTCATCTTTACCAATACCTCTCATTAAGATACCAGCATTGTCACCAGCAATTGCTGAATCTAATTCTTTTCTAAACATTTCAATACCGGTTATAACAGTTTTCTTATGAACTCCAAGTCCAATAAGCTCAACTTCTTCACCTAATTTAACTTGGCCCCTTTCAACTCTACCAGTAGCAACTGTACCACGACCTGTAATTGAAAATACGTCTTCCACAGGCATAATAAATGGTTTATCTGATTCACGTTCAGGTATTGGGATGTAAGTATCAACTGCTTCCATAAGTTCCCAAATACTATTTAATCTTTCATCTGTATCAGGTACATCGGCATCACTTGATGCTTCTAACGCTTGAAGTGCAGATCCTTTAATTATTGGAATTTCATCACCTGGGAATTCATATTCAGTTAATAGTTCTCTTAATTCCATTTCAACTAATTCTAAAAGTTCCTCGTCATCAACCATATCAACTTTATTCATGTAAACCACCATTTTTGGCACACCAACTTGACGAGCTAAAAGAATGTGCTCTCTAGTTTGTGGCATAGGACCATCAGTCGCAGCTACAACAAGAATTGCACCATCCATTTGGGCAGCACCAGTAATCATATTCTTAACGTAATCAGCGTGACCAGGACAATCAACATGCGCATAATGTCTATTTGCTGTTGAGTATTCGACGTGTGCAGTAGCAATAGTAATACCACGTTCTCTTTCTTCAGGTGCATTATCAATACTATCAAATGATCTTTGTTCTGACAAACCTCTTTTTGATAACGCCATTGTTATAGCAGCTGTAAGTGTAGTTTTACCATGATCAACGTGTCCAATTGTTCCAATATTTACGTGTGGCTTACTCCTATCAAATTTTTCTTTTGCCATTAGTTCTCTCCTTGTTGTTTTCTCTTTTACTAAATTTATCTAAACTGATGATACTTTATTTGATTGTGTTTTTTCTACAATTTCATCTTCAACTGATTTAGGTAATTGAGCATAATGTAAAAACTGCATTGAATATATAGCTCTACCTTGTGTCATTGATCTAATAGTTGTTGCATACCCAAACATTTCTGCTAAAGGAACTGTTGCTTTTATTACTTGAGCATCTTTACGGGAATTAAAACCTTCTATTTTACCACGTCTTGAATTCAAATCTCCCATAACATCACCTAAATATTCTTCAGGTGTTGTTACTTCAACATCCATAATCGGTTCCAAGATTTTGGGGCTAGCTTTTCTAGCACCAGATTTAAATGCCATTGAACCGGCAACTTTAAACGAAATTTCATCTGAATCTACATCATGATATGAACCATCATACAGCTTAACTTTAACATCAACAACTTGATATCCTGCAATTACACCATTTCTCATTGCTTCTTGAACGCCATTAGAAACTGGAGTAATATATTCTTTCGGCACAGTTCCACCAACAATCGCATTTTCAAATTCAAAGCCTTTACCAGGTTCATTAGGTGAAATTTCTAACCAAACATGACCGTATTTACCTCTACCGCCACTTTGTTTTACAAATTTACCTTCTGCTTGAACAGTTTCAGTAATAGTCTCTCTATAAGCTACTTGAGGCTTACCAACATTTGCATCAACTTTAAATTCTCGTTTCATTCGGTCAACTAAAATCTCAAGATGAAGTTCACCCATACCACTTATTAAAGTTTGATTAGTCTCATCATCCACACTAACTTTAAATGTTGGGTCTTCGTCTGATAATTTTTGTAAAGCTTCTGATAATTTATCTTGATCAGCTTTAGTTTTTGGTTCAATTGCAATCTGAATTACTGGTTCAGGGAATGCCATTTTTTCCAAAATAATCTGATCATCTTCAGTACAAAGAGTATCACCTGTTCTAGTATTTTTTAAACCAACAAATGCAACTATATCACCTGCTCTAATCTCATCCATGTCTTCGCGATGATTTGCATGCATCTCTAATATTCTTCCAACTCTTTCTTTTTTATCAGAAACTGAATTATATATATATGAGCCTGCCTTTAGTTTACCTGAGTAAACTCTAACAAAAGCTAATTTTCCTACATAAGGATCAGTCATAATTTTAAAGGCAAGAGCAGTAAATTTTTCATCTTCAGAAATTTCTCTAACTACTCTATCATCTTTATGAATATGATGAGCAACAATTTCTTTTGAATCAATAGGAGAAGGTAAAACCTCAACAACCGTATCCAATAATTTTTGAACACCTTTATTCTTAAATGAAGATCCGCATAAAACAGGAATTATTTTCAATTCCATAGTAGCCTTACGAAGCACAGCCTTTATTTCACTCTCACTTATTTCTTCACCATCGAGATACTTTTCTAATAGAGTATCATCCACATCAGAAACTGCTTCGAGCATTAAAGTTCTATATTTATTGGCAACAGCTTTAAGATCAGTCGGAATTTCCATATCTTCAAAGTTAACACCAAACGAATCATCTTTATACATCCTGGCTTTCATAGACATCAAGTCAATTACTCCGGCAAACAAATCACCTTCACCGACCGGAAGTGTAATTGGAACCGCATTAGCTCCTAATCTATCTTTCATCATTTCAACTGCATGATAAAAATCAGCACCAACTCTATCCATCTTATTAACAAAAGCAATTCTTGGAACTTGATATTTGTCTGCTTGTCTCCAAACTGTTTCTGATTGTGGTTCAACACCACCAACTGCGCAGAAAAGAGCTATA
Source organism: uncultured Ignavibacteriales bacterium (assembly GCA_963710615.1). Taxonomy (GTDB): domain Bacteria; phylum Bacteroidota; class Ignavibacteria; order Ignavibacteriales; family Melioribacteraceae. Next base: position 95,855 of record CAVQBF010000027.1, read on the forward strand.
GCACCATCTAATACTCTCAATGATCTTTCGACTTCAACAGTAAAGTCAACATGTCCAGGAGTATCAATAATATTAATTTGATGACCTTTCCACTCAGCAGTTGTAGCAGCACTTGTAATTGTAATACCGCGTTCTTTTTCTTGCTCCATCCAGTCCATAGTAGCAGCGCCATCATGAACTTCGCCTAGTTTATGTACTCTTCCGGTATAATATAAGATACGTTCAGTTGTAGTTGTCTTTCCGGCATCAATATGTGCCATTATCCCGATGTTTCTTACCTTTGCAATATCTACTCTTTTTTTAGCCATCTAACTTAGATCTTTCCTTTACCATTTAAAGTGTGCAAAAGCTTTATTAGCTTCTGCCATTCTATGAACGTCATCTTTTTTCTTAACTGAAGAACCTTCACCATTAGAAGCAGCCAAAAGTTCTGCAGTTAACTTAAGTGTCATTGTTTTATCTTTTCTATCTCTTGAATAATTTCTTATCCATCTAAAAGCAAGAGCAATCCTTCTTTCGGGCCTAACTTCCATTGGAACTTGATAAGTGGCACCTCCAACTCTTCTGCTTCTAACTTCAACATAAGGTTGAACATTACTAACTGCTTTTTTAAATATTTCTAAAGCTGGTTTCTTTGTCTTTTGCTCCAACATTTCCAAACTTTCGTAAACTAACTTTCTAGAAGTAGTTTTCTTTCCATCCCACATCATATAGTTGATAAACTTAGCAACTAACAGATCATTATACTTTGGATCTGGTTTGATGTATCTTTTTTCTGCTCTTCTTTTTCTCATAATATTTTATTTCTTTGGTTTTTTAGTGCCGTATTTTGATCTAGACTTTTTTCTCTCATCAACACCGCTTGTATCAAGCGCGCCCCTAATTATGTGATAACGCACACCAGGTAAATCTTTAATCCTTCCACCTCTTATTAAAACGATTGAGTGTTCTTGAAGATTGTGTCCTTCACCGGGAATATATGCGGTTACTTCATTACCATTTGTTAATCTAACTCTTGCAACTTTTCTTAAAGCAGAGTTTGGTTTTTTAGGAGTTGTAGTATAAACACGAGTACAAACTCCTCTCTTTTGAGGACAAGCATTAAGCGCAGGAGCCTTATTTGTAGCTACTATCTGCTTTCTACCTTTCCTAACCAACTGACTTATTGTTGGCACTTATTTCCTCCGTTTAGTTTGGCACTTATAAAAAATTCAGACTCAAAATATAAAAATATCCCTTGGTATTAGCAAGGGATACATTATTTTTTTTAATTAATTTTTATATATATTTTACGCTTCTACAGGCTCCGATACTTCTTCTTCATCGGATGTTTCAGCCTCTTTTTCCTCAGTTGTAAGTATTATTTTTTTATATTTTTTGAGCCCAGTTCCAGCAGGAATAATGTGACCCATAATTACATTTTCTTTTAGTCCTAGAAGCGTATCAACTTTTGCAGATATTGAAGCATTTGTTAATACTTTTGTTGTTTCTTGGAATGATGCGGCCGACAAGAAACTTTCGGTGGATAATGCGGCTTGAGTAATACCTAGCAGTACGTTTCCAAATGTTGCAGGTTCAGCATCTTTAACTTTAATTTTCTCTAAATCTTTCTTTGTTAATTCCGCATTAATTTCTCTTACCCTAGCTTTTGTAAGCAATTCACCAATCATCAATTCAGAGCCACCAACATCTTCAACAACAACTTTAGATTTTATGCTTTCATTCTCTTCAATAAATTTAATTCTATCAACTAAATCTTCTTCAATAAATGAAGTATCACCTGATGAGACGACTCTCAATTTTTGAAGCATTTGTTTTACAATAACTTCAATATGCTTGTCATTAATTTTAACACCTTGCAATCTGTAAACATCTTGAATTTCATTTACAAGATATTCTTGTACGGCATTTGTTCCTTTTATTTTGAGAATATCATGAGGGTCAATTGGACCGTCTGTTATCTTTTCACCAGCAGGAATTTCATCGCCTTCCTGAACCAAAATATGTTTACTGTAAGATACATTATAAACATGTTCTGTTACACCATCGAGTGATTCAATAATAATTTCTCTTGAACCTTTCTTTCTGGCACCAAACTTAACAATACCTTCAATTTCAGATACAACAGCAGGATCATGAGGACTTCTAGCTTCAAAAAGTTCTGTTACTCTAGGAAGACCGCCAGTAATATCTCTTGATTTAGATGTTGATTTTGAAATTTTGGCGAGAATTGTACCTGCTCCAACTTTCTCACCTTCTTCAACTGCCAAATATGCATTTGTAGGTAAGTTAAGAATTTTTTCAGTTCCATCTTCTTGAAATACTCTAATACTTGGAGTTAAATTCTTATCTTTTGATTCAATAACAACTTTTTGAACGTGACCAGTTTGTTCATCTGCAACTTGTTGAATAGTAACGTTATCAACAAAATCGATAAACTCTATTCTGCCGGGAATATCTGTAAGAATAACTGCATTATAAGGATCATGATTATAAAGAGGTTGTTTCTTTTTAATCATATCTCCATCATTTACTAAAAGTTCAGAACCATAAGGGATATCGTACTTTTTAATTTGTCGATTATCATCATCATAAATACCAATAGAACCTCTTCTACCTGTTAAGACTTTAACCGCTCCCCTAAAATCCTCTTTTTCAACATAATTTACTCTATCAAATTGAACTTTACCTTCGACACTTGATTCGACTTGCGATTGACTTGCAATTCTAGATGATGTACCACCCAAGTGAAACGTTCTAAGTGTAAGCTGTGTCCCCGGTTCCCCGATTGATTGAGCTGCTACGATTCCAACTGCTTCGCCAATATCAGCAATGTTACCTGTTGTTAGGTTTCTTCCGTAACATTTTGCACATACACCATGTTTTGATTCACATGTAAGTACTGTTCTAATATAAACTGAATCGATATTTGCATCATCGATTTGTTCGGCAACTTCTTCAGAAATTTGCTCACCAGCTTCGATTATTAAATCATCTGTTCTTGGATCATATACATCTTCTTGAGTTGTACGTCCTATAATTCTTTCAGCTAATGGTTCTCTTTCAAGCTCAACATCTTTAAGCGCGGAAACGTAAACACCTCTAATTGTACCGCAGTCATCCTCAGAAATAATCACATCTTGCGCAACATCGCACAGTCTTCTAGTTAAATAACCAGCATCTGCAGTTTTAAGCGCTGTATCAGCCAAACCTTTTCTAGCACCATGTGTTGAAATAAAGTATTCAAGTACAGTTAAACCTTCTTTAAAGTTAGCAACAATCGGGTTTTCAATAATTTCGCCTGATTGACCTGATAAACTTTTTTGGGGTTTCATCATTAATCCACGCATACCAGCTAACTGGCGAACCTGTTCTTGTGAACCTCTCGCACCGGAATCAACCATCATATGTAACGAGTTAAACCCATGTTGATCAACTTTAATTTTTTCAATTAATGATTTACTTACATTATTAGTTGTATGTGTCCAAACGTCAATAATTTTATTATAACGCTCAGCATCTGTTATTAAACCTTGCTCATGTTCATCTAAAATTCCTGAAACTTTCTTATTGGAATCATCAATAAGTTTTTTCTTCTCTTCCGGAACAATCATATCACTAAAGCTAATTGAGATACCAGCTTTTGTAGCATATTTATAACCTATTGATTTAAGGTCATCCAAAAATTTAGCTGTTACTTTATTACCTAGCTTTATAAACATTTTATAAATAAAACCGCTAAATACCTTTTTAATTAACAGTTCATTAAAGAATCCCATTTCTGACGGAACTATTTCATTGAAAATCACTCTACCAGTAGTAGTTTCTATAAATTTGCCATCAAATTTGAATTTAATCTTAGCATGTAAATCAAGTTCACCTGTATCATGAGCAATAATAACTTCTTTAGCATCACTAAAGATAAGTCCCTCACCTTTTGCACCTGAAAGTACTTTAGTAAGGTAATAACACCCTAAAACAATATCCTGTGTAGGAACAACAATCGGACTACCATTTTGAGGGGATAAAATGTTATGACTAGAAAGCATCAAAACAGAAGCTTCTAATTGTGCTTCGTATGAGAGAGGCACGTGAACAGCCATTTGATCACCGTCAAAATCTGCGTTAAAAGCAGTACAAACCATTGGGTGAAGTTGAATAGCTTTACCATCAATTAATTTTGGCTGGAAAGCTTGAATTCCTAACCTATGCAAGGTTGGAGCTCTGTTGAGCATAACGGGATGACCAACAATCAATTTCTCTAAAATATCCCAGACAATAGGCTCTTTTCTATCAACTGCTTTTCTTGCACTTTTTACAGTTTTATAATAACCTCTATCGAGTAATTTCCTGATGATAAAAGGTTTAAATAGTTCAACCGCCATATCTTTCGGTAAACCGCATTCATGAAGTTTTAATTCTGGTCCAACAACAATCACTGAACGGCCTGAATAATCAACTCTTTTTCCAAGCAAGTTCTGACGAAATCTACCTTGCTTACCTTTTAGCATATCACTTAAAGATTTGAGCGGACGATTACCGTCACTTCTTACTGCACTTGATCTTCTTGAATTATCAAATAACGCATCTATAGATTCTTGAAGCATTCTCTTTTCGTTTCTCAGAATAACTTCGGGTGCTTTTATGTCAATTAATCTTTTAAGTCTGTTATTACGAATAATAACTCTTCTATATAGATCATTTAGATCACTAGTTGCAAACCTTCCGCCTTCCAATGGAACTAAAGGTCTTAATTCTGGAGGAATAACAGGTACAACACTAAGAACCATCCATTCCGGTTTATTAGGAACTTTTCCTTCATGATCTCTGAAAGCTTCTAATACTCTTAATCTTTTTAAACTGTCATTTCTTTTTTGTTGAGAAGTCTCATTTTTAAGTTGAGCTTTTAACTCTCTGAATGTTTTTTCAACATCAACCTCTTTTAAAAGATATCTAACACCTTCACCACCAATTTTGGCAACAAATTTATTAGGATCGTCATCATCAAGTGCATCATTATCATGAGGTAGTGAACTGACAATTTCGAAATACTGATCTTCAGATATTAAATCCTTTTTGTTCAATCCAGTTACCCCTGGATTAATAACAGCATATGATTCATAATAAATGATTTTTTCAAGATCTTTTGTTTTCATCCCAATTATGTTTCCAATTTTGGAAGGAAGTGATTTGAAAAACCAAATATGAACCACTGGAACTGCTAAACCAATGTGTCCCATTCTTTCTCTACGAACACTCTTTAAAATTACCTCAACACCGCATCTATCACAAACTATTCCCTTGTAACGGATACCTTTATACTTTCCACAAGCACATTCCCAGTCTTTTACCGGCCCAAAGATTTTCTCACAAAACAATCCATCTTTTTCAGGCCTGAAAGATCTATAATTAATTGTTTCCGGTTTTGTAACCTCACCATGCGATCTTGATAGAATATCATCAGGACTTGCAAGACTAACAGTGAGTTTATCAATATGTTTTATTTTAGATTCTTGATTTCTAAATCTCATTAAAAATTCTCCTTAAAACACAAATAAATATTTAGTTTTAATTAGTTCACCTTTATATCTAAGCCCAGACCCTGGAGCTCTTTAATTAGTACGTTAAAGGACTCAGGTATATTTGGTTTACCCAAATTTTCACCTTTAACAATTGCTTCATAAGTCTTAGCTCTACCTGTAACATCATCACTCTTAACAGTTAAAATTTCTTGTAAAATATGCGCAGCACCATAACCCTCGAGTGCCCAAACTTCCATTTCACCAAATCTCTGACCACCAAACTGAGCTTTACCACCCAGAGGTTGTTGAGTAATCAGCGAGTATGGACCAATTGATCGCGCATGGAGTTTATCTTCGACCATGTGTCCAAGTTTCAACATATAAATATACCCACAAGTTACTTTTTGATGGAATTTCTCTCCAGTTCTTCCATCGTAGAGAGTAGTTTTACTACCAAGAGGCAATCCTGCTTCTTTTAAATAATCATCTACGTCAATATAACTTGCACCGTCAAAAATTGGTGTCTCAAATTTTAATCCTAATTCTTTTCCAACCCAACCAAGTGCAGTTTCATACAATTGACCAAGGTTCATACGGGAAGGCACACCTAATGGATTAAGCACTATATCAACAGGCGTTCCATCTTCATGGTAAGGCATATCCTCAATAGGAACAATTTTAGCAACAACACCTTTGTTACCATGACGACCAGCCATTTTATCACCAACCTGCAATTTCCTCTTTTTGGCAACATAAACTTTTGCCAGTTGAACAATTCCTGGAGGTAACTCGTCTCCGCTTTGAATATTAGTTTTTTCCCTCTTAAATTCTTCATTTAATTCAGAAAGAACATTGAAATAATTAACAAACAATTTCTTAACTAAATCATTTGATTTTGTATCCTTATACCATTCTTGTGTATAGTCAAGTTTTGTAACATCGGGAATACCCGGGAATGTAGAATCCTTAATAGCAACTCCACTTCTCAAAACTACAGTTCCGTCAAGATCACGAATACCAATAGTGCTCTTACCAACACCAATTTTATTTAATTTATCAATCAGCTTTTGATAATGCTTTACTTTAGCATCCTCTAATTCTTTTTCTAATCGTTCAATTTCTTTCTTTTCAAATTTCTTAGCTTCGTTATCTTTTCTTTTTCTACTAAATAATCTTGTTTTTATTACAATACCTTTTAATCCAGGAGGAGCTTTTAAAGAAGCATCTTTAACATCACCAGCTTTATCACCAAAAATTGCTTTTAATAATTTTTCTTCCGGTGTTGGATCGGATTCACCTTTTGGTGTAATTTTTCCAATTAAGATCTCACCTTCTTGGACTATTGCACCTTCTCTGATAATACCATTTTCATCAAGATTTTTTGTTGCTTCTTCGCTCACATTCGGGATATCTCTGGTTAATTCTTCTTCACCTCTTTTAGTTTCTCTTACTTGAAGTTCGAACTCTTCAATATGAATTGAAGTAAATGAATCTTCGGTGACCATCTTTTCGCTAATTACGATAGCATCCTCAAAATTGTAACCACCCCATGGCATAAAAGCAACAGATACGTTTCTACCAAGAGCTAATTCTCCATTTTCAATTGCAGGTCCATCAGCTAAGACATCACCCTTTTTAACCTTCTGCCCAGTCTTAACAACAGGTTTTTGGTTAAAGCAAGTTTCTTGGTTCGTTCCGGTAAATTTGATTAGTGAATACTCAACTCTTCTTTCATCATCGAAATTTGCTATTGCTTCATCACTATCAGGATCAAGTTCATATTTAACAACAATATTATTAGCATCGACCAATTCTACAACTCCATTATCCTCAGCTAAGATAATAGATCGAGAATCATGAGCTACCTTCATTTCCATTCCGGTACCAACAATTGGAGCTTGAGGCTGCAGCAAAGGTACAGCTTGACGCTGCATGTTAGATCCCATTAAAGCCCTGTTCGCATCATCATGTTCTAAAAATGGAATAAGAGCTGCACCGGCACTAACAATCTGGGAAGGAGCAACGTCCATGTAATCAACTTGTTCAGGTAGAACTACAGGAAATTCTCCTTTGAATCTACATTTAACTCTCTCGTTAGTAAATTCACCTTTTTCGTTTATAGGAGCATTCGCCTGAGCTATAATAAAATTATCTTCATCATCAGCATTTAAATAGTGTACTTCTTTGGTTACTCTTCCATCTTTAACTTTCCTGTATGGAGTTTCGAGGAAACCATAACCATTAACAGTTGAAAAAATTGTAAGAGATGAGATCAAACCAATGTTTGGACCCTCAGGAGTTTCAATCGGACATAAACGACCATAATGTGAATGGTGAACGTCACGAACTTCAAATCCGGCTCTTTCTCTAGTTAGACCACCAGGACCTAAAGCAGAAACTCTTCTCTTATGAGTAAGTTCAGAGAGGGGATTCGTTTGATCCATAAATTGTGATAACTGATTTGTACCAAAAAATGCATTTATTACACTACTCATGGTTCTAGCATTTACTAGATCTTGAGGTTGCATGTTTTCAGTATCTCTCATATTCATTCGCTCTTTAATTGTACGAGCCATACGCGCTAACCCAACATTGTACTGCTGCATAAGTTGCTCGCCAACTGTTCTCACACGTCTATTTCCCAAATGATCAATATCATCCACATTAACATTACCGACTTTCAATTTTATAATGCTAGACATAATTGCAATGATATCTTCAGTAGTTAGAACCTTTGTATCCATTGAAATATCAAGTCCCAACTTATCATTCATTCTAAATCTACCAACTTCACCTAAATCATATCTTTTTTCATTAAAGAAAAGCTTATCTATTAATGCTTCGGCAGTATCAACATCAGGAGCTTCTCCAGATCTCAACTGACGATAAATAGCAAATAAGGCTTCTTCTTTGGTTTTCGAAGTATCTTTCCGAATAGTGTTAATTATTAAATCTTGATCTTGACTAGTTTCAGAATCAATTAATTTAATTGTTTTAACACCTGAATCAACTAAATTTTCAATAACCTCTTCGGTCAATTCCTCATCTTTAGCAACAAATATTTCACCGGTATTCATATCAATTACATCTTCTGCTGATAATCTTCCCAAATATTCTTCATTTAAATCTTTAATCTTTACTTCTTTTATTAAGTTGAAAAGTCTTAAGATTTCTTCATCACTTGTATAACCAATTGCTCTTAACAATGTAGTTGCAGGGAATTTCTTTCTTCTATCAATATAAACATACATTACATGATTGATGTCCGTAGCAAATTCCACCCAAGATCCCCTAAAAGGGATGATTCTTGCAGAATAGATCGGTGTTCCGTTTGGATGAACAGACTGCGCAAATGCAACACCAGGTGACCTATGCAACTGACTTACTATAACTCTTTCAGCTCCATTAATAATAAACGTTCCGCTTTCAGTTAGAAATGGCAGATTTCCTAAATAGACATCTTGCTCAACTGAATTTACATATTCTTCAGTTTCATCATCTTTAGTTGAAAGACGTAGTTTTGCTTTTAATGGTGCAGAATAAGTTAAACCTCGCTCTTCACATTCGCGAATTGAATACCTTGATTTTTCAATATTGTAGCTGATAAAATCAAGTCGATAAAATTCTTTATTATCAAAAATTGGGAAATTAGAAGCGAATGTTCCTTGCAGCCCTTTGTTTTCTCTTTCTTCTGGTTTAACATTAAGTTGAAGAAAATCTTCAAAAGATTCCAATTGTATATTTAATAAATCGGGACTATCAATTGCAGGTACAATGGAGGCAAAAGTAATACGATTATTCTTTTTATTAGTTTTATATTTCTCCAAGCCGATACCTCTCAAAAAGAATTAAAATTTGTTTTAAAATACACGAAAGTGGTATTGCGTCAATCACAATACCACTTTAATAATTATATAATGCTTTGCTAGTTGTTTTATTTAAGCTCAACAGTTGCACCAGCTTCTTCAAGTTCTTTCTTAACTTTTTCAGCTTCGTCTTTAGCAACTTGTTCTTTAACTGTACTTGGTACGCCATCAACTAAATCTTTAGCTTCTTTTAAGCCTAATCCAGTATGAGCTCTAACTACTTTAATAACGTTAATTTTCTTATCGCCAAAGGCTGTTAAAATTACGTCAAATTCTGTTTGCTCTTCAGCAGCAGCAGCTTCGCCGGCAGCTGGAGCAACTCCACCCATCATCATGGGAGCAGCAGCTGTAACACCAAATTCATCTTCTAAAGCAGTCTTTAATTCTGATGCTTCTACTAAGGTAAGAGCTTTAATCTTTTCAACGATTTCAGCTATTTTCTCGGACATTTCTATTATCTCCTATCGGTTTAATTTACTTTTAATTTACAAATTTAAGCAGCTTCTCTTTTGCTGATTGCGTCGATCACACCAACTACATCTCGCATAACCGCATTAATTGCACCAACAATACCTGACGCAGGAGCTGCAATGCTACCAACAATTGAAGCCATAATTTCTTCTTTTGATGGCATGGATGCAAGAACATCTAACTGTTCGGCACCATAAAATTGGGATTCTATATAGCTTCCTTTAAAGGTGAATTTATTTTTATCCTTGGAAAATTTTTTGATAATTTTCGCCGGAGCTGCAAAATTTTCTCCCGAAAAGGCTACACCGGTCATACCTACTAGAAGAGGTTCAAATTTCTCAAAACCACCAATATCACTTAATGCTCTTTTTAACAGAGTATTTTTGAAAACTTTGTAGGTTATACCTTCTTCTAAGAATCCTCTTCTTAATTGAGTTATGTCGCTGACGTCTACCCCAGAATAGTCTACTAAGTAAATTCCAGTAGCTTTTTCAATATGGGTTTTTATCTCAGCAACACTTTCAACTTTTTGATTCTTATTCATCTTTACCCTAATTCAATAATTCAAAAAATAAACAACGAAGCTTTTGTTTATATATTTATTTGAGTGCGTAATTCTTATTTAATTGAAGCTAATACTTCATCTTTAGCAAGTTGTAAACCTGGGCCCATTGTACTGCTTAAAAATAAGCTCTTTACATAGGTCCCTTTAGCTGATGAAGGTTTCAACTTAATAATAGTTTTTAAAAATTCATTAACATTATCAACTAATTGAGTTTCATCAAAAGAAAGCTTTCCTAAAGATGCATGAACAATACCTGTTTTATCAACACGAAAATCAATTTTACCTGCTTTTACTTCTTTGACTGCTTTAGCAACATCAGGAGTAACTGTTCCTGTTTTGGGATTAGGCATTAAACCACGAGGACCTAAAATCCTTCCTAATTTTCCTAACTCTCCCATTGCTTCTGGGGAAGCAATAATAACATCGATATCTGTCCAACCTTCCTTTATTTTTTCCAAATATTCTTCAAAACCTGCATAATCAGCACCGGCATCGAGTGCCTCTTGAGCTTTACCTGTTTTGGTAATTACAAGAACTTTAACTTCTTTTCCGGTTCCGTGAGGTAAAGATACAGTACCCCTTACCATTTGATCGGCGTGTTTAGGATCTACACCTAATCGAATAGCGCAGTCTAATGATTCAGTGAACTTTACATTCGAATTTTCTTTTAACGTTTTAACTGCATCTTCTAGAGAATATTCTTTTACTTGTTTTAAATTCTCTTTAATCTTTTTTGTTCTTTTAGAAACTTTCATATTACCAACTTTAATTTATTTATTTTACTGTAATACCCATGCTGCGAGCAGTTCCGGCAATCATGCTCTTTGCGTGTTCAAGGTCATTTGCATTTAAGTCTTTCATTTTAGTTTCAGCAATTTCACCCAATTGAGCATCGGAAACTGAAGCAACTTTAACTTTATTAGATTCAGCTGAACCTTTATCAATTTTTGCTGCTTTTTTAAGAAGCACAGCCGCAGGAGGTGTTTTAGTAATAAATGTAAATGATTTATCAGCAAAAACAGTGATAACAACCGGAATTATTAGTCCGGCTTTATCTGAAGTTTTAGCATTAAATTGTTTACAGAACTCCATGATATTAACACCTTTTTGACCCAGAGCTGGACCAACTGGTGGTGAAGGATTTGCCTGTCCGGCAGGAATTTGGAGTTTGATATAACCATCAATTTTCTTAGCCATTATAAAACCTAATTATTATTGTTCTAATTCTGCTTGTGCAAAATCAATTTCAACAGGAGTTTTTCTCCCAAATATTGAAACTAGCACTTTAATTTTTAATCTATCTTCATTAACTTCTTCAATGACACCGGAAAAATTATTGAAAGGACCATCAATAATTTTAACATAATCCCCAGATCTAAAAACAGTATCGGTTCTTTCTGCATCATCATCTTTTGTAATTCTACCAACAATTCTTTTAACTTCATCGGGTTGCAAAGGATTTGGTTTTTTACCGCCGCCAAGAAAACCCATTACCGAAGGTGTATTTGATATAAAATCTAGAACTCGATTATCTAAATCTGCCTCAACTAAAATATAGCCGGGAAAGAAATTTTTTGTCTTAGTTCTTTTTTTGCCATCTTTTACTTCAAAAACCTTTTCTACGGGAACTAAAACCTGAGCAATTCTAGCCTTTAATTCAGAATTATCTTCCAACTCCAAATCAATAATAGATTTGACTTTATTTTCATGCCCTGAAAAAGTTCTAACTACGTACCATTTGTAATCTAAGTTATCCAATACTAAAATAATCCTTGAAATAATTGAGTTACACTCATATCAACAACATAAGTAAAAGCAGCTATAAGCAAACAAACAACAACAACAATTGCGGTTGACTCTTTCAACTCTTCCTTAGTTGGCCAAGTAACCTTTTTCATTTCTTTTACGACACCATTAAAAAAATCAATTATTTTATCTTTCATAGCCAAATTTATAGTTTAATTGTGCACGTCAGGAGGGACTCGAACCCCCAACCTGCGGTTTTGGAGACCGCTGCTCTACCAATTGAGCCACTGACGTATTATTTAGTTTCCTTAAAAGTTACATGTTTTCTAACAACCGGATCATACTTCTTATACTCTACACGAGCAGGATGATTTCTTTTGTTCTTAGAAGTAGTGTATCTATAACCAGTTCCGGCGGTACTTTCTAGAATAATATTTTGTCTTGCATTTTTCGCTTTAGCCATTACAACCTCAAAAGTTCAGCTAATAAATTTTGAAATTAGTTTTTTATTAGTAGAGCTGACGACCGGGATTGAACCGGTGACCTCATCCTTACCAAGGATGTGCTCTACCGACTGAGCTACGTCAGCTTATACAATAATAGTAGAGAAACTCAAGATTTAAAAAACAAAAAACCCCAAAGTGTTTGAGCGGGAGACGGGACTCGAACCCGCAACCAACAGCTTGGAAGGCTGTGACTCTACCAATTGAGTTACCCCCGCTTATATTATATTTGGGGAAAAGTGGGCGGCGAGGGATTCGAACCCCCAAAGGCGTTCGCCAACGGATTTACAGTCCGCCCCGGCTCTCCAACTCCGGCGTCCGCCCAAATTCAACATTTCATTTTTTTCAAGTCTATAAAAATATGATGCATTTATTTAAAAAGCAAGAATTCTGCCAAAAGAAAAAATATTTTCTTACAATTGTTGATAATGAGAAAATGTACGAAAATGATTTAATTTGGAATAAAATGGTAAAAGTATAAATATAAAATCATTTATTTCAGAGTCAGATATTTAATTATCTTTGATCCAATCAAGAAATTTCTACCAAAGACAATTAAAAATCTAGCTCAATGATTCCACAACTCCCTATCTAAACTTCTATACTGAATTGCTTCGCTAACATGATTTGGTAAAATATTTTCGGAGCTTTCCAGATCGGCAATTGTTCTGCTCACCTTTAAAATTCTATCATAAGCTCTTGCTGATAATCCTAATTTAGTCATTGCCATTTTTAAGAGATTCGACCCAGCTTCATCAAGCTTGCAATATTCTCTAACTTCTTTAGAGCCCATATCTGCATTATTATATATAAATTTATTGTTTTCAAATCTCTTAATTTGCTTTTTTCTTGCTTCAACTACTCTTTTTCTAATTTCCGCAGATTTTTCACTTTTGCTTTGAGAAGATAGATCTTTGTATTTTACAGCCGGAACTTCAATGTGAATATCAATTCTATCGAGAAGAGGACCAGAAATTTTTGACATATATTTTTGAATCATTCCGGTGTTGCAAGTGCATTCTTTATTCGGATCTGTAAAAAAGCCGCATGGGCATGGATTCATTGCACTTGCAAGCATAACATTTGCTGGAAACTCTAATGATAGTTTTGAACGGCTGATGGTAACTTTAGAATCTTCAAGTGGCTGACGTAAAACCTCGAGTACATTTTTTTTAAATTCGGGCAGCTCATCTAAAAATAAAACTCCGTGATGTGCATATGAAACCTCGCCCGGTTTCGGAAAAGAGCCTCCGCCAATTAATGCGGCATCACTTACGGTGTGGTGAGGACTTCTAAATGGTCTTTCTGTAACAAGTGCTTTATCTTTGGGCAAAATTCCCGATATCGAATGAATTTTTGTTGTCTCTAAAGCTTCGTCAAAAGTCATTGGCGGTAGTATAGAAGGAAGACGTTTCGCGAGCATTGTTTTACCCGATCCCGGTGGACCAATCATTAAAATATTATGCCCGCCGGAGGCGGCAATTTCTAATGCGCGTTTAACATTTTCTTGTCCCTTTACGTCAGAAAAATCTAAGTGATAAGAATTGATCTCAGAAAATATTTCATCAAGATCAGATATTTGAGGTGTAAATTCATCTTCCGAGTTCAAAAATGAAACCACTTCTTTGAGATTATTAAAGCCGTATACATCAATTCCCTCGACAATTGAAGCTTCTTTCACGGAATCAATTGGCAAGATTAAATTTGCAAATCCTCTTTTTTTTGCTTCAACTGCTATTGAGAGTCCACCTTTAATTCTTCGGAGAGTCCCATCTAGCGCAAGTTCGCCAAGTAGAATCGAATTTTCTAATTTATCATTTTTGATTTTATCATTTGCGGCAATTAACCCAATTGCAATAGGGAGGTCAAAAGCACTTCCCTCTTTTTTAATATCGGCAGGAGCAAGATTAACCGTGATTTTTTTTAACGGGAATTCGAAACCGCTGTTTTTAATTGCTGGAGTTACTCTTTCCCTACTCTCTTTAACCGCACTATCAGGGAGACCAACAATTGTAAATGAGGGTATTTGTTTCTCGCAATGGGTTTCAACTTCAATTATGTAGGCATCAATACCGTAAGTGGCACTGGAGTAAATTTTCGAAAGCATTTTTCTACTTGGATATTTAAGAATTAAAGTTAATACTTTTAAAAATATTTTTCATCTATTTAATAAAAGTAATTAAGCTTTTACTATTAAATGTAATTGTGTTTGGTTTTCCTTAATATCCTATAGAACTTATTATTTTGCTTTCACTCTTAAATGATATGACTTGCTGCGAAGACGTGGAAATCATCACTGTTTCTATTACAGATTTTATTACATTTTTTTCATTTTATGTTCAATTGTTTTTGTTGTAGTGTAAAAAATAAAGAAAATTACTCATTAGATTTGTAAAAAAATAATGGTGAGATGAACTTATTAAAATTGAATTAGGCTAAGCAGATTCATTATTCTATGCTAAATGAAATATTATTTAGCTAATATCATTTTCTTTACAACTTGAGCTCGGGGTGAGATGACTTCGTAGAAGTAAATTCCAGAAGGAAGAGTTGTCCCGTCAAATTGAAAAGTATGAACTCCTTCTGCAAGAAATCCGTCGTGAAGATGTGCAACTTTATTTCCAACTAAATCGTAAACATTAACCTTAAAATCTGTAGGGAATATCACTTCAACGTATATACTAGTTAGGGGATTAAAGGGATTTGGATAGTTCTGCTGCAAATTAAATTCTTGTACTTCCCTATTCCCAATTTTAACTTCTGCAGAATAAACTTCCGATTCGTCATTGTTTATTTGTCTTACGCGGTAATAAGTTACTTCATTATCGCCGAATAATTCATCTGTAAAATAATAAATCTTAAGTGGATCATTATCAGCAATAGTTCTGTGAACTTCAACAAATTCATTTTCACCTAAAGCTCGCTCAATAACAAATTCCTTTGCAACGGAAAATTCTTGCACATACCAAACTATGGAATTGTAGGACGAACCAATATTTACAATAAGTTTAGGGGCTTTAGAAAATATTGGGGAATCGGATTTAACCAGTTCTAGATTACTGCTACTTATTTCAAGATTTGCCAATTTTTTCTGTAATTGAGTATCATTGCTATTATCAAAATTTGCTTGGTATATGATCTTAGAACTATCCGCTTCGTAACTTAGAAAATGCTTATTGAGAAACGCAAGATTAAAGTTATTTTCAAACTCCCATATTTTTAGTCTGTCAATTAAAAAACTGCTATTTTCCAAGTTGTTACTAAAGGTAATTCCAAGATTCTGAGTGTCAAAATCATTTTCTATTCTTGCAGAATAAGCTAATAGGCTGTTAACATAAACTTCGCTAATAAGACCATCAAATGTTTTACGCAAAAATACACCAATATAATTCCAGCTTTTTTTACCCAAATAAATATCATTTCTAATAATTTCTGAATTACTCAGTGGAAATGTGATAAAATCAAATTCATTCTTAGAAAAAGAAACCAAAGTATCGCCTGAAGGATTCTTCCGGATACTGAATAATTGTTTAACATTACTATTTATGTTAAGCCAAAATTCTGTATAAAGATTTTTCCAATTGTCATTGCCAACTATTTTTATATTAAGTCTAGATGATTTATCGAATTTAAGACTTTTCCCTGAAGCTTTTTGGGGTTCGTATATTTGCAGCTCTCATCATCTATCTCAGATTTTTCTATAAACAGAGCATCATCAAATATATTTTTATCTAACCAGCTAAAAGAATCTTTTTTAAGCTTAAGGGGATCAGAACTATAACAAGTAAAAATAATTTGATAAAATTTATTTTCTTCCAAAGAAAGTAAGTTCGTGTTAAGCAAAATTTTTATTTGGTTATGAGCATTATCAATATTCTTAAAATTAATTTCTTTGGTTTTGTCCCCTAATTTTATTGAAGCAGATAATATTTCGATATTTTTCGGCTTTTGGATATTGATTTCAAGATTTTCATTTTTTTCTTCAAATTTAAAAACAAGAGAGGTCTGAAAATTATTTTTTACAGGTATAAAACTTGGCGGATCTAAGCGCAAAACGGTTGGTTTAGCTTGACCAAATATTGAGTGAGCGAACGCTATTTGAATTGTAAAAATTAATAAAAGTAAAAGTTTTTTCATAGGCAGTGCTATTATTCCAACCTTAGATTGAATTTAATAATTCTTTTCAACTAAATCTACTATTATTTTGATAATATTTATTAATCGACAACTTTAACTGAATAAATCAACATAAATATGTATAAAGGATTCACTAATACTAATTATACGGGTTTTTGCTTTTTCAACAAACCGCCTTTTAAAAAATTTTCAGTTAACTAATTAAATTTTTTGAAGACAAGAGAACTGAAGAAACGTTTTCGTCTCTAAATAATCTTTGCGAATGAATCAGAATATCTTCTTGTGTTACCGCATCAATTTCAGCCATTGATTCTTCTAATGTCTTTATTTTCTCAAAATACAAAAGAGAGTGTCCCATTCTCATCATTCTGTTCGATGTGCTTTCTAAACTTAATTGCACATGCCCTTTTATAAATTCTTTAGTTCTTTTTAGTTCCCTTTTACTAATTTCTCTACTTTTTAATTTATCAAATTCTTTAACAATAATGTTTCTTGCCTTATTTAATGAGCTGAGGTTTGTACTTAAATAAACCCCAAAAGAGGATATATCAAAAAACGAATTCATAAAAGTATTTATTTGATAGGCTATTCCATTTTTTTCTCTCAGCGACTGAAACAGTCTTGAACTGCTCCCTTCTCCCAGCAAATTTGAGATTACGTTGCTAACTGCTCTTTCTTTCTGATTATAACCAAAAGTAGTTCCACCTATAATTAAATGTGCTTGATTTATATCTTTATAAATAAAAAGATTTTCTTTTGCTTTATCCTTAAACTTAACCCTCTTTTGTACTTTGTTATTTTTTATTTCACTCAAATATTTTTCGGTAAGATTAAGAATCTTATCATGCTCAACAGCGCCGGAGGCTACAACACATAAATTTGAAGTATTGTAGTTTTTGTCAATATAACTGGTTAAATCATTTCTTGTGAAATTTGCCACATTATTTTCAGTCCCAATAATTGGCATACTTAGAGAATTTCCCTTAAAGATATTAGTTTCAAAACTATCAAATATTGACTCATCCGGTGAATCTTCAATATCATGCAGTTCATCAATAACTACCCGAGATTCCTTTCTCAATTCTTTTTCATCAAATAGTGAGTTCTGCACCATATCGGCTAAAACCAAAAATGTTTTATCTAAATATTTATTTAATCCTCTTCCGTAAAAACAAGTATGTTCCTTACTCGTGAATGCATTCAGATAACCGCCGAGTGCCTCAATCTCTTCAGAAATCTTTTTTGCCGATCTTGTTTTGGTCCCTTTGAAAAACATATGCTCCAGTAAATGACTAATTCCATTAGTCTTTTTACTTTCATCCCGCGAACCAACATTAAACCAAAAACCTAATGAGAAAGAATTTACATGATCTATTTTTTCGGTTGCTACTCGTATTCCATTCGAAAGTTTGGTAATTCTATAATTGCTCAAATTTTCCCCAAATATTACTAAAACAAAGATGCCGAAATTCTATTCCATCAAAGGAAGAAAATTTCGGCATTACAAATATAATTAAAAGTCGGATTATAAAATGAAATTAGTTCTCAAATTTATCAACATACGTTTTAAAGAACTCACCAATTCTATTATAAGCCTTTTCCAAAATTTCATCGGGAGGTAAGAAAACTAAACGCATATGATTTGTCCCGGGAATTTGTCCAAATCCAGTGCCAGGCACAACCACGACTCCGGTTTCCTTAATTAATTCGGCCACAAAATGATTATCTGAATTTTTAATTTCAAGTTTTGGGAAAGCATAAAAAGCACCTTCGGGTTTAACGCAAGAAATACCGGGAATAGCATTCATCATATCAACTGTTAAATCTCTTCTTCTGGTTAACTTCTGCATAGCAATTTCAAGATGTTCCTGATTACCACCCAATGCTCCCGGGATACAATATTGCTCGGGATGATTTGCAGAAAGTCTGGAGCGTAAAATTTTATTTATAGCTTCTAAATAATTTGAAAGAACATTTTTATTTCCGCTTACAATTCCCCAACCGATTCTAAATCCAGGGACCATATAATTTTTTGAAAGGCCCCCAAAAGTTATTATTGGTACTTCACTATTTAACGATGCAATAGATGTATGTTTAGTTCCATCCATTAATAATTTATCATAAATTTCATCGGCAAAAATTACAAGATCATTTTCAAGAGCTAAATCAATAATTTGTTGCAGTGTTTCCGGGTCACCATTTGATCCTGTCGGATTGTTAGGGTTAATTAATACTATCGCTTTTGTTTTTTCATTAATTTTATTTTTAATATCTTCTATATCAGGCTGCCATCCGTTTTCTTCACTAAGGTAATATGGGTTTTCGTACATTTGTAATTTACTCTGAATTGCTGTGTACAGTGGATAGCCCGGAGTTGGAGTTAAAATATTTTCACCCTGATTTACAAGAGAAGTTAAACAGATATCGATTGCTTCACTTGCACCAGTGGTTATAAATAAATCTTGAATATTTTTAATTCCCTTTTTCTCAGCTTCTTTTTCAATTGCGGCAATAGCTGGTTTTATTCCAGAGCTTGGAGAATAACCGTTATGGTTATCGAGCATTGCTTTATAAGTATCATCAACCATATGGCGCGGGGGTGCAAAATCATAAATGTTTGGATCTCCAATATTTAGGTAGAGCATTTCTTTACCCGACTTTGCAACTTGATCAGCAATTAGTAATACGTCTCTCACAGCATAAGTAATATTATTGGTTCGTTTAGCAGCAATTATTGGTTTGTTCATCATTTCCTCAAAATTTAGATTCAATTATCCTAAAATAATTTATTCGTGTTATTATTAGCAATGTATATCGGATATTAGTAAAGAGTTTTAGGTACTGACTAACATTCGGATTTCACAAAGGCAGTAATATAAATTTATATCCTTAGATTTATCGATTTTGTTTTTTCTTATACTGAATACCTAATTTATTCATTTTATTGCGGAGAGTATTAGAGTTAACACCTAACAATTCTGCTGCACCCCCATTCCCATGAATTTTGCCATTTGTCTTTGTTAAAACTCTATTGATATGCTGAATATTAATTTCATCCAAATTATCAGTTTTAAAGTTCACCTTATTAACTACAATTTCATTTTGTTGTTGAATACAGATTATGTTTTCAAATGTCAACGGACCTTCAGAATTTAAAATTAAAATTCGTTCAACAATATTCTGAAGCTCTCTTACATTTCCTGGCCAATCATAATTTAAAAGCAGATTAATAGCGCCGGTTTTAAGTTTGGGAATATTAGGTAGTTTTAACTCTTTAGCTTTTTGTGTTATGAAGTGCTGTAACAAAGCCGGAATATCTGATCTTCTTTCTCTCAAGGGAGGTATCCAAATAGGAAATACGTTTAACCTGAACCAAAGGTCTTCTCTAAATTCATTATTCCCAACCATCTCTTCCAAATTTCTATTGGTTGCCGCAATTATCCTTATATTTAATTTAATTGTCTCTGATCCACCAACTCTTTCAATCTCTTTAGTCTGCAATACTTTTAATAATTTTACTTGAGCTTGCAGAGGCAATTCTCCAATTTCATCTAAAAATATTGTACCGTTATTAGCTCTTTCAAACCTTCCTCTTTTTTGAGATAAAGCTCCCGTAAAGGACCCTTTCTCATGCCCGAATAACTCGCTATCAATTAGTGATGACGGTATTGCTCCGCAATTTACGCTTACAAAAGGTTCATTATTTCTTTTGGAAAGACTATGGATTGCTGTTGCTATTACATCTTTTCCTACTCCGGTTTCTCCTAAAATAAGAACGGGACTATCCAATGGTGCTACTTGCTGCACTTGATGCATAACTTGCTTTAATCCAAAATTTGCCCCAACAACTTCATCCCCTTTTAATCTTTTTAATTCACCGCTAAGATATTTATTATCGTCTTCAAGTAATTCTTTATATTTAATAACTTCTTTATGTTGAAGCGTATTAGACATTGCGATTACAAGTGGTTCTTTTAAAATCTCAACTAACTTTAAATCATCCTCGGAAAATTTTTCTTTACCTACTGATTGAAGAATTAAAAAACCAAAAACTTTCTTTTTCATACGAAGGGTTAAGATTATAATTGAAGAACCCCTTTGATTATGGTAACGCATCATCTCTCGGCTTACCGGGAATTTATCGGGATCAGTTATTAAAAATGCATCTTTATTAGTAGGGACATTCTTATTTAATTCAACTGCTTCTTTGGATAAATGAGTAAGTTGATCGAGTTGCTTATAACCTTTCTCATCTGCAAAGGCTATTGTTTTAATAGATTCAAATGTTTCATCAAAGTATTGCAGGTACATTCTTTTAACGGGCATAAAATCTTTAAGGTAGAGAAGCAAAGAGTGTAGAGCATTTTCTATTTCTAGAGTTCCACAAATTCGTAAAGTAGCTTGGCGGAAAAATTCGTTTTTTTCCATTACGCAATTCCTTTAGCTTTATAAAATATCTTATATGATGAAAATAGGAATAATTACCGTATTAGGCAATAGGAAATATCGTATTCGGTAATTAAAATCTTTCATTTTTTATAAGCCATTGTTTTTTAATGACTTAAGTTTTGGCAAGGTAATAGAATAGAATGCATTAAAAAGATGGATGTGCAATGATTAAAGTATTGGAAAAAATCGAACTAAGATCAGTAAAAAAGAACAAACACTATATCTCAGATTTAATAGAGAACCTTCACCGTAATCAAAATACTGATAGAAAAATTGAGATAAAAATTTACTCACACTCCTCAATCGAAACAGACCACAGCATACATCTATATTACGAAAAAGAATCAGATGAAAATCTAGGTACAAAGCTAGGATACAAATTGACTGAGGATTTAAAAGAATTTGGTCTGGTTAACCACAATATCTGGATTGATAAAACTTCTGGAGGAAATAAAAATGAAAAATAAAAGTGTTTTAATCTCTGGGTCATCGACAGGGATCGGCAAAGCATGCGCATTGCATCTTGATCAGTTAGGGTATAAAGTTTATGCCGGTGTTAGAAAAGAATCAGATGCTGAAACTCTTTTGTCGGAATCTTCTGAAAGATTGAGGCCCATTATATTAGATGTAACAGACATCAAAAATATAGACAATGCGATTAGAGAAATAGAAACTGACCCTGAATGCGAGTTTGTCGGTTTGGTAAATAACGCAGGAATTGGAATAAGCGGAGTTTTAGAAGCATTAGAAATAGAGGATGTTCGAAAGTTAATGGATGTAAATGTAATAGGATTGTTAGCCCTTACGAAACGATCTATTCCGCTACTAAAAAAGTCAATAGGTCATATTATAAATATAGGATCGACATCTAGCTATTTATCAATTCCAGGAGGAAGTGTTTATGCGGGATCGAAATTTGCTGTGCGTGCAATTACCGATGCTCTTAGACTCGAGTTAAAACACTTTGGTATTTCTGTTTCTCTTATTTCTCCGGGGGCAGTAGAAAGTGAAATTTGGAATAAGAGCAGGGAATACAAAGATAAAATTCGTAAATCTGCAGATCCTAAGATATTTGAAGATTATAAAACATTGATAAAGTTTGGGCAAAATATGGTTGAAAAAGTAAAACCAATTCCGGCAATAGAAGTTGCAAAGTCAGTCGCGACTGCTCTTACTTCTTCGAAGCCAAATAGATATTACTATGTTGGCTCAGACTGTAAGGCGGCAGCTAAATTCTCAAAATTGCCCGGTTCTCTTAAGGATAAAATAATCTTAAAGAAAATTCAAAAATTAGGAAATTGAGGTCTTGAGATGAAAACATTAATTATCGGCGCAGGTCCATTGGGAAGTTTATATACATATTTAATTCAAAATGGCGGTCATGATGTCACGTTATTAGCAAGGAACGACCACTTTAAATATCTTAAAGAAAATGGTCTGAATATGATAAATGAATTCACCAACGAAAAAATTCATGAGAAGATAAATGTAATTGATGATCTAAAGGAAAATGATTTTTATGATTTAGTAATTGTAGTTATGAGAAAGAATAAAATTAAGTCTATCCTTCCTAAGCTTAAATCAAATAAGAATATTAAAAATATATTATTTCTGGGAAATAATGCTGCCGGATTTGATGAATATTTAAACAACCTGAATAAAGAAAAAATATTAGTGGGTTTTCCTGGAGGAGGCGGATCAAGAATAGATCATGTAATACACTTTATAGATTCAGACAAACGCAATGGAAGTAGAATTCCAATAATCATTGGTGAAATTGACAGCAAAATCAAACAAAGAACTCGAGCAATCATAGAATTATTTGAGTCATCCCAAATACCTGTCAAATATGTAGATAATATAGACGGATGGTTAAAATACCATGCTGTGTTCATAATCCCAGTTGCTGGAGCATTAATAGCCGCGGGGGATAATTACAAATTAGCTCAACAACCCAGCTTGATTAAGTTATATATTCGAGCAATTAAAGAAGGAAGCGGTGTTCTTAAAACCTTGGGATATAAGAAAAGTTATAATCCAAAACTTAACATGATAAAGATTTTGCCTGAAGGATTAACTGTAAAAATTCTTCAAAAAGTTTTTGATTCAAAATTTTCGGAAGTTGCAATGATGATGCATGTCAAAGCCGCAAAAGATGAAATGATTGAATTAGGAAATGAGTTGATTTTACTGCGGGATCAATCAAAGGTCAATACGCCTGTATTGGATAACTTAATAATGAGTCTAAAGTATAGCACAGGAGATTAAAATGAAAGTAGAAGAATTGGAAAGATATGGCGCCACACTTGAAATGCCTAAAGAGGCTGTTAGAGAGCAAAACAAGATAATGCTCCGTGTGTTAAAAAAAGAATTTGGTCTATTTGGAATGTTAGGAATATTTAAAGAAACACTTTTTTATAATTTCAGATTGAGAAAGCAATATCCTGAAGTACAGAAGGAAATAGCTGAAATCAATAAGACTTTAGAAAAAGAACTGTTTGTATTTTCTGGTTTATTCTTAGCTATCGCTAAAAGATTAGGCAGAGAAGAAGCTTATGAGTTCTTCAGAACTAAAATCTTAAATGATATGGGAAAGATATCAATCCCTGGCATATATCAGTTAAATGATCTGGTTAAGTGCGAAGGTGATGTATTTGATAATTTCAAAAAAATGAATATCGCTTTGTTCGAAAGAACAACTAAAGACAAGACCTGGCATATGGATAGTTATATAGATGAACCAGACAAGCTTACCATTAAAGTGACAACTTGTGCTAACATAGAGTTCTTTGAAAAGTTAGGTGTGCCAGAGCTGGGCAAGATTGGCTGTGATCATGATCTTGCCGGCTATCCGGTAATTGAAGAGGATGTACAATGTGAATTCAGAAGATTATGCACTATTGCAAAAGGTGATGATCATTGCCTCTTTGAATTTTACCGTAAAGGGACTGCACCGAATAATGCACATTTGAATAAATAGGAATAGAAAATGAAAAAAGTACTAATTGCAGGAGCGACCGGTTACCTCGGGAAATATCTTGTAAAGGAATTTAAGAGCAGAGGCTGGAATGTTTCAGCAGTTGCCAGAAATGAGTCGAAACTAGATGATATTTCTGAATTTGTTGATGAAAAAGTGGTTAGCGAATTGACCGAACCGTCTTCATTAACAAATATTTGCCAAAGTATAGATGTTGTTTTTTCATCTGTTGGAATAACAAAGCAGAAAGACGGCAAAACTTTTATGGAAGTAGATTATCAAGCAAATAAGAACCTTCTCTATGAAGCAAGAAAATCTGGTGTGAGAAAGTTTATCTATGTATCTGTGTTCGGAGCTAATAAATTGAAAAACCTGAAAGTGATGCAGGCAAAGTTAAAATTTGAAAGTGAGCTCAGAAATTCTGGACTTGATCACACAATAATATATCCAAATGGCTTTTTCTCAGATATGCTTGAGTATTTGCAAATGGCAAAAAAGGGCAAAGGAATGGTTATAGGAAGTGGAGAGAATAAAATAAATCCTATTCATGGGGCTGATCTTGCAGAGGTATGTGTAGGAGCAGTAAATAATGATGAGACAACTATTGAAGTGGGTGGGCCAGAAATATTAACTCATAATGAAATCCTTGATATAGCATTTCGCTTATATGGTAAGAAACCTAAGATCTCGCGTTTTCCTAATTGGATGAATTCAATTATCTTGGGATTAATGAGAGCTTTTACTCCCATAAAAGTCTACGGTCCACTTGAGTTTTTTATGACAGTTTTATCAAAAGACATGGTTGCTCCAACTGCCGGCAGTAGAAAGTTAGAAGATTATTTTAAAGAAAATTTGAATATAAAATGAAAAACTATATAAATGAAGAAATTTGTTCTCATTGTAAATTATGCATTGAGGTATGCCCATCTAATTGTATTGAAGCTAAAGCCCAAGATGAAATTAGATTTATAGCTGAACGGGAATCCATCTGTCAGAAATGCCTTCAGTGTATGGCTATCTGCCGTTCAAAGGCAGTCCAGATTGATGGAGTATCCTACTCAGAAGATCTATTCGATCTTCCTGAGTATAATGTGAACGAGAAAGAATTCATAAACTTCTTAAGTGCTCGACGATCTATAAGAAATTTCAAGGAAAAACCTGTTCCCGATGAGCTGATAAATAAAATACTGGAATCTGTCTGGTACGCTCCTTTTGGTGCTCACCCTGAGAAGGTAAAAATAACAGTAATTAACAAAAGGGAAAAAATTGAAGAATCTCTACCATATATTTCTAAATTCATGGATGGTATAGTTTCAATGATAGAAAATCCGATCGCTTCTTTTTTTGCAAAAATGATAGCGGGAAAAGAAACATATAACACAGTTAAAAACCACCTTTATCCTATTTCAAAACTTGGTAATTATAAACTTGAATATGGTAATAGAATATCGAGAGGTGCGCCCACGCTAATTATCTTTCATGCTGAAAAAGGCGCAGAAGCCCATACTAATAACTCACTTATTTATAGTACATATGCAATGCTGGCAGCCCACTCATTGGGGCTGGGCGCAACGATGATAGAAATTATTTCGGCTGCAATCAATAAAGTAAAAGAGGTTAGAAAAATTTTCCAGATACCGGAAAATAATGAGGCAGTAATGGCAGTGATTATTGGTTATCCTAAATATAAATATAAAAGAGCTGTAAAAAGAACTATGCAGGATATTGAATGGATACGATAAACTTAATTAATAGAATTAAAATCAATTCATAAAAGACAAACATAATTCATAGATACA
The DNA here is from genome assembly GCA_963710615.1 of uncultured Ignavibacteriales bacterium. Taxonomy (GTDB): domain Bacteria; phylum Bacteroidota; class Ignavibacteria; order Ignavibacteriales; family Melioribacteraceae. The sequence goes on from CAVQBF010000027.1 coordinate 121,890, forward strand.
TTTAACTATCGCATGGAGTTGTAAAAACGGTAATGAGCGTTCGAAAAAATCCATTCGTGTGTTTGCTGATCTCCTTAGGAAGATTGCTTATCGGAAAAGTGAAATATTCCAGCGACTATGTTGGAACAACTGTAAAACTGGAGAACGGTGAAACTTACAAAATTTTCAGACATGTTAAATCAGTGCCGCAAGACCAAAATGAACAAGGAGCTGTATTTATTGTAAATTTCAAATTTGCCAGACTCTCACAGAGTGCCAATCGGTTTGTGTCACAATTGCCAATGCTGCTTATTACAGGATTTCCATGCTTTCGAGTCAAAATGTATGCTGTGAATAAAGAAAACGGATATTGGCTAGGCATATATCAATGGGAATCCAAACAAGCCCTTGATGCATATAAGCGGTCATTTGTTTTACGCATCATGAATTGCAGAGCGAGTGAGGGTTCTGTCACATACCATGAGCTCGATCAATATAGTTTGACCGATTACATTGAGGAACACAAGATAGATGATACACAATCACAATTAAAAATCATTTAGTGGCAGTAGGAAAAAGGTAGCTTGTTTTTTAAATAATTAGGCGGTTATAATTGATGAACAATGATCTCAAAAGGAAAGAAGATACGAAATTGAGAATCGTGCTATTGAAAATGGTTCAGTAAGACTTAGCTTGGATGTTTCAGAAAAAAATTAAGGAGCTAAAAGAGTATACAAGCGCCATAAGAAGACAGAGAAATCCGAGTAGACTATATCTCAATTCTTACGAACTGTTTTTGTGCACATGCTAAAAGTTGTGAATTCCTTTAAAGCGCTGCCTCACCAGCTTCATCACCTTTTAAAACTGTATGATTAAGGACAAGCCAAATGAAGTTGTAGTTTGGCGGAGTTTTTTTTAGAAACCAATTCTTTTAGCTTTATAAAATATCTTATATGATGAAAATAGAAATAATCACCGTATTAGGCAATAGAAAATATCGTATTTGGTAACCCATAAAAAATCATAAATCTAACTTATTGTTTTTCATAAACTTACAGATTGGTATGATAATCGTATTGTAATAATTAAAATTAAAAATTTTTCTGTAAAAAATGAAACTATTAGAAGTAATAGAACTTAGATCATTGAACATAACTCAATCTGAGTTAATGACCTATATTAAAAAATTTTTGAATGATATTAATTCACCCGAAGTCGAGAAAATACAAATTTATTATAGCCTCAATCTTGATACTGATTTTAGTATACACATATTTTTAAATTCTGATGAAAATAATGTACGAGAGAATCTGTTAGGAGTACAATTAGTAAATGAGTTAAAACAATTTGGCTTAGTATTCCATGGAATTTGGATTGAGTTAAAGCATTAATGATTTTGAAAGGAGAATTATGAAAATCGTAGTTATTATGTTTGCTTTGTTAGTGCTGATGATTCTATTTTTAATAGATTTGTTTGATCATAAACCTCAAAAATAATCATTCAAGTAAACATTATAATGGTCTTTTTTAAGATTAAAATTTATTAAAGGAATAGATCGGGGATAAGTTTTATAGAACAAGAAACAATATTGAAATGGTTAGAGATAATTGAATTTAATTACTTAGATTCGGCTAAGGTGATAATTGAAGAGAATATTGAAGATTTATTCGAAAAACTAATTAATGGGCATAATAACCAAATTAAAAAGATATATTGTAGAATAGCAGATAAAATTGGTTTCAGAATTCATGTACATGATAAATTGAAACGCATAAACAAAGATGGAAGTAATTTAGGTAAATGACTTAGTACCTTATTAACAAAATACGGAAGTATAGAACATAGTATTTGGGTTTGAATTAAACTATCATACTTGTATCATGAGAATAGAAGCTAATACCATAATTCATTTATCATTAAGGATATCCTGAAGATGGAAGATAAAAATTCAAAATCTGATACTAAAAAATTGTTTAGATCCTTAGGTTCATGTTCGCAAACTTTTTTCTACATACTAAATAGAGAGTTTGGTAACGAAAATAATATTGCTGAGAGAGCCGCGGATCCTTTAGCCGGTGGAATTTATCAGCAAGGATATCAATGCGGTATGCTTTGGGGTGCATCACTTAGTGTTGGAGTTGAATCATTCAAAAGAAAAACAGATATTAATAATAGTACTGGCTTAGCAATTAAGGCAACACAGAATATAATGAAATCTTTTACAAACAGAACTGATACTACAGAATGTTCCGAAATTACTAACTGTAACTTCTCAAGTAAATTAAGCATGGCAAAATATTTTTTTACCGGTAAATTTTTATCGTGTTTCGATCTAGCTGAAAAATGGGCACCCGAAGCAATTGAATCTGCTAGGGCAGAACTGGATAAATCAAATAATCTGCACAATCGTTGTTTAAGCTGTGCTTCGGAAGTAGCAATAAAAATGGGTGCAAGTGAAGAAGAAAGTTCAGCAGTCGCCGGTTTCGCTGGTGGATTGGGGCTAAGTGGCGGTGCATGCGGTGCTTTAGCTGCGGTTATATGGATGAAGAATCTTGAACGATGCAGAAACAATGATAAAACTTCTTATAAAGATCCAAAATCGGAAGAAATACTAGAAAATTTTTATAAAGAAACTAACTATGAAATATTGTGCAAAAATATTGCAGAAAAATCTTTTAATAGCCTGGATGAACATACTGAATACATAGAAAACGGAGGCTGCAGAAATTTAATAAATAAACTTTCGCAAATATAATGTGAGACATTAAAATGAAAACATTAATATATGGCGCCGGTACACTTGGAAGTTTATAAGAGTCGGGATATAAAAATCAATTTCCGACTAAAATTAAATCCTTTTACTGGAATCATGAATGGATGACAGCAAAAATATTGAGTTCATCATTTAATACAAAGTTTGCAGAAGTAGCTATGATGATGCATGTAAATGCAGCAAATGACGAAATGAAATAATTATACAAAGAATTTATTATTTTATTAAACAAATCTTCAGTTGATGTGTCAAACTTGGAAGAAGTATTAGCATACATAAACTAACTAAAATAAAAATCAAACTAAGGGGAACTAAAATGAAAAAAATATTGTTTTTAATAATTGCTGTTTTACTGATGTTTATTGTATCTGCTTGCGGTACTGGTGGTTCATTCCAAGCGAACCACGTAACAAATGTTGAGCTATCTGAACCAAATTTTAACATTATTGCAAAAAATGTAAGCGGTACAGCAATGCAGGGATATATTTTAGGATTAAGTATTTCGCAAGGCTCAGAAATTGGCTCATTTGGAGTTGTTAAAGTCGCCGGAGTAGATAAACCTTATGATGCTGCCATGAAAAATTTATGGGAAAACTTTGAGGAAGAATATGGAACAGTTGAAGGGAAAAAATTAGCACTGGTTAATATTCGGCATGATAATGAATTATTAAATACTTTCTTATACACTCAAGCAAAATATTTCATTACTGCAGATGTTGTAGAGTTTGTTGATATGGATTAATTAGTAAGATTATAAATAAATCATTTAGACATATGGGGTGGTTAAATGAAAAATATAATATTTATTATTGCCTTTCTTATTTTTTTTATTGCTTGTGGTGATGAAGGCGAAAACTCTGAAAAAGCTAATGAACAAACTAAAGTTGAAGCACCTGATCTTGATCTTCATACGGCAATTTATATGCGAGATTTAGATGCTATTCGTCAGCATATCAAAGCAGGTTCAGATCTTAACATTCAAGAACCAACACGAAAGTCAACACCTCTTATTACTGCGTCAGCGCTTGGCGAACCTGACGCAGCACAAATCTTAGTTAGATGCAGGTGCAAATATTAACGCCACTAACACGGATGGTTCCACAGCTTTAATTACTGCTGCTGCATTTGGAAAAACTAAGGTTGCTGAAGTCCTGATTAAAGCCGGAGCATGATTTGAATATTCAGAATAATGATGGTTCCACTGCTCTCCACACTTCTGCATTTCTTTGCAATAAGGAAATTGTGGAAGCCTTCTTAATGCTGGAGCAGATAAAACAATTAAAAATAAAAGAGGGAATACCGCATATGAATCTGTAAGCGCTCCATTTGAAAATGAGAAGAAAATTTACGATGCAATTAATAAAAGCTTTAAAGCACTGGGCACTGAACTTGATTATGATCATATAAAAACTACAAGATCAATAATTGCTGAAATGCTTAAATAGAAATTGTATATAACATTTTTTTTATATGAATATATCTGAAAGAAGGTATGATATTGACTGGTTAAGAGTAATAGCAATTGCTCTACTTATTGTTTACCATGTTGCTATTATTTTTCAGCCATGGGCCATTTACATTGGGTTTATTCAAAGCGTTGAAACCAGTTTTACTGTTTGGATTCCTATGGCACTAATAAATGTTTGGCGAATACCGCTTCTATTTTTTGTGTCAGGTATGGGTGTCTGTTTTGCATTAAGAAGAAGAAACTGGAAACAGTTGTTGCTAGATAGAGCGAAAAGAATTTTACTTCCACTAATCTTTGGAAGTTTCCTTATTGTTCCTATCCATGTTTATATTTTTCAAAAGTATTATGATCAATCAATTGAATACTCTCCCAATCTAGGACATTTATGGTTTTTAGCAAATATATGTATTTATGTTACACAAATAATTGGTTTCGCATTTTTAGAGAAAAACTACGATTACAAAGTTTTTAATTTTTTCAGGGATCAATTAAAACGACCTTATTTTATCTATTTATTTATAATTCCATTTATTTTAGAAGCTGAATTAATGAATCCAGATTATTTTGCTACTTATGTTGGCAATGCTCATGGATTTATGATAGGTATGTTAGCATTTTTCTTTGGATTCCTATTTATCGCAATAGGAAATACTTTTTGGGATGCAGTAGAAAAGTTAAAATATGTCAGTTTATTTATTGCTTTTACTTTATACCTAATTCGTTTATTATTTTTTGAACTTAATCCCCCTCATTATTTATCATCTATTGAATCGATGAATTGGATATTTGCAATTTTTGGTTTTGGATATAAATATTTAAATAAGCCGAGTAAATTATTGAGTGAATTAAGCCAGGCAGCATATCCAGTTTACATTGTGCATATGATATTTCTCTATTGGGCAGCGTATATTGTTTTACCTCTAAAATTATCTTTAGGGATTAATTTAATTTTAGTTGTCAGTTTAACCTTTCTTGGCTGTTATATTACATATGAAATTATAAAAAGGATTGAATTTTTAAGACCATTATTTGGATTAAAAAGTTTTAGCAAACCAGTTATTAGCAATGAATAAATATTATTATAAATATGATGCAAGTAAATACGACCAGGAAGTAAAAGAGTATGAGAGTTACCTGCATGATACTTTATTTGGAATGTGTTTTGAATTTGTCAAATCGAATGAATTACTTCTCGATCTTGGAATTGGTACAGGATTAGCATCTATCCATTTTTCGGAAATTGGATTAAAAATCTATGGCATTGATAATTCTAAAGAAATGTTAAAATATTGCAAAGCTAAATCATTTACTCATGAATTAAAGTTACACAATTTGTTGATTGGTCAAATACCATACCCTGATCATTATTTTGATCACGTAATTTGTTGTGGTTTATTTCATTTTTTTAATGATTTGGAAAGTGTAATTAAAGATGTTTCGCGAGTTTTAAAAAAAAATGGGATATTTGCTTTTACTGTTGCTTCAAATAATCACAAAAAAAAGTATATCAAAGTAGAGACAAGATGGAGTATTCCAATATACAAACATTCTCTTGGTTACATTCATGGATTATTGAGAAATAACAGAATGCAAGTGTTAAAGGAGCAAAGTTTGTTATTAAAAGCTGAAGACAAACAAGATAATAAAATGGTCTTTTCTGTAATAATTTCAAAATCTAAATAATTATAAAAATTATTTGAAAAATATCAGAATCAATATTATTTATCTATACCCATCCTCTTAATTGACAAGCTTGTGCAACTCTGGCTACACCAACTACCATTGCACCTAATCTTGGGTGTACTTTTTTGTCTTTAATTGCTTCTTGAACTCTATGATAAGCTTTAGTTAACTTATCATCCAAACGTTTATGAATCAATTCTTCATCCCAAAAATATGAGTAGCTATCTTGTACAACTTCAAAGTATGAAACAGTTACACCCCCTGCACTGGCTAATATATCTGGGATGAGATGAACTTTTTTACCATGAAGTATTAAGTCAGCTTCTGGTGTTGTCGGTCCATTTGCAAGTTCACAAATTACCCTTGCTTTTATTCTATCAGCATTATTTTTTGAAATCGCATTTTCAAGTGCAGCGGGATATAATATTTCAACATCTAATTCTAATAATTCTTCATGAGGGATTATTTCACCAGCGGGAAAATCTAAAATACTTCCAGTGGTTAATTTATATTTAACAAGCTCTTTTGTGTTAAAACCATTTTTATTATATATAGCTGCTTTAGAATCACTAACTGCAACAAGTTTTCCGCCACCAAGAATTTCCTGGTGTAGTAATGCTGCTCTTTGACCTGCATTTCCAAAACCCTGTATCGCATAACTTTTATGAGGATCGTATCCAAACGCTTTACATGCTTCTCTAACTGTTATAACTCCGCCTCTTGCAGTTGCATCTCTTCTTCCTCTTGTTCCTCCAATTTGTTCAGGTTTATCAGAAAAAACTCCTGGTTCATGTCTATTTGTAATGGTTTCATACTCATCCATCATCCAAGCCATTGTTTGTGGATTAGTATACACATCTGGTGCCGGAATATCTTTATTGATACCTAGACTATTAGCAATTGCTCTAATATATTCTCTTGATAATAATTCTAACTCTCTTTCGGACATCTCTTTTGGATTACATCTGATACCCCCTTTTCCACCACCTAAAGGTAAATCCACCACTGCTGTTTTCCAGGTCATCCAAGCTGCTAAAGCCCTAATTGTATCCACCGTTTCCTCAGGGTGAAATCTTATTCCTCCTTTTGCTGGTCCTCTTGCATGATTATATTGTATTCTGTATGCATGAAATATTTTAGTTTCACCGTTATCCATTTTTACGGGTAAAGTGAACTTAAACTCTTTCTGCGGCCAACTAAGTAAATCAATAGTCGACTGATCCAGATTCAAAAGTTTGGACGCTTCAATCAGCTGTTGTTGGGTAATTTTAAATGAATTATAAGTTTCCATTTTTACCTCTCTTTTCATCATTTTCTTTTGAATCATTATTTTGTGTTTTATTTTTATCCGGAACTCCAGTATCAAGCAATATTCTATACCAGCAATTTTTACACACTATTGCTCTATCCACATTAAGGAGTACTTTTTGCCAGGGACTTAATTTGGCCCCACAATGCGGACAATTCTCAAGCGTCTTTTCATTATCCATTTTATATGTTCTCTGGTTTTAAAATAATTCCGCTATTCGTTTTTCCATTCATTTTAATCTTAATGGGTTTATCAAACTTAAGATGCTTAGAATAAACTTTTGAGGAAACAGGTTCAAATTTCTGGAGCCAGTTCCAATCAATAAAACTTTGATTAAAGCTACTACTTATTGAAAAATAACCTATCATAAAGGAAGTAAGGTTTTGAAAAAAATGTGAACCTTGCGAAGGTGTAACTTCCATATCCTTAAAACTTGACTCAACGATTACTCTTGCACCTGCTATTTGTTCCCATTCAACAGGAATTCCAAGCCACGGATCTAATGATCCCCATCTACCAACTCCAATAAGCAAATATGGCTTTCCATCTCTAATTAACTCCGAATTATACTGGCTAATCTCTAAGGCAACCTTCCTACTGTCTGCTCTGTTATAATCAATTGGATCTACATATATTATATCAAAAATATTGTCGATTAAACCATGCCCCATTACTTGAGAACTTTCGCATAAAACCTTCGTTTTATCCTCTTCGTTAATATCTAATTCATCCATTTCTTGATTCAAAACTAATGGTCTCATTTGAAGCAACCCAAACTCTTGTAAACCATTGGTATCTCGATTTAGATTCACTGCAAATTCAATTTCGACTGGGCTCCCCATGCCCCAAGCTGCCATATCTTGAAGTAAATCGATTATTTCTGCAAGAGGAAAAATTTTGTACCTAAGTATTTGAGCAAAAGTAACAAGTCTACTCCCAGGCCTTGCTATTCCATCATAAATCATGTCATTTTCGTGTGAGTAGGTTGAACCAACGTAATTTAGAGTTCCATCTTTTTCAGATACTTCCAACCTAAATTTTTTAGTTCTGGTATCATGAGTAGTGTCTACTGGGTCCTCAGGGGAATCTAGTTGAAGAGCATAAAATTCACTCTGACTAAATTCAAAAGATTCTTTAGCAGAATAAAACTGAATTAAATCAGTTGGATATTTTGGACAAAACCTTACACTTGAACCTCCATCCACGACCATCTTACCAAGACCTAATGCAACGTTTACGATTCCATCAGTAGATTTTTGTGGGTGAATCGGGTAAAAATTATAAGATCTGGCAACTCCTGAAAAATTGGGATAATATCTATTTTCGTGTTCAGTACCAATCATTCTTTGGATTATTACAGCCATTTTTTCTTCTTCAGATCGATAAGAAGTTAATTTAATATAATCCTTTGCCCCTTGATAGAACGTTGATGCATAAACTTTCTTAATAGCATTCAGAAGCTGATCCAATCTAATTAGTGAATTACTATGATTATTTGGGATCATGTAAGTTTCGTAAACACCTGCAAAAGGGTGATATTGTGAATCTTCTAACAGACTTGATGATCTAATAGCTAATGGAGTCTGTACAGTGTTTAAAAACGCTGCCAAATCACCCAAGGCTTTTTCCGGGAAAATTTTAGCAGCTAAAAACTTCTCTGTAATTTTTTTATCATCTTTGCTGTGAAGTGCAAACTCCTTAAGATTATTTTTTTCAATAAATTCATCAAAAACATCTGTAGCCAATACAACTGCCGAAGGAATATGAATTAAAATATCTCTAAATTGTTCAGAGATATTGTAATCATTTATAAGTGAATTTATGAAACCTAATCCTCTAGCTTTTCCTCCCAAAGAACCCCCACCAATTCTGGCAAAACTGTTTTGAGGATCGAAAGATTCTTTAGTGAATTCAGTAATAATTCCCTTTTGACGAATCTTATTATATCTTCGTAAATAATTTAGTAGGTCCTGTCTAAGTCCCTCGATAGTTTTATAATCAGAAACTTTTCTAGGTCTAAGACTATGTGCAAGCTGAAATTCAGACCTGGATTTAAGCCAATTCGAAAAATGGTTTCTTTCAGCATGATATTCAATACTCTCATCAGGAACGATACTTAACTGCTTTTCTAATCCTTTTAAATTCTTTGCTCTGCCTACTTCAAGTCCTTTTCTATTTCTGAAGACAAAATCACCAAAGCTGAAGTACTCTATCATAAATTGTCTGAGATCATCGAGCAATAATTCGGAGTTTTTTAGTACAAATGTGCAGTTTACATCGTGAGCATATTCTCTGTTATCTTCATTATCTGAGAGAAGTAGTATTGGAATATCACTTTGTTTCTTTTTAACATATTCAGAAAATTTTATCCCTGCTTGAGGATCTAACACTCCTTCTCGAGGAAATGAAACGTCAGAAATAACTCCCAAGGTATATTCACCATATTTTTCAAAATAATTCATCGCTTCTTCAAATGATGAACAAAGCAGGATTTTAGGTCTTGATCTCATCCTTAAGAATCTATGGGTAATATTTATACCTTCAGAAATTAGTCTTCTGGATTGATTAAGAACTTCAGTAAAAATAAGTGGAAGGAAAGATGAGTAATAACGGACATTATCTTCAATTACAATAATGTTATTAACACCAATCATTTTGGTGTCATGTTCTAAATTAAGTTTATCTTCTAAAGACTTAATTATTGCAATGATGATTCTATAATCACCTTGCCAAATGAAGATGTTATCAAATACTTTTGCCTGTTCCTGCACAAGCAAAGTTTTTATCTCTCTATTATCAAAGGCAAGAAGAACAATAGGGATATCAATCTTATTTTTTTTAATAAGCTTTGCAAAACTAACCGCATTCATGTCTTCGACATGAAGGGTGGTAATTATTAGGTCAAAACGACGTTCAGTTTGGGCGAGCATAATCGCATCTTTAGCCGAGGAGACTCTAGTAAGTTCAGGAGAATGACTGAGCTGTAAACCTAAATACTCATGTCTAATTAATTCATAAAGTCTGCCGTCCTCTTCAAATAAGTATAGATCATACAAACTAGAAACAAGCAATACATCCCTAATTCTAAGGCGCATTAAATTCTGAAAACCCTGAAATCGGTTTCCATAACCATGCTCAACAAAAACGGTAGCTTCTGTTCCCTTGTTTGCAATCAATTTTTAACCCGGCAATGTTAAATATTAAAGGCTGCCTAAAAATGCAGAATTCAAAATAATTCTAAATATATTTAGACAGCCCAAAAAAGATCTAGTTATATTTTACACAACACCTTGATCCATCATAGAATCAGCAACTTTTAAGAATCCACCAATATTTGCGCCATTTACGTAATTCCCTGGTGTACCAAATCTATCGGCAATATCAACACATGTTTTATGTATATCTTTCATTATTCCTTTTAGTTTAGTATCAACTTCTTCTCTACTCCATGGATATCTCATACTATTTTGGCTCATCTCCAATCCCGAAACAGCAACACCACCGGCATTTGCTGCTTTACCTGGACCGTAAAGTATTTTTTCCGCTAGGAAAATGTCTATGCCATCTTGGGTAGTCGGCATATTAGCGCCTTCACTAATTACATATATGCCTTTGTTGATAAGATTCTGAGCATCATTACCATTTATTTCATTTTGAGTTGCACTTGGGAATGCACAATCAGCTTTATGATTCCACAATGGATTAGAATCAGCATTTGGATCTGTATCCTGATAAACAGCGTTCGGATATTTATCTACATACTCTTTAATTCTTCCACGCTTAACATTTTTAAGATCCATAACAAATGATAATTTTTCAATGTCTATTCCTTCTTCATCGTAAATGTAACCAGTTGAATCAGAAAGCGTAACAACTTTGCCTCCCATCTCAAGAATTTTCTCTGTGGTATATTGCGCCACATTGCCACTGCCTGAAACAAGGCAAGTTTTACCTTCCAAAGTTTCCCCTCGTGTATCAAGCATTTCTGCTGCAAAATATACAGCGCCATACCCGGTTGCTTCGGGTCTAATTAATGATCCGCCCCAGTTCAATCCTTTTCCGGTTAAAACCCCAGAAAATTCATTTCTTAGTTTTTTATATTGTCCAAATAAGTAGCCAATTTCTCTCCCGCCAACACCAATATCGCCAGCCGGCACATCTGTATTTGGCCCAATGTGTCTAAATAATTCACTCATAAAGGCTTGACAGAATCTCATAATTTTTAGATCACTTTTCCCTTTGGGATCAAAATCTGAACCCCCTTTACCGCCACCCATTGGTAATGTAGTTAAGCTATTTTTAAAGACTTGTTCAAATGCCAAAAATTTTAATATCCCTTGATTAACAGACGGGTGGAATCTCAATCCTCCTTTATAAGGGCCAATAGCACTATTCATTTCAATTCTATAACCTCTGTTAATATGAATTTCACCTTGTTCATCAACCCATGGGACACGGAAGGATATTATTCTCTCAGGCTCAATAATTCTTTCTAGAACTTTTGCGGTCCTATACTCAGGGTGCCTATCTAAAACAATTGAGAGTGATTCGGCAACCTCATTAACGGCTTGGTGAAATTCCGGTTCACTTGGATTTTTAGCTTTCACTTCTTCCATTAAGTCTTTAACGTATTGGGACATAGCATTTCTCCTTAAGCTTTTTGATTTAGTGTATTTATTTATTAAAAGGAAATGAAAATTTTTAAGCCTCAAAAATGTTAATTAAAGAATTATTTTGGCTTATAAATCACACCTTTATTTTTTTGTCCACTTATTTTTGTTATTAATGCCTTATCAAACCTTAAGTGCCGAGTAAATGAATATTCTTCAACTGATGGTTGCTTAGCCAACCACTCCCAATCAACAAAACAATCATCTTTTTCATCACCAACTGTAAAATAGCCAATACCAAATGATGTAATATTATGGAAAAAATGCGATCCTTGTGAGGGAGTAACGCTAAAGTCCTTGAAGCTACTTTCTACAATTACAGAAGCTCCCGATATCTGATCCCAAGTGACCGGAATACCCAACCAATGGTCTAAACTTCCCCATCTTCCTACACCAATGAGAATATAATTTCTTTTTTCTTCAATTAATTTTTCGTTAAGATTACTAATTTCAATCGCAATATCTTTGCTCTTGCTTCTTTCAAATTTATTTTTATCAACAACAATGATATCATATATGCTATCATCAATTCCATCACCCAGTACTTGCAAGCTTTGGCAAACAATGTCTTCTCTATTTGTATTTGTAAATTCAATATTGCCGGCTTCCCTGGTCATAACCATTGGACGCATCTGAAGAATAGCAAATTCTTTTAGTTCTCCGGGAGGAACAGAGAGATTGACTGCAAATTCAATTTCAACCTGAGTTCCCATACCCCAAGTTCCAAAATTCATAATTAAATCAAGCACTTCTGGCAATGGAAAAGCTTTATGCTTAAGAATTGGGGCAAATGTTACCACTCTTTTTCCGTTACGAGAAATTCCATCATAAACTGCTTCATTTTCTGGAGAGTAAGTTGAACCAATAAAATTGAGTGTCTGGTCTTTTTCCGAAACGGAAAGTTGATAATTTTTAACTAGATTTTTCGGAACAACATTTTCACCAGTGAACATCTTACCATTGAAATTTAAGGCATAAAAGTTTTGCTGTGCGTTTTGAATCGTATCTGCGGTTGAAAAGAACTGCATTAGATGTCTTGGGTACTTTGGGCAAAATCGGACAGTATTACCACCTTCAACAACTGTTTTACCTAAACCAAGGGCAACAAGTGCAATACCATCCTCTGCTTTTTGAGGTGGGATAGGATAGAAATTATATGATTTAGCCACACCTGAAACTTCAGGGTAAAATCTTTCATCATGCTGTGAACCAACTAATTTTTGAATGATTACAGCCATCTTTTCTTCTTCTAAACGATAAGAAGTAACCTTAAGATAATCCTTTGCTTTAGTAAGAAATGTAGAGGCATAAACTAATTTTATTGTTTGAAGCAATTCATCAAGTCTTACGTCAATATCGTTATCTTTGTTTGGAATCATATAAGTTTGGTAAACGCCTGCAAAAGGTTGAAACTGTGAATCTTCTAAAAGGCTGGAAGATCTGACCGCTAGTGGAGTTTTAATAATGCTTAAGAACTCTATTAACTTCAAAATCACGTCACTTGGAAATTTTTCAGCTTCAAGAAATCTTCTGACTATCACTTCATCATTAACTTCGTTAATTCCAAAATTCAATAATTCATTTTCTTCCAAAAATCTATCAAAAACATCCGTGGCTAAAACAACTGCTGAGGGGACATATATTTCAAGTCCATCAAATTTATTTTCAATATCAAAGTTGGTAATAAGTGAATTAATAAAGCCCAACCCTCTTGCTTTACCACCCAAAGAACCGCCACCAATTCTAGCATAACTATTTTTAGGATCAAATGTATCCCTATTGAATTCTGTTATTGTGCCTCTTTGACGGATTTCTTGGTATTGATGGATGCTCTGTACAAGGTCATTTCTAAGCTCCAGTGCAGATTTATAATCTTCGATAGTTTTTGGTCTGAATTTTTTTGCAAGCCAAAATTCAGTTCTTGCTTTTAACCAGTTAGAAAAATGATTTTTTTTTGCATGAAAAAGAATAGATTCTTCGGGCACAATTGATAATTGTTCTTCCAGTGAAATTAAATTTGTCGCTCTACCTACTTCAGTGCCATCGGGCATTTTGAAAATAAAATCACCAAAACCAAAATTTTTGATCAAGAAGTCTTTTAGATCATGAAGGAGTCTAGGAGAATTTTTATATAAAAATCCTATGTTGGCTTTTTCAGCAAACTCTGAATGATCCTCTTGGCTTGATTGCAAAATAATTGGGATATCATCCTGAAGTTCTTTAACCTTATTAGCAAAAATAATTCCTGCATCAGGATCCTTAACACCATTTCGCGGAAAATTGATATCAGAAATTATACCCAAAATATATTTTTGATATTTTTCAAAATATGCCCAAGCTTCTTCATATGTTGTGCATAATAGAATTTTGGGGCGGGCACGCATTCGAAGAAATTTATGAGATGTATTAATTCCTTCAGAAATTAATCTTTGAGACTGTTCAAAAACTTGAGAATAAATTAATGGAAGGTAGGTTGAGTAAAACTTAACATCATCTTCAACTAAAATAATTGCCTGAACTCCCACAACTTCAGTATCATTTTCAATATTTTTTTTATCTTCAACATATTTGACTATCCCCATTAAAAGTTTGTAGTCACCTTGCCAAATAAAGATTCGTTCAAATAAATGGAAATTGGGATCGTGAGCAATAGCTTTACGCTCTTTATTATCGTATGCTAGAAGAATTAATGGGAGGTCAATTTTGTGTTCGTGAACTTTCTTAGCAAATTCTATAACATGCATATCTTCAATATGCATGGTTGAAATAATTAGGTCAAAATTTCTTGATGAAGCGGCAATTTCTAATGCCTCTTCACCAGTTGTAACATGCGTAATTTCTGGAGAGTGACTTAAGTTAAGGGTATGATACTCTTCCCTGATAAGTTCATATAATCTCCCGTCTTCTTCAAATAGATAGTTATCATACAGACTAGAGACAAGTAAGATATCTCTAATCTTAAACTTCATAAGTTTATGAAACTTTTTTAGTCTGCTGCCGTAAACATCAGTTACTTGTATAGTACCAATTTCTTTTTTCATCCGGTACTTTCATATAAGTTATTAAAATTTTGACAGACTAAAATAGCCAGCTTAAGCCAACTAAACCAGTCCTTGATCCATCATTGCATCAGCTACTTTTAAGAAACCTGCAATGTTTGCACCATTTACATAATTGCCTGGTGTACCAAACCTATCAGCTGTTTCGATGCAGGTTGAATGTATTCTTATCATGATTTCGCGTAATCTTGCATCAACTTCTTCCCTCGACCATGGCAGTCTCATGCTATTCTGCGTCATTTCAAGACCTGATGTTGCGACACCGCCTGCATTTGATGCTTTACCCGGTGCATACAAAATACCAGCTTCTGTAAATAATTTATACGCTTCAATTGATGTAGGCATATTAGCACCTTCGCAAACACACATACAATTGTTTTGAATAAGATTTTTCGCATCATCAGTTTCAATTTCATTCTGCGTAGCACAAGGCAGAGCTACATCAACTTTTACTTCCCAAGGTCTCTTACCAGAAATAAATTCGACATTAAACTTTTTGGCGTAGTCTTCAATTACATCATTATTACTCGAGCGTAAATCTAACATATACTCAATTTTTTCTCCAATAATACCATTAGGATCATAAATATATCCATCTGGTCCAGATAGCGTAACTACTTTACCGCCTAAGTCGTTTACTTTTTGAACAGCTCCCCAAGCAACATTGCCAAAACCTGACACAGCAACTGTTTTACCTTCAAAGGTAGTACCTTTTGTTTTAAGCATTTCTTCAGCAAAATAAACAACTCCAAATCCGGTTGCTTCTGGTCTTATAAGTGAACCGCCCCAATTTAATCCTTTGCCGGTTAGAACTCCTGTAAATTCATTTCTTAATCTTTTATATTGACCAAACAAAAAGCCAATCTCTCTTGCTCCAACTCCAATATCACCTGCAGGAACATCAGTATTAGGTCCAATATGTCTGAAAAGTTCTGTCATAAAACTTTGGCAAAATCGCATTATTTCATTATCGCTTTTACCTTTAGGATTAAAATCAGAACCACCTTTACCTCCGCCCATAGGAAGCGTAGTTAAGCTGTTTTTAAATACTTGTTCAAATGCTAAAAATTTAAGAATTCCTAAAGTAACAGAGGGGTGAAAACGTAAACCGCCTTTGTAGGGCCCGATAGCACTATTCATTTCAATTCTAAAACCACGGTTAACATGAATCTCACCTTGATCATCCATCCAAGGGACTCTAAACATTAGCACTCTTTCAGGTTCTACCATTCTTTCAAGTATTTTAGCATACATGTATTCGGGGTGGCGACTTAATACTAAATCCAATGATTCAGTTACTTCTTCAATAGCTTGATGAAATTCAGGCTCAGCGGGGTTCTTTGCTTTTACATCAGCAATAATTCGTTTTACATAATCTGACATTTTAAAATTTCTCCAGTATTTTATGATTTCTAAAAATATATTTGTCCCTATCAATTGGATCTTTCTCTGAACTGGTTTGGAATGATGATGTGGTAAATATATTATCGATATTTGGAAAGCAGATAATCATTATAAAAACTACCAATCGGAAATAAGATTTTACTTAATTGGACATCTTTGTATTCTAAACATAAAGGCATTAAAATATATTAGCAAGGAAAAAGTTATTTAATTAAAATAACTTTTATGATTCTATATAATTTTAAAGCATTTGTGGTAAAAAAAATGGGAGAATAAACTGACAATTAAAAAGCTTATTCTCCCATAATACAAGTTTTATTTAGAAAATTTTACCTAATTATCTAATATAATTAAGGTAATCCTTTGTTCCTTCTAAATTATCGAAATAACCAATTCTAACCCTGTACCAATTTTCATTATTTTCATTTTTGGAAGCGATAAAAAACGCCGAGTGCCCTTTTGCAATCAGATTTTCAACTTCTTTTTCAGCTTTAGATCTGTTTTTCCAGGATGAAACTTGAATGCAGAAATATTCACCGTCAGTAAATATTAAGCTTTCGATGTTATATTCTGTCTCAAAATTATATTCAATAAAATTGATTGTTTTCATCAACTCTTGTCGTTTATCGTAAGAATTTTTCTCTTCTATTACAACTCTTCGGTTTAAGGCCCTGCCAAATTCAATAGTATTATCAGCAATTGGTTTACTTGAGCCCGAAGCAATGATTTCAAATCTGTTTTTGTCTAATCCTTTTTGAGTAAAATAAGACAAAACTGAATTAGCTCTATTTAGTGAAAGTATTCTATTTGATTCTTCAGAACCTCTGTTATCGGTATGACCTTCTATAATCCATTTGGTATCAGAATTCTCTTTTATAAAATCCGCCAATTTATCTAATCCCGATTTGGGGTTTGGCAGTAATGTTGATTCACCCGATTTAAAGTTAGCTGATCCGCCTAATACCAGTATTAAATCTTCAGCTTCAGAAAATTCTTCAATTTCTTCGGTTGGTTCTGCTGCTTTAACAATTGTTTCCTCGACCGGTTTTTCAATAATCTTTCTGCATCCTTCTTCATCGACCAGCATATTTGCCGGAGTATCAGGACATTTATCAAGATAGTCATAAACTCCATCATTATCAGAATCCAACGGACATCCATCCGAATCAACCGGAGCGCCAGCAATTGTATTAGGGCAAAGATCCAGATAATCAGCAACTCCATCTTTATCTGAGTCAACTGGGCAACCAAAAACGTCAACTTCTACCCCTAGGGGAGTATCAGAACACATATCTTTATTATCTGATATGCCGTCACCATCTGAGTCTTTTGAAGAAATAAAATAGTAAGAAAAGCCACCAAACAAGAAGTGGAAGGCATCATCTTTACTATTCCAAATATCATCAATATTATCATTTATTAAATAGTTTAGTGTATAGCCAACATTAAAACTCATACGATCCGAAAGTAAAAATCTTATTCCAAATTCACCCATATAATCTTTATCATCATTAGCATAATCTCCGGCTGCATATCTGGGCATTTTTGTACCATCAGTTTTTAATGGATCAAATATTAAGTAAGAAACACCGGCAAATAAGTAAGGCTGAACAACTGATCCTAATGAAAGGGAGTAAACTAGACCTGCTCCTCCAAATACAATCTTCGTATTAAATTCATCTATATCGGAAAAAAGGTTGATCAGTACTGTTTAATCCTTTACCCGAAACATATCCTCCGCCGCCTAACAATCTTATACCGAAAACATGCGAACTGCTCGTTGGCAAGAAATATTCAAACGAACCTTTTCCAAAGTAATCAATTTTGGTATCAGGAAAGTCAGTACCCCCAATTGTTACTCCGCCTTCAGCAGTTATTACCCAGGAGTTTGAAAAAGGATGAGCGGATGAATTATTTTCTTGAGCAAATGAACTTACAAATAATCCAAAAGTTAGGATGATAACGAAAATAAATTTCATTAGTACTCCTTTTATTTTTATATAAATGCTTAATTTTTATTGACTTATATCATTAATATAAAGCTTTAGATTAATTAAAACAACTAAATAAACTAATCAAATAATAATTTTACTCGAATAATTTAAGTTTACGAGAATAAGAAATTATTACTATTTACATTTAGAATGGAAAATAAGAAGACAGTTATAAGGTGTAGCACTTAAGAAAATAAAAACCCCAACAAAATTGTTGGGGCTTAAATTTGTTAAAATGTTTTTTTAATGTCTATTTCATCAGTATCATTTTACGCGTGATAGTTGCTTTGTCAGTCTTAAGAATATAGACATACACACCACTATTTAAATGGCTCGCATCAAATTCTTCACTATATGTTCCAGCTTCTAATCTTTGATTTATAAGTTCGGCGACTTGCTGACCAATTGTATTATAAACCACAAGTGATACATTGGTAGCTTCTTGTAATGAGAAACTTATATTGGTTTTTGGATTAAACGGATTTGGATAATTCTGCGCGAGTTCAAATTTATTAGGAGCTTCTATGTGAACTTCCACAACATCCGAGTATTCAAATTGACCGTCAATATCAACTTGACGCAATCTGTAATAATAATCCCCTGCAGTTACTGTGTTATCTGTATAGGAATATAATTTTGGTGAGTTGCTGTTTCCATGTCCTTCAACAAATCCAATTTTTTCCCACTTTGTCATTCTGAACTTGATTCAGAACCTTTCTTTCTATCTCAAAACCGTAATTATTAACTTCTGTTGCTGTCTCCCAAGCTAGTGCAACTTTGTTTTCTTCTGCAAATGCGGTAAATGTTGTTAGTTCTACAGGTAAAGCAGAATTTGTAGTAAATGATGCTTGTGCCGGAGTTCCTGCATCATAAAAATATATTGTCCCAGCGTCACTTGTCACAGTTTTGTAATAGAATTCCACATAATAAGTTCCTGCCGCATCAACTACAGAATGATCTAGCAGATTTATTGTTTGAGATAAACTGTAGTAATTAAATAAAGTTGAATTAACTTGACTAACATTTGATAAAGGTATACTAATAAAATCTGGTTGAGCATTACCATCTCTATAAACCCTATAATATAATGTCGCAGAGTTTATTGTAGTACCATTGTCTGCCCAAATATATGCTTGCCCACCTTTTAAGAGCCAAGTATCTCCTGGAAATTTCTCACCATAAGGCTGACCATTTACTTCATCATCTACTATTTTCAAAATGTTACCAGAACCTAAATCGAATCTAACTACTTGTAAATGATTTAAGAAGTAATCTGTTCTAAATCCCGCTCCTGCAAAAACACCGGAATAAATTCCAGTCAGAATTAAAATTGTAATTATTTTTTTCATTTTTTCCCCTTTAAACTGTGTTTATTTAACTCATCTCTACTAATAATCGGAGCTATAAAATGAAACTTTAGCTTAAAAGAAGAATTATTTGATTATAAAATATCAGTTAAAAGTCCGTTTATAAATAAGACGAAATATCAAATTTGGTTTGAGGAATAATCAATTCTAGGATAATTTTTTTCTAATTAGTGGAAGCATAAAAAAATACCCCAAAAACTTTTAATCAAATTATTGGGGTATTTAAATTTGGTAAATTAATTAGAGACTACTTTAGAATCATCATCTTTCTAATTTCACTTTGTTTGGAAGAAGAAACTCTATATATATATGTACCACTGCTAAGATTTGAGGCATCAAATTCAATTTTATATTTACCAGGAAGATGTTCTTTTTCCAATAAACCAATAACTCTCTGACCCAACATGTTGAATACATCAATTTTTACATTACTCCTTTCTGGAATAGAATATGATATAGTTGTTGTTGGATTAAATGGATTCGGATAATTTTGAGCAACTTCAAATTCAGTTGGAATACCTACTTCAATCTCAATTGTTTGAGAATATTCATATTGGCCATCAATATCAATCTGTTTTAATCTATATGAATATTTACCACTTGCGGATACTGAATTATCCGAAAAATTATAAATCTTTTTACTGTTACTATTTCCGTGGCCTTCTACAAATCCAATCTTATTCCAACTGTCATTCTGAGCCTGTTTCAAAACCTTCCTCTCAACTTCAAAACCATAGTTGTTTACCTCTGTAGCTGTTTCCCAATTCAGGCTAACACCATTTTCACTAATATTTGCAATTAAGGTAGTGAGCTCAACCGGCAGAGCGCCATCTTCTTGAATATCATCCAAATCTCTTGGCTGAATTTGATATCCCCAAGTATAAGGAGCTGAAACATCAAATTGCGTAAATATTCCAACAATATCTTTAGGCCAAGTTGGCTCAGATGTTCCGTCAATTTCAGTATCTTTGTCAATCCGCAAAGTTAAAACATCTGTTCCGCCATTATCTGTAATTTCAACATTGGCGTTATCTCCGTCAGCTGGCCATGCATCACCGCCATTGTTTTGAAAGATGTTGAATACCAACCACCATTCCTTCATAAGTTTCAGGATCAGCTAAAAATTGAGCAATTGTTAAAACAATCGGTTCAGGCAAAACACCAAGACCATTGGTTTTATTAAATCCAACTTTAGGAACAGATGTAACTCCTCCATCCATTATGTCAGTAGATAAATTATCTGGCACAAACTCAGCTTTACCGTTATATTGATCCAATCGTCCTTCAACTATGTAATTATATCCTCTCAAGATCGTAATAATGCTTCCTCCTTTGTACACGTTAATTCCTGCAGTTGCATCTTGTAAATAGATATCTAAACTTGAAGTAGAAAATATTTCGCTTTCAACAGTTGCCACTCCTATAATTCTGGCATATGCGTCTATGTGAACTAATCTTTTATCGATATCATCCAAAATATTTAGATTTGAAATTGGTGTGGTACCGGTAAATACTTTTTTCTCAGAGCTAATGGTTAGAGCACCATCCTCATCTTCAGCGAAAATTTTATATTTTAAAATACTCCCATCAGAATAAGCAGAACTTGGTATTGTAGCTTCGTAAGTCGAGCCTGCTGAATTGATCATAGTTAAATCTTGTTCTGCACCACCGTTAATGGTGTATTTTAATATTGCACTTGACAACACTTATATCATCAGTAATTTCAGCAGTTATAAGTGCATTTTCATCCTCAGTTGGAATATTGGGTGTTCTGGTTAAATTAGCAATTGTTGGCGGTCCATCATTGACAACATGTGATCCAAGTCCGTCGAATGTATCTTGAGGAAATCCATTCCATTCATCTGCTGGATCAAAAGCATCTGAACCATCAGCATCACCAATACCAATTGAGGATTTCCGCCTTAATAGTATTATCCTGGGTGGAGACATCACCGGTTCCCCATTCACCACTCGGTGGGTCAAATCCAATTTGTCCAATTACATCAACAATTTCGGTCCCTCTTAACCAATGCAACAGCATCATCACCATTAAAATTTATACTTCCGGATGTCTCATCAGCAACGGCTAAAATGCTAGCATCAGCAATTAGTATTTGCAATAACAAAAACATCACCATCAGCAATTATACCATGTTAAGTTAATACTATTTGATGGAGTAACTGCTCCATTTGAATAAATTTCAACTTTATATTCAGCTACAGTTAAATCAATGTAGAACCAGTATTATTAAAAATTTCCAGAGCTTTATTATTAGAACTTCCCTCAACATATTCAGAGAAGAATAAACTATTTGAGAGATATTCAACCTCATAAAAATCGATGTAATTTACATATTCAGGGTGATCTACAAATGGATTTCTATTTCCTTGAATTGATTGAATATAATCATTCCTATCCAATTCCCATGATCAGGCGGATCTTGATTATGCCATTCTAAGTAGGAGATTTAGATCTTGCGGATCTCTACCAGAATTTGCATTAACCCAATTTAATCCCCAGTCATAGCCATCAATATCATCATATCTTACCATCATATATAGAATTGCTCTTGCAGCATCACCTTTGTGTTCATCTCTTGGTTCAAAAACAGTATTACCAAAAGCATCAGTTCCAAAGGTTGACTCTAAAAATGTACTTGTTATGCTTGTCACTTCACCTAAAGGATGATTACTTCTTACTCCATTTGCATTTTCTTGATTAGTTGGAAATAAGTGATGTTGATCAGCATATTCATCTCTTTCTACTGGTTCATTGGCTGGATTTGTTGGCATCCAGCTGTGAGGGAATGTATGTTCTCGGCTAAATGTTCCGATAGGACTCCAATAGAAAGTCCCGGAATATCTGTACTCATCATTTGAGTAAACACAAAAAACAGATCTGCTTCCATCAGTGTTTTCAATAGACTCAAAGTTGGCAATAATTGTTTCATCATACTGTGAATATGGAACCCAAGTATATGGATTTCGGATTCGATTTTTTAGATCAGTTAAAAATGTAGATTTATTTGGTTCAATATTATCATAATAATCTCCTCCAGCCGATTCTATAATCGTTAAATTAAATTCAGCGTGAGTTCCAACCTCAGCAAGATTTCCGCCACTTACATTCTGAAGCTCAAAAGTAAGTGTTTCATTCCCCTCCGTTATTCCATCATCAGTAATTGTGAGTGTAACATTCTGATTTTCAGAACTGCCTGCAGCAAATGAAATAGGTAAACTCGTAAATCCATCAATATCTTCTGATTGACCGCTTGTCAGTACAACATCTGCTGTAGTCGCAACCGTAGCAGAAGGATTCAAAATTGATATTTGTAAATTATAAGTGCCTCCAGTTTCTAAGACAGAACCGCTTGCAGAGGAGAATTGAACTGTTGTTATAGGGATTGATCCTGTTGTAACATCAATTACATTAGAATTACCAGATGTGCCGGCTGAATTACTTGCACGAACTCTGTAAAAGTAAGGTGAGGTTGGGTTTAATCCAGTAACTAAATAATTTGTTACATTTCCTACATTCAAATCATCATAACCAACAAGATTTGGAGAAAAACTGGAATTATCCGAAACATCTAGTAAATATGTTGTTGCTCCACTAGAAGTATTCCAATTTGCAGTGAAACTTTCATGAGTTACATTAGTCTCCTCTAATGCGACTGGAGGATCTGGAATTGTTACTGTTCCACGAGTATATGAACCAATCGGGAAAGGTGTAGCAGCAGTGCTATTGCTTGTTTCTCCATCAAGCGCATTTATTCCGCTAAAGCCCCAGTTTCCCAAAACAAATGTTGATCCATCTGGACCAGAATCATTGTTTCTGTAGGCCCAACCATCGAGATGATCCCAAGGTTCACCAGAACCATCAACATTTATATCGCCAAATACATCAACGACAGATCCATTTTTAAAAAGTTCAATTGCGTCGTCTCCATTTATACTAGCTGCACTACTTATATAATCTGGTGCAAATCCAAAGAAATCGTTAAATCCAGTAGACACTGAAGCAACATAAAGGTAACTCCCGGAAGAGGCAGATACTACTGGAAATGTAAATTCTTCGCCATCAGTGCCTCCGCCATTATTCGCACTACCAACACCAAAAATTACTTAAATCAGCAATATCTTCATAAACATAAAGCTCTATTGCTTTTGGGGTGCCATTAGTAAGCGGTCCATCAACAACACCGGAAATGAGCATTTGACCTTTGCTCTGCGAAATTGAGAATATAATCAATAAGAATAGTAATTTTAATTTCATTTGAATTACTCCCTAAGAATAAATTCCAAGACTATATTTTTTTATAATTAAGTCTTAAACTAAGACATACATATAGTTAATAATGTGCTTATGATCACAATTAATAATTTCTTAAAAAAGAAACCCAACTTTTGTTTATACCAAATGGGATGCTAAAAGTTGGGTTTCTGGAAATTTATTTTTACAGATTTAAATTTTACTTTAACCAGCATCATTTTGCGGATTTGCGTAAAGTTATTTGCTTCTAATTTATAAAAATAAATTCCGCTATTTAATGTACTTCCATCAAAGTTTACGCTGTGATAACCGGCAGTAATATTTTCATTTAATAATTCTACTACTTCTTCTCCCAACACATTAAATACATTTAACTTGACATTGCTGTCCATAGGCAAATTGAATCTGATGCTTGTAGTTGGGTTAAAAGGATTTGGAAAATTCTGATCTAACTCAAATTGCTCAGGTGTACCTAAATTAACTTCAACAACATCTGAGATATTCAAAAGTTCCGTCAATATCAATTTGTTTTAGTCTGTAGCTATAGGTACCTGAAGTTTCAACACTATTATCAGTAAAGCTGTAAAATTTAGGTGAATTGCTGTTTCCATGCCCTTCAACAAAACCAATATTCTCCCAACTGTCATTCTGAACTTGTTTCAGAATCTTCCTCTCTACTTCAAAACCATAATTATTTACTTCTGTTGCAGTTTCCCAACTAAGTTCAACATTATTATCAACGAATGAAGCTGAAAATGTTGTTAGTTCTACAGGGAAGTGGTGTTCTTGTTCCTATTGGAACGGGATTAGCTGCTGATGCATTTGTAGTTTCACCATCCAAAGCATTTTTTCCACTAAAAGTCCAATCATTCACATTAAAGGTTGGGCTAGCTACTCTATCACTATTGCTTGCTGCCCATCCATCTTCATAATCCCAGACTTCTCCAGTTCCGTCTGTATTTATATCACCAAATAGATCTATTACAACTCCATTTTTGAATAATTCAATTGCATCATCTCCATTTATTGACATTGCACCACTTGTATAATCTGGAATAAATCCAATAAAATGAATTAAATCCATCTTCCTCCGATGCAACATAAATGTAATCTCCAGCTGTTGCCGCATCTGCGGGAAAGGTAAATTCTTCCCCATCTGTTCCACCCCCATTATTTGCTGAGCCAATGCCATAAATAGAAAGGTCAACTATATTTTCAACAACATATAGTTCAACCCCTTTTGGTACTCCACCAGTCAATGGCCCATCAAAGACAGCCGAAATAGCAAGTTGTCCAAAAGTTATACTACTCACTAATAACAAAACTGTAATTATTTTCTTCATTTTTACTCCTTTCTTATTTTGTAAATATTCACATTAAAAAAAAGTTAGTGCTAACAGATCATTTTATGTTTCAGATCACAAATCCAAAAGATTTTACCCTTTTTAGTCGTAAAAATTAATGTTTTGATTTTTGCTAACCAATCTCATAATGAGACATTAAATAGTAATCAGTAGAACATATTACTTTAGAATCGAAGTTCAAATTTTTAGAAGTTTAGATAGAATATATTGTGCCAAGCCTAAACAGATTTATTTAAAATATGTTTTATCGACTAAATAATTGATGCAATTGCTTTAATTATTAAATCCAACTTTATTTATTTTATTTATTTATAAATGACAGTTATATCTGTTTTTAAGCTAACCTTAGATAAGGATGTTTTATAAAATTAATTATAATTTATATTGTTAAATATTAGAAACAATAATATTAAACTATATTAATATTACACATTTTTGATGTATTAATGCAAATTAAAAAATTGTTAAGAGGCAGATTTTTTCGACTTGGATGAAGTTTTTGCTTCGATATGATAAATATTTACGGTTTGTTTTTTGTTTTGGCCTGCTTTGATGGTATCGCTTACGTACCACCAATCTTGGGGAATTTCTACAGTATATTTTCCTTCATGTTTTTCAACATTTTCAATAATAAATCTTGCAATTCCATCAGGCATATTTAATGATATTTTCAGATTTGAGGAGCTGTCCAAAATTGTCTGAACTTTAGTAGCAGTAGCCCGCTCTTTATAAAAAATTGAGTCAGAGTTTTTAGCTTGTATTATTACTGTTGAGGTATACGCAATAAGTTTTATATCCAGGCTAATAGACCCAACTTTCTCATAAAGTGATTCTAATGCGATCATTCCAATTAAACCCTCTTCCCTATTACCAAAAAGCTGCCATAGTCCGGTTATGCCTGGTTTACTTTGTAGTTCACTTCGTCTGCCATAAATTTCGGGTGAGAGTTTTTTCATAGTTTCTAAATCTTCAATCATCAATGGTCTTGGTCCAACTAAGCTCATATTTCCAATAATCACATTTAACAATTGCGGAAGTTCATCTAATCCGGTTTTTCTTAACCACTTTGAAAAAGGAGATACACTTTTTACTAAGCTTGGTTTTAAGAAAATATCCTGCTCAGTTTTATGTTCAATATTCTTTTCCCTTTTTTTTAGTGTCCTTAGTTTAAGAATCTTGAATCGATGTTTATCTAATGTTAATCCTCTTTCTTGAATAAAAATTGGGGAACTTCTTAATTCTAAAAATATAATTATGGAAAATATTATCAGGAATGGAAGACTGATAATAAAAAATAAAGTGGCAAAAATTATGTCGAATAATCGTTTCATCAAATTTTAGAATTGTTAAAATACCAATGTCCACAAAGCATAATCTAAAACCAATATTACTGCTGATGAGATAACAAAAGATCTAATAGTTGAAGCGCCAACGCCTTCTGCACCACCTTCAGTTCTAAATCCAATATGACAGCCCAATAATGCAGTAACTCCACCAAACATCATTCCCTTAAACATTCCGAAAACAAAATCATTCATTGTAAAAAATCTCTTTACCGAATCGAAGAATACCGCATATGATACATTCAGGAAAAAGTTGGAAACAATGTAAGCGCCTAAAATTGCAATAGTATTTGCAAACACTATAAGTATCGGCAGCATAATAATCGAGGCTAAAAATCTCGGCATTGCCAAATATCTTATTCTGCTAATACCCATTGTTTCTAATGCATCTATCTGCTCCGTAACTTTCATTGATCCAAGCTCAGCAGCAATTGAAGCCCCAACCCTTCCGGCAATAATAATTCCGGTTAGTACTGGCCCCAATTCTGTAATAATAGCTCTTGAAGTTGCCGTTCCTAAAAAAGAAATTGGTGCTAATCCTTTAAGCTGATAAGCAGCTTGCCAAGCAGCAACAGCTCCTGTGAAAATTGCAATTATAACAACTAATGGAAGTGAGTCCACACCAATATGTTCCATTTGTTTTAGAACCAATTTTCTACTTTTTATTATCTTCGGAAAAAATCCTACAACTTTTAGAAGGAGAATTGAGACTTGCCCGAATTCCTGAAAGAAATCAATTGTTTTTTTACCAAGGTAAGAGAGAAATTTATTTATCACAAATGATCAAAGGATTTATTTGTAAAATTTACAAGATTAAAAATATAAAATTAATTAGCTTTTATTGCTACCTAATTTGGTAGTTCCAAAAACTTATCTTAATGTTTAAAAATTACATTTACTGTAAATAAAAATACTCAATGCTGTTCAACTAGATCAATTTACCATGAAAATCTGACTCAAAAATCCTATATTGTAATCATAATTTATATCTACTTTTTACAGAATTTAAATTTAAGGTGGGCAATATGTTAAACATCAATTACTCAGATATTGATTCCTCAAAGGAAGTAAAAATTCCAGATAATTTAGTTTTTGGTAAAAGTTTTACGACACATTACTTTGAAATGGATTATGATACATCAAAAGGCGGATGGAATAATCCCACAATTAAAAAATTTAGCGATTTTATGATTTCCCCGGCTGCATTAGTATTTCATTACGGTCAAGCAATTTTTGAAGGATTAAAAGCTTACAAACACAAAGATGGTAAAGTTGCTTTATTTAGACCTGATGAAAATTTTAAGAGACTAAACAGATCAGCAGCAAGATTATGCATGCCTGAAGTTGACCTAGAGTTTGCTTTATCTGCATTAAAAGAATTAGTTAAACTTGAAAAAGATTGGATCCCAACAAAAGAAGGTCACTCACTTTACATTAGACCGCTATTATTTGCAATGGACCCTTATCTAGGCGTAAAAGCAGGCGACCATTATAAACTTATGATTATGTTAAGTCCGGTTGGACCTTATTATCCGCAAGGATTTAAGCCAGTTCCAATTTTAGCTACTGACAAATACGTAAGGGCTGTCCGCAAAGGTGTTGGAGATTGTAAAACTGCAGGAAATTATGCAGCCAGTTTATTGGCACAGCGTGAAGCTATCAAAGAAGGTTACACACAAGTTTTATGGTTAGATGCAATTGAGCAAAAGTTCATTGAAGAAGTTGGCACTATGAATATTTTTATTCAATTTAAAGATGAAGTTGTAACTCCAATGCTTACCGGTTCAATATTACCGGGTGTTACCAGAAAATCTGTAATCCAAATTCTAAAGGATTGGGGATACAATATGAATGAAAGAATGGTATCAATTGATGAAGTTGTTGAAGGTTATAGTAACGGGAATTTAAAGGAAGTATTCGGTACCGGAACAGCAGCAATTATTTCTTCAATAAGTAAATTAAAGTATAAAGATAACGTACTGCAATTCAGTGATGAACATGCCGGAGAATTAGGCACAAAACTTTATGAAGAAATTTTAGGTATTCAGTATGGCGAAAAAGAAGATAAATATGGCTGGATGACATATATTGATTAAAAAATAATAAATCAGCCATTCTGCAAAGCTTGAAGGGAGAATCCTAAAAATTAAAAATCCGGATTATTTTTTATAAATTTTCCGGATTTTTATTTGAGTGTTAACTTTCCAAATTCTCTATAAAACTTTCAAATACAAATATTTTGCATCGCCAGGTGCGTAAAAATCTTCGAGCACTGCTTCTTCTTTATAATTACATGATAAATAAAATTTTCGAGTTGCTATATATTGCTCCTTGCCCGAGGTTTCAACATAAATCCTCTTCCCGCCTAATTGATCAATTAAACTTTCACTTTCAGCTAAAATTATTTTTCCTAATCCCAAATTTTGATAATCTTTATGAACGGCAATCCAATAAAGGTCGTAACTTAATTTTGTAGCCGGAATTGGACCAAAACATGAGTAAGCAATAGTTTTCCCTTCAATTTCTGCAAAGAGAAAATGGTACCCGCTTGATTCACCTTTGATTAATCTTTCATCAACTAATTCAACCGCAATTTCAACTTCTTCAGTAGAGAAGAAATCGGTTGAACTCACAATTTCTCTTACATTTTTTAAATCTGCTTTCAGTATTTCCGATCTAAATTTTAATTTGCTTACAATATTATTTCTCATTGAATCCCTTCCATAACCCTTCAAAAAAACGACGGGCATTAGTACCAAGCGAACGTACTTTATATCCACCTTCTTGAACAACAATCGTAGGAATTTGAAGTTGGCCTAACATAATTCCATTTTCCTCAAAATCCTTTGCAGATAGGCTCCAAGTTCCCGTTGGATCTCCTTTTGCCGGATCTAGGCCTAACGCTAAAACTAAAAATCTTGGATTATATTCTTTAATGTTTTTAATTGCTTTTTTTAGATAACTTCTATATCCTTCGCCATCCATCTGTTCTTTTAATGGGTAATTTATGTTAAATCCAATGCCTTTTCCTTTACCTGTCTCATCTTCAAATCCCGTAAAATAAGGATACGCGAATCTGGGGTGGCCATGAATCGAAATTGTTTGAACATCTTCTCTATCATAAAAAATGTTTTGAGAACCATTACCATGATGATAATCAATATCCAAAATTGAAACCTTACCATACTGAGATAAAAAGTTTGCTGCAATTGCATTTGAATTAAAATAACAAAATCCGCCAAATGCTTTTCTTTCTGCATGGTGCCCGGGAGGACGAACTAAAGCATAAGTAATATTATGCCCGGCTAACATTTCTTCGGTTGCAGTAAGAACACAATCAACAGCTCGTTTTGCTGCAACAAATGCATTTTGATTGAGTGGGGTAAATGTATCTATGCAATAATATCCTGCTCTTACCGGTAAATCAACCGGACGTCTTGCTGCATTTCTTATTGGGAAAACATAAGGATAGATTGACTTGTTTTCCGGAACATTTTGGCATACTTTTTCCAAGTACTTAACATACTCAGCATCATGAACTGAAAGTATATGTTTAATTGGAAACTTTTTAGGGGCAACAGAATTAAACAAACCTGAAGCTTCGATCTCTTTAAGAATTGACTTAATTCTTACAGGCGCTTCAACATAACCTCTTTCATGCACATGATGAATATCATGCTTATCATTAATCACTAAAACTATTTTCAAATCTTCTGGAATTTTGGGAATTTCTGACTGCTCACGTTTTACTTTAATGTATTTTGGTTCTCTTAATTTTACATCTTTATTTTTAAAGGATTTCACAACCATGTCATTATATTCAGGCGAACATACACCAGCATATTTTTTTTCAAGAATTTCTCTTACAATCTTTTGAAGTTTAGTACTTTCTGGAAGGCTATTGGTTCCTAATCCATCAAAAACTAAATATGGAGGACTATCAATTTCGCTGCCTATAGGTGTTTCATATTTTGAATTTATTATAGGAAACGCATTATAGTTTTCGTAAAACTTCAATCTGGCAATGTTTTGTTTTAGAAACTTTGTATCTTTTAATAATGATGGATCATCTGGCAAACATTCAAAGAACAATCCAACAGAATTTAGATGTTGTGCAGCAATTCTTACTCTATCATAAAGTGCGCTGCCTATTCCACCGCCACTAGTTTTAGGAGCAGTTGATACAAAATCCAAATAGCAGAAATTCAATCCTGCAAAATAATAGACAAGTGCAAATCCTAATACTTTTCCCTTCCCATCATCTGCAACAAGTAAAATTGTTTTAAATTTATATTTTATTGGATTTCTGAGGAGATCAGGAATTTTTTTAATATCATCCTCCGAAAGCTCATGAAACTGAGTTCTTAAAATATCTTGAATCTGTGAAATCTCAATCTGATTTATTGGTAGAAGATCATCATAAATTCTCCTAATTCTAAACATTTGTCGTCCTCTTTAAACGGATTTACTTATTGTTTCTATCATTTTATTATAGTCCCAACCATATTGATGAGAAGCTGCAAAGAAGCCGCTATCCGGAGCAATACCTGGGTTCGAGTTTATTTCGAGCACATAAATATTATTGTTTTTGTCAACTCTAAAATCAACACGGGCATAACCGCGTAGGTTAAACTTTTTCCAACATTTTAAAGTTACATTTTCTAATTCTTTCAATAGAATTTTGTCACACTCTTCGAAATCAAAATGTCTAACTGTATGCGAATATTCAAATGAGTTTTCTTTCCACTTTGCATCATAGTTCACAATTTTAGCCTTTCCTTCAGGGTAATCCTCAAATCTGATTTCAGCAATAGGTAAGACCTTAACACCTTCATCGGTATCTAAAATCGATATGTTAAATTCTCTTCCTTCAATAAATTCTTCCATAAAACACTTACCATATTTTTCACTACGCTTCGTAAATTCATTTTTTAAGATATTTCGATTGTAGATTATGGAATTGTCATCTAAGCCAACGGATGCATCAGTATAAATTGGTTTAATAATTACTGGCATCTGAAAATTTTTCTTGTCCAGATTATCCAAAGTCGCCCAATTCGGAGTTTGAATTTCATAAATATTCAATAATCTTTTAGTCAATATTTTATCTGTTGTAGTAAAAAGTGCTTCGGCGCTTGTTCCAGTAAAAGGGATATTCTGTTTCTCTAAAATTGTTGGGATGAAATGCATATACATCTCAACTCCATTAATTGCTTCAACTAAATTGAATACAAGATCAGGATTAATTTCAGAAATTTGTTTTGCAAATCTTTCCAGATTAAGATCAACCCCAACCAAGCTTACCTCATTGCCTAGATGCTCCAATGAATTTTTAACAGCTTCCACTTGAACCAGTACGTCGAGGTCATCAGCAGAGTTCTTTTCTGTAGGAAGATTGTAAACTACTAATACCTTCAAATTATCGCATCCAAGCTAATTTCTTTCGAACCTAGTTTTGCAGGGATTCTTTCAAAAGCACTTTCAATAATCCAACCAATTAAGGTTTTGTACTCTATGTTTTTCATATTGCAAATAATTGGTAAATCTGAATGAGTTGGGTTAATACCTGCTAGAGGATTTAACTCAATTATATTGGGAATGCCACTTCTATCAACTCTAATATCAATTCTTCCGCCATCTCTGCAACCTAATCCTCTCCATGCTGCAAGAGCAAATTTTTCTGCTTTCTTAACTACAGAGTCATTTACTAATTTATAATCAATTTTGCCTATCCAATCATCTTTGTTCGCATAAGAGTATGCATCCGGTTCGGCACTACCTAAAAGAATAACCTCCATTGACCCAATTACTCTTGCTTTTTCACCTGTTCCTACAATCCCTGTTGTAAATTCTCTTCCCGGTAAAAATTCCTCTACCAACACAGGCTGCTTAAAAGTGTCAAGTAAAAACTCACAAACTTCATAAAGTTCTTTTTTATTTTTGATTTTTGAATTAGCTGTAATTCCTTTTCCAGTACCTTCAGCATTAGGTTTAGCAAACAGAGGATATTTTAGTTTTACTTTTTCAATATCTTCGATTTTATGTACTTCATAAAAGTTAGGAGTTGGAATATCCAGATCTCTAAGAACTCTCTTAGTCATACCTTTATGCAGTGAAAGAGCTAAAACCAAAGGATCGGAAAAAGTATAAGGTATTCCATAAGCATCCAAAATTGCCGGAACTTGAGCTTCTCTCCCAATTCCTCGCAGACCTTCAGCAATATTGAAAACAAGATCCCAACTATCACCATTTGTGAGAAGACGTGTCAAATCCCAAATGTTTCCAATCCGTTCAGTCCGATGTCCCAAATCTTGCAGAGTTGTTTCGATAGCATCAATTGTGCTTTCCTTATCAAATTCCGCTGTTTCCTCTTCACTAAAACCAAGATTTAAATATTGATCGCGAAGATCAAATGTAATTCCAATTTTCATTTTAAGTTATCCTTAGATTACTTTTTCTCTAGAAGTCCAGAAGCCTCTGACACTTCATCGTAATATTTAAAGATCTTACCCTCATAATTTTTCAAGAGGACATAGTTGCCTTCTCTTCCTTGGTAATATTCAGGTAATAAAGGAATTTTTCCACCTCCGCCGGGAGCATCGATTATGTATTGGGGAACTGCGTAACCTGTTGTATGTCCTCTTAAACCTTGAATTATTTCCAAACCTTTAGAGATTGGAGTTCTAAAATGAGCAGTGCCTTGTACAGGATCGCATTGATATAAATAATATGGTTTTACTCTTATTTTTAATAAACCTTGATAAAGAGGTTTAAGAGTATCTACGGAATCATTGACACCTTTTAGCAGAACTGTCTGACTTCCCAATGGAATCCCAGCATCCGCAAGGCGTGAACAAGCTTCTTGAACTTCCGGTGTCAATTCATCGGGATGTGTAAAATGAATGCTGAGCCATAATGGATGATATCTCTTTAAAATTTTAGTTAAACTAGGAGTTATTCTTTGAGGCAGAACAACAGGTACTTTAGTCCCCATTCTAATAAACTCTACGTGAGGAATTTTTCTTAAACGGGAAAGAAGCCATTCAATTTTGTCATCAGCCAACGTGAGTGGATCACCACCAGATATGAGTACATCACGCACTTCAGTGTGAGCTTTTATATATTCGATGGCGTTTTCCCATTGTTTTAAATCATGTTTATATTCTCCGCCTGGATTTCCTACCATTCTAGATCGGGTACAGTATCTGCAATAAACTGAACAAAACCCGGTGGCCAAAAATAATACTCTATCCGGATACCTATGAACCAATCCTTTGACAGGTGAATCTCCTTCTTCATTTAATGGATCTGCTGCTTCACCTGGTGACATGAATTCTTCATCTTTTACCATTATTACTGTTCTTCGCAATGGTTGGTTTTCATCAAGTCCATCAATTAAACTTGCATAATAAGGTGTAATTGCAAAAGGGAGAGGACCTCTATGAGCCAAAATACCTTCTTTCTCATTATCAGAAAGTTTAATGATTCTCTCCAAATTTTCTAAAGTTCTAATTCTATTGCTTACTTGCCAGTGCCAATCGTTCCACTTTTCGTTAGTAATATTTGGATAATATTTATGTCTAAAGGCATTAGCTTTATCATTTATTGGAAACAGTAATTTATCTACATTCTGCAGTGAATCATTGTTTTCGAAATTTTTATCTTTTGGTGAAAGCTTTGTAGTACGCTTCTGCGATAGTGTGTTGTGATTAGTTGTGAGAGTAGTTGAATATGTTGATCTTCTCGAAACTTCTTGAGAAGTCTTGAGAATAGAAGAAGCACTCGGAGGTTCTTCTTTCTCCTGAAAAAGATTTAAGTTTTCCATTGTTGGTATTGTTCCTCATTGAGAAAAATGTATTATAATAATATTTAATAAGTTTTTTGATTTGCATAATTTGTTTTTACATATTCGAAAAAAAAATGCTCCGATACATAGCACAAAAAAAATGAATTTGTCAATATATTTTTTTGAAATATCTAAAATATTTTTTCTTGACAAGTGTACATACGTTCACTATATTTGTAGTGAACAAAATAACACTAGAGGTTAAATTGACACAACGACAAAAAGATATTCTAAAATTTATAAGTGATTTTATTTCAACGAATGGTTTTCCACCTTCTTATAGAGAAATTGGTAATCATTTTAACATAACTAGTACTTTTGGCGTTAAACGGCATCTTGACGCGTTAATTAAAAAAGGTTTTATTAATGTAGATAGTAAATCAAACCGATCCATTTCACTTACAGAAAAGTCTTTGGAACTTTTTCAGTCTTTCAAAGATAATAATTCTGTCGAAATACCAATTATCGGAAGAGTTGCCGCAGGTTACCCAGTGCTTTCGGAACAAAATATTGATGGAACTATTTTTATCGATTCCAGTCTAATTAAAAGAGGTGGAAATTATTTTGGTTTGAAGGTTCGTGGTGATAGTATGATTGAGGATGGAATCTTTGAAGGTGACACTGTCATAGTAAAATCACAAAATGAAGCATTTAATAACGATATAGTTATTGCAATGGTTGACAATGATACAACTGTTAAAAGATATAAGAAAAATAAATCTAATATTGAATTGATACCTGCTAACAAAAATTATGAATCAATCATGGTTTCATCCAAAGATGAATTTTCATTATTGGGCAAAGTTGTTGGCGTGTATAGAACTTATAATTAAGAGGCATTAATGAAATCCGAAATTTTTAACTCCGCGATTTTAAGAAGACAAAAACTAAAATTTTTGTATGATCTTAACAATATTGAATTGGAACCATATTTTCTAGCTATGAATAAAAACGGTAGAAAGGTAATTTATGGCAGAGTTAATAATTCAAGCAATATAAGAATGTTTGAGTTCAACAAAATATTTAACATAAAAGTTTTAGAAGAATCAAAATTTTCTCCTATTATTCCCATTTTACCAATATTTAATTAAAGGTTGATAAAATGAAAGAAAGTATAAGACAACGCAAAGTGGACGATTTAGTTGATCATTTTTGGAAAAATGGTTACCTAACTCTTAGTAGAAAATTCGGAACTTACCTTCCAAATCCCTCAAATGTTGGAGAATATGAAGTTGATGCAATTGGTAAGTTAAAAAAGAAATATGCTATCGGAGTTACTTTAAGTGAAGAAGAACTAAATGATCCAAAAATTTATTCAAAATTGGAATATCTTGCTACGAGACATACAAAATATTCTAATAGGAAAGTTACACTCTTTGTTGGTGTCCCAAAATCTTTATTTAATAAGGTTAAAATCTGTATGCTTAATTTAAGTTCAGAAGCACAAAAAAATATTAAGGTCGTGGCTATATCGGATGAAGCAAACCTTAAATTGAACTGATTGGTTATGTTTTTTGAATTTATATTTACTATTCCGACCTCTCATCATTGATATCTTCCAAGTTATTCCTTTTTTTATTTATTCATTCCATTTTTATTTTAGGCAAAAATTTTGGGATAAATTATTTTTATTTTCTTCAGAACTAAAAATCATTTCTGTTGTACAATTCTTTTTAGATTGTTCAGTAAGCTCTAAGAAACATTATCAACCTTGACATTTAGATTATACTGGTTTATTTTGGAAATTCTGATTTAAAATTAGTTGCGAGAATCTTCTTGTCAAAAAAGCTTAGTGCTAAAGATTTAGTACTTATTGAAAATGTAAAAGCAACGGGAAATATACCTGAGCACATTGCTATAATTATGGACGGTAACGGAAGATGGGCTAAAAATAGAAATTTGCCAAGAGCAGCCGGCCATAAAAGAGGTGTTGAGACTGTTCGTGAAATGGTACAGTCATGTATAAGTTTGGGAGTTAAATATCTTACACTTTATACCTTTTCAACAGAAAATTGGAAAAGACCGCAAAAAGAAATTTCGATGTTGATGAGGTTAATGGTTAAAAGTTTACAGAATGAGACAAACGAACTTAACCAAAACAATGTTAAAATTACATCAATTGGCAATAGCAGAAAGTTTGCCAAAGATTGTACAGAAAGAATTAGAACAAGCAAAAAAAATTACTGAAAACAATACTCAATTAGTTCTAAATCTGGCTATAAGCTACAGCGGAAGATGGGAAGTAATTGAAGCAGTAAAAAAGATAGCTCGTGATCACGCAAATGGGTTAATTAAATTAAGTGATATTGACGAGCAACTTGTCTCAAGTAAATTAAATACAGGAGAAATGCCCGATCCTGATTTAATGATTAGGAGTGGCGGTGAACATAGAATAAGTAATTTTTTAATTTGGCAAATTGCTTATTCAGAACTTTACGTAAATAATATTTTATGGCCGGATTTTAAGTGCAAACATTTAATTGAGGCAATTGAGGATTATCAAAAAAGAGAGAGAAGATTTGGACTCATCAGTGATCAGATTTCTGACACCCGCGAAAAGACTGAAACGGCAGTTTAACTTTCCAACCACCTTGGCAAAGTTTTCTATTTTAATATTATTTTTTTTGAGCGGCAATTTATTTGCTCAATTAAATAGAACAAGTTATAATATTTTGGGTATTTCGGTAGAAGGTAACAATACAGCCGATGCAACCACAATTATAGCTAACAGCGGTTTGCGTGAAGGTAAAGAAATTGAAATACCCGGTGATGCTACAAATGATGCTATTAAAAGATTATGGGCATTAGGTATTTTTGAGGATATTCAGATTATTATTGATAAGAAAGTTTCCGATGGCGTTTTCCTGCTTATTAAAGTTAAAGAATTAAGTAGGGTTGAAAAAACTATAATCAGAGGAAATGATGAATTAGACGAAGATGATATTGAAAAAGAAATTTCTTTTGTTAGTGGACAAACTTTAAAGCCTCAAGAAATTAATAGGATTATTCTTAAAGTTAAAGACCTGTATGAAGAAGATGGATTTCTAAATGCAAAAATCACTCCACTAAAATTTGATTTTGCATACGCTGATACTTCTGACGATGAAATTACCGTAGTTTGGAAAAATCTGAAAGATGAAGATGATGAAGAGGAAATTGTATATGATTATAATCCCGAAAGTCGATCAAACATTATAAATCGAATTAAAGATAGACTTTTATTGGTACTCGAAATAGAAGAAGGCGAAGAAGTTGTTGTAAGAAGTATTAATTTTGAAGGAAATGAAGCCTTCGATGATGATGATTTAGAGGGTGAATTTGATGAAACATCTGCGGATGCTTGGTGGAGATTTTGGAGTTCTTCCAACTTTAAGAAAGATGATTATGAAACTGATAAAGAACTGTTGAAAACTTTTTATCAGAGGAACGGCTATAGAGATTTTGAAATACTTTCCGATTCGATTAACCTTTCTGAAGATAAAAAATGGATGGATATTGCTCTTAATATTTATGAAGGTCCTCAATACAAGCTAAGAAATATTAAGTGGGTTGGAAATACAGTGTATCCCGATAAGGCCTTAACTGAAAGATTAAGCTTTTCAAAGGGTGATATTTACAATTACGAATTGTTTACTCAAAACCTTTATGGGAATCAAGCCCAGACAGATGTTGCTTCCTTGTATTTAGATAATGGCTATTTAACATTCCGACAAGAAGCGAAAGAGGAAAAAGTTGGTGAAGATTCTATTGATGTAATTATTAAAGTTTCTGAAAATAATCAGTTCAGAATTGGTAAAGTTGA
This sequence comes from uncultured Ignavibacteriales bacterium, assembly GCA_963710615.1. GTDB lineage: Bacteria > Bacteroidota > Ignavibacteria > Ignavibacteriales > Melioribacteraceae. The sequence continues at coordinate 160,225 of CAVQBF010000027.1, forward strand.
TATTACCGGAAATGACAGAACTAAAGATAAAGTTATTAGAAGAGAACTCTTCACAGTTCCTGGAGATTATTTCCGCAGAAGTAACATTTTCAGAAGCATTCAGCAATTAGCAAATCTCAATTATTTTAATGTTGAGCATCTTTATCAAAAAGGTGTAGACTATCGCCCTGCTAATGATAGTATTGTTAACTTAATCTACAACGTTGAAGAAAAATCAAGTGATTTTATTAATGCTTCCGTTGGTTATAGTGGTTCTTGGGGTTTCAGCGGTTCCGTTGGTTTAACTCTTACTAACTTTTCAATCACCGAACCATTTCAACTCGGCGGCGGGCAAGTCGTCAATTTCAGCTGGCAATTTGGGGTTGGTAATTTCTACAGAACCTTCACATTAGGATTTACTGAACCTTGGTTTATGGACACACCAACTTCACTTGGATTTGATTTGTTCGATACAAGACAGCAATATATTTATGATTTAAGGCAGTCGGGAATTACCTTCCGTGTTGGTAGAAGACTACGCTGGCCTGATGATAGATTCTATATTCAGGGACTTTTTAGATTTCAGTACAATGACGTTATTAACGGACGGAATTATTACGCCGAAGGTATTTCGAGACAGTTTACTGCAGGTTTAGTATTGAGCAGAAACGATATTGATAATCCTATATTCCCTTCTACCGGTTCTAAAATTAATTTCAGCGGGGAACTTTCCGGCGGACCGGTTTTACCAGGTGATGTGGATTATTACAAATTAGAATTTAAAACTGAATGGTATAGAAGATTATTTAATTCTAACAGACTAACATTTTATACCGGAGTAGATTTAGGTTATATTCATGAGCTTGTTAAAGGAACAACAATACAGCCATTTGAGTTTTTCTATATGGGTGGAAACGGATTAGTGATTGCAACTACTCCTTTACGAGGTTATGCCGATAGATCTGTTGGTCCACAAAATAATGCTGGATTAATTATCGGTGGTAGAGTTAAGGCTAAATATGTTGCTGAGATAAGAGCAGCATTAACTCTAGAACCAATGCCAATATACATTTTAGCATTTGCAGAAGCTGGGAATACGTTTATCGATCTTCCTTCAGCTGATCTTTTTAATCTAAGAAAATCGGCTGGAGTTGGTGCAAGAATTTTAATTAATCCGATAGGGTTAATAGGTTTTGATTACGGATACGGTTTTGATAGAACAGCCGTTGACGGTCAAGATCCGCAATGGGAATTTCATTTCCAATTTGGACGTGGTTTTTAATTAACTAACAAAATAGAGGTAAATTTGAAAACGTTACAATTTTTACTAGTCTTTTTCTTTATTTCATTTGCAGTATTTGCTCAAACAACTCAAAAAATTGGATGGGTTGATTCGGAAGTAATACTTCAGCAATATGCACCTGCAATTAAAGCTCAAAGTGATTTGGATGCTCTTACTGCTAAATGGACAAAAAGCATTGACAGTATGACAACTGACTTGCAGACTTCTTATTCCGAAGCTCAAAAACAATTCACAAATATGACACCGGATAAACAAAAAGAAGTACAGCAGGAATTAGTAAAAAAAGAACAAACTATGCAGCAGTTCAGGCAACAAAAATTTGGGCAACCAAATGGTGAATTGTTCATTAAACAAGAAGAATTCTTGAAACCAATTAAAGCTAAAATTCTTGATGCTATTGATGCAGTTAGAGCAAAGGAAGGAATGAGCTTTGTCTTCGATAAAACAGGAGATGTAATTCTTCTTTTTGCCGATCCTCAGTTTGATATTACAAATGCTGTGCTTGACAAGTTAAAAAGAGGATAACACTTTTAAGATTAATTTCTAAAGTTAGAGGTTTGTGGGCATTTAATTTTACTTAGATTCTTACAAACCTCTTTTCTATTTTAAAAAGTAAATTTTAAGGAGATTATTTTTATGAACAAAATATTTTCATACACACTAATTGCATCATTGATTTTTGCTACAAGTCTATTTGCTCAATTAAAAATTGGGTATGTCGATTCACAATCTATTATGGATAAATTGCCAGATGCAAAAGATGCTCAGCAAAGAATTGATACTCAAATTGCCGATTGGGAAAAAGAACTAAAAGAAATGCAAAAAGAATGGAAAGACAAATATGACGATTACGAAAGAAGAAAATTAATTATGGGTAATCAGAAAAAAGCCGAAGTTGAAAAAGAATTAGTTACGCTTGAAGAAAAGATTGATGATTTTAGACAAAGTAAATTTGGTGTTAATGGCGAACTTTACAAGAAGCAAGAGGAATTTATGAAACCAATTCAGAATCAAGTATTTACTGCTATCGAAGAAGTTGCAGTTGAAAAAGAACTCGATTTTGTCTTCGATCGAAGCGGCGATCTGATTTTTTTATATGCTAAAGAGGAATATGACATAACAGCTGATGTTCTAAATAAATTACAATAAATAGCTTCTAAATTTTTAATTTATTCTTATTTAATAGTATATTAGAAATTAAAAACTTTTATTCTAGAGCATAATTTGAAAAAAATTGATCTTAAAGAAATTGCTGAGCTTATTGAGGGTAAAATAGTTGGCAATGCAGATTTAACTATTTCTAAATTGTCAAATATTCAAGACGCTGAAGAAGGAGACTTATCTTTCCTCTACATGAAATCTTATAATCATTATCTTGAAACTACTAAAGCCTCAGTAGTACTTATTCCCCCAGATTTTGAAAAACTAAGTAAGAGCCTAACCTACATTGAAGTTGAAAAACCTAATCTAGCTTTTCAAAAAATTATTAAGAATTATTTTAACCCTAAGTTTACTTTAACCGGTATTGATAAATCTGCCTCAATATCTGCACTCTCTCAGATTGATGAAAACGTTGCATTAGGTAAAAATGTTGTGATAAGTGATTCTTCTAAAATAGGAGCTGGAACAAAAATTTATCACAATACCGTCATTTTGGAAAATTGTTCAATTGGCAAAAACGTATTAATCTTCCCCAATGTAACTGTAAGAGAAAACACAGTTATCGGAAATAATGTAATTATTCATTCTGGTACCGTTATTGGTTCGGATGGGTTTGGTTATACTCCCGATAGTAATGGTGTGTATAATAAAATTCCTCAAATTGGGAATGTAATAATTGGGGATAATGTTGAAATTGGTTCTAATGTTTCTATAGATCGTGCTGCAATTGGTTCAACCATAATTCGAAAAGGTGTTAAAATAGATAATTTAGTTCAAATTGCCCACAACGTTAAAGTAGGCGAAAACACAGTTATGTCTGCGCAGACAGGAATATCGGGAAGTGCAGTTATTGGTAAAAATTGTATTTTTGCCGGTCAAGTTGGATCAGTTGGACACATTGAAATTGCTGACAATGTGATTGTCGGCGCACAAAGTGGTATTTCGAAAGGCATCAAAAAACCAGGGACTTATTTTGGCTCACCGGCAAAAGAACTTCAAACTTCACTTAGATTAGAAGCACATTTCCGTTCCCTGCCAAAATATGCTGAGAGAATAAAAAAATTAGAAGAGAAATTGGACCGTCTTGAATCACTAAATAATGAAAAAGAAAAGGAAAACAATTAATGCTTGATCTCCAAACTACAATTAAGAAACCGGTTTCAATTTCCGGAATGGGATTACATACTGGTACTTCATGTACAATGACATTTAAACCTGCACCAGATAATCATGGGATCAAATTTGTGCGCACTGATCTAGGTGATAAAGTAGAAATTCCTGCACTTGCCGACTATGTAGTTGATATTTCGCGAGGGACCACTCTTGGATTGGGTGATGCCAAAGTTTATACTGTCGAACATGTTCTTGCTGCTGTTGCCGGTTTACAGATTGATAATATTATTATTGAGCTTGATGGAATTGAACCACCAATCGGAGACGGGAGTTCTAAACCTTTTGTTGAAAAATTATTAGAAGCTGAACTTGTTAAGCAAAAAGAACCTAAAGATTATTTAATTATCGATGAAACATTGACTTATCATAATGAAGATGAACAAGTTGATATTGTTGCTCTTCCATTGGACGGCTTTAGAATAACTGTTATGGTTGATTATCATAATCCTGCTTTAGGAAGTCAGCATACTGGACTATTTGATTTGGAAAAAGAATTTGTGTCTGAGTTTGCACCAACACGTACGTTTTGTTTCCTAAGTGAAGTTGAAACATTGGCAGACCAAGGATTAATTAAAGGTGGCAACATTGATAATGCTGTTGTTATTGTTGATAAAAAAGTTGATGATGATGATCTAGTGAAACTTTCTAATAAATTGGGATTAGACACAAAAATAACCATCGGCGAAAGTGGGTTTTTAAACGAAAATAATTTACGATTCAAAAATGAGCCAGTTAGACACAAATTACTCGATATGATTGGTGACCTTGCATTAATTGGGGCACCAATAAAAGCGCAAATACTTGCTGCTCGTCCTGGTCACAAAGCAAATGTTGAATTTGCTAAAAAAATTAGAAAATTATATCTACAGAAACAACTTGAGAAAAAATATCAGCATGTGAAGAAAGAAGGAGTAATATTTGATAACATAGCAATTCAAAAAATACTTCCACACAGATACCCTTTCCTTCTGGTTGATAAAATTATTCACCTTGAATTAGATAAAAAAGTAATCGGAATTAAATCGGTGACGGGAAATGAACCCTTCTTCCCAGGACACTTTCCTGGCAGACCCATTATGCCTGGCGTTCTAATTATTGAAGCGATGGCTCAAACCGGTGGAATTTTAATGCTTAATTCCGTTGAAAATCCCGATGAGAAATTAGTGGTCTTCATGGGAATTGATAAAGCCAAATTCAGAAAACAAGTTGTCCCCGGTGATCAATTAGTACTTGAAGCAGAATTGGTTAGCCAAAGAAGTAAGTTTGTTGTTATTAAGGCAAGAGCAATGGTAGGTAAAAGTTTAGCTGCAGAAGCAGAACTGAAAGCAGCAATTGTCGATAGGACAGAAACATAGAGAATAATTATGACATACATTCACAAAACAGCTTTAGTTAGCCCAAAAGCAGAAATAGGAGATAATATAACAGTCGGTGCATTTACCGTAATAGAGGATAATGTAAAGATAGGCTATAATTGTACTATTGGACCTAACGTTGTTATTTACGATGGTGCAAGAATTGGCAATAATGTAAAAATTTATCAAGGTGCATCTGTTGCTAATCATCCACAAGACTTAAAATTTGATAATGAAGAGTCGCTATTTGAAATTGGTGATAATACAATTATAAGAGAATTTGCAACTTTGCACAGAGGGACAAAAGAACTTAAAACTTCAATTGTTGGTAAAAATTGTCTCTTAATGGCTTATTCTCATGTTGCTCATGATTGTATTGTCGGGGATAACTGCATCTTGGCAAATTGTGTGCAACTTGGCGGACATGTTGAAATCGAAGAATGGGTAATTATAGGTGGCGGTACCTTGGTTCATCAATTTGAAAAAGTTGGTAAACATGCAATGATTGGAGGCGGCTTCAGAGTAACATCTGATGTACCCCCTTATATTTTAGCTGCTGGGGAACCACTAAAATACAATGGTTTAAATGTAGTCGGACTAAGAAGAAGAGGTTTCAGCAACAATGATATTTATAGGTTGAAAGAAATTTATTCCTTAATTTATTCTCAAAGTTTAAATCTTAGTCAAGCTAAAGAAAAAATTAAAAATGATTATCCAGAAGATGTTCTCGCAGAATCTGTTTTAGATTTTATTGCTAAGAGCAATAGAGGGCTAATTTAATCAATGCAATGGGAACTTATAGACTATAGAACTTCAACCGGTAAGTTCAACATGGAGTTTGATTTAAATCTAATTAAGCTTTGCAAACCCTTTACTCCCATTCTAAGGTTTTATGGATGGCTTCCACATTGTATATCGCTTGGAGCAAATCAATCTTTTTCAGAAATTAAAGACATAAAAACTTTAGAAGATAATATTGATGTAGTTAAACGCCCAACCGGCGGCAGAGCAATTTTTCATGCAGAAGAGCTAACCTACTCAGTTATTATGCCAAATTCAGACCTTTTAAGCGGTAGAAAACTATATGAAGATATCTCAAATGCAATTGTTTTGGGATTAAAACAGTATGATAAAAAATTAGTCGAGGTAAATCTAGAAAGTAGAAATCCTAATTTTTCAGATCTTTTAAAATCTCCATCCGGATCAATTTGTTTTGCAAGCACAGCAAAAAGTGAAATAAAATTCAAAGGTAAAAAACTGGTTGGTAGTGCTCAAAGAAAACTTGGTTCAACAATATTGCAACATGGATCAATCCTTATTGGTGGTCTACACAAAAAGCTAGTAAATTATTTGAATGTTACCGAAGAGGAAAAAACAAAATTGGAGGAAGAGATAAACTCAAAAACAACTGAAATATCTTCCATAATTAATAGTGATGTAAACATTTTCCAACTACAAGAAAAAATAGTCGCTGGTTTTGAAAAAATATTTAATATTGAGTTTTTTATAAATAAACTAGAAACCACCATCACTTAATTTATTAAACCCATTTCTAAAATGAAATTACTAATTAAAATATATAAGATTACACTCTTACTGATTATTTTATTAACTGCAACTCATCATGCGGAAAAAGAATCAATTGAAATTTATTTGCAAGGTAAGAAAATTACAGACATCAAGAATGACGGTGTTGATATATGGGTGACTACAGAAGGAGACGGAATTTATAAGTATGTGAAATGGAAAAACGAATGGATTAATTATTCTTCTGCCAATAATAAAATTAAACAAGATTTCTTCTATTGCATTGAGGTTGGACCAAGATATATTTGGGCTGGATCTGCTGACGGACTTTACACTTATGACAAAAAAAGAAATCGATGGAATAGAAGACGATTTGCTATGGGTGGTCAATTTGGCAATTGGATTAGAAGTCTAAAGTTTGATAAAAAAGAAAATAAGCTTTGGATTGGAAGATTTAAATATCTTACACAATTTGATTTAATCTCCAAAAAGTATACTGACTTCGACCTAACCAAAGATAAAAACGACAAAACTAATTCTATCAAAGCTATTGATCTTGATGGTGACAGTCTAATTTGGATTGGTGTTGAAGCGGGTATACACAAGTATGTTAAAAGTGATTCCTCATTCTCAACAACATTTTATGATAGCAAAACTAATTTTTTCCTTAATGAAGGTGATCAAGTTTCTGTAACTGATATGCTTTTTGAGCAAAATAATATTTGGCTGGCGACTGATGAATTTAGGACTCCTGAAAATCCCGATTTTAACTTAGGAGGTCTATTTAAATATGACCGTGGTATAAAGTGGATACGTTTTGATGAATTTAATAAACTTAACGGAAGCGGGATTTATTCAATTGAACTTACAGGTAATTTTATTTGGACTGCTGTTTATTCATTCAACCCAGAAAACAAAATGATGAATGGTAAAGGTCTAAGTTTAATAAACCGCAAAACATTAGAGACAAAAAAAATTGAGAATGATTTAGTGCCCGAAACGATCTATTCTTTACATTACGATGGTGAAAATATGTGGTTAGGTACTAACGACGGAATTAGAAAAATAAGTTTGACAAATTTACTTGTGCCGGATCTCGGGTAAATGGAGATAAAGTCTTGAATATTGAAAGAATTAACGAAATAGAAAAAAAATTTACGAACAAGACAATCGCAATTATCGGCGACATGATGCTAGATGGATATTTTTGGGGTGATGTAACAAGAGTATCACCAGAAGCTCCGGTTCCTGTTGTAGAAATTGAAAATGAATTCTTCCGCTTTGGAGGAGCTGCAAATGTTGCTCTAAATATATCAAGTATAGGTGGAAATCCATTGCCGATTGGGATCATAGGCAATGATCGAGATGGTAAGACGTTCCTTAGTTTAATGGACAATGCAGATCTGAATTCAGATGGAATATTTTTTGACAAGCAAAGACCAACGACAACAAAAACCCGTGTGATTGCTGGTAAACAACACGTTGTAAGAATCGATAAAGAAAGTAAAGACCCTATAAACAATGAGTTGGAAATGAAAATTCTCCAATTTTTAGAGTCAAATATTTCTGAAATTGACGCAATTATTTTACAAGATTACAACAAGGGTGTCCTTACGGAAAAAATCATAGAAACTTCTATCAAAATTGGTAACGAAAACAATAAGATAGTTACCGTTGATCCGAAATTTATAAATTTTAAGAAATATAAAAATGCAACAATCTTCAAACCAAACAAAAAAGAAAGTGAAGATATTTTAGGTTTAAGAATAATTACTGATGAAGATATAACATATGCTGGGAAAGAGTTATTAAAATTGTTGAATGCAAAATATGTTCTTTTAACATTAGGTGAAAAAGGGATTGCGCTTTTCCAAAAGGAGGCTGATGAAATAAGAATACCGACTAAAGCAAGAAAAGTAGCAGATGTTTCTGGAGCCGGAGATACCGTGATTGCAACAATTACTTATGCTTTAGCATGTGGAGCAAAAATTGATGAAGCTGCATATATTGCTAATTATGCAGGAGGACTTGTCTGCGAAGATGTTGGGATTGTCCCTATTGAAAGAGATAAACTTTTCAATACTCTGAGAGGCAAGATATGAATGATATTGCTCTCACGAAGATTTCAGAATTAGTTGGAATCAGAAAAGCATTGAAACAAAAAATGGAAAAAGTTGTATTTACTAATGGCTGTTTCGATATTATTCATGCTGGGCATGTTGATTATCTCTCAAAAGCAAAAGCCTGTGGTGATATTTTAATTGTCGGACTTAATAGTGATTCTTCTGTCAGAGAAATCAAAGGGAAAAATAGACCCATTGTGAGTGAAAATGAAAGGGCTTTTATTCTATCACAACTAAAACCTGTCGATTATGTTGTGCTCTTTAATGAACCTACGCCATTACAATTAATTGAACAACTAATTCCCGATGTTTTAGTTAAAGGTGCGGATTGGGCCAAAGAAAATATTGTGGGTAGAGAAATTGTTGAAAGCAATGGCGGAGAAGTAATAACTATAAATTTTATTACAGATCAGTCAACTACAAATATTATAGAAAGGGTATTAGCTACCTATAATGGCTAATGAACAAAAAAAAGAAAAGAAAAAATTTAAGAGACCTTTATTTCATAAGATAGTAAATGTTTTTATTGGTCTTGTTGCCGGTATATTATTTTTAATGATTATCTTTTTTGGTTTTTCTCAAACTAAAACATTCCGAAATTTTCTTAAAGATCAAATCACTTCCACAGTTTCAGAATCAATAAACGGAACTTTAGAAATTGAAGATCTTGAAGGTTCTGTTTTATCCTCTCTAATCCTCAAAAATGCAATACTTACCTCTGAAAGTGATACAATATTTCAAGTTGAAAATTTGATTGTTAAAACGAGCCCTATTCATTTACTTCTTAAAAGAATTTTAATAAGAGAAGTAATTTTAACTAATGCTGACCTCTATTTACGTGAAGATCAAAATGGTATTTGGAATCTTTCGAAATTAACAAAAAAGGATAGTGTTGAAGTAACAAAAACTGCGACAAGTGATAGTAGCTCGGGTTCATTCCCTTTTACAATTCAAGTAAATAACCTTGCAGTCAATAACCTTAATTTTTTTCGGCAGACTTATACTAATATAAATTCTACTAGATATTATAAACATGTAACAACGGATGATCTGAGATTAACCGGGATTTTTCTTGATGCAAAACTATTTGCAAATCTATCTGCTTCAACAGTAAGATTATTTTTAAAGAACTTTTCGGTTGAACCAAATTTCCAGTCTTTTAATTTAAGAAAATTAAGCGGTGATTTCGAATTGACACAAAATCATGCTCTTGTCAATAATCTAAGTATTATTACAGATAGCTCTAACATAAAACTTTCTGCCAAAATTGATGAACTAAATCTATTGGGTGATGTCGAACTCAGAAATTTTAGAGACTATCCGATGGCAGTTGGATTGGAAGCATACCCGATTAACTTTAGTGACCTCTATACTTTTATTGATGCCGTTGATTTCTTAAATGGAAAGGTTAATCTTAATCTAAAAGCTAGTGGTTACTTTGGGGATTTTAATGTTAAGAAATTGGATTTAGCATTTATGAATTCATTTTTAAGTCTTAACGGAAAGGTGCAAAAACTCCATACACCAAAAAATTTGTTCTTAGATGTGAATATATCCAATTCAAAAATTATTGAGTCTGAAGCTTACCTTCTAGTTAAGGGATTAGATATTCCTCTTTATCCCAATGTTGTCTTAGATAACTTAAATGCAAAGTTTAAAGGTGAACCGACACGATTTCACTCAGAAGTTTCGGGTGATATAAATAATGGTAATGTGTTTTTCGATCTTTATATGGATCTTCAAACTGAGCAGATGGGATATGATTTGGAGTTTAATACCAAGGGATTGAATATTTCTCCGGTGACGGGTTTCGAGTCCTCGATAACTAGCAAAGGCAAAATAAAAGGAATTGGTACAGACCCAAATTTGATGGACGCTTCTTTAGAGTTTAGCGCATTTAATTCAGAAATTGACAGTATTAGAATTGATTCAGTTTATTTTACGAGCATGATAAAATCTGAATTATTAGATATTAATTTGAGTAGTATAATTAATGAAGCTAAAGCTGTCATTAATGGCAAACTTGATCTAACTGACTCCAGTGAACCAAAGTATGATCTGGTTGGAAATATCAATAATTTAAAACTTCAAGAATTTACGAATGATAAAAGAGATTCCTCTAATTTGAATTTGAATTTTATAGTGAATGGGAAAAACCTTAATATTGATAATATGGTAGGTGAATATGAAGTCAATTTGGAACCATCCTCTTTAAGAGATCTTGAATTAAGTGCAACAAAATTATCGCTTTCACTGCTTAAAAACCAAAAAGATAGGGACATAAATCTAAAATCGGAATTTGCTGATTTTAATATAGAGGGTCAATTTTCACTGCAAAAAGCAATAGATATTTTGGTTTATGAAGGTATTACAATTTCTAAAGTTATCTCTCAAAAACTTGCTGAATTGAATCCAATTGATGAAGGTGATAGTCTATCAATTAACTTAACTGAAGAAATAATTCCACCAATTGTAAAAGAAGAATTAGAATTTAAGTACGATTTTCTATTTAAAGACTTTGAACTTATTGCACAATTTTTGAAAAATGATGAGCTTGATATAATTGGTTCCGGAGAAGGTTTTGTAAAAAATGATTCTCTTAATTTTGAAATTTCCACGGATATTGTGATCGAGAATTTATTAAACAGAAGAGATGAAAATTTAATTTATCTTTCTGAAGTTGAAGCTAATCTAAATTTTAGCAGAGATAATCGAGAAGTTTCGTTCAATAAAATGTTTGGTACTGTTTCCCTTGAAGGGGAAAAAATATATATAGGCACAGAATTTAATGATATTGAAGCTGATTTTATTTTTAACCAAAGCAAACTATTTTTTAATACATCAGTTCAGATTGGTGATCTTTTAACGACGGAACTAGAAGGTATCGCAACAACAAGTGCTTTAAATGAAAAAATTTATTTAAGTAATGTTTCACTTTATTATAAAAATATACCTTGGATAAATTATGATACTTGTACGGTGCTTTTCAATTCGGATGGTGTTCAGCTATCAAATTTAATATTAGAAAATGGTACAACAGTAATTAATTTAGATGGTCAAATTAATAATGACGAGAGTCACAATTTTTTTGTTAGTGTGGAGAGTATGCCCGCAGAGTTACTTTCTAACTATTTTTTCGATGATCAATCACAGCCGCTTGGAGGAAATATATATTTAAATCTTGTTTCTACTGGTGAACTGAGGAACCCTAGAATTAACGGCGATTTGAATATAAATAATATTTCCTATAATAATGTAAACTTTGGTTCGCTGACTGCCAATGTAGCCCATCGTGATTATAATACTTTAATTGATATTGATTTCATTGATCAAGAAAATCTTAATGTTTTGCCCTTATTTGCAATTGATGCTAGCTTACCACTAAAAATTAACTATATAGAAAATAAGGGATATATATCCGAGGATTCTAATATCCAAATATCATTTAGAGCAAATGATTTTAATATTAATAGTTTAGGAAACATTTTACCTTATGTAACAAACCAAAGCGGCAGAATCAATTCTACAATTAATATTAGGGGTATGCTTAATAATTTAAGATCAGATGGTTTCTTTCTTTTGAACGATGGAAGATTTACTCTCAGACAAAACAATCTGGATTATGGCTTAGGAATAAAAGCTCTCTTCCAAGATCAGATAGCTACTGTTGACAGCATTTCTCTATTTAACAGAGGTGGATCTCAGTATAATGGTAAAATAACCGGCAATGGAGTGGTTGAACTTAATAAACTTCCTTATAGTAATTTTGACTTTACTTTAAATGGCGATCTTGCTCTATTGGGACAAAAGTCCAAAAGCAGAAATTCAGCCATATATGGAGATCTTTTTGTGAAAAGTGATAAAACATGGAAGTTTACCTATGATGACGACTATTATTTTACGGGTGATATATTAGTCGAGAGAGCTAATCTGGTTTATACTTCACAAGCAAATAGTAATTTTGGACAAAATAATAGCATTATTTATAGAATCATTGAAGATAGTTCACAAATGAATTTAAGCAATCAGAAGTTTGTTAGAATTCTTAAAGAAGTTGAACAAAATACAATTAAATTGGATACTGAAGAAAAATCAAAACTAAATTTAAGTACCAATGTGATTATTAATAATATTGCCAGTTTTAATTTTATTATTGCCCCCGACTTAAATCAAAAACTAAATGTTGAGACAACCGGACAACTTGAGTTTAAAACAGTTCGAAATGAATTGAAAACTCAAGGAGCATTAACTTTACTTTCTGGGTCACAATTAGAATTTTTTAAGACTTTTGCTGCTGATGGAAATATAAGGTTTGAGAATGATTTAACAGATCCCAACTTTGATATAGTTGCGACTTATATAGGTGAAATTGAAAATTTTGAAAATACCGGAAGGACAGAAGAGGTAGCAGTAAAATTAAAGCTTAATACAGCATATTCGAAAATAAGAGAAAATTTATCCGGCAATAACCAGAATTTATTTGTTTATGTTGGTACTTCTCAAATAGAAAATGATATTCCCGACTTAAAATACGATCAATCAAATGCACTAACTTTTGTTATATTCGATCAACTGAATCTTGACCTAAACGATGAACAAAAATCTACTTTGGGTGCGATGACAGAAAATGCCGCATTTTCATTATTAGGTTCTCAACTCACAAGTTATCTAAATTCAACATTAGGTGGCTTAATAAGCAATATTAGGTTAAATAAATATTCCGGACGAGATTCATACAAACTTCTTTTCTCCGGTAGATATAATAATATCCGCTATTCATTTGGTGGCAGTTTTGGTTCTCAAACAGACTACTTGCAATTAAGCAAAGCAGATATTAAGGTCGAATACTTATTTAATCCAAATTTTTTAATTAGACTTGAACAAAAATCTCCAATAATAGAGACAACAACTGAAGAACGTGTTCAAGAATTAGCTCTTAAATATAAATTTGAATTCTAATGAAAGAAAAAATTATAGCATATTTTAAAGCAAACCCACACATTGTAATTACTTCAAAAGCTCTAAGTAAAAAACTAAAACTTAAGCAAAAAGATACCGAATACTTCAAGAATGTTTTACACTCATTGTATAAAGAAAGCTTTTTAACTAGGAGTGGTAAGAGATATAAAATAAATAAAAGTGCAGGTAAAAAACATGTCGGTAAACTTCAATTGGTTAATAATCAAAACTATGGATTCGTTGTTCTAAATGATAAGAAAATGAATGATGTTTTTATTTCTGAAAAACATTTGAATACTGCTTTTGATGGGGATAAAGTTGAGATTGCATTATTTGCTAAAAGAAAAGGAAAGAACCAAGAAGGGCAAATTATATCCATTGTTGAAAGAGCAAGAGAAGAAATTGTTGGAATCTTAAGAAAATCTAAGTCGTTTTATTTTGTTGAACCTGATGATAGAAAAATTCACCGAGATATTTATGTGTCTTCAAACAACTTGAAAAAAGCCGAAGATGGTGACAAGGTTGTTGTTTCAAATATTGAGTGGGAAAATTCTCAATTAAATCCTGAAGGATCTGTAATTGAAGTTCTTGGCAAAGCGGGCACTTATGATACAGAAATAGCATCTATTGCAAGAGAATTTGGAATCCGATATAAATTTCCCAAGGCAGTTATCAAAGAAGCCAAAAATATTTCTAATCAGATATTATCTGAAGATCATTCTAATCGACTTGATTTAAGAAATAGCAATGTCTTCACTATTGACCCTAAAACAGCAAAGGACTTTGATGATGCTGTATCAATAGAAAAACTTGCAAATGGAAATTTTTCAATTGGAATTCACATTGCCGATGTAAGTCATTATGTTAAACCCGGAACCGAAGTTTACAAAGAAGCGATAAAAAGAGCGACCAGTGTATATCTTGTTGGTAAGGTGATACCAATGCTACCGGAAGAATTATCGAATGGCATTTGCTCCTTAGTCCCCAATGAAGATAGATTAACTTTTTCAGTAATTGTTGAGTTTTCTCCAAGTGGTGAACAATTGTCATACAGAATTAGTAAATCTGTAATAAACAGTAAAAAAAGATTCACTTATGAAGAAGTTCAAGAAATTATTGAAAACAAATCGGGTCCATTAGTCGATGAAATTTTGTTGTTAAATTCCATTGCCAGAAAGTTAAGAATTGAACGTACAGAAAAAGGGAGTATAAATTTTACCACTCCCGATGTTGAATTTACTTTGGATGATAATGGTGCTCCAATTGATATTATCATAAAAGAAAGTAATGAGAGTCATCAGCTAATTGAGGAGTACATGCTTCTTGCAAACAAAATTGTTTCTTCTCATGTAAACAGAAAGAGTGAAAGGGAAAAGACGCCGTTTGTTTATAGAATACATGATTTGCCGAGTGAAGAAAAAATCAATGAGTTTGCAAAGTTCGTTCAGTCCTTAGGGTATTCTTACAATCCAAGTAATATTAACAATTCGAAGGAGCTTCAAAAAGTTCTTGAACAAGTTTCGGGAACAGAAGAAGAAGCGGTAGTTAACGAAATAGCAATTCGGTCAATGGCAAAAGCCATTTATTCTACCAAAAATATAGGGCACTTTGGTTTAGGATTTCAATACTACTCTCATTTCACTTCACCAATAAGAAGATTCCCCGATTTAATTGCTCATCTTCTCATTTACGATTATTTGAATAACGTAAAATCTAAGAAGTTTGGTTTAAAGAAATTGGACGAAATATGTGAACACTCTTCTTTGATGGAGAGAAATGCAATAAATGCAGAACGACTTTCAATAAAATTGAAACAAATTGAATATCTAAAAAGTAAAACTGGTGAAACTTTTAATGGAGTTATTTCAGGTTTAACTCATTTTGGAATTTTTGTTGAACTGAGCAGTAATTTAGCTGAAGGTCTTATTCATCTCCGCGATCTTGATGATGATTATTATGTCCTGGATGAAAAAAGTTACACAATTGTGGGATCAACAAATAATAAACAGTTTAGACTTGGAGATAAAATTAAAGTTAAATTAAAATCTGTAAATGAAGAGAAAAGGGAGATTGATTTTACTCTTTTTTAATCAGTAATTTATATTTATAATTATTGTTAAAAGCACAAGGCAGAATAATGAATAGATTTATTTATCTATTAATATTTTCTATTTTGATCCCGAATTTTTTATATGCTCAATTTGGTAAAAATAGAGTTCAATATAGAGATCATGAATGGCGTTATATTCAGTCCAAACATTTTGACATTTATTTTTCCGAAGATGGTGAAGATGCAGCTGAATTTACGGCCCAAGCTGCCGAACAGGCGCTTGAAGATATTCAAGGAAAGTTAGATTACCAAATAAATAATAGAATTGCACTTATTGTTTATAATTCGCACAATGAATTTCAAGAAACAAATACTTCAGATAGTTATCTTTCTCAAGGTGTGGGTGGATTTACAGAACCATTTAAAAATAGAGTAGTTTTTCCATTCGAAGGTTCATACAGCAAATTTAAGCACGTAATCAGACACGAATTAGTTCATGCAATAATGCGTGATATGCTTTACGGCGGCACTATTCAAAATATCATTGCAAAAGGTATTACTCTTCAATTGCCAATTTGGTATCACGAAGGTATGGCGGAATATTTATCAAGTGATTGGGAAACCAACTCTGATATGTTTATTAGAGATGCTATAATAAATGAATATCTGCCCGAGATTAATCGATTAGGCGGCTATTTTGCTTATCGTGGCGGACAATCATTGTTCAGGTACATCGCCCAAACATACGGTGAAGAAAAAATTGCAGAGTTACTAAATAATGTGAAAGGGAAAGGTAATGTTAATAATGGTTTCAAAGCTTCAATTGGAATTGACTTAAACGAGTTAAATGAAAAGTGGAAAAAAGAGCTTAAAAAAACTTATTGGCCTGAAATTGCATCTAGAAAAGATCCGGATGAAATTGCAAAACGGTTAACTGATAATAAAAAAGTAGGAGGATTTTATAATATTAGTCCAGCTATTTCACCTCAAGGTGATAAGGTAGTTTTTATTTCAGATCGCGATATTTATTTTGATATTTATATAATGAATTCGTTTGATGGCGAAGTTATTGATAAAGTAATTGAAAGCGGTCGTACCGAAAATCTTGAAGAACTGAATGTCCTCTACCCTACTCTTACTTGGGCCCCGGATAATATTAGAATTGCATTAACCAGTAAAAGTGCTGGATATGATGTTGTCAAAATTATTAATACAGAAACTGGTGATGATGAGGATCTTCCTTTTAAACTACACGGTATTGAATCTGTAAGCTGGTCACCAGACGGTAATTCAATAGCACTTTTGGGAAGCAACGCTAAACAATCAGATATTTATGTTTATGATTTTAGAACCGAAGAACTTACTAATATCACTGATGATATTTTCAGCGAATATTTACCTGCATGGTCCCCTGATAATAAAAAAATAATTTTCTCCTCGGACAGAAATTCATATACTAAAGAAAACTTTATCCAAGATGGATTAAATATGTTCAACTTGGAAAGTTATCAAATGGATTTATTCCTAATTGATGTAGAAACGAAGAATGTTGAAAGAGTAACCGATTGGTTTTATAGTGATGAAAAATCAGCAGTATTTTCACCTGATGGCACTGAAATTCTTTTTGTGTCTGACTTTAATGGTATAGACAATATTTATAAGAAAAAAATAGTTCTTGAGGATTCGGAATCACCGAAGAGTATTCTAGAAACAAGATCAATCCCTCTTACTAATTCATTAAACGGATTTGAAAGTATTTCCATTACAGCTGATGGAAAAAAACTGGTATTCTCTACTTTTTTCAAGTCGGGTTTTAATATATTTTTACTTAATAATCCATTCGAAATGCAAGAAGTTGAAGATATTGAATTTACCGAATTTATGAGTCAATTTTATATTGATGAGGAAGAGAGTAATGATTTAGCTAATGACAAAACTAAGAATGAAGAAATTGCTAAAATTGGCAAAGAGTTTGTTTATGATCCAAAAACTGAAATCGATAAAAACGAAGAAACAAATTCAAAAATTTTCACCGGTCAAGTAATAGATTATGGAAATGAAAGAATAGACACAATTAGAACTGATTATTCTGATTTTATTTTTGCAAAGAATGAACCATTCAAAGAATCAGCAGACAAGGAAGTAATTCAAAAAAGACTATTTAGTGAGAAACTTGATGACGACGGAAATTTTCTAGTTAACAAATATAAAATTGATTTCTCTCCTGATTTAATTTATGCAAATGCCGGTTATAGTTCTCTTTATGGAGTGCTGGGAACAACAGTTCTATCATTTAGTGATATGCTTGGGAACCATAGATTAATTGGAACTACGAGTCTACAAATTGATTTAAAAAATAGCGATTATGGTTTAGCTTATTACTATCTGCCAAATAGAATTAACTATGGTTTTGCAGCTTATCATACGGCAAGATTTGTTTATTTATCAAGCTTTTTTGGCTCTGATTTATATAGATTTAGAAGTTATGGAGGAAATTTTTCTGCAAGCTTACCTTTAAATACATTTCACAGAATTGATGCAGGTGTTAGTGTTCAAAGGGTTTCAAGAGAGAATTTAGATAATATTGATGAAAAAACTGAAAGTGCTACTTTTATTATTCCTTCCATTAGTTACGTAAAGGATAATGTTTTATGGGGTTATACTTCCCCAATCGAAGGTTCAAGATATAATCTTTCGCTTTATGGTAATCCTGGAATAACTAAATCAAAAGAGAGTTTCTTTACATTAACGTGGGATTATAGAAAATATTTTAGATTCTTTTTTGATAATGCATTTGTCATGAGATTTTCAGGAGGATATTCAGGTGGTTCAAATGCTCAAAACTTTTTCCTGGGCGGAACTGAAAGCTGGATAAATAGAACATTTGCAACTGGAGATGTACCCCTCTCCTCTGCATCTGATTTTGTTTTTCTTACTCCTGCATTACCCATGAGGGGATATAATTATGCGGAACAGCTTGGGACAAAGTATTCCCTTGTAAATTTAGAGTTAAGATTTCCTTTAATTAGATATTTACTAACTGGGCCTCTTCCTCTTTTTTTCCAGAATGTTTTGGGAACTGCATTTATTGATGCCGGAACAGCTTGGAACAAAAATAAAGATCTGCAATTATTTGGCAAATCCAGTAATGGAAAAATTATAACCAATGATTTATTGCTTGGAACCGGCGTTGGGTTAAGAGTGTATCTTCTTTTCCTTTGGAAGTTTGATGTGGCTTGGTCTTATGATTTAGATAAATTTTCTGAACCCAAATATTATATCTCGCTTGGTTTAGATTTTTAAGAATTTCTTTGTAATTATCTTAAATGACGAGTGTGATAATTCAATATTAAATTTATCACACTTGTTAATTTCAGCAATAAAAATATTTATTTAGAGCTTGTGTCATTCGTAGTTTTCGCGTCTTTCTTCTCGATTGGTTTTGTTTCAGATTTAGACTCACTCTTGCTATTGTCTTTATTTGAAGAACCATTATTTTTATAATCAGTTTGGTAAAATCCTGATCCCTTAAATATTGGTGAAACACCAGTTCCAATTAATCTTTTCAAACGTCCCTTACATTTTGGACAAATCTCCAAAGGTTCATCTGTCATTTTTTGAAATTCTTCAAAAGTAAATTTACAATCTAAACATTTATAATCGTATGTTGGCATAATTAGTTCCTAATTTTTAGTCAGCAAAAATAGTTTATTTTGGTTAAAAATAAAATATTATATATTTTCTACTATATTCTTAATTTGATTAATTAAAATCAATATCATGGTTAAGCACTTTTCCAAAATCATATTGTCCATTTCCCTTTTCGCAATTACCTCTTGTCTGAACTATAACCAAATAACAACTATTAAGACAGACGATTCAGGTAAAATGTATGTTCACTATTGGATGCATATGAACCCTGAGCTTGATTCGCTTTTATTGACAAAACTTGGTTTATTTAATGCGGATTCTCTCCGGAAAAATTTCACTGCTCATTTTACACAGTTGAACTACACAACTGTCTATCACAATTTTAATGATAGTTCGTTGCATGCTCAAATCGAATTTGAATTTACAAATTTCGATTCGTTAAATTTGTTGCAATTTTTTAAACATTCTGAGCTCTCTGTTAAAGAAGGTCCTGAAGAGACAAAAATATTTTCACAATTTATACAGCCTATAACTACAAGTTTTGGTTTATATGATAAGAATTTGGCCGTCAGTTATATTTATTATTTGCCAGGTGAAATAATAAGTCACAATGCCCACTCGCTTTCTCGAAATAAACTAACTTGGAATTTTAATTTAGAGAATATTGGAACAGGAAAAACAATTACGGCAAATTATATTCCCTTTAAATTAAAAGAAACTCCTATATGGATTTATTCTCTTGCAGGTCTTGTAATAATAATTGTTCTAATTTTCCTCTTAAAGAAGAGTAAAAAATAAAAATTCTTTTATAATTTGGAATAAAATCAAAATCTTCATAAAAGATTTAAAATTGACATAACTTGAATCTTTACTTATATTTATAGTTTGTATAAAAAATAACACTTAGTAAATATTGAATAAAATGGCAGCTGGTCCCATTATCTTTTCAGGTTCATCAAATCCAAAGTTGGCTAAAAAAATAGCCGAGTATATTGGCTTGTCTTTGGGAAATTTGGAACTAAAAAAATTCAGTGACGGTGAAATTTGGGTTAAGTTTAAGGAAAATATTCGTGGTGGTGATGTTTATTTAGTGCAATCAACCCATACACCTGCAGAAAATTTAATGGAACTTTTAATAATGATAGATGCTGCAAAAAGATCTTCGGTTTCAAGAGTTACAGCAGTTATTCCTTATTTTGGTTATGCAAGGCAAGATAGAAAAGATCAACCACGAGTTTCTATTACTGCAAAACTAGTTGCTAACCTGATAACCATTGCTGGAGCCGATCGTGTAATAGCTATGGATTTGCATGCTGCCCAGATTCAAGGGTTTTTTGATATACCTTCTGATCATCTATATGCCTCACCGGTATTTTTAGATCTGTTTAGAAATAAATCGGAAAACCTAGTTGTTGTATCTCCTGATACAGGTGGTATTAAATTAGCAAGATCCTATGCTAAAAAGTTAAATGCTCAGCTGGTTGTTATTGATAAGAGAAGACCAAAACAAAATCAAACTGAAGTTATGAACATTATTGGTGATGTTGAGGGTAAAGATGTTTTGTTAGTTGATGATTTGATTGATACCGGTGGCACATTTGTCTCTGCGATTGATGCATTGAAACAAAAAGGTGCAAAAAATATCTATGGTTCTGTGACTCATGCAGTTTTATCTGGGCAAGCAATTGAAAAAATTGAGAAATCTGAACTAAAAAAATTATATGTAACTGATAGTATCCCTTTACCGGAAGGAATTGAAACAAGTAAAATTGAAGTTAGAAGTGCTGCTGTTTTATTGGCAGAAGCGATTAGAAGAACTCACAATCATGAATCAATAAGTTCTCTTTTCGATACAGATAAAGGTTAAATTTGAAATTTAGAGAAATAATTGGAGTAAATTAAAGTATGGCAGATTTAAGTTTAAACGCCGAATTAAGAGAAGTAACAACAAAAGGTGCAGTAAATCAGCTAAGAAGAGATGGTTTTGTTCCGGGTGTTTTGTATTCTCATGATATGGAACCAGTTGTATTTTCGGTTCCAGAGTTATCATTAAAACCTGTTGTCTACACAACTGAAATGCATTTAATTGATGTTAAAGTCGGGAAAAATGAACCGGTTAAATCTATTCTTAAGGATGTTCAATTTGATCCTTTAACTGATAGAATTATTCATGTCGATTTTCAAGCAATAACAGTTGGTCAGGCAATTGAAGTTCAAGTCCCTGTTAATTTAGTCGGACAAGCTATTGGTGTTAAAGAAGGTGGAAGATTATATCAAAACTTACATAAATTTGATATTGAGTGTTTACCAAAAGATATCCCTCAACACCTAGAAATTGAGATTACCAATCTTCATGTTGGTGATGCGATATTAGTTAAAGATGTTTCATTTGAGAATATCACAATACTTAATCCTTTAGATACAAATGTTGTTTCAGTTATTGCCGCAAGAGAAGAAGAGGTAGAAGAAACAACAGATGAATTATTAGAAGGTGAAGAATTGGCTGAACCGGAAGTTATTTCAAAAGGTAAACAAGAAGAAGATACTGAAGGTTAATTTTTGAAGTTAATTGTCGGAATTGGAAATCCGGGAAGGCAATATTTAAATACTAGACATAATATTGGTTTTCAAATTCTTGATTCATTTTGTAAAAAACATGGTCTTGCTTTTGGTCCATCTAAAAGTGATTATTGGTTAGTGGAAAGTAGTTTTAGTACTTTCCATTTTTTTTTGGTAAAACCAACAACATACGTTAATAATACCGGCATTGTTGTTAAAGAATTAATTGAAAAATATAATTTAAATCTTAATGATATTTTAATAATAACTGATGATTCGAATCTTGAACCAGGGGTTATCAGAATAAGAAAATCCGGCAGTGATGGTGGACATAATGGGATTAAGTCTATAATTTATCATCTTGAAAATGATGAGTTTGCTAGACTTAGAATTGGCATTGGACAGCCGGAAGTTCAAACTGATTTAGCTGATTATGTTTTGTCTGAATTTTCAAAAGGTGACATTAAGATTTTAGAAAAAAATATCCCTCATATTAATGAGATGTTGGAAAATTTTATTTCAGGCGGACTAGATGAAATGCTAAATCATTTCAGTAAATTTATGAAACGTAATTCCACAGATACAGAACAATAACTGAATAGGAAATAAATTATGGAATCCATTATTTACCTCATTCCATTTCTTGGTTTAGTGGCGCTGCTTTATTCTTATATTAAGCAAACCTGGATTAATAAGCAAAGCACGGGCACTGAAAAAATGGCAAAGATTTCTCAATATATAAGAGAAGGAGCCATTGCATTTCTAGTGACAGAGTATAAAGTGCTGCTTTGGTTTATTTTAATTGTAGCAATTTTATTAGGCTATGCAAACCATGGAAATGAAAATTCTTCATCGCTTATTTCTCTTTCTTTTGTTGTTGGAGCATTATGCTCAGGACTTGCCGGCTATCTTGGTATGATGGCAGCAACCAAAACTAATGTTAGAACAACTGAAGCAGCCCGAAGAGGTTTAGGACCTGCACTAGAAATCGCTTTTTCTGGTGGTTCAATTATGGGAATGAATGTGGTTGGTTTAGGTATTCTTGGTTTAAGTATTCTATTCATTTCTTACTCAAATTTAGACTGGAATATTACAAAAGTAATAAATGTTCTTTCGGGTTTTTCGCTTGGAGCATCTTCAATAGCTTTATTTGCAAGAGTTGGTGGCGGCATATATACAAAGGCTGCAGATGTTGGTGCAGATTTAGCTGGTAAAGTTTATGAAGGAATTCCCGAGGATGACCCAAGAAACCCAGCCACAATAGCTGATAATGTTGGTGATAACGTTGGTGATGTCGCAGGTATGGGAGCAGATTTATTTGAATCCTATGTTGGTGCTATAGTGGGAACAATGGTTCTTGGTGCAGCTTTTACAGATATATTTACAGAATATAGCTTAGCTGGTGTTATTTTACCTTTGATTCTAGCAGGTGCAGGAATTTTATTATCCATCCTTGGAACCTTTTTTGTCAAGGTAAAAGAAGGTGGAAATCCACAAAAAGCATTAAATACTGGTGAATTTGGTGCAGCCGGATTAATGGTAGTTGCATCATATTTTATCATAAAAGCGGTCTTACCTGAATCCTGGATTCACAACGGTTTTGAATACACAAGCCTTGGTGTTTTCTTTTCTACTATTATTGGTCTTGCTGCGGGTACTCTGATCGGATTAATAACGGAATATTACACAGGGACTGAATTCAAGCCTGTTCATAATATTGCTAAACAATCTGTAACAGGACCAGCTACTACAATAATTGCGGGTTTAGGTGTTGGAATGAGTTCAACCGCTTTACCAGTAATAATTATTGCTGCAAGTATTATTGGTGCCTATGAATTTGCAAATTTGTACGGAATTGCCATTGCTGCTCTTGGCATGCTATCTACAACAGGCATTCAGTTAGCAGTAGATGCTTATGGCCCAATATCTGATAATGCTGGTGGTATAGCAGAAATGGCAGAACTACCACATGAAGTTAGAGAGAGAACAGATAAGTTAGATGCTGTTGGTAATACAACAGCTGCTATAGGTAAAGGATTTGCAATTGGATCAGCTGCATTAACTGCTTTAGCCCTATTTTCGGCATTCATGTTACAAGCTGAAATTAAAGTAATCGATATATCAAAACCAATTATAATGGGCGGATTGCTAGTTGGAGCAATGCTTCCATTTTTGTTTTCTTCATTAGCAATGGGGGCCGTTGGTAGAGCCGCGAAGGAAATGATTATTGAGGTTGGAAGACAATTTCGAGAAATCAAAGGCTTAAGAGAAGGAACTGCTGAAGCAGAATATTCCAAATGTGTCGAAATTTCAACTAAAGCTGCGATTAGAGAAATGATCCTACCAGGATTATTAGCTGTTTTTGTACCTGTCATTATTGGCTTTGTATCAAAAGAAATGTTAGCTGGATTATTGGCTGGTGTGACTGCCTCGGGAGTTTTGATGGCAATTTTTCAATCAAATGCAGGCGGTGCTTGGGATAATGCAAAAAAATTAATAGAAGGAAAATTCAATATTGATGGAATTACTTATGGAAAAGGATCGGAACCACATAAAGCCTCGGTTGTTGGTGATACTGTAGGAGATCCTTTTAAGGATACATCAGGTCCAGCTCTAAATATTTTAATAAAACTAATGTCTGTAGTTTCTTTGGTAATTGCACCATTAATTAAGTAAATTTACAGACTATATTTTAATCACCCTGCTTTTAACTAAAAAGAAAAGTTAAAGGCCAAATGCCCAAAGGGAGGAAGTACATGGCATCAAAACACTACGAGAGTGTTGTGATAGTTAACGCAGCACTTGAAGATCCTCAAATTGAAGAAGCAATCTCTTCAATTAAAACAAACTTAAAAACATCTGGCGGAGAAATTACAGATACTGAAGACTGGGGTAGAAAACGCCTTGCATATTCAATTGATAATGCTAAGAGCGGTTACTATTATATTACTCGATTTACTGCTCCCACTTCTTCAATTAAAGAGTTTGAAAGAACACTTAAACTTGATGAAAATGTTATCAGATATATGACAATTGCTCTTGATAAAAAAGCACTTGATTATCTTGAAACTGCAAAATCAAGACGAGAAGAAGAAGCAGATGATGAAAAGGAAGTAGCTGTTGAAGAAAATTCTAACAGTGAAAAAAGCAAAGACTAATAATAAAATGATTAGATGGAGGTAAGAAATGGCTGAATTGAAAATGCCGGAATTAAATAATGTTATTGTAGCAGGTAATTTAACAAAAGATCCTATTTTTAGAGAAACTTCGAATAATACACCTGTCGCTAATTTCCATATAGCTGCTAACCGCAGATATAAAGACAGTGGAAATCAATGGCAGGAAGATGTTTGTTATGTTGGAGTTGTTGCTTGGAATAAGTTGGCTGATAGTTGTAAAGATAGATTGAAAAAAGGTAGTGCAGTGCTTGTTGATGGTGAACTTCAAAGCAGAACTTTTAAGACTGAAGACGGTAAAAATAGAACAATTGTAGAAATTAAAGCTAAAAGAATACAATTTTTAAATAAATTTGGAAAATCTTCAGATGAAGAATTAGATTCTGATGTTGTGATAATGACTCAAATGATATTGAAGACAGTTCATTTGATAAATTTTTAAATGATGACGAATCTGATCTTTTGAACGACGAAAATAATTGAGGTAAAAAATGAAGAATAAAAAAGCAAGACGAGTAATTACAGATTACATCGACTATAAAGATAGTAAGAAACTTCAGAAATTTATTTCTGATCAAGGCAAAATTATTCCCAGAAGAATTACTGGGTTGAGTGCAAAACAACACAGAGAACTTGTTAGAGCCATTAAAAGAGCAAGACAAGTTGCAATTTTACCATTTGTTTCCGAAGCAGTTAAGTAATTAGGAGTTTATTATGAAAGTTATTTTAAGAAAAAATTATGATCAGCTTGGTAAAATTGGTGATCTTGTTGAAGTTAAAGACGGCTTTGCAAGAAATTTCCTTTTACCAAGACAAATTGCATATATTGCAACCAAGGGTAACATTAGAACTTTGGAAGAAGAAAAACAACAAATAGCTAAAAAAGAAGTTAAAGAATTAGAAGCTGCAAAAGTACTAGCTGGCGAACTGGAAAATGTATCAATAACAATTCCTGTAAAAGTTGGCGAAGAAGACAAAATATTTGGTTCAGTTACTAGCCAGATGATTTGCGATGCGCTAAAAGAAAAAAATTATAATATTGATAAAAGAAAAATTGATTTAGAAGAACCTATTAAAGCTTTAGGGATTTATAGTGTCAATGTTAAATTACATCATGATATTAACGCGGTTGTAAAAACCTGGGTTGTTCGAGAATAGTTTTTTTATAAATTGATTTGACTATTTTTAAATCAATTTAAAAACTTTATCGAACTACACTAATAATAATTTAAAAACTAACTTCACTAAAATTTATGAAAGAGTTAAGATTTAGAATAATAATGATTGTGGCAGCAGTTGCATTAAGTGTATACTTGCTGTATCCAACATATCAAGATTACCAGAATAATAATGAAATATCAGAAATAGTTGCACAATTACGAGACAGTATTACAACTGCTAATCCTAATTTGAGTGATGATGAAATCGAATCATTTCTTGAATTTAAAGAAGACAGTATAAGAGTAGCTGACCCGGATATTAAAAAAGCAAGAGAGAAAAGAGTTAAACTCGGTCTTGATTTACAAGGTGGTATGTATCTTGTAATGGAGGTAAATACTGCGAAACTTCTTGAAAGACTTGCAAAAGATCCTGATCAACAATTCAAAGATATTCTTAATGAAACTGTAAAAATTGCAAAAACTTCCGATGAAGATGTGGTCACTATTTTAACATCTAAACTTGCAGAAAACGGAATAAGATTAAGCAGATATTTCGGTTCCATAAGAGAAGAAGATTCTGAAATTATTGAAGCACTTCAAGAACAAGAATCTGATGCTGTTACTAGAGCAATTGAAATTATTAGAAACAGAATTGATCAGTACGGAGTTTCAGAACCATCAATACAGAAGCAAGGTGCAAGAAGAATAATTGTAGAATTGCCCGGTATTGCAAAAAAAGAGGAAGCAAAAAATCTCCTCCAAGGACGTGCAATGCTTGAATTTAAATTAGTAAAAGATCCGGAATTTACATTCCCGATAATGAATAAGATTGATGAAATTCTTGCTGGAACAAGTGCAAAAGATACGACAGCAACTACTTTGGAAGATTCATTGCTTTCGTCTGAACCAACCGAAGAAGAGATAGCTAAAGATCACCCATTCTTTGCAGTGGCTAGATTACTTTCTCAAAACAGTGCCGATGCAGTTGTTAAGGAAAGTGAAAAAGAAATTTTAAATAATTATTTACGTAGACCCGAAGTTGCTAAAGTTATTCCTGATAATGTTGAATTCCTTTATTCTGCAAAACCGGATATTAGTCAAGATGGTATTGATTATTACAGGTTATATTTGGTTAATAAAGTTGCAGAATTAACAGGTGGTGTAATTGTTGATGCTCAGGCAAATATTAGCCCAACATCTACAGAACCAATTGTAAACATGCAGATGAATGCAGAGGGATCACGAGAGTGGGCAAGAATCACTGGAGCAAATATCAACAAAAGAATTGCTATTGTTTTGGATGGATTTGTTTATACTGCTCCAAATGTTATTGGTAAAATCCCTTCAGGAAGTTCACAAATTACCGGAATGGCAGATCTTGAAGAAGCTAAATTAATTGAAATTGTTCTCAAAGCGGGTGCTCTCCCAGCACCAGTTGATATCATTGAAGAAAGAACAGTTGGTCCTTCTTTAGGGCAAGATTCTATCAATCAAGGTTTCAATTCAACGTTATTTGGTTTTATCCTTGTTGCTATATTTATGCTTATTTATTATAGATTGGCAGGTTCTTTTGCGGATTTAGCATTATTGTTTACTCTATTATTTATAATGGGTATTCTCGCCGCATTTAATGCAACCCTTACATTGCCTGGTATTGCAGGTATCATTTTAACAATTGGTATGGCAGTGGATGCTAATGTTCTCATATTTGAAAGAATTCGAGAAGAAATGGCGACAGGGAAAACAGTTAAAGCTGCTGTCGAGGGCGGTTATTCAAATTCATATTCAGCGATATTCGATTCAAATATTACATCATTCTTTACAGCAATTATCTTATATCAGTTTGGAAGCGGGCCTATACAAGGATTTGCATTAACCTTAATGATTGGTATTCTTGCAAGTTTATTCAGTGCTTTGATTATTACCAAAGTATTATTTGAGTTTATGATTGCTAAAGGTTATAAAATTGATATTGGGAGCAGATCAAGAGTATTTGACAAATTGAATTTTGACTTCCTTGGTAAACGAAAAATTGCATATATGATTTCTGGAACACTTCTTTTAATTGGGGTTCTAAGTTTAGTTTTCAGAGGTCTCGAATTGGGAACTGATTTTAAGGGCGGATCTGAGATTGCCCTTCAGTTTAATGAACCAATTGATATCACTGAGGTGAGAGATGAACTTGGTGTTATCGGTCTTGGAAGTGTTGAGGTTAAAACATTTGGAGACGATTCTGGTATTTTAATTAGAACAGATTTGCAAGAAATACCCACTAATGTATTACCAAATGTGATTAGTACTATTAATGGACTTATTGAAAAGCATTCACCAGGAACCACACCAGTTATTACAGATTCGAGCGGAAGTTCTCTCACTATGCAATTCCCCACTCCAGAAATTACGAACATGCTCTCAAAACAATTATTTAATGACGGATTCCAAGTCACTAAAGTTTCGCCAGAACCGGACAATGTAAAATTGCTTTTTAACTTGACTATTGCCGATTGGATAAAAGAGAATCTTATTGAGCAGCATTCAGATAATCCATTTGTAGTTCTCAAGGAAGAAAAAGTAGGGCCAAAAATTGGCGATGAATTAAAACAAGATGCAATAATTGCTGTTATTTTCTCTTTAATTGTTATTTTAATTTATCTGGGATTTAGATTTAAGTTTGGGTTTGCACTTGGGGCTGTGGTTGCACTATTTCATGATGTTATTATTACCCTTGGAGTCTTTTCCCTACTCTACGGATCAGTTCCAATGCTGAACCTTGAAATTACAATTAGTATTGTAGCTGCCTTCTTAACATTAGTAGGATATTCTATTAACGATACTGTTGTGGTTTTTGATAGAATTAGAGAAGATATCAAAATTCATAAAACAGCTGATATTGAAGGAATCATGAATAAAGCTATCAATAAAACTATGAGAAGAACCATAATTACAAGTTTAACCACATTAATGGTTGTAACAGTTTTGTTATTATTCGGTGGTGAAGTACTTAGAGGATTCGCCTTTACATTATTCTTTGGTATAATAGTTGGTACATATTCCTCCATTTTTGTGGCAAGTCCTTTCGTCTTGGAATATGCAAAAAAACGTGGCGAAAGAATACAGTTTTAATTACTGACTTAAAATAAATTACAGAAAAGCCATCTAATTTTGGGTGGCTTTTTTTATGTCTAATCTTGAACCCTTTTTTCGAGATCTGTTATTTTAAAATAAAAGGTTTATTCTAACTTTGAACCAAAATCATAGTTATTATTAAAGCACCAAATTACAATATGTGTTTAGACAGATAAGTAGTGTAAATTTGAAGAAAGGAAAAATTTGTTTTT
Source organism: uncultured Ignavibacteriales bacterium (assembly GCA_963710615.1). GTDB lineage: Bacteria > Bacteroidota > Ignavibacteria > Ignavibacteriales > Melioribacteraceae. The sequence continues at coordinate 189,739 of CAVQBF010000027.1, forward strand.
ATTCTCATTTTGCTGTTGGTATTTGCAGATTGAAAGTAAATCATAAATTTGTATTAAATAAAATTGACAGATTAGGTTTGTAGTAAAAACAATATTGAATTTTAAGAAGAGATTAAGTTAGCATTAAATACAACTTTAAAAATTAGTGCAGTGAGAATCTCCGTTTTATAATACCTTCATAACAACTAATGTCACATCATCAGAAGGTTCTTTTAATCCTCTGAATTTATCAATTGATTTAATAGTTGCATGTACTATTTCAGAGGAAGAATTGTTAGAATTACGTTTAATCACTTCAATTAATTCATCATATCCAAACAGATCATTATTATCATTCATTGCTTCATTCACACCATCTGAAGAAAATACAAAAATATCTTTAGGGGAAAGAGGAATTTCAATTTCTTCTAAAGATTCCTCAAATATCAAACCATTCTCAAGTCCAACTCCAATTCCATTAGGTTTAATAAATTGGATAACACCATTGTTAAACTTTATGATTGGTGTGTGGCCGGCTCTGCAGAGTTTCATACTTCTTTTGCCAACATCAATGAAAGCTATATTCATTGTTATAAAAGATTGTTTCGAAATTTTCCCAAAGATCTTTTTATTAACTTCCACTAAAACTTCTTTTGGAGATTTAGTTTCATTACTAAATAGTTGAATCATTGTTTGGATCTTGGACATATAAAAAGATGCAGATAGTCCTTTCCCAGAGACATCACCGACTACAACAAACATTTGTGTATCAGAAATTTTTATCAAATCATAATAATCTCCACCAACTTGCATAGCAGGGATCATTTTACCAGCAGTATCTAAATTTTTAATTTCGGGTACTTCATTTGGCAGCAATCCTTCTTGAATTTTTCTAGCAACATCCAGTTCCCTTTCCAACTTAATCTTTTTAGCTTCTTCTTCGTATAACCTTGCATTTTCAATGGAAATAGCCGTTTGATTTGAAGCAGCTATAAGTAATTCAATATCCTTACCTGCAAATTGTGCTCCGGAATACTTTAAACCAAATAATAGCAAGCCAATAACTTTTTGCTTTATAATCAGAGGAATAACTGTATAAATTCCTTCCTCTTCCAAATCCTTAAATGCGCATGGAAATACATTAGGAAATTCCAAAAGATCAAAAGAATTAGGGTGTTTTAATTCTAGTTTTTCAGCTACTCGTTTAGATATGATGTTATCATTATTAGGGAATTTAAGCTCTTTATTCTTAAAGCCATCTTCTCTCCTCAAAATAAATTCGTTATTGTTTTCATCTTTAAGGGCAATTCCAAACTTATCTACTTTAAGTGAATCTACAAATGTTTCTTGTACAGTATCAAGTATATTATCTAGACCAACAATAGTTGATATTTCATTACTAAATTTTATAAGTACTTTCTGATAAGCAAATTGCTCAGGATAAAAGTACTTAGTTATTATATTCTGAAATTTATCTTTTGTTGACTGAAAAATGAAAGCAAAAACTATAAATATTCCGGCAGCAACTACTCCTTGGTAATCATTAGTTAAAGCTTCACTTATAGTTTGCCCAAGGAAATATATTAATAGAAAATACAGGCCTGCAAGTAAAAATGTAGCCGTTCCATACATAATAGTATTTTTGAGAACATCGCTTACATCTAACAAAGAATATCTAAAAATTGAATAACCAAAACATAGCGGAAGTAGAATTACCAAAAATATTGGTAAAAAATATTCGGGATGATTAAATATAGAATCAGCTAAAACATTTGCAAAGGTGGTAATATAAATAAGAGAAACAATTCCAATTATATATCCAAGAAGTACAACAAAGATGGCCATTCTCTCATTTGGATCCCTTAGTTTGGTATAGCTTTTTATTAGAGAAATTAAACCTATTATGAGAGCAATAAATATTAAAATATTAATAGTCCGTAAAATTCCATAATTTACAGTAATATTAATATATCCACCGTTATAAACTGGCAAGTAAATGTAAATCACTCTTAAAATCAAAATTATTATAAAAAGTAAAGTCGGGGTTAGCAGTAATATTTTAGATGTATATTTTTTATCTATAATTTTTGTCCTTAAGGGGAATACCCAGAAAAAGTAGACAATTATAAATGGCAAATAGATTCCTCCAAAAGTCCAAGAAAAATCCCCAAATAGCATTAATATGGGATATTTATATATTGGATTTAAAATTTGGTTACCAGAAAACATGGCCCCTGAAGTGAATAAAACAAATAAAGCACCAATCCTATAAAATAAAATCTGGGGGTAACCAAAAGGTTTTGATGACAATACAACAAAGCCTACTGCAAGCCACAAAAGTCCAAGTAAAGAAAATGCCAGATTAGGAAACTCAATAAGTTTTTTAACTTTAATTGTAGTATCAAACACTTCCCCATTTCTTGAAACTGTGAAAACAAGTGAATCACCAGCTTCTTTTCTATCAGCTAAGTAAGAGGCATGGGCGGTGTTTCTTAATCTTTTACCATCAATTTTTAAAAAATCATCACCATCCCGTATTCCAGCATTCCATGTTAGTCCATCTACTTTTACTAAATCAAAATATATTCTAACACTATCTTTGCCTAATTTTTCTTGTTTCCATAAGCATTCATCATTTGTGCGAGAAGTGATATTTACTATAAAATAAATATTAGTCAGTCCAACTATCGTTAACAGTAAAGTGACTGGCAGAATTATTTTTTTTCTATATTTTAAAATTAATTTGTTCACAATATTCTCAATTAATTTTCAGTACCAAACCTGTAATATCATCTGATTGCTCAGTACCAGCTGAATGCTTATACACATCCTGTAAAATTTTATCTAAAATAACATCGGCATTATTATTTGAGATATCTAAGCAAAGTTCTTCTAAACGTTCATCGGTATACTCTTCTTTTTCATTGTTCATAGCCTCAGTTACACCATCAGTAAATAAAATTAATGTATCTTTTGGTTTCATTTTTATAACTTCATAATCATAAGGTATTACCGTCTTTAATACACCTAAAATCATTCCTCCTTTTTTAAGCTTCGTAATACTGCCATCTCTTATTAGAAGAGGTGGGTTGTGACCCATATTAACATATGTAAATTCTTGAGTTTCTATATTCAATATTCCCCAAAAAAAAGTAATAAAACTTCCATTTGTTGTATTCTCTGAGACCAAATCATTCAAAAAATTAGACGCTTCTTCCAGTTTATAGTTCTGTTTATAGATAGATTTTAGGAAAGCCTGCAAATTTGCCATCAATAACGAAGCTTGAATTCCCTTACCTGAAACATCAGCAATTGCAATTAACAATCTATTTTCATCTAATTGTCACAAAATCGTAATAATCACCACCAACTAATTTCGCGGTTTTATTTATAGCTGCAATTTGGTAATGATCGGATTTTGGTAATTTTGATGGTAGTAAATTTTGTTGTATACTTCTCGCAAGCTCAAGATCTTTCTCCATCTTCTGCTTTTCGATTGTTTCTTCAAACAATCTACTATTTTCTATAGAAATAATAGCAAAGCTCACGACTGAAGAAATATATTCAATATCAGATTTAGAATAATCTTGTTTTGTAATTCTAGGCCCAAGAAAAAGCAATCCTTTCCTTTCTTTCTTAATCATCATGGGCACAACTAATGCAATTCCAATATCAAAACATGCTTTACAAAACTCTGATTTTTCATCCACCTTAATTGGTTCTGTAATTTCAGTTATTCCTTCTTTGTCCAGAACACTGTAAAGACGATTTTTTTCGTATTTTGTCTCAAGTATTTCAGAGGATTGACCATCAAAAATTACAATTGCGTATTTGGATATTAACATTTGTGCACTTACAGAATAAACCAATAATTTTGATACTCTTTCAATGTTGAGAATACTACTAAACTCTTTACCAAGATCAAAAATGGAATTAAGTTGATTTATCTTAGAATCTAATTCCTTATTTAGGTTTGAAAGTTTATTGAAACTTTGGGCATTCATAATGGTGGTACTGCCAATTTTGAGAATAGTTGATAAAAATAACTTATCTTCAATTGTATAGTCTTCTTTGGTAATTTTTTTTCCCAAAATAAAATAACCTAACAATTGGTCTGACGAAATTATCTCTTCAGTAATCCCAAAATTATTGCTTGAACTAAAGTCTTTTAAGTTAGTTAGTGTATTTCCCCGCTTTTTCTTGTTTGGAAAATTCTTTAATATTTCTTCTGAAACACCTTTTGATAGAGCTATCTCAATTTCATCATCATCATTAAATAATGCAATAATTCCCCTGGTAACAGCAAGTTTACCAAAACATGTAAGCAGTAAATTATTGAGTGCAAAGTCTAAATTTAGATTAGAATTAATATTATTTGAAAAATCTACTAGTGCCGATAAATTGCGGTGAGCATTATTACTATCAGGTAATTGCATAAAAATTACCTTAAATATTTAATAAGTGTAACTTTGTTTCTATTTGAAGGTGTTTGAGAGTATTTAACTTCATCCATTAATTTTTTCATCAAAAATATACCAAGTCCTCCAACTCTTTTTTCATCATAATACTTTTGAAGGTCAGGTACTGGAACCTTACTTGAATTAAAATGTACCCCTTCATCGGTTATTGAGATGCGTAATTTTTTGTTAGAATAAGATGCATTAATATTAATTTTACCTACTTTAGAATATTTATATGCATGTTTTATTATATTAGTACATGCTTCATCGGTAGCCAATGCTATTTTATTTGTAGATGAATCATCAAAACCAGCTTGTGAAGAAAGCAACTTAATGAAATCTCTTATTCTTGAAAGATTATTTGTTGTGCTTTTTACACTCAATCGTTTTTTAATATTTTTAGAAGTTTTAGTCAATGTAATTTAGCCGAGGTTGTATTTGTCGATAGCTTCTTTTTCTTCTTTATAAAATTCGTAAAGCAGCGGAAACCCTAATAGATCAAAAATATTGTAAACATCTTCCTTAAGACCACAGAATTTGATGTCTCCTTTATTTTCTCTCATTGTTTCCACATAAGCCATAAATACACCCAATCCAGCGCTGCTGATATACTTTAGATCGCTAAAGTTCACAACAACCTTATATTGCTTGTCATTAATAAGTCCGTTAAAAGCATTTTCCAGATCGGGCGCAGTATGCGCATCTAAATACCCTTTGACATTCAAAACACTTACGGACCCGACTCCATGTCTTCCAACATCGAAATCTGCCATTAAATTTCTCCCCTTAATTTTTGTGGGATTTCCACTTTATTAAAACTAATGTTATATCATCATGTTGATAACTATTTTTAGAAAATGTTGTAATCGATTTCATAATCTCATTAGAAATTTCATCAACAGTTAGGTTTGCATTGTTTTTAATTATTTCTTCAAGTCGTTCATAACCAAACTCTTCCATATTCTCATTTACTGATTCATTAATTCCATCTGTAAACAATGTTATAATATCGTTATTATTTAGCTTAATTTCCATTTCTTTTATTGATTCTTCAAATCGGCTACTATAGTCTAATCCAAGACCAATTCCTGTTGGAACATATCGCTCAACATTTTCGTTGTGGTAATAGAGCAATGGAGAATGACCTGCTCTAGCAAAATTAAATGTTTCATTTTTAAAATCAATTATTCCATAAATTGCCGTTACAAAACTTTTTCTGGTAATACTGTCTTCTAAAATAGAATTAGCCATAATTAACAAATCTTTTGGATTTTCATAGAGTCTTGCTAAAGTTGAAAATATCCCTTTAACTTCTGCCATAATAAATGCAGCTTCAATTCCTTTTCCTGAAACATCAGCAATTACTATACCTAAACGTGATTCATCTATTTTGAAGAAATCATAATAATCTCCACCTACTTCAAAGGCAGGGACAAATAAAGATGTAATTTCAAATTTATCATAACGTGGATTTTTTTGCGGAAGAATTTTATACTGCACTGCTCTGGCGACATCAAGTTCTTTTTCCAACCTTTCTTTCTCTAAAGATTCTTCTAGTAATTTCGCATTTTCTAGTGCAACTGCAGCAAAGCCAGCAAATGTTCCAACAGGTTTACTATCTTCTTCCTCATAAATTCTGCTGGTTTTTCTTGCAGCAAATAAAAAACCTCTGTTGCAGTTATGAACAGTTAATGGTGCAGAAACCAATGATTTAACAGACTTTGGAAGTTTATGTTTTTTATCAAAAATTTCTAAATCAATTACCTTAACTTCGGAATCAGAAAGGATTTTATTTTTAATTAAGAATTCTGTTAGAATATTTGCATCAATAATTCCCAATCCTATAATAGATTGGAGATTAGTTTTTTTATCCTCATTTATTGCTATCCATGCGGCATCAGAATTGCTTACCTTAATTGTAGTATTTGTTATTGTTTCGGATAGCTCTTCAAAATCGAAAACTTGGTTCATTAATTTTCCCAAGTCTTTTACAGATGTTAGTTCTTCAGATTTTCTATCAATTGCTTCAGCAGTTGGTAAATGAAATAACGTAGTGAAAAATATTATCGTAAAATAAATTGCCCCATATACCATAACCAAACTCAATAATGTTTCCATCGCCGGAGAAAAATTTCTGATTAGTACAAATTCATCCGACATTAAAGTTGAAAAATTTATCCACGATAAAACAGAAAGAACAATTGAGATGGCAAGTAATGCTAATTTTTGTTTTTTATTCAGAAAGGCAATCCATGCTACTCTTAAAGAGTTAATTAAAATTAAACCAATTGTAATTACGTAAAATGAATTGTAAACAAAATCATTTCCCGAATCTAAGTTAACTTGAAAATCTTCAACAACTTGCAATGGTGATAAAAAGGATGAGGCAAGTGAAGTTAAAATAAAGAACACTACCATTGTATTAAAGTATAGACTTGGATCTTTTTTCTGGCGGTGAAAGCAAAGATTTTTATAAACGGAAAATATATATGCAAGTGAGCCAATAAATACAAATACAATAATTGTGGAAAAGAGAACGTAAATTATATTGGAACTTGTAATTGAATTTTGAGTTTCGTTAAATAACCAAGAAGATATTGATATTATAAAAAATACGAGTGCATTTAAAATACCCGTATTTATTACAAGTGAAAGTGGTTTACTTAGCCTTGGATTAATGAATTCTGATACATATCGAACCCAAGCAAATACAGAAATAAAAATTAAAAGTTCGTTAATAATTAAATAAAGGAAAGTTGTATTTATTGGAAATATAATTTTGTAAATAAACAAAATAACAGAGATGAAAATGGCATTCTCTAGCTTTTTGCTATTTGTTACTTTAAGTAAATCAGCTTTCAAATCAATTTCCAAATAATCGTTTTATGACCACAAGTTTTTGTTTGGTTTAATAATTAAAATTTATTGAGAATTAAACAGTGCAAAAATCTGATATTAATTATCCATTCAATTCTTGCTGATATGGTTCAAGAATGATTTTTAGACTTTCACGTGCCCTAAAAATTCTTGACTTTACTGTTCCAACTTCACATTCAAGTTGGTCAGCTATTTCTTGGTAACTAAAACCTTTTATATCTCTAAGAACTAATGGAGTTTTTAATTTCTCTGGTAATTTAGCAATTGCTTTTCTAACCAGATTGGGTATATCAATATTATCCGCATTAGTTCTTCCGCCTCGTTCAAAATCAGAATCTTTTATAGAAACGAAAATACTGCGTACTCTCTTCTTTCTTAAGTAGTCTCTACATTTATTGACTGTTATTCGATAAAGCCATGTTGTAAATTTGGATTCAAATCTAAATTCAGCAAGTTTGTGATATACACTAATAAAAACATCTTGAGAAATATCATCAACATAATCAACATCACCGAGAGTTAAAAAAACTAAATTCCTTACTTTTTCTTTATGTTTTTGAACTAGTTCAGTAAAGGCCTCTTCCTTGCCTTCTTTAAACTTTTCAATAAGCAAAAAATCTTCGTCTTTCTGATTTTCTTCGCTAGTGATGTTATTTTCTGTATAATCCACTTTTTAGACGGCTTTGATTAAGATATGTTCCTAATAGAAATTTAAGTATGAGACTAAATATATAAAAATTAGTAATTACTTTATTTGTTTATTTGATTAAAATCCCATTTTAAACCACGTATTTATTAGGAAGGTATTCAACAGCATCCATTTAAAATTACCAGAAAAGTTTTGCCAAAAATATGATATAGAAAATAATTTTAATTATCTTTCCTTGATTTAGAAATTAGATATATTTAATTTGCCAATAAACAATTGGGAGCAAACATGAGAATAAAAACATCCGAAAAATATTCAGCAGTTGTAATTGAGCTAAAAGGCAACGTCATAGGCGGACCAGATTCCGAAGAGTTCAGTAAGCTTTTACATAAATTCGTTGACGAAGGCAAAAAAAACGTTGTCGTTGATTTAGGAAGCGTTAAATTTATGAATAGCTCCGGATTAGGTATGTTAATAAGTGGTTTTACAACTATGAAAAATGGTGGTGGGTCTCTCAAACTTTCTAATGCTACCGAAAAAATAAACAGCTTATTAGTGATTACTAAACTTATTACAATATTTGAAAACTTCGATTCTGTTGATAAAGCTGTGGAGAGTTTCGAATAGTTCAAGGTTCTTAAAGTTTTAATAGTATTTTAGGAAGACTCAAAAAAGGTTTGCTATTAACTTCTTTGAGTCTTTATACATTAAATTGCAGCAAATCTTAAATTTAAAATTCAATTGATTTTTTATTTAACCCATTCTAAATCTTAATCATTATCAATTTAGGGAAATAATGAGTGTAACAATAATAGTTGGAAGTCAATGGGGTGACGAAGGCAAAGGTAAAATTGTTGATTTGCTCAGTTCCAAAGTTGATATTGTCGCAAGATACCAAGGTGGCGCAAATGCCGGACACACAATTCAAATTGGTGATAAACAGTATATTTTTCATCTCATTCCTTCAGGTATATTGCATGATCAAGTAATTTGTGTAATTGGTAATGGCGTTGTTATTGAACCGGAAGCATTGCTAGATGAAATTGAAATGTTAGAAAAAAATGGCATTAACATTAAGGGTCGTTTATTTATTAGTCATAATGCTCACTTAATTATGCCTTACCATAAATTGCTCGATTCTATTAATGAAAAAGGAACTCAAAAAATTGGAACAACCGGAAGAGGAATAGGACCATGCTATATTGATAAGTATGCAAGAAGAGGGATAAGAATTGCCGATTTATTGAATAAAACGACACTAAAAGAAAAGATCAGAAAAAATTTAGAAGAGAAAAACAATCTATTAAAAAAAGTTTATGATCATGCAGCGCTTAATGTGGATGAAATAATTGATGAGTGCATTAGATTTGATGAAAAAATTGATTCGTATATCACTGACACTTCAGCATTTTTAAATGATGCAATACAGCAAAAGAAATCAATTTTACTCGAAGGTGCTCAAGGTGCACTATTAGATGTTGACCATGGAACTTATCCATATGTCACCTCATCAAACCCCACCTCCGGGGGAGCTTGCACTGGAACTGGTATTCCGCCAACAAAAATTTCTAATGTAATTGGTATTGTTAAAGCTTACACTACTCGCGTTGGTTTAGGACCTTTCCCTACTGAACTTTTTAACGAAGATGGTGAAAAGCTTGGCAGAATTGGAGCAGAATTTGGAGCAACAACCGGCAGACCAAGAAGATGCGGTTGGTTTGATGCCTTTTTAGTTGACTACTCAAGAAAAATAAATGGAATCGATGGAGCAGTAATTACTAAACTTGATGTTCTTGGTTATTTTGATGAAATACAAGTCTGCATTGGTTATGAAATAAACGGTAAGAAATTAAAATACTTCCCAACTTCTGAGGCTGAATTAAATGCTGCAAAGCCGGTTTATGAAACTTTAAAGGGATGGAATTCGGATATATCAAACGTTAGAAATTACGATGAACTGCCTCATGAAGCCAAAGATTATTTAGCGTTTATTTCCATTAAATCCGGCGTCGAAATAAAATATATTTCCGTTGGTCCCAAAAGGTCGCAAACCATTGAGCTATAGTCTAAAGACAGATCAAAATCTTCGTAAATAATAACTAAAGAGAGAAGACTTCTTTACCAATTCTTGTTTGTAATATTACCTTTATTAACTAATACATATTTAGTAATTTTCATCAATTTATTCTAAACTAAAATTAATCTACTTTATTTAACTTTTATGAATATTAAACTTATACTACTAATATTGGCAATTATAATTACTGCTGGAACATTCTACTATACTCAAAATTTAGTAAATGATTTGCAAGAGAGTGAAAGGGAAATTGTTGAATTATATGCTAACAGCTTAGAGTTTATTGCTAGCTCAACTACAAACAATAACGAAGATTTTACATTTGTATTTGAAAATATTATTAAAAGAATAAATTTCCCTCTCATTCTTACAGATGCAGATAGCAATCCGATGAGCTACAGTGTTGGGAGAAGCATTAAAAATGTGGAAATAGATTCTAACTTGACTTCTACTGAGATTGATTTATTTTTAAAGAGAAAAATCACAGAATTAAAAGAAGTACATGAGCCTATTGATGTAAAATATAATGAACAGATATTTAATAAAATCTATTTTGGCAATTCAGATACAATACAGCAATTAAAATATTATCCATTTCTACAAGTTCTATTTGCGTTTTTCTTTTTAGCAATAGCATATACAAGTTTTAGCTACCTTAAAAAAACTGAACAAAGTAATATTTGGGTTGGGATGGCAAAAGAAATTGCACATCAGCTAGGAACCCCTATTTCAAGTTTAATGGGCTGGACAGAATTGCTAAAAATGAAACTTACACAACCGGAAGAAGTTTTTAATGTAGCCAATGAAATGGAGAGCGACTTAAATAGATTAAACAAAATTACAAATCGTTTCTCTAAAATTGGATCGAAACCAAGTTTAAAGGAATACGATTTGGCAGATGTGATTTATAGTGTAACTAAATATTTTGAAAAAAGACTGCCGCAAACCGGCAAAAATGTTGAACTAATTGTACCTAACCTAAAATCGATGAAACTTAAGTTAAATCCGGAACTTTTTGAATGGGTAATTGAAAACCTAATTAAAAATTCGATAGATGCAATTGGAAGCGAGAAAGGCAAAATCTTAGTTTCTTTGCAAAATAATATTGAAACAGTTGATATTGAGATAACCGATGATGGTAAAGGTATCAATCCTAAAGATAGAAAAAACGTTTTTAAACCTGGCTTCAGTACTAAAAGTCGCGGCTGGGGACTCGGGTTAAGTTTATCAAAAAGAATAATTGAGGATTATCATAAAGGGAAATTAATATTGAAAAGCTCAATCCCGTTTAAAGGTACTACTTTTTTAATTAGTTTAAATAAATAGTAAAAATGTATGGAGAATGATATGAGTAATAGTCGTCCTAAATGGGATGAATACTTTTTAAAACTCGCAATGTTGGTATCCGAAAGAGCCACTTGTCCAAGAATGCACTGTGGCTGCGTGCTTGTTAGAGATAAAAGAATATTATCAACCGGATATAATGGATCTATTCCAGGTGATGGACATTGTGAAGATGAAGGATGTATGATTGTTGATAATCACTGCGTTCGTACAATTCATGCTGAAATGAATGCAATTCTTCAATGCTCCATTCACGGAGTAAGCACTCAAAATGCTACGGCATATATCACCAATATGCCATGTACAAATTGTGCTAAAGCCTTAATTGCTGCCGGCATTAAGGAAATAGTAATTTTTTCCGATTATCATGATACAAAAGCCGAAGAATTTTTTGCAAAAGGAAATGTAAAAATTTCACGTCTGCAAATTCCTGGAACTTCTATTAATTATAATCTTAAGAATTACTCATCGGCAAAAGAAATCAAAAGTGAGACGTAAATGATTACATCTGATGATTATGAAAAATACTTAGTACCAGAAAATTTTTTCAATCGTGACTTAAGCTGGGTTGAGTTTAATAAAAGAGTTCTGGAAGAAGCATTAAATCCAGAATTGCCTTTATTGGATAGGATAAAATTTGTTTCAATATTTTTCCTTAATCTTGATGAATTTTACATGATACGCGTCTCGGGACTTAAAGAACAGATTAGAGCAAATATTATTAAATCAGCTCTTGACGGGCTATCCCCTTTTGAAGAATTGAGAGCAATTGAAAAACAAGTGAAAAAAATGTTGGCCACTGTTGATGATTTATGGAATAAAACGATTTTACCTGAACTAAAAACAAACAAAATTGTAATCTCAAAAATTGGTGAATTAACTCAGCTTGAGCAAGATGCTCTTCGTGAATATTTTCACAAAGAAATCTTTCCGGTTCTAACTCCACTAGCTTTCGATCCGGGTAGACCCTTCCCATATATATCAAATTTAAGTTTAAGTTTTGCGATTTTAATTTCCAAAGCAGATAATGAAAAACATTTTGCGCGAGTGAAAATACCGAAAATTCTTCCTCGGTTACTTCGTGTAGACAAAATATTGAACCCAAATAAAGTAAGAAAAAATGGGAAACTCTCCGCCAAATTTATTTGGTTAGAAGATTTAATTGAACAAAATCTTTCTTACCTTTTTCCTGGCGTAAATGTTGAGAGCGCTCATTTATTTAGAATTACTCGTAATACTGATCTAGGTATTCAAGAGGATGAAGCGGATGATTTACTTGAGGTAATTGAGGAAAATATTAAGCAGAGAAAATTTGGTTCGGTTGTACGATTAGAGGTTGAAAAAAATATGCCCGAGTTTATGCTTGAAACGCTCTCTGAAAATTTGGGAATAAAACCGAAAGATATTCATATAATTGAAGGGAATCTTGGATTAAGTGATTTGATGGAACTGTATGATCTGCCCTTCCATCACCTAAAAGAAATTCCCTATCAAGCTAAAACATTTCCAAATTTTGAGGATAATGAAAATATATTTTCATTAATCAATAAAAAAGACATAATACTACATCATCCTTACGATTCTTTCACACCGGTAATCGACTTTATTAAACAGGCATCGCAAGACCCTGATGTACTTGCAATAAAACAAACATTATATCGAGTTGGTTCAAACTCACCAATTGTTAAGTATTTAATAGAAGCCGCTGAGAGAAGAAAACAAGTAGCAGTATTAGTTGAACTTAAAGCTCGCTTTGATGAGGAAAACAATATATTCTGGGCAAGAGAACTAGAGAAAGCAGGTGTTCATGTGGTTTATGGTTTAATTGGGTTAAAGACTCACTCAAAAATGACTATGGTTGTTAGAAAAGAATCTGAAGGTGTTAAAAGATACGTTCACCTTGGTACCGGAAATTATAATCCATCAACAGCCAAGCTTTATACTGATTTAGGTTTATTTACTGCAAATAAAAATATATGTGATGATGTTTCTCAAATCTTCAACTATTTAACGGGCTACTCAGAAATAAAAGAATTTAAGGAACTAATTGTTTCACCAATAAATACACGTTCAAGTTTTTTAGAACTGATTGAAAGAGAAATTGAGCATAAAAAAAATGGTAAAAAAGCTCATCTTATTTTTAAATTTAACTCCCTAGTAGATCCTGTATTAATTGCAGCATTATATGAAGCTTCAAACAATGGAGTTAATATTGATCTAATTGTAAGAGGTATCTGCTGTCTAAAACCAAAAGTGAAAGGGTTAAGTGAGAATATAACAGTAAAAAGTATCGTTGGAAGATATTTAGAACATAGCCGAATTTATTATTTTTATAATAATGGTGAGGAAGAGGTTTATTTAAGTAGTGCAGATTTAATGCCTAGAAATCTTGATAGAAGAGTTGAAGCCACCTTCCCAATTTTAGATAAAAATTTAAAGAATGTAATCATTAATAATATATTAAAAATTTACTTACAAGATAATACTCAAGCTAGATTCTTAAATGAGAATGGGGAATATTATAGATTAAAAGCAAACGACGAAGAACCTAGAATTTGTGTCCAAGAATATTTAATGAAGAATGTTGTACTAACAAAAGATTTAAGTTAAGAAAACAAAAACCAAAATTGAGCAACTAAAAAGCAAATTGTTAATCCCAAAATCACCGGCACGACAGATGAAAATATTGTCCATTTCAAACTACCGGTTTCTTTATAAATTGTGTAAATAGTTGTTGAACATGGGTTATGGATCAAACTAAACAGCATTAAATTTATAGCTGTTAATAAAGTCCATCCACCTGCTCTAAGAATTTCCCCTGTTTCTTTTACTGATTCTAGTTCGAACATTACACCTGCACCTCCACCAACATCATTAATCCCTAAAGTCATAACAGTTAACATCAATATTGTTGGTATCACAATTTCATTAGCTGGAATTGCAATTATGTAGGCTAAAAATATCACTCCATTTAATCCGATGAATAATGCAAAGGGGTTTGAAAAATCGATAAAATATTCTGCAAGAGTTAATTCACCAATATTTACATTCCCAACAAGCCAGATTACCATTCCAGCCGGAACTGCAAAAACAACTGCTCGCCATAAAACAAAAATAGTTCTATCAATTAGTGACGTATAAAGTGTCCTTAAAATTCTAGGTGGACGATAAGGAGGTAATTCCAGACTAAATGCCGAAGCTTCACCCTTTAATAAAGTTTTCGATAATGCCCATGATGAAACCAAACTAAGAACTATACCTAAAACTGCTACACCCACAACTGCAGCTGCTGAAGCTATTCCTGCTAAATAGGATGGGACAAGACTTCCAATAAAAATAGACGCAATAAGAATTTGAGTTGGCCACCTGCCATTGCATAACGAAAAGTTATTCGTAATAATTGCAATGAGTCTTTCTCTGGGACTATCGATAACCCTTGCCGCAATAACTCCTGCTGCATTGCATCCAAAGCCCATACTTAAAGTTAAAGCCTGTTTCCCATGAGCCCCTGCTTTTTGAAAAAGTTTATCCATATTGAATGCAACTCTTGGGAGATATCCAAAATCTTCCAAGAGCGTAAAAAGTGGGAAAAATATTGCCATGGGAGGGAGCATTACGCTTATAACCCAAGCCATTGCTAAATATGCACCATCAATCATTATTCCATCAATAAAAAATGGAATATTTATCGATGCTGAAACATTCTTTAGCCACGGATGAATTGTATCTACTAAAAATCCTGCTATCATTCCTGATGGAACATTTGCACCTTCAATTGTAATCCAAAACACTACAGCTAGCATTAAAAACATTATTGGGAAACCAAAAGTTTTACTAGTTACAATCCTATCTAATGTTATCTCCCAACTTTTTTCATTAGCGCCTTTAGGTGTTGAAACCACTTTAGCTGCTATTTTATTCGCATCACTAAATATAGATTCAACAACTGAATCATGAAAGTTTTCACCAAATTCCCAGCGTTGCGAATCAGCAAATGAAATTAACTCGTCAAGTTTTGTGTATTTATTTGCTGTTATTTCATTCATATTACATTACTCATTTCATCTTGAGAAACAATTTTTATTTTTCCAATCTCCCCGGATTTTACAGCATCAATTATTGCTTGGTCTCCCTCTAAAAGTCTAATAGCTACCCACCTTGAATTTGGTAGTTCTGGATATAAATTTTTTATTTTTTGATCAAGTTCTTCAATAGATTTTTTTATTTTTCGACTATAGCCTTTAACTTTGTACGGTTTACAAATATATTGACCGTCAGCAACTTGTTGAATGTATTTAAGCAATTCATTCATTCCTATTTTACTTCTTGCACTAGCCGGCACAACCGGAATTCCTAATTGTCTAG
Source organism: uncultured Ignavibacteriales bacterium (assembly GCA_963710615.1). Lineage (GTDB taxonomy): Bacteria > Bacteroidota > Ignavibacteria > Ignavibacteriales > Melioribacteraceae. The sequence continues at coordinate 205,490 of CAVQBF010000027.1, forward strand.
AAAGTTCTCTTTCATTAATTTGAATGTTTTTTCTATTTGCCTCATCAATTAGATTTAGAGCTAAAACAGCTCTATCAGTTATTTCTAATATTTGGAGCACTAAATTTAAATTTCGTTCAAGCTTTGTAGCATCAACAACAATTACAGTTACATCAGGCTGACCAAAAAGAATAAAATTTCGTGCAATTTCTTCATCTGTGCTGGTTGATAACAGTGAGTAGGTTCCTGGAAGATCAACCAGTTTATATTTATTATCATTATACTCAAATCCACCTTCAGCTCTTGCAACAGTCTTGCCTGGCCAATTTCCTGTATGCTGTCTTAGTCCGGTTAGGTTATTAAAAATCGTACTCTTACCTGTATTAGGATTTCCGGCTAAAGCAACAATAAAATTAAACCCGTCCATATTTACGCCAAGTTTTGTCAGATTACTTACATTATGGACCGGACAACTTTCACAATTTTGATTAATATTTTTCATTTTACTTATTGGACCTTAATCACAACTTTATTTGCTTGCTCTTTTCTAAGAGCAACTATTGTATCTTTTACTAGGTATGCAACCGGATCTCTTAGCGGACTATTCATATGAATTGCGATACTTGTTCCGGGAACAATACCAAAATCTAATAGACGTCTTCTCTGCTGTCCACGGCAAGTTGGGGAAACGCTTATAACTTCCCCCGTTTCGCCTGGTTTAAGATCAATTAATGTTTTCTCTTTGATGTTTTCAAAGTCTTTATTTTCAAGAATTTCAACCGAAACTTTGGATGCAGATAAAGGTGCAATAATTTTCTCTTCACCATCTGTGGCAATAAGAATGTTATCATCATTTTTCTCAATCACTAACACTTCTTTACCCGGATGCAATCCTTTATTTAAGAGTTTAGTATAGATTGATTTGGGCTCATCTTCTATATGAGTAATTTTTGCAACTTCCCCTGGTTTAGCATTATTCAACAACAGACTTTTAGGATTAAATATCTCTCCATCAGTTGATGGGATTGGATCTCCATGAGGATCAAATTTTGGATTGCCCATTTGTGCTGCTAGTCTATCAGCTTCTTCCAAACTCATAAAATGTTCAACTTTTTCGGCTTCATCATGCCAATCCAACTCTTTAAATCCTGTTTCTTCTGCAAGGTAATTTTCCCATAATCTGTGAACTCGAACTATTCTAAGAGCGTAATTTTTGCCTTCCTCAGATAGCGAGATTGATTGATCACTCAAAGAGACTAATTTAATTTTCTTCAAGTTATCAACAATTTTAGACGCTTTTTCGACCGATATATTAAGATTTCCTGCAATACTATTGAGAGTTGAGTTTAGACCGCTTTGTTCATAGTCATATAGATGTTTTAGAGCATCTTCCAATTGCACTCTTTTGGTGTTCCTTGATATTTTTTTATATCTAGCAAAGAGACCAACTTTAGGGAAAAATACCCCAATCACAATTAATACAAAAAGGGCAAAAATCGAAAGCGCTATAATTGGACTAATATCTATCATTCTTTTTATTCTGTTATATAAATATTCTTAACCAGTTTTTCACTTAGAGAGTGAGTCTGATTATCAAGTTCAATAATTATGGAACCATCAAATCCAAGTTTATCTATAATTTTAATTTTTTTATTTAAAAATAATTCGAGCTTTGTTAAATAATTTATTAGCTCAGTATTTTTATCATTAACACGCGATATTTTATAAGTTTTACCTATTTCACATTCTTTCAAAGCAATATCTTTAGAACTAAATCTATATTTACCTTCTTTATTGGGTATTGGTGCACCGTGAGGATCTGATTTTGGATATTTTAAATATTCATCAATTTTATCAATCAAGAAATTTGATGTAATATGCTCAAGTTTCTCAGCTTCTAAATGAACATCTCCCCATGAGAGATCAAGAGTTTCAATCAAAAATAATTCCCATAACCTGTGTTTTCTAAGTACACTTATTGCCAACTTTTCACCGGGAGCCAATATTTTAATGCCTTTATACTTTTTATACTCAATATACCCTGCTTTCGCAAGGCGATTAGCCATCTCAGAAATTGCAGCATTTGTTACACACAACTCTTTTGCTATTTCTGATGAAGAAATGTAACCTTTATTCTTTTTAGAAAGGCTATAAATAGCTTTAAGATAATTTTCTTTTGATATATTCACCATAATTCACTATAAAAGTTAAGCATACTTAAATAAATTGTCAACATAATTTTATTATTTTTTATTAGTTAACCTAATAAATATATTAGGCAGTCTTTAATAACCTGGCTTGTTTGGTAATCAATCAATTAAATGATATTTTTAATAATTATATAATTTTTAATAAATATTTAAAGAAAGAAGAGTTATGGCGGCAAATTTTAATGATCAAATAGGAACTGCAGCACCAAAATTACTTCCAAATGTGAAATATACAATTGCTGTTGCAAGCGGTAAAGGCGGAGTTGGCAAAAGTACGGTTGCTGTTAATTTAGCATTAGCATTATCAAAATTAGGTTTTAAAGTCGGCTTACTTGATGCTGATATTTATGGACCAAGTATACCATTGATGATGGGGATTGAATCAAAACCTCAAATTTATCAGAAAGAAGGAACGAACAAAATGGTTCCGTTAGAAAATTATGGAATCAAATTAATGTCCATTGGATTTTTAATTGATGATGAAAATCCTGTAATTTGGCGAGGTCCAATGGCAAGCGGTGCATTAAAACAATTTATGTCTGATGTTGATTGGGGCGAACTTGATTACTTAGTTTATGATCTTCCTCCCGGTACCGGTGATATTCAATTAACTTTAGTTCAAACAATACCATTGACTGGAGCAATAATTGTTACAACCCCTCAAGAAGTTTCACTGATTGATGCAAAAAAAGGGCTTAAAATGTTTGAGAAGGTCAATGTACCCGTATATGGAATTATTGAGAATATGAGTTATTTTATTGCACCCGATACTGGAAACAGATACGATATTTTTGGATCCGGTGGTGGTGAGAATTTAGCTAAAAAATTAGGAGCTACTTTTTTAGGCGGTATTCCAATTGATCCAAGAATAAGAGAAGGCGGGGATTCCGGTAAACCAATCTTACAAGAATTACCTGAGATTGAGGAATCAAAAATTATTTTAAAAATTGCTGAAAATCTTAATAAAACAGTCTCCTCAAAAAGTTCAGATTCTGATGATATAAAAATTGAATTATAATTTTTTTAATGTTGAATATTGATCAAAATAAGGTTGAACAAGTTTTAGAAACTGTAAGGCCATACCTTCGAGCAGATGAAGGTGACGTTGAACTAGTTAAGATAAATGACAATGGCGTTATCGAGTTAAAACTACTTGGCGCATGTGCTGATTGCCCTTTATCGATGATGACACTTAGGGCAGGTATAGAAAGAGTCTTAATGAAAGAAATTCCGGAAATTAAAAGAGTAGAATCAATAAATTAAAATTATGGAGTAAAATGAGAAAGAAGATTATCGCCGGTAATTGGAAAATGAATAATAATTTGTCTGAAACTGTGAAGTTGGTTTCTGATCTTAAAGCTGAGTTAGCAGATAAAAATTTTGATGCAGAAGTAATTGTTGCCCCCCCATTCACTTCTCTTGAGGCAACAAACTCACTTTTGAAAGATTCCAAAATAAAACTTGCCGCACAAAATATGCATCCATCAGATTCCGGTGCTTTTACAGGTGAAGTTTCAGCATCGATGTTAAAAAGTGTTGGCTGCACTCATGTTATTTTAGGACACTCAGAAAGAAGAACCATATTTAATGAATCGGACGAGTTTATTAATAAAAAAGTAAAACAAGCATTTTCAAATGGAATTACTCCTATTCTTTGTTGTGGTGAATCTTTAGAAGAGCGTGAGAATGGAACAACTTTCTCAGTAGTGGAAAATCAATTAATAGAGTGTCTAAAAGATTTATCTAACGACCAACTTGAAAAAATAATTATTGCTTATGAACCAATCTGGGCAATTGGCACTGGCAAAACAGCGAGTCCTGAACAAGCTCAAGAAGTTCATGCATTTATTAGAAAGTTATTAACTGAAATGTCAAACGAAAGTATATCAAATAATATTACTATTCAATATGGTGGTAGTGTGAAACCGGATAATGCAAAAGAATTACTTTCAAAACCGGATATTGACGGTGCATTAGTAGGCGGAGCCTGTTTGAAAGCAGATTCTTTCAAAGACATTATTTTAAGCGCCTAAATATCTGCAATATTTTTTTATTGAGGGTGAATGAAAAATATTCACCCTTTTTCTTATAACTCGTTCTAAAACAACACTTTATCATTTATTTATTCAATTGATTTCGCCTCCTTTTTTTAGTATATTTTAAGTCTTTATTTTAATAGATTCTTAAGCAAATTTATGACTCCATACCGAATTTTTATACTTACTTTTCTTGTTTTATTAAATATTTCTATTTCTGGTCAGTTTAAAATAGAACAATTTGATTCTGATTTAGACCAAGTGAATGATTCCTTGTTTCTTGGTATTTCTAAAACTAGAAATATTCAAATTCTAAATGACGACTGGAAAGTTTTTTTTGAAGATAAACCAGAAAATTTTTCTAAGGTATCTTTCCCGATTACGTTCACTTCAAAAGAGTCAATAATATTTGAAAAGAAATTCACTCTAACCAGTGAAAACATTTTTAACAAGATGATTAAACTGAATTTTCTTGGAATTAATTACACTTCAGAAATTTTTGTTAACAATGCTGCCATTTATAAACATCCCGGCGGTGAAATCCCTTTTTCAATTGACTTACCTTACAATATTCTAAATTATGATTCACCCAATACATTAAGAATTAAAATTCAATACGTTTTAGATTCTGATGATTCAATTCCACTTTTACAGAGATTTTTATTCCCCAAAAACTTTGGCGGAATTCTACGAGACGTTTATTTATCATTCCGACCGCAGGTTGGAATAAATGACATAGTTTATAACTTGGAAGATGATCGCAGACCGTATGAAGGAAAATTAAATTTTGATGTAAGCCTTGAAGATTTTAGACAAATAGTTGCTGACTCATTATTAGATAATTATGATGGCCGATTTAAGCTTGAAGCTACTTTAAAATCTACACTGGATACTTCTAAAATTTATTTCAATATTTGGAATATTAACACATTAAAATCTGAAACTTCCTCGAAAAGTTTTTATGTACGACTAAGAGAAGTTTTAAAATGGAATACTACTGATCCTCAATCTTACTTAGTCTCAATAAAGTTGACAAATGGAGAAGGATTTGTATTTGATGAACTTATAAAACCAATTTCGTTTTTTAAGTTTGATAAAAGGGATAAAAAGTTATTTCTTAATGACAACGTTTTTGAAATTAATGGTGTAGCTTATTCTAGATCAGGAAATCCAGGTACAACATATAAACAAATTGAAAGTGATATTAAAGCAATAAAAGAAACTGGATTTAATACAGTACGTTTTTCAAAAGCATTCCCGCATCCGTATGCTGTTTATTTATGCCATAAATACGGCTTATTTTCTCTTGTAGAGCTTCCTTTAAATTCTGTACCTGAAAGATTTGCAGAGGATAATAATTTTGTAAATAGAACTGAATCTTTTTTAAAAAGGTCTATTAATTGGTTTGATTCTTATCCAAGTGTTATCGGGTATAGTATTGGCGGATCTTATTTAAGCAATTCTGATAGTCATTTGAGTTTCATTTCAAAAATGAACTTTTTTATCAAAGAAAATTCAAAAAAACTTACTTATAGTTCTTTTATTGGACTCCCTTTGTCCAATCATAAAATAAATACTGATCTTTACGGTATTGAGCTTTTCGCTTTTGATTTAACGAAAATACAAGATTATTTTAATTCCGTTCAATTCAATGATTCTCTTATTTATTTTATCAGCGAGGCAACATATCCAACTTATAAAGGCGCAACCAGCGGATACTTAAATAAATATTCATATGAGGCACAAGCAAAATTTTATGATGATGTAATGACTCTGTCTGAGAATTCTGCACTCAATGGTTTTATTTTTGGCAATATGTTCGATTTATATGGTGATTATGCATCTTTTTTTTCAGGGTTTAGTGAAGAGAATTTATATCGCATTGGTATTTTATCACATGATGGTAATAGTTCTAGTCTAAGTCATAATTTAATTAAGGCAAAACTAAAATCAAGCACAAAAGTATCAGTACCAATTGGAAGTGATACAGAAGATGCCCCTCTGTTTTTTATAATTGCAGCATTGGTTATTTCTGTTATAATTGCTTTATTAATAAACTCAAAAAGAAAGTTTAGAGAAGATGCTACCAGAGCATTGTTAAGACCATATAATTTTTTCGCTGATATTCGTGATCAAAGAATCTTATCTGGTTTTCATTCAAATATTTTAATGTTTTTATTAGCAGGTTCAAATGCACTTTTGATTACAATCTTACTTTATTTCTTCAGGAATAATATTCTTTTCGAAAAAATTGTAATAGCATTTGGTGATTATAAATTTAGTTCACTAATTGGATTTTTAGCTTGGCATCCTCAAGAAGCTTTCATGTACATTTACATTGGAACCATTGTAATTTTTGTCTTGCTTAGTTTTTTTATCCATCTATCATCATTCTTTGTAAAAACAAGGGTGCTTTATTCAAGTGTTTATTCTGTGGCAATCTGGGCATTTTTACCGCTTGCTTTATTGCTTCCAATTGAAGCAGTACTCTTTAAAATTTTGTTATCAGGGACATATAATAATATAATATTCATAATTCTAATTTTATTTTTTGTTTGGAACGTACAGAGATTATTAAAAGGCATTTATGTAATATTTGATGTTCGACCACTGTTTGTTTATTCATATGCATTTTTAACTATAATAGTTTTATTATCTGCTTTTGGCTTGTACTATCAATATACAGTTTCTGCATTTGATTACATAAGCTTAGCAATTAAGCAATATATTTTACTCTAAAGGTTTTTAGTTGCATCTATCTAAGCTAGAAATATTCGGATTCAAATCCTTTGCCAATAAAACATTGGTAAACTTTACTCGCGGTATTACAGGCATCGTAGGACCAAACGGCTGTGGAAAGACAAATATTGTTGATGGCATCCGCTGGTGTTTAGGGGAACAGAAAAGTAGTACCCTTAGAAGCGATAAAATGGAGAACGTAATTTTTAACGGAACTCGTTCCAAAAAACCAATGGGGATGGCTGAAGTTTCATTAACTATTGTGAATGATAAAGGGATACTTCCAACCGAATTTTCAGAAGTTACTATCACAAGGAGAATTTTTAGATCCGGGGAAAGTGAATATCTACTCAACAAAAATATTTGTCGCTTAAAGGATATTACAAACCTCTTTATGGATACAGGAATGGGCACTAACGCTTATTCGGTAATTGAGTTAAAGATGATTGAAACTATCCTCAGTAACAAAGCTGATGAACGAAGGCGAATGTTTGAAGAAGCCGCCGGAGTTAACAAATATAAACTAAGAAGAAGATTATCGTTAAATAAACTTGATGATGTAAAAAAAGATTTAACCAGAGTTAATGATATTGTCTCTGAAGTTGAAAAAACTGTTCGGTCCTTGGAGCGACAAGCTAAAAAAGCTGATAGGCATAATCAAATTCAGACTGAATTGCGTGAGAAAGAATTAAGCTTAGCCGAAAGAGAATTTTTTGTTTTTAGCAAAAGACTTGAGACCTGTCAGAATGAAAACCAAACCCTTAGTATTGAAAAAAATGATATTGATAAACATATACGTGAAATTGAATCGAAGTTGATCAATTTTAGATCAGAGATAAGTTCTATTGAAATTGATTATAGAACAAAAACACAGGAGTTTTCAGAGCTCAATGATAAAATTCATAACTTGCAGAGAAATATTTCTGTCGCAGAGGAAAGATCAAAATCTCTGCAAAATAATATAAATAGATTTGAGCAGAACATCGTTGAATTCTCAAATCAGAAAGAAGATGTTGAGCAAAACATAATTGACTTTAATTCTGAAATTGATGAGTTAAATTCACAGCTTACAGAAAAAGAGAATCATTTACACTCCAGTCATAATTATTTAGAGGATAAGAAAAATGAAATCTTTAAGAATCGGCAAGAATATAAATCATTAAGTGAAAATTTTAATGAGCAACAACAAGTCCTTTCTTCGATTCATAATGAGATTTCAAATAACAAAAAATCTTTTGAAAACTTTAACAATACTATTTCAAAACTTGATAATAATATTCAGCAGCTAACATCAGATATTGCAAAGAGTGTTGGATTTCTTGAAGAATTAGATAACGAGAAGAAGCAAATTCAGACTAAACTTCAAGAGTCAGATGCGAGCTATACTAGTAAATCTGAACAGAAAGAAAAACTGGAAAGTGAAATTTCAGAACTCAGAGAGAGAGAGCTTGAAGAAAAAAATTACATAGTTAATGTTAAAGATAAAATTGAATTCTTTCAGACCCTGATAAATAATTTAGAAGGTGTTTCTCAAGGTTCTAAGGCTTTAATTGAAAGCGAGGGCTGGACAAATAATGAAAAAGTTATTCTTGCTGATGTTGGAAATCCTGAGGAGAACTACAGAACATCAATAGAGGCTGCATTAAAGAGTGTGTTAAACAATATAATTATTCAATCCACAGACGACTTAAATGCAGCAATAGATTATCTGAAAAAAAATAATTTAGGCAAAGCTTCATTTTTGTTAAATAACGACATATTTGGCAAACTGACTCTGCTAAGCAGATTAAATAAATATAGTCTAAAAAAGAAAGCTAAGAAAATTTCAAAAGAAAAAGGATTTGTTAATTGGGCTATCAATTTTATTGAGGCAGAAAGTAAATGGCATGCCTACTTTAAGAATAGTTTGGAAAATATTGCAATTGTTAAGACAATTGAAAATGCTATTGAACTAAAAGAGAAATATTATGAGTTTAGCTTTGTAACAATCGATGGAGATATAGTAATCGGTTCTGGAATTATTGAAGCCGGATCTGCAGAAAAAATGGAAGATTCACTATTCGGCAGAAGGAAACTTTTAGAAGATTTAAAAAATGAATACCCCAAACTTGAAGAAAATCTGCAAAACTTGAGATTATTAATTGAGGAAAAAGAGGAAGAAGCTGGTAGAATAAATCTTAAAGTAATCTCCGATCAAGGAAAGATTTTACTTAATGAAATTAATAATATTGAAAAACAAATTTCTCAAATCGAATTTGAGAAGGAAAAATCCGTAAAGGATATTGAAAGAATTCAAAGAGATATTCAAGAGAATGTTAGCGAAGTAAACATTACAGAGCAGCAAATTTTATATCTCTCATCTGAACTTGAGCAAAAAAACAACTTACTTAATTCAAGTAAGAATGACCTCCAATTATTTGAAAATACTTTGCAAGAAGAGGAAAATAGATATAATGAACTACAATCTTCTCATAATAACTTAAAAATTGAACTTGAAAGAATAAAGGGTGAAGTACAAAATAAAAGAAGTTTGTTAACTAAAGCTAATGAAACAAAAATTTCAATTACCTCATCAATTGAAAGATTAAATAATGATATAAAGCTTGCTGAAGATGAAATTGAATCAATAAGTTCTTTAATTGAAGATAATAGAATTGAACACGATGGGTTGACAGGCGAAAAAAATATAGTTTCAGAGGAGCTAGCAAGAATAGAAGAAAAATTATCAGCTAAAAAATCAGAGTCTTCTGAGTTTGAGCAAAAATTAAATGACATTAGGAACGATAGACAAAAAATCTCGGATAAAATTCACGAAATCCAAATTAAACAAAATGAAACTGAAATAAGGTTTGAAAATTTAGTTAACCATATTAAAGACGAGTACGATATCGAGTTAGTCTTCAAAGAATTCTTTGATGTTGATTCATTTGATTTTAAATCAGTATCTGCAGAAGTTCATGGACTTAGAGACAAACTCAAAAATTTAGGGCCAATTAATCTGCTTGCTTATTCTGAGTACGAAGAAGAAAATGAGAGGCTTGAATTTCTTACTCAGCAAAGAGAAGATTTAATTGAATCGGAAAAAGACTTAGTCAAAACCATTAAAGAGATTAACGAATCTGCACAAACAGTTTTTATGGAAACATTTGAAAAAATTAGAGCTAATTTCCAATTGATTTTTCAGTCGTTGTTTAATCCAGGTGATGAGGCAGATTTGATTTTAGAAGATGGGGTTGATCCACTAGAGGGAAAAATAGAAATTGTTGCAAAACCAAAAGGTAAGCGTCCAACAGGAATTGAACTGCTTTCTGGAGGAGAAAAGACTTTAACAGCAACTGCTCTCTTGTTTGCAATTTATCTCGTAAAGCCAAGTCCATTTTGTATTATGGATGAGGTTGATGCCCCTCTTGATGATGCAAATATTGATCGTTTCACTAAATTGCTAAAAGACTTTAGCCACAATACACAATTTATCATTGTTACACACAATAAGAGGACAATGGAAGCTGCAGAGAATATGTACGGAGTTACAATTCAAGAAGAAGGTATTTCTAAATTAGTTGGTGTTCAGTTCAATGAAGAATTAGGTGTGCCTGCTTAATGAATTATTCTCAAAACAGAAATTTCAAAATTTATATAGATTTTGACGGTACGATAACAAATAAAGATATTGGCGAACATATGTTCCTCAAATTTGGAGATGCCGCAGAATCTAAAAATATAATTCAAAAATGGTTAGATAATAAATTAACTTCTCAACAAGTCTGGATAAAACTTTGTAATACAGTAAAAGACTTTAATGAAAGAGAATTTGATAAATTTTTAGATGACATTGCTATTGACCCCGATTTTAATGCGTTTGTTGATTATGCAAAAAAAAATAACCTTGACCTTTTTATTTTAAGTGATGGATTAGATTTCTACATAAATAAAGTAAGCAAGAGAGAAAATTTTTCTGATTTAACTATTTATTGCAATAAGTTAGAAATTGATAATAGTGGTAATCTTATTCCTCACTTTCCTTATACTGATGAGGAATGTAAACAATGTGCAAATTGTAAGAGAAACCATATTCTGAATTCATCTAGTGATGATGATATTACTATTTATATTGGGGATGGTTGGTCAGATACTTGTGCAGCAGAGCACTGCGATTTCATCTTTGCAAAAAAGTCTTTATTAAAATATTGTGTGCAAAATGGATTGCCTTATTACCCATTTGAGACTTTTAAAGATGTCCAAAAAATTGTAGAGCAGTTAAGAGCAAAAAAGAAAATTAAAAAACGACATCAAGCAGCGATTAAAAGAAAAGATGTCTATATTCAAGGATGACAATAGGAACAAAGTAATTATGAAAAATTTAGCAAAAACGCTCTTTAAACTAAGAAGCTATACTCCAATTCCTTTTGTAGTTCTTATGTTAATATTTTACAATGGAAATATTTTTAGTTGGATCCTTGGTGGAATAGTAATTCTATCAGGCGAGTTCTTAAGACTTTGGGGTGTAACTTATGCCGGCAGTTTAACAAGAACCACTACTTCCGTAAAAGCTAACGAACTTATAACGAGCGGACCTTTTGCCCATGTAAGGAATCCGCTCTATATTGGTAATATATTAATCTATGTTGGTTTTGGGATTTTATCTTTGGCTCTTTTCCCATATCTCCCAATAATTGCTCTTATTTGGTTTGTTTTTCAATACACTCTAATTATTGATATTGAACAAGAATTTTTGGTAAGTAAATTTGGGCAAGTTTACGAAGAATATACTGAAAACGTGCCTAAAATAATTCCTAGGTTATTACCTTACAAAACCTACATTGAACAAAAAATTGAGCCTGACTTTAAGAAGGGTTTGAAATCTGAACGAAGAACTATTCAAGCTATTCTATTAATAGCAATTATTGCTTTAATAATTCATTTGGTTAAGTAGTTGGAAAAGAAATTATTAATGATTGCCGGAGAGGCTTCCGGAGATTTGCATGGTTCTTCTCTAATTAAGGAATTGAAAAGTATTGATGACTCAATTGAAATTTGGGGTATCGGCGGTGATAAAATGATTGCTGAAGGAATGAAGATAAGATATCATATCAATGATATGGCTTTTTTAGGGTTCATTGAAGTTATTAAACATATTCCATTTATCAGAAAAGTTAAGAAAAGCCTGATTGAATTAGTTGAGGAACAAAAAATTAAAAATGTTGTTCTCATTGATTATCCTGGATTTAATTTAAGTATAGCAAAAACTTTTAATAAACTTGGTTTGAATAGTATTTATTACATATCCCCACAAATTTGGGCTTGGGGAAAAGGAAGAATAAAAAAAATTAAGAAAATAATTAATCGGATGATAGTTTTCTTCCCTTTTGAAGAAAAATTATACAATAGAAACAACGTTCATTCTGATTTTGTTGGTCATCCATTAGCTAAGACTATTGAAGAATTTAGTTTTCTTTCAAAATTTGATTTAGTTAATAAATATAAACTTGATTCAAATAAAGAGATATTACTGCTGCTTCCGGGAAGTAGAAAGCAAGAGCTAGAAAAAATCTTAGGCGATGTTCTCGAAGCTGCCGAAAAAGTAAGCAAAAAATTTAATATGCAAATTGTTATTGCATGTGCAGATAATATTGATGAAAACTACTTTAAAAAGTTTGAAGATAAATTCAATTATAAATTAGTAAAGGGTGATACGTATAATTTACTAAAAAACTCAAAATTTGCTATTGTTAAATCCGGAACCTCAACATTGGAAGCCGGAATTATTGGAACTCCGTTTCTTGTAGTTTATAAAACAAATTATTTTACTTATTTAATTGGCAGATTACTTATCAAAATAAAAAACATTGCACTTGCAAATATTGTTGCTGAAAAGACTGTTGTAAAAGAACTAATTCAAAATGATGTAAATAGGGAGAATATTTATGTTGTTTGCAACAGTATCTTATCAGATGAAAAAAAATATGATGATATGAAGAATGAATTGAAAATTATTAAATCAAAATTGCAAACTGAGGGTAATCCAAGTAGAAAAGCTGCTGAGATTATTTTCACTGAATTAAATGCAACTTAAATCGGTTAAAAAAAAATTATTACGTCTACTGGGAAATTTATTTTTAGTCCCTGTTATTTATGTTCTTTGCAAAACATTGAAAATTCATGAAATAAACAAAGAAGCAATCAAAAATTTCGGATCAAATAAAGAGAATGCTGTTTTCGCTTTTTGGCATGGGACAATGTTAGTCCCTTGGTTTCTACTCAAAAAATATAAACCAAGCACTATAATAAGTAGAAGTAGCGACGGAGATATATTGACCCGTGTCCTAAACAATTGGGGATATAAAGTTAAAAGAGGATCAAGCAGTAAGGGAGGCAAAGTAGTTTTAGAAGATTTAATTAAAGAAGCTGAAGAAAATAAATTTATTGCAATAACACCTGATGGACCGAAAGGACCTGAAAAAGTAATGAAAGCCGGTGCAGTGGTTCTGGCAAAAAAAACGGGAACTCCAATAATTTTAATTGGAGTTAATTACAGTAAAAAAATTAAGTTAAAAAGTTGGGACAAATTTGAAATACCCTTTTTCTTTAGCAAGGTAGTAATTATTTACTCAGACCCAATTTATATAGATAAACAAATGTCATTTAGTGAAACTGATGAGAAAATAAAACATATGGGTGATAGATTAAATCAAATACAACTTAAGGCTGAAAGCAATTGCTAAAAATTATAAGATTCATACTGTCCCCATTAACAATTGTTTACAAGAACGTTATAAAGATAAGGAATAAACTCTTTGACAAAGGAATTCTTAAAGTAGAATTTGTCGAGAAGAAAGTTATCTCTGTTGGTAATTTAACTGTTGGTGGATCCGGTAAAACTCCACTAGTAATTAGTATTGTAAAATACCTTAAAAAACGACCCATGAAGGTTGGAGTTTTAAGTCGTGGTTACGGGAGAAATACAAAAGGCTATAAACTGGTATCGGATGGCAATAAATTTTTATTGAATGCAAGAGATTCTGGTGATGAAATATTTCTAGTTTCGGAGGAATGTAAAATTCCAACCGCAGTTTCAGAAAAACGTGTTATAGGTGCAAAGAACTTTATCAATGATATTGATTTGGATGTTATCGTTCTTGACGACGCTTTTCAGCATAGATGGATTGGAAGAGATTTTAATATCTTAGTTATTGACCAACGATTTTTAAGCAATGTTAATTCATTTGATCAGCGCTTACTTCCTTTAGGTTCTATGAGGGAACCGTTCGAATCAATTAAAAGAGCAGATGCTGTTGTTATAAACAAAAAATTTTCGCCTAAAATAACTATTCCAATGAGAGTCAGAAAGTATTTAAATGACAAAGATGTTTTCTTTTGCCAATACAAAGTTGTTGGAATATTTGATGTAAAAACTAACAAGGAATATTCAACTAAAGATTTTGAGGGACAGAATAGTCTGGTCGTTTGTGGTATAGCAAAACCATTCTCTTTTTTACGAGTTCTAAATATCAACAATATTAATATAAATAATCAGCTAATATTCGTTGATCATAAAAATTATACGAATAAAGAAGTCCAGGAAATAAGAAAAATCTTTTACGATACAAATTCTTACTCAGTACTAACAACTCATAAAGATGCTGTTAAGCTAATGGAATTTAGAAAAGAGCTGGATGATATAGATATCTATTACTTAAAAATTGAAGTGGAATTTGAAGAACCTGACCAATTTTTCAAACTTTTAGACAAGAAAATTTAATTCAACTTATTTATTAAACACAATCTAGTCGAGGCTAAATAATGACAAAAAAGAAAAACACAAAATATGTATATTTTTTTGGTGGAAAAAAAGCCGATGGAAAAGCTAAAATGAAAAACCTACTTGGCGGTAAAGGCGCCAACTTAGCTGAAATGGTAAATATTGGTTTACCTGTACCCGCCGGTTTCACAATTACTACTGATGTTTGTACCTACTTTTACGCGAACAAGAAAAAATATCCTAAAGAATTGGAAAAACAAGTATTAGAATCAATCAAAAAAATTGAAAATGTAATGGGTGCCAAATTTGGTGATAAGAATAATCCATTATTACTTTCAATTAGAAGTGGTGCTAGAGCTTCAATGCCCGGAATGATGGATACTATTCTTAACTTGGGATTAAATGATGTAACTGTTGAAGGTCTTATTAAAAGAACAAATAATCCAAGATTTGCATATGATTCTTATAGAAGATTTGTTCAAATGTACGGTGATGTAGTATTAGGTTTACAACCAGAGGATAAACACGATCTCGATCCTTTTGAAGTAATTTTAGACGCAAAGAAAAAGAAACACAAAATAACAAAAGATACCGAACTTACTGCAGACCATTTAAAAGAATTAGTAGAAGAATACAAAGCAGAAATTAAAAAAAGAACCGGTCACGATTTTCCTACAGATCCAAAAAAACAATTGTGGGGTGCAATTGGTGCTGTATTTCAGTCATGGATGAACGAACGAGCTAATGTTTACAGAAGACTTAACAACATCCCAGCTGAATGGGGTACCGCTGTAAATGTACAATCAATGGTGTTTGGTAATATGGGTGAAGATTCCGGTACCGGTGTTGCATTTACAAGAGATCCTGCCTCAGGTAAAAATGTATTTTACGGAGAATATCTATTTAATGCTCAGGGAGAAGATGTTGTTGCCGGAGTTAGAACTCCGCACGAAATTAGTGAACTGAAAAAAGATAGTCCAAAAATTTATAAACAATTGGATGATATTCGTAAAAAACTTGAAAAACACTATAAAGAGATGATGGATGTTGAATTTACAATTCAACAAGGCAAATTATGGATGCTACAAGCTAGAGTTGGTAAAAGAACCGGTTTTGCTGCGATTCAAATTGCAGTTGATATGGTAAGAGAAAAACTCATTTCTAAAAATGAAGCTCTAATGCGAATTGAGCCGGAACAGTTGAACCAATTGTTAAGACCAATATTTGATTTAGATCAAAAACAAGCAGCTATTTCTAAGGGAAACCTTTTAGCTAAAGGTTTAAATGCCGGTCCTGGTGCTGCATCAGGTAAAGTTGCTTTCTCAGCTCAAGATGCAGAGATAATGGCAGCTAAAGGTGATAGAGTTATACTTGTAAGAATTGAAACTTCACCAGAAGATATTAAAGGCATGAATGCTTCTGAAGGTATTTTAACAGCAAAAGGTGGTATGACTTCTCATGCAGCATTAGTTGCACGTCAAATGGGTAAAGTTTGTGTTGCCGGATGCGGTAGTTTAGAAATTGACTACAAAAAAGGCACAATGAAAGCTACCGGCAGTAACAAAGTTGTAAAAGAAGGTGATTATATTTCGATAGATGGAACAACCGGTGAAGTTATAGCCGGAGAGATCCAAACAAAACCTTCTGAAGTAGTGCAAGTATTAATCACTAAAGAATTAAGTCCTAAAAAATCTAAAGTATATAAGACATATCAAGATTTAATGACTTGGGCTGATAAAGCAAGAACTCTTGGAGTTAGAACAAATGCCGATGAGCCAAAACAATCAGCTAATGCAATTGCCTTTGGTGCAGAGGGTATTGGTTTAACAAGAACAGAGCATATGTTTTTTGAGGGTGACAGAATTATAGCTGTACGAGAAATGATTTTGGCTGAAAATGAGACCGGAAGAAAAGCAGCATTAGAAAAACTTCTGCCACATCAAAGAAAAGATTTTGAAGGAATCTTTGAAGTAATGAAAGGTCGTCCGGTAACTATAAGAACATTAGACCCACCTTTGCATGAATTCTTACCTAGTGAAGAAAAAGACATTAAAGTAATGGCTCAAACAATGGGAATTTCTGTTAAAAAGGTTAAGGATAAAATAGAATCCTTACATGAATTTAACCCTATGTTAGGCTTTAGAGGCTGCCGTTTAGGAACTGCTTATCCTGAAATTACCGAAATGCAAGCTCGTGCAATTTTAGAGGCTGCAGTAAACGTGGCAAAAAAAGGTATTAAAGTTAAACCAGAAATTATGATTCCTTTAGTTAGTCATATTAATGAATTAAAAATTCAAGAAGGAATTGTGAGAAGAGTGGCTAAAGAAGTATTTAAAGAAAAAGGTAAAAAAGTTAATTATTTGGTTGGAACAATGATAGAACTTCCAAGAGCTGCCTTAACTGCTGATGAAATTGCAAGTGTTGCTGAATTCTTTAGCTTTGGAACTAACGATTTAACTCAAACAACTTTTGGTCTTTCAAGGGATGACGCAGGCAAATTCTTACCAATGTATGTTGAAAAAGATATTTTACCTAAAGATCCTTTTGAAAGTATAGACCAAAGGGGTGTTGGACAATTAGTAGAAATAGGAACACAAAAAGGACGTAAAGTTAATCCTAAACTTAAAGTCGGCATCTGTGGTGAACATGGCGGAGAGCCGCAATCAGTAGAATTCTGCCACCGAACAGGATTAAATTATGTTAGTTGTTCACCTTTCCGTGTTCCGATTGCAAGACTGGCTGCAGCAAGAGCGGCATTAAGAGATGCTAAATAGCAGCAATAAATTAAAAACCAAGTTTGCTAATGTAAACTTGGTTTTGTTTTCAGTGTTGAATGGAACAGTAGGTTAATTGTTTCTATAGAAAATTATTCAATACTGTAAATATATATTATGAAATAAGGAGATTAAATGAAATTATCTGATTTTAAATATACATTGCCTAAGACAGCAATTGCTAAATTCCCAGTCAAGCCAAGAGATTCAGCAAAAATGATGGTATTTGAAAGGGATTCAAATAATGTTGAACATAAAAAGTTCAAGAATATTATTGACTATATGTCTAAAGGTGATGTGCTTGTTGTAAATCAAACTAAAGTTATGCAAGCCAGGTTATTTGGTCAAAAAGAACGAACAAATGCAAAAATTGAAGTATTCGTATTGCGTGAACTTAATAGTGAAGAAAACATTTGGGATGTGATTGTTGATCCTGCAAGAAAAGTAAGAATTGGAAACCGAATTTATTTTAATGATAAACTCTGGTGTGAAGTTATTGATAACACTACTTCTAGAGGCAGAACTGTTAGAATAAATTATGATGGTGACGATATTTACAAAGCAATTGAAAAAATTGGTCAAACTCCCCTTCCACCATATATAAAAAGACCAACTGAAAAATCTGATAGAGAAGATTATCAAACATTATTTGCTGAAGTTGATGGCTCCGTCGCCGCTCCAACTGCAGGTCTTCATTTTACAAATGATCTAATAAAAAAGATCAAGAAAAAAGGTATAAAAGTCGTCCCGGTAATTCTTCATATTGGTCTTGGAACATTTAGACCGGTTGAAGTAGAAGATCTGACAAAACATAAAATGGATTCTGAATTTTTTGAAATCTCAGAAAAGACTGCAGAAGTAGTTAATGAAGGATTAAAAGGTAAAAAGAATATATTTGTAGTTGGCACAAGCGCAACAAGAGCTCTTGAAAGCAGTGTGACTGCAGAAGGTTTTGTAAAACCCAATTATGGATGGACGGATAAATTTATTTTTCCACCATATGAATTCAAGATCACAAAAAAGTTAATAACTAATTTCCATCAGCCGGAATCCACATTACTAATGCTTTCTGCTGCATTTGGTGGATATGATACGGTTATGAGAAATTATAAAAAGGCATTAAAAGAAAAATATCGCTTTTTGAGTTATGGCGATGCAATGTTAATTTTATAATATGAAGATATGCGCAATTATACCTTCTGGTGGAATTGGTTCTAGATTTAATTCCCCAATACCAAAGCAGTATATAAAGGTGTTGGGGAAAGAACTAATTGTTTATACTCTCCAAACATTTCAAAATTGTAAAGAAATTAGTGAAATTATTATTCCCGCCCATGAATCCTATTTTGATTTATTAAATCTTATAAAAAAAGAAAATAATTTTTCTAAAATATCCAAAATTGTGCATGGTGGTAAAGAGAGACAAGATTCTGTTTATAATGGAATAATAGCAGGTGATTTTGAGGCCAATGATCTGATTGCAGTTCATGATGCAGCGAGACCACTTTTATCTAGGACACTTCTAGAAAAAGCTATAAATCTAGCTAGGAACTTCGATAGTGTTGTGGTTGGTATAAAGGCTAGAGATACCTTGTTTAATGCAGATGATATTGTTTCACATTATATTGATAGATCTAAAATTTATTATGCTCAAACTCCTCAAATATTTAGATTCAGAATATTAAAAAAAGCCTTTGATTTGGCTTTTGAAAAGGGATTTTCTGGAACAGATGAGTCGATGCTTGTAAAAAATGCAGGATTTGATATAAAAGTTGTTGACGGTGAATTTGAGAATTTTAAGATTACGAGTAAATCTGATTTGGAAACTTTCAAAAAATTGGTTTTTTGACACTAATTATTATTTATTGAATATCTAATAGTATTTACTTAACTTTAAAAAATTTTTGAGGGAAATATGCCTAATCTGCTATTCATAATTGTTTTATCCTACTTAGTTGGTTCAATACCAATCAGTATAATTTTAACCAAACTTGTTAAAGGCGTTGATGTAAGAAATTATGGAAGTGGGAATGCAGGAGGCACTAACGTCTCTCGAGTATTAGGCAAAAAATACGGGATTTTGGTTATTCTTTTAGATGCAATGAAAGGTGTAGTTGCTGTTGTATTTATCTCAAGATTATATCTCGGTAGTTTCCCGTTTCCGAATACAACCCCATTTGATGATTTTACACTAGTACAAATTATTGCCGGTCTTGCAGCAGTGATAGGACATATTTGGACAATCTTTGCTGGTTTTAAGGGCGGTAAAGGAATTGCAACCGGTTTAGGAGTATTAGTCTCCATTGTAACTTTAGATATGTTGATGGCTCTTGGTGTATTTGCAATTGTAATGTATATTTCAAAATATATTTCACTTGCTTCAATTTCCGCAGCTGTTTCAGTTCCCTTGATTATGATAATTCGAGAAAATCTATTTGGCGTTGATATTCAAAGTTATCATACGCTGCTACCTTTTGTAATTGCTTTAGCATTGCTTGTTATATACACACATAGAGCAAATTTAGAAAGGCTTATGAATGGTAGTGAAAATAAAATATCTTTATCAAAAAATGAAAAAGTAAATAATGAGAATATCTGTTTTAGGAGCCGGCAGTTGGGGCACTGCCCTTGCTATTATTTTGCACTCTAATGGACATGATGTAACATTGTGGGAAGTAAAGCGCGGTTATTGGAAAACAATTAAGCGAACTAGGGAAAATAAAGTATACCTACCAAAAATTAAAATTCCAGAAGAAATTTATATTACTAATACTCTGAAAGAAGCCTGTGAAGACGAGCATATGATTGTTCTTGCCATTCCTTCGCAATTTATTAGAAGCGTATTAAAGAATATGAAGAAATTTGATCTTTCTGACACAACCTTAGTAAGCGTTGCAAAAGGGATTGAGAAAGAGACTCTTTTTACTGTATCGCAAATAATCAAGGATGAATTACCGGAGATCGAAGACAAGAATATTGGTGTCCTTTCTGGTCCGAGCCATGCTGAAGAAGTTGCAAGAAAAATTCCTACTGCAGTTGTTTCTGCATCAACAGATCAAAATACAGCTGAACAAATTCAAGCAGCATTTATGACTGCTTATTTTCGGGTCTATCATTCAACTGATTTAATAGGTGTTGAACTTGGCGGAGCATTAAAAAATGTAATCGCAATTGGTGCTGGAATTGTTGATGGTGCCAAATTTGGAGATAATACAAAAGCTGCTATAATGACAAGAGGAATAGCGGAAATTTCCCGAATTGGAATTGAGATGGGCGCAAGACCAGAAACATTTTCAGGCTTATCTGGTATTGGTGATTTAATTGTTACATGCAACAGTAAGCATAGCCGAAACAGATATGTGGGGGAACAAATTGGTGCAGGTAAAAAATTGAAAGATATTCTTAAATCGATGAAAATGGTTGCTGAAGGTGTCGCTACATGTCAATCTACTTATGAACTTGCCCGAAAACATGAGGTTAATACTCCAATAGTGGATGCTGTTTACGGTGCTCTATTCCTTGATAAAGATCCTAAAAAAGGGACTTACGAACTTATGTCGAGAGATATGAAATCTGAACACTAATCTTAAATTTCGTATTTTTTTCTTTTAAAACTTCAATTTTTCTTCATTCTGTTATTATTGGTTAATTATTTATATTTTACTTTCCAACAAATCTTTCTGAATATGAATATAAAATCTCTATCAGATTCAATTCAATTTTTAAGTGGTGTTGGTCCCAAACGAGCTGAATCATTTAGCTCAATTGGAATAAAGACAATTGAAAATTTACTTTTCTATTTCCCATCAAAATATCTTGACAGAACAAATATACTATCTACCGCAAATATTTTGCAATACTTGATGAATGGATATGATGGCGAATTAACCATTGTAGCAAAAGTTCAAGATACAGACTTTATCAATTATGGAAAAAGACAAATTTTTAAAGTTAGGTTTAGTGACTCCACCGGTAATTTTGAATGCGTTTGGTTTAAAGGGATCAAATATTTCAAAACACTCTTTAAAGAAAACGACTATTATGCAATTTCGGGTAAACCTGTTCTTTCAAAGTATGGGAATCTACAGTTTACACACCCCGATTTTGACAAGTTTTCTCAGGATGAAAGTATAGATTTTACTAATACAGGCAAAATAATTCCGTTTTATTCAATTCCTCAAGAATTAAAATCTAAAAATATTGGTGATATAGGCTTGAGAAAGATTATTAAAAATGCAATTGATGATTATTCTGATCTTTGCACTGAAACTATCCCAAAACAAATAATCGAAGAGAATCAATTCATTAATATAATAACAGCAATTAAAAATATTCATTTTCCCGAAAACGAGGATATGCTCAAAAAAGCGAGAGAAAGATTTAAGTATGAGGAATTATTTTATATAGAATCTCTAGTCGCTTTACGCAAATATAATTTTTTGGCGAAAATGAAAGGGATAAAATTTAACATAGAGAAGAAAATAATTAAACAATTTTTAGATTCCTTGCCATTTAAACTTACGGATGATCAGATAAAAGTTTTAGGTGAAATTAAAAACAACATGTTAAGCCCAAAGCCAATGAATCGTCTTCTTCAGGGAGATGTGGGAAGCGGAAAAACAATTGTCGCATTGATAAGTATATTAATATGCGTAAGCAATGGTTATCAAGCAGTAATAATGGCACCAACGGAAATTTTAGCTGATCAGCATTTCCGGTCTATTTCAAAATTTCTTTCATTGTTTAATTTTAAAATTGAACTTCTCATAGGTGGAACTCAAAAGAGTGAAAAGACACTAATGAAAGAGAAAATTAGAGAGGGTAAGGTTGATATTTTAATTGGCACGCATGCTTTAATTGAAGAAGATGTAGATTTTAGTAAGCTTGGTCTAGTAGTAATTGACGAACAACATAGATTTGGTGTGGCTCATAGGGGCAGACTAATAAGTAAAGGAGTTTCACCGGATATTTTAATTATGACTGCTACTCCAATACCTAGAACTTTAACAATGACAGTTTATGGTGATCTGGATGTATCCTTAATCAAAGAACTTCCTAAAAATCGGATACCAATAAAAACAGTATTAAGGGGAGAGAATAAATTTCATGAGATTTTGAAATTTGTAATTGATAAGAATAAAAGTGGATACCAAACATTTATTGTTTATCCTCTCGTTGAGGAATCTGAGAAAATGGATTTAAAGGCGGCTGAAGTTTACTATGAAAAATTAAAATCAACTATGTTAAAAGAATTGAAGATTGGACTTCTTCATGGAAGAATGAATTGGAGAGAAAAAGATGAAACAATGCAAAGTTTTAAGAATAACGAATTTGATGTATTGATTTCAACAACTGTTATTGAAGTTGGAATTGATATCCCCAATGCAAATATAATTATTATCAATGATGCTGAAAGATTTGGTTTATCCCAACTTCATCAGTTGAGAGGAAGAGTTGGAAGAGGTAATACTCAAGCGTACTGCATCCTAATTACGAAAGATGAACTTGCTGCAAAAACTAGAAGTTTTAATTTTAATTTTGATTATCTATCTAAGGCTCAAATAGAATTCCACAAATCTAAAATTCGATTAAATGCAATGGTAAAATATTCAAGTGGTTTTCAGCTTTCAGAAGTTGATTTGAAACTTAGGGGACCTGGGGATATATTTGGCAAAGCACAGAGCGGATTCCCAAAACTAATTTTTGCTGATTTGGCAGAAGATCAAGAGTTATTAATTAAAGCAAAAAATGATGCTTTTTCGATAATTGAAAATGATCATAGATTGAACAAAAAAGAAAATTTTATGATCAAGAAAAAATTGAAGGACTATTATTCTGAAAATCTGAAGTTTGCAACAATCGGTTAGTTTAATTTACAAGTCTTCTCAAATCTTCCTCTAAAGAAATTTGAGGTGTCTCAATAATTCTACCCAGCTCTTTCCCATTTTCATTAACAATAATTGTAGGTACATATTCTATATCTAATCCTTCCTCTTCACCCATTGCACTTTTCTTCTTCCTATCAACATTAATGAAATATGTTTTATCCTTTGGGAACTCAATAAAATCTAAGATTTTCAAAAGCCTAGGAACTTCTCTTCTACTGTCGGGACACCAAGTACCAAGCACAATTATTATGACTTTGTTTTCAAAATTACTTTTAAAGTTTCTTATAACCTTTGTATCAATTTCATAATTAGTATATTCATAGTTAAACCATTCCGCAAAATTACTATCTTGATATGCTTTTCTTGTAGACGTACCAACTATCATCCAGGTATCTGAAATATCATCTTTAACAAATTTATATTCTTGTCCATAAATACAATAACCTAATAACAAGATTACTATAAAAACTTTTTTCACTCAATACTCCCATTTAAATTATTTAATGAACGGAGATCCATTCCCCAATAAAGTTTTTTTCTAAGTATCTGAAAATAATGCTTATCAATATTGTGAACTAATCTTAAATCGTATTTACTTTTTGTAATTCTTATTTCTGCAGGAGACTTTAATGAGCTCACTCTTTGTCCATCACAGATTACTTGTACATTTTCAAATAAAGATTTTGCTTTTATTACTATTTTCTGTTCACTCGAAATTACTAAAGGGCGCATTGATAGAGTATGTGCTGAGATTGGGCTAAGTGTAATCGCATTAGCTTGAGGATTAACTATTGGCCCGCCAGTAGAAAGTGAATAGCCGGTTGATCCCGTAGGAGTTGCTATAATGATTCCATCTGCAGAAAATGTTGAGACATATTCACCATCAATTTCTATAGTAATCTCAATCATTTTAGGATATTTACCTCTATCAATAACAATATCATTAATTGCATAGAACTGGTTGTCTTCTTCAGTAGGAGAGTTCGCATCAAGAGCTAATCTTTTTTCAATTATCAATTCTTCAGTTTTTAAATAATCAATCAATTCATCGATTTTAGAGGCTTCAAATTCCGCAAGGAATCCCAGCTTCCCAAAATTTACACCAAGCAGAGGAGTTTCTGAAAATCTTGAATTATAAGCCATTTGTAGAAGCGTTCCATCTCCACCAATTGAAATAATTACATCACAATTATCAGCAAGTAGATCATTTCTAAAGAGTTTATAATTTTTCCAATGTTCTTTATGAACACCCTTTATTTTAAGTACTAAATCACTTAACACAAAGTCCACCTTAGCTTTTTGAAGCTCTTCTATCAAAGTATTTACAAAACTTATAATGTCGGATTTTAAGTAATTCGGACTAATTCCAATTTTCATAATATTTATTATACTCTAATTAGATAAGTGCTTAAACTGTAATTCATATAATTTACTATAAATACCTTTATTATCCCTCAACAATTCATCGTGTTTACCTTGCTGCACAATCTTACCTCTATCTAGAACTAAAATTCTATCAGCATTTCTAATTGTGCTCAATCTATGAGCAATAACAAACGTTGTTCTTTCTTTCATCAACTTTTCAATAGCTTCTTGAACTAAAACCTCCGACTCATTATCAAGAGCTGAAGTTGCTTCGTCAAAAATCATTATTGGAGGATTTTTTAATAATGCGCGTGCAATTGATATTCTTTGCCTTTGACCGCCTGAGAGTTTTGTCCCCTGTTCCCCAATGGATGTATCGTAACCTTTAGGAAGTTCTGAAATAAAATTATGTGCATTAGCAATTTTGGCAACTTCAATAATTTTATCGAGTGGATGATCTTCTAAACCATAAGCAATATTATTAGCAATCGTTTCATTAAACAAAACAGTTTCTTGAGTTACAATTCCCATTAATTTTCTCAAGTCTTCTATAGTATATTTTTTTATATCTACTCCATCAATAGAAATTATACCGGAAGTTGGATCATAAAATCTAGGGATTAAATCAACGAACGTAGTTTTACCGGCACCGCTGCTGCCAACTAAAGCAATTATCTCACCTTTATTAACTCTGACTGAGACTTTATCTAATACTGCTTCTCCGGAATCTTCATATTTGAATGAAACCTCTTCAAATGCTATCTCTTTATCAAACGAACTGAGTGCCACAGGGTTTTCAATATTTTTTATTTTTGGTTGAGTATCTAAAAGTTCAAAAACCCTATCCCCAGCAGCAATTGATTCTTGTATTTTATTATTAATCGTGGCCAAAGTTTTCATAGGTGGAATCATCTGAAAAATAGCAAATAGAAATGCTAAAAATTCACTTGCTTTCATTGTTTTATCAACTAGAACAAAAATACCACCGTAATAAATAATTACTACGCCAACCAAGACAGCAATAATTTCAGTAGCTGGTGATGCAATATTTTGGACTCTTGCTTTTTTTAAGAAAGTTCGGAAAAATGATCGAGTTTCACTATTGAATTTCTTCTTTTCGTAATCTTCCATTCCAAAGGCTTTTACAATTTTTATCCCAAACAAAGATTCCTGTAAAATGTTGGTTAAATTTCCCATTTGCCTTTGCAATTTAGTAGTCTGCTTTCTTAGAGTTAAGCCAATTTTACCAATTAGAAAAACAGATACTGGGAGTACAAGCAAAGAGATTAAAAATAATTTCCAACTTATTGAGATTGCAATACCCATAAACACCAGTATTGTTATAGGCTCCCTAAACACAGTTAAAAATACTTGTGATACACTAGCCTGAACTATATAAACATCGTTTGTAATTCTGGATATAAGATCACCTATTCTTTCATTCTTGAAGTAGCTCATTGGAAGTTTGTGCAGGTGAGCATAAGTTAAATCTCTAATATTTTTTATTACACCTTGCTCAACATATGCTAAAAAATAAGATTGAAAATATGAAAATATCCCTTTCCCCCAAAAAGCAATTAAAATCAAAATACAGATTTTTAATAAAATATCGGATGTTTCACCTGAAAAAATAAATTCATGGAATGAGTCAGAAATATTATCGACAGTTTCATTTATCCAGTTTGGAATAATGCTATCGTTACTAGTAGTTTCAACTTCTTCAACTACTTCTGTCGTTTCGTTTTCATATTGTTTGAAAAGTGTATCTAAAAGTGGTATTGATAAATAAACAGAGGCTCCATTTAAAATGGAGTAAAAAAATGTGCACACAATTGCTACTGAGAGATGTTTCCAGAATGGGAAAACAAACTTTATTATTCTTTTATAAGTATTCAAATTAAGTGTAACTGAAGTTAATTTTAATAATTGTTAAAGATACTCAAACAGTGAAATGTATCCAAGAAATAAGAAATTTACAATAATCTTCAGTTCAGCATATGTGAATATTCCAAAATAAATTCATATAATTACGTTTTATATATTTGTTAATGAAATAGCGAGTTTTCCAAAATTGCAAATTGATATTGTTTACACATGGGTTGACGGTTCTGATCCTCTTTGGATTGAAAAGAAAACCGAAAAAGCAAAGAAGATTGGTAATATTCTTCCAGCTTCCGATCATAGTTCAAGGTTCACAGACAATGATGAGCTGAAATATTCTTTGCGATCATTGGAAAAATATGCCCCTTGGATAAATAACATTTTTATAGTTACAGATAATCAGAAACCTTCTTGGTTAAATTTAACACATCCAAAAATTAAAATTATTGATCATCAAGAAATATTTAGAAACAACAATCATCTACCAACTTTTAGTGCAAGAGTAATTGAATCACAGATTCATCATATCAATGAGTTATCTGAACATTTTATATACTTTAATGATGATATGTTTCTATCAAATTATTGCACACCCGAGTTCTTTTTCCCTAATGAAAATAAACCTTATGTTTTCGTATCTGAAATAGTTCCAATTCCGAGCAAAAAATCATTTGATATCAGTAAACGAGATAGAGCCAAACGTAACGATCATCAGCATGCAATTGTGAATACCAGAAAAGTTATCCGCGATAAATTTAAGAAGTCTGTATATAATAATGTTAGACATGGCCCAAAACCATTACTCAAATCAGTACTTTATAAACTGGAAGAATTATTTGAAGTTGAACTCGAAAATACAATTAAGAACAGTTTTAGAACTGAAGATGACATTTTAATGATCCATCTCTTTGAATATTATGTACTTTTGAAAAATATTGGGAAATCCCGTTATCTTAAAACTGTTAGTAAAAAAGAAAGTTTGTTGGATAAATTTTCAAATAATCGTAATACTTTTGGTTACATTAATCTTCATGAAGACAATTTAGAAAGTAATTTAAGAAGTATAAAAGAAAGAGAGCCTGTTTTACTGTGTTTAAATCAAACACCTGACTCACCAAATAAAAATGTCGAAAGAATAAAAATTTTTCTAGCTGAACTATTTCCATCTAAAAGTCAGTTTGAAATTTAAAGTAACTAATTTTTATTTATATTTAACTCTGCAGTAATAAATGATTTGGGTAAAATTTACAAATAAATTAAAGACGAAATTTTATTTCACCAATATCTGTTTTATTTCGTCAGCAGCCCGCTTTCCTGCTTGGCCATCTAATTTATAGAATAAGACTTTATTCGCTTCTTGCCTTTCTCTCTTTTTCTCTTCTGGGTTATTAAGGGATGCAGTAATTTCTTTTTTAAGTTCTTCGAAATTTTCAACTTGCCTGCTAATACTCTTTAGTAATCGCTGAATTTCCGGAATTGTTCTACCTGAATCTGGTACCCTAAAAGTAATAATTGGTTTATCAAAAGCACAAAACTCACCTATTATCGAGCTATAATCGCCAACAAGCAGATCAGAAATCATTAAATATGGCGTGACATTATAATCCTCAATGAAGAAAATCTTTTTAAAGGATCTTAATTTATCAACATAGACTTTTTTTGTCCATGTATGAACTGTGACTAAAATATTATAGTTATCAGAGAGCGACTCAATTTCATTTATCCATTTCTCAATTGCAGACAAACCAGCAACATTCCAAGTTGAAGTAAAAATTAGAGTCTTCTTTTCTTGATCAATACCAATTTTAATTTTAAGTTTCTCTAAAAATTCTTTTTCATAAACTCCATTAAAAGCATCATCCAGTTTAGGGTAACCAATTGCTTTTACAGAATATATACCTCTAGAAAATGCTGTTTTTACCTGTTCATCACTAGAAACAAAATAAATATCGAAACCATTATAATTCTTTGCAGAAGTCCATCTTTTAAATTGATAGAGACCATGATCAAATCCTATCTTAATAATTCTATTAACTGGAAATTTGTATGGAGTTTGCCTTCCCATAATTACAACTTTTGGAAACGAAGGCAACCTTTTATATTTGACATTCCTTAACTCTAAATATTTTCCTGACTTTTTATTTTTTGCAATAATTGTGATTTCTGGAAGAAACCTTTTAATTGGTAAAAACATTTCATAATCAATGGGATCTGCACAATAAAATATCAGTTCTTCATTTTTATTTAATAGCTTAGCCAAATACCAAAATAATTTATATGGATATTTATATATGTAATATGAAAATACCATTTCTCTCTAACTAAATTTTTCTTGAACTTTTCTGAATACAGATTCAGCTTCTATAAACTTCATACAATTGTGATGTTTAAGCGGGCACTCTTTAGTCCCATGACTACTGCATGGTCTACATTCGAGGTCAATTTCAAATACATGATCATTTTTTCCAATTGGTGGATACCCTATACTTTGCACTGTGGGACCAAAAAACACAAACACATCAGTATTTACTGCATTTGCTAAGTGCATTGCACCGCTATCATTGCAAATCATTAAATCGCATTTTTTTATTAACGCTGCTGATTCCAATAAACTTAGTTCACCGGCTAGGTTAACAAAATTATTATTCGGTTTAATATTTTCACAAATTTCTCTTTCTACATTACTACCAATAAATACGATACCATAATTACTATCATTTAATTTATATACTAAATCCTTATAATGTTCTTCCGGCCATCTTTTGGTGTACCAATTGGATCCAGGTGCAATGGCAATTATTTTATTTGAGCTGTTATCCAATTGCTTCAATAATTTATCAGCTTTAGAATACATTTGCTGAGTTGGGAATAGCTCTGTTTGAATTGGGAATTCTTTGTCTGTAAAAATTGAAAGAAGATGTAGGTTTTTCTTTATTTTCAAAGTTTTCTTAAGATGCGGAAGTCTGTGCGTCAAGAAATTTTGAGAAGCCCAACGGGCAAATCCTACTCTATACTTTATTCCAGATAGTAGCATTAAAAGCGCTGACGTAAATGAACTATGCGGGGATATTGCTATATCATATTTATTATTTTTAAGAAGTGTTAAAGTTCGAAAAAAGGAAAATAATTTACTCTTTCTTTTATCAAATTTTATAACAGTGTTTACATATGGATTATTATCAAGTAAATTAGCTGCTTGAGGAATTACCATAACATCCAAAAAAGCATTTGGAAATATTATTTTTGTTTCACGAATTAACGGCGTAATTAAAATTACATCACCAATAAATGCTGTTTGGATGATTAAAATTCGACTAATACTATGATTGTTTATTTGAATCAATTTCATTCTAGAAAATTATGTACCTAACAAATTTTTATAAAGCTCAATGTTTTGTTCAACAGTCTTTTCAATCGAAAACCTAATAGCACTCTCTTTAGCCGAAATACTTAATAGTTCTTGTTTCTCTTTATTTTTCATTAACTCTATTAGAGTTTCAGCTAATTGATCATGATTTTTTGCTTCGACTAGAATACCATTTTTATTATGTTCAATTAATTCTGGAATACCCCCACTTCTTGCCGCCACAATTGGCAATCCAACTGCAAGAGCATCAATTAGGGAAGTACCCAAGCCTTCTTTTTTTGATGCAAGAATAAAAATATCGAAGACTTTTAATAGTTGACCAATATCATTTCTAAACCCAAGAAAAACGACATCTTTATTAATACTTAATTCAATAGCTAAATTTTTCATTTCATCAAACAATGGTCCATCACCTGCACATATTAATTTTGTATTAACAAACTCTTTTTTTACCAAGCGAAAAGCGTTCAATAAATTCGGATAGTCTTTATGTCCGGCAAATGCTGCAACGGTTCCTAAAATTATATCATTCTCTCCAATTCCATATCTTTCTCGAAAATGAGTATCTGGTGAAACCTTATCATATTTGTGAATATCTGTTCCGCTTCTTATCGTCATAATTTTATTTTCGTCAATACCATCTAGTATAAGAACTTTCTTAATAAAATCAGAAATTGCAATGATCTTACAAATTTTACTATTATTATATTTTAATCGGCTAAAAAGGTTTTTCCTTATTGGAAAATCAACTCTTCTTACACCAATTAACTTTGGAAACGGATAAAAATGCTTTGCAAGAATTGCAATACTAAGAGCATGGGCAGAGTGAGCATGTATTATATCAATATTATTTTTTTTACAATACTTGGAAATTTTATAGGCAGCGTAAATATCTAATTCACCAACGATATTAATCTCATAAAAAGGTAGAGTTTCTTTTTTGCAATATTGTGATAACTCAGATGATTTATTCGAAATCAGTAAAGAATTGATTCCTTTTCCGACCAAGTACTTATGCAGATAAAAAACTTGTTGTTGACCACCCCGCCAATATTTTTCGGTATCTATGTGAAGTATATTCAACTCTCTAGTTTCCACATTTTAATGTACTTTAGATAGGCACCAAACGCAGAATTTAAGCTGAGTATAAAACCAGCTTTACCATCCAAAAAACCTTTTTGCAAAAAATACATTTTAAAAAACTTAATAAAACCTAAAATAATGGAAGTAAATATTGAATATTTTTTTTCTTGACTACTTTCTTTTAGAGCTAAATCAGTATAACGATTTATTTTACTAATATGCTTGCTAATTGTTGGATAAGTATAATGAAAAATTGGTTCTTCAATCGTACCTTTGGTTCCATTTATTAAAACTGACTCGTGAACTTCCTTCTCATTAAATCTTCCGTAATTTTTATTGAATAATCTTATTGGATAGTCATTATTCCAACCACAGTGTTTAATCTCTTTTCCCAGGTAGAATGAATTACGTTTTATTTTATAGCCTTCGTTATTAGGATCGATTAGGATATTTTTTATTCTTTTTGCTAATAATTCAGAAACTTCTTCATCAGAGTCAATTGATAAAACCCATTCATTTACCGCATGGTCTACTGCAAGCTGCTTTGTTTTCCCAAAGCCTAACCACTTTGTTTGTACAACATTACAATTATATTTTTTACAAATTTCGATTGTGCTATCTTGTGAATAAGAATCAATCACAACAATTTCATCTACCCAATGAAGCGATTTTAAACATCTTTCAATATTTTCTTCTTCATTGTGGGTTATAAGTGTTGCGCTGATTTTTTTGCTCATAAAATATTCAGTCCTTCAAATTTCCACAACTTTCAATTCATCATTATCTTTTTGATTATTTAAACCGTATTCACACTCAAATAAACCATTTTCAATTTTCTTCTTTTGCACTTTGTAATATTCCTTATTAATCCTCTTACCATTTCTGCTATTCGATTCATGATATAAATGAATCGGATATTCATTCCAGAAAGGATTATATCCGTTAATCCCAGCGGAATATAAGCGGTTACCTAAATCATCATCTTCATTTCCCCATCCTTCAAACATTTCATCAAAACCATTAACTTTTGTGTAATTACTTTTATGGACAGCAAATACTCCACTTCTTAATTTTGGTCCGCGTTTACTTAAACCAATATTTTTTTTAAAATATTCAAAGCAATCCTTTATAAACTGTTTTTTGATTTTAAATATTTGTTTACTCTGCAAAATTGGTAAATAAGTAGATGTTGCAATAGTAGCCTCAGTAATCAGTTCAGATTGATCTTTGGTTAGTCTAATTGGGTAAGATACGATAAATTTAGATTCTTCGGCATGATCGACAAATGTCTTTAAATAATTCTCTGTTCCAATAATATCTTGATCATAAAAAACCAATAAATCATTTTCAGCAAGTCTGACACCGTTGTTGCGAGCTTTCGCTGCACGAAAACCTTTATTTTCTTGACGAACATACTTCAATTTATATTTTAGTTTCCCAGATAAGGAATTCAATACACTTAAAATATCTTCCTCTGATCCATCATCCGTAACTATCACTTCATCAGGTAAATATGATTGTGAATTTAATGATAACAAACACTTTTTTAATAAATCGGTCCCATTATAAACAATTACTATTACTGATACTTTTATCATAATTTAATTATTTAGCTTCAACTAAAACAAGTTTTTTTTGATAAACCATCTTGTGCTGAAATACAATCTTTCAACAAAACTGTAATAAGTTTTTCTTACTCTGTCCTTTTCTTTTTTAATAAAATTAGAATTATCTTTTTGAGTTGATAGACCGCCCTTACTAAATAGAGTTATAATTAAATCAATTCTTTTGAACTTAAGTTTATACTTTAAAAGAGCACGTACAAACCATTCATAGTCACTTGCAATTTTATAAGTCGTGTTAAAGACACCGCACCTTTCAAATGCATCTTTTTTATAAATTGTAGCCGGGTGCGGCAACGATGCTCGGTACAAAGAAAACCTCGATGTCTTAGCAGCATTCCAAATATTTCCAATGCCAGACTGATGATTAAAAATTAATACTTTCCCATAATAAACATCATACTGAGATCTAGCTTCGTTTAGAATAAAGTTTACAGTATATTTTATTGTATTTGTAGAAATAAAAAAATCATCTGCATTGAGAAAAATTATGTAATCACCGGAGCTTGCAGAGATTCCTTTATTCATGGCATCGAATATACCATTATCAGGTTCAGTTATTAATTTTGTTATTTTATCAGCGAAATTTTGAATTACATTGAGTGTATCATCTGAGGAGACACCATCAACAATAATATATTCAAAATTTGAATAAGACTGATTTACAACACTTTCAATACATTTATAAATTGTATTAGCTGAATTTTTACAGACAGTTATAACAGATATTTTAGGATGCACTTCCATTCAGTTTCAGATAAATATTAATTTATAATACACTTTCATATATAGTCTTGGTTTCTAAGGCAGTTTTTCTCCAAGAATACTCTTTAACTTTTTTTGTCCCGGCATCAATTAAACTTTTTCTTAATTCTTCATCATTTAATACTTTTATCATTTCATTTTTTATTGAATTTTCACTTTTAGGATCAAAATATAGTGCTGCGTCTCCAGCAACTTCTGGTAATGAAGAAACATTGCTTACTAAGACCGGACATCTGCATTCAAACGCTTCCAAAACTGGGATCCCAAATCCTTCATACAAAGAAGGGAAAACAAATGCTATTGCTTTACTATAAAGATAGCTAAGCTTTTCATCATTTACTTGATGATATAAAACTCTATCAAATAAATTTAATTCACGTAAAATATTTTTTTCTTTTTTTGAGAAAACTCCGCCACCGGCACAAACAAGATAGAGATCGTTAAATTGATTTTGAATTTGGCTAAAGACCTTAATTAACGCATAAAAATTTTTATATGCTTTTCTATTACCCACAAATAAAAAGTACCTTTGTGGTAATTTAATACTTAGAGCTTTATTAGTTCCATATTCTATTGAACTGGCGAGATGTGTAACTGAGATTTTTTCAGCATCAATATTAAAATATTTTATTACATCATTTTTAGTATTTTCTGAAACAGTAATAATTTTAGCTGCTTTCTGTGCTAGAAGCTTTTTTTCTTCTGAAGTTTTATTTGCTCCCGCAAATTCATCTTCATATATTTCATAGGTCATATCATGAATTGTAATAACAAATGGCTTATCGCCTATCTCACGTAAAAAGTAGGGTTTATAGTAAGTTGGGTGAAGTAAATCATATTTTTTCTCAGCAATTGCCGATAAATTAATCCCTTCATTTTGACTATTTAAATGTCTGGTATAATAATTTTTTATACCTAAGACTAAGTTTGGGAAAAAAGTTTTGTGTGATGAAAATTCAGCATCTCTAATATGCTCATTGTTTGAGAAATAAAGAGGGAAATCAAAATTAATATCATTCATGGTAGAAAATTGATTCATCAATTCAAAAAAATACCTAGATATCCCGCCATATTTTTGCAAAGCAAAGATTTGATAATCATAAAATATTTTCATTAACTATCTTCCACCAGTTAACATCATACGCGAATCTATAAATGTTTTTGATTTCATGTTTTTATTTACTGACTTACTGAAATATTTACTTTTCTTAAATAAAGTTTTAAAGACAAAATTATTTAAATTCTTTTCAGTAAATAGATGTAAGTTTTTGCTGCAAGAATAAAAATTAAGCCCTAATTCCTTACCAATATATTTGAGTGTTTTCTTTGAATAAAGCGAAACATGCTGCCCATGCTCTAAGCCATAATACCACCAGTCTTTTGGCATTGGAATTGGATTAGGAATAATAGTTGTTGAAAATATTATATTTTTAGATATCTTTACAATTTTTTTAATTTCTTCAAGAGGATTTACAAAATGTTCAAAACTTTCAAATGTGGTAATTAGTTTGATATCTGATTCTTGATCTGTTATATTCAAAACCTTTTGCAAATAAATTCTCAGTATATGGGTCATGCCAATAAAAATCAAAACCAATGTCGCGCATTAATCTGGTAAAAATTCCATAACCTCCGGCGTAATCTAAAAACTTTCCATTTCTCTCAAACAAATAATAAATAAGAACTTTTATCTTTTCTGCAAATTGAATATTTCTATCAAGCAGACCAACATCAGTATCATTAATTGAATTATTATAAGCCTCTTCAAGCCAATAAGGATTTTCCGTTTGTAGCAAATTACAATCCGGACAAGAATAATATTTTATATTATACTTCCCTAATATGGTTGCCTCAAATAATTCTTCAGTATTACTTTTGCAAAGTCTGCACTTCATAAATAATTATTAATAAATATGAGTAATTCAAATTTATTTTTTCACAAGATTAAAATTTTCAAATCCGCCTATTTGCTTTCCGCCTCTAGTATATTTTTCTATAAATGATAAAAATCTAATAAATAATTTTTCATGCTTGTGGGGTTCCCTATACTTATTAGGTTTACCAGATTTTTGAAGTTTTTCTCCCCAATTAAATTTAGATATCATTTCATTCATTACTTTTGGATGGGACTCTTTAAATTCAGAAATCAAATTCAAAGGGCCATAGTCAAATTCACCTGGTCCTTTATCATAATAATTTTTTGCTTTATTCAAGCCCCAATGAACTGAATCCAAAGCCCGCTTTTTATTCTGCATTAAATGAGGAGGGCGCACCCAGCCATAATGGTAAATTTCTGCCTCAACCTCTGCAACTGTTAACTTTGAGTGTCCTTCAGCTTGTCTCGGATTATCATAATATTTAAATTTCCTAAAGGATTGCGCGCTTTGCCATGAGTGTATCTCCGGCATATTTCTTACTATTCTAATTTCATTTGGATACCAACCATGTCCATTTTGATAATGATAATAGTCACCCCAAAAGTGTTTATATCTGAATAGCAAGCCTTCAATTTCTTCATCATCTAATAATTGTTCACAACGCTTTACAATATTAGGAAGATATTTTTCATGAACAACTTCATCAGCTTGTAAGTAAAAAAGCCAGTCACCTGAGCATTGTTTCATCGCAATATCAGTTTGAATGGAGTTAATTATTCCCTTCTTAAAATATTTTTCTTCCCAAACTGTGTCAATAATTTTTACTTTTGGATCTCTTATCTCAGCAATTTTTTCACGGGTTTTATCACCATCGCTGCTTTTACCGACAGCAATAATAAATTCATCTACAATAGGAAGTATTGATTTAATTGACTCAACTACAGGATAGTAAAGTGAAATACCATTTCGGACAAAAGAGAATCCACTTATTTTCATTGATTATTAACCAATTTTTAATCTAAAAATAGTTTTATAATAATTGCAAATGAATAACTTATAAAAATAATAAATCAAGTGACTTTAAAGAAGCCTGATATCCAATTTACTAAATTTACAAATAGTGGCCAAAGTGGACTATAAATAAACGCAAAAAGTATTAAAGTTCCGTAAATTCCCAGTCGAAGAAATTTAGCAGTGAATTTATTCGGAAATATATCATATAAAATGTGTGAACCATCCAATGGAGGAATTGGTAAAAGATTAAAACAAAAAAGAAAAATATTGAACACAATAGTTAATCTAAAAATATTAGCAAATGTATTGTTTAATT
The DNA here is from genome assembly GCA_963710615.1 of uncultured Ignavibacteriales bacterium. GTDB lineage: Bacteria > Bacteroidota > Ignavibacteria > Ignavibacteriales > Melioribacteraceae. Next base: position 242,165 of record CAVQBF010000027.1, read on the forward strand.
CAAGCCCACTGCCAACCATAAAGAGATAGATTAGGTAAGAGAATGCAGCCAATACTAAGTTTGATAATGGACCTGCAAAAGATACAATTGCATCATCTCTGCGAATATTTTTAAAATTTCCTCTATTTACAGGAACTGGCTTCGCCCAGCCGATCAACATAAATCCTGACGTGAATGCAAGAATTGGCATTATAATACTGCCGACTAAATCAAGATGTTTAAAAGGATTCAAAGTTAACCTACCTTGCTTTTTTGCAGTGTCATCTCCAAACTTATATGCAAGTACTGCGTGAGCAAATTCATGCACACTTAATGAAATTAGAAAGATTGGCAAAAAATATAGTAATAATAATAATTTATGACTAATTTGAATTTCCGGCAATGTTAACCTCTTGGATGAAAATCTTTGTGAATTTGTTTGATATATTCTCTATCTATATGAGTATAAATTTGGGTTGTAGAAATATCAGAATGACCAAGCATTTCTTGAACAGCCCTTAAATCAGCGCCTCCTTCCAATAAATGTGTGGCAAACGAATGACGAAAAGTATGGGGATGAACTTCTTTTTCAATTTTAGCTTCTTGGCAGTACTTATTTACGATTTTCCAAATGGCCATGCGTGAAAGTTTTGAACCTCTTGAATTTAAGAATATTAAATTTTCACTTTTTGCTTTTTTCTCAAGCAGTGGCCGTGTCTTCTTCAAATACTCTGTTATCCAATTAATGGCGCTGCTACCAATAGGGACTATTCTCTGTTTAGAACCTTTTCCTAAAACTCTTATGACTTCATCACCAAAAAATAAATCTGATATTTTTAAATTGAGCAGCTCCGAAACCCGAAGCCCTGAAGAATATAATAGTTCCAAAATTGCTTTATCTCTAAGCCCGAGTTTATCATTCGTTTTTGGCGTATTTAAAATTTTATCAACTTCATCAAATGAAAGGACGCTCGGTAAGCTTCTTGCAATTTTTGTAGACTTTAAATTTAGAGCTGGATTTTTTTCAATATAACCTTGTTGAAGCATAAATACAAAGAAGCCTTTAATTGATGAAGAATATCTGCTTACAGTTGACGAATTTATTTCTTCATTTCTTTGTTTTTCAAAATATTTTGTGATATGCTTATACTTTACATCATTAAGATCATTAATCTTTTCAGACTCTAAAAAATCAAATAATTTAAATAAATCTGTTTTATATGAATTTATTGAATTTTCAGAAAGGTTTTTTTCAACTTTGAGAAGTGTTAAATATTCTTTTAAAAAATCAAGCATTACTCTTCAGATTTATCACTTATTTCATTTTCCAATTCATCTTGCTTTGGGTATCTTATTCTTTTGTGATGTAACGCTACTAATGTAGTGCAAAAAGAACGCTTAATTTTAGTAAGATCAGAAAATGTTAACGGAGATTCTTCTAATTGACCATCTTTAAGTCGACTATTAATTATATTTGTTACCACATTTTCAATTTTTTCTGGTGTCGGCTCAGTCATAGCTCTTACTGCTGACTCAGAAGCATCTGCTAACATCAACAATGCGGTTTCTTTAGTATGCGGTTTAGGACCTGGATATCTGTATTTTTCAATATCTACATTTTCTTTGCCCTTTGCTTCTATCTCTTTTTCATAAAAGAAAGAAACTAATAGTGTACCATGATGTGTTGCAATAAAATCAATAATTTCATTAGGTAAGTTAGCTTCTTCTGCTAATTTTATTCCTTCGTGAACATGTTCAATTATTGTCTTGGCACTTTCTTCAGGAGTTAAATCATCATGGATATTATAATTATCCATTTGATTTTCCACAAAAGCACTAGGATTTAATGATTTACCAACATCATGATATAGCGCTCCAACTCTAACCAATAGTGGATTTGCTCTAATTTCTTGTGCGGCACTTTCAACCATATTGCCCATTGTTAACGAATGATTAAACGTACCTTGGGCATGTTTTGCCAAGTCTTTAAGAAGAGGAGCATTATAGTCGGTTAATTCAAGCAGCGTTATTTCAGTGGTTATCTTAAATATTTTTTCAAAGAAAATAATTAAACCATAAGTTAATACTGGGCTAAATAGGGCATTCGATGCAGCGAAACCACATTCAATTAATACATCTTCCCAAGGGGCAAATCTTTCCATTCCAAAAGCAACTATACTTACAACATAACCTAAAAGTATAAACAAAAATGATCGGAAAATTTGATTTCTATTTTTAATATCTCTTACGGTGTATGTGGCAAGTGCACCGGCAAATAGATTCATTACTGAAAGTGCATAATCATTTCCTCTTAAACCTCCAACTATCAAGGCCATAACTACTGTACTATAAAAACCTATTCTCGAATCGAAAAATATTGTAAGAAGCATGGAAACAACGGGAACCAGTATTAATAGTTGGATTGGAGCATTAACATTAATTTGATTAATGAGAAATGCAATAAAACTGATTAAAAGCATTACCAATGCTATTAAAAATATTTTCGAGTTGTCGCCAAAAATTTTCTTTCTGAATAGAAATATGTAAATACTGAACATGCTTATTAGAATAAGAACATGCAAAAATTTCCCAAGACTCTGTAAAAGCCTGGTAAAAGGGCCAATTTCTTCACCTTTGGCAATACGATAAGAATCAATCTTTAGTTTGATATCTGGAGTAATTCTATTATGTTTGGCAACAATTCTCTCATCTTCTTCAACCAGACCAATATTTCTTGAGACCTTATCCTCAGCAAGAAGAATTTCTGCCCTGGTTTGCTCAGCTTTGTAAATAATTGTCGGTTCAATAAAATGGTCTATGTATTCTCTATAAACTGAATAGATACTTAAATCATTACTCAAGTATTTTTGTATAAGTCTCTCAATTCTTAGATCATTACCAGCTTTATCTAAAAACCGTCTTTTAGGAACCAAGTTTTCGAATTTTCCATCTCTAATAGCAATAGAGTCTTTTTTAATTTCTTCATAATCAACATTTAAAAATTCTCTACTGTAGATTTCTTCGGCTAGCAAAAGAATATTTCTGAATATTTTATTTAGAGAATTATTAAAACTAACGGAAAGAGAATTCTCGTATTTTCTGATGTTCCTAAGTTTTTCAACTGATGCTTCTGAAAGGAATAAAATTGAGTTATTTTTTATTTTTTGCTTCAGCTGCTCATCTATTTTGTTTTGAAGAAATGAGTTGAAGATTTTGATTGAGTCAACGACTGATTTTTTCACAGTATTATCAATTTCAAAAACCGGATTGACTTTTTGTGCCGCTTGAAGTTTTTCGATTCTATAGGCTTCTGGATCCTTTAAAATTTCAAAGGGCATAGAAGCAATCAGATCATCCTGTATCCATATAGAACCAACAGCAACATCAGATTCAATTGATTCACCACGAGGAAACATTGCTGCAATTAGTAATGTGCCTAATATTACGATAAATATTCTTAACTTTGAATTAGATTTTAATTTTTCTCTTATATCTTTACTAGACACTTTAACCCTTTTTAGCTTTTAATACCAATTCAAGAAACTCAGCTGTTCCATCCTCATCATTGGTTCTTTCAGTAATATGATCAGACATTTCTTTTATTTCGGAAACTGCATTTGCCATAGCAATTTTTAGAGCTTTAGTTCTAAAAAGAGACCGATCATTATACCAATCGCCAATGACTGCACTATTTTTAATATTAATATTTAGATATTTTAGTAGCTTTAAAAAGCCATCCCCTTTTGAACATTTTTTATTTCTGATCTCTAAAAAATATACCCCATCCTGATCTTGAGATTTATAAAAAGACGTCTTTAAACCAAAAGCACTAGGGAATTGCATTTTTTGATCTATAAGTTTAACTGATCTCTTATAATCCCCACAAATTATAATTTCCAAAGTCCGGCTAACATAATTTTCATATGCATCTATCTCTTCAAACTTTGCATCGTACTTATCCATTAACTGTGGAATAAGTGAATTCTCAGATGTATAATATATAGCCTCATCATGACTAAGAGCAATTTTCAATAGCCCTTGATTAGCCATTCGAATTGCTCTCTCAACATATTTATTCTTTATAAAAGACTCATAAATAATTTTATTTGCAGGGTAACTTTTTATTGTCGCACCATCAAGAGAAATAAGAGGACTTTTTAAATCCAATTCACTTGCGTAACCTGTGATAGAATTATGCAGTCTTCCGGTAGCAAACGAAAACTTCATTCCCATTCGCTTAAGTTCATATACATATTCTTTTGATTTTTCTCCTATTTCACCATATTTATTTAATAAAGTTCCATCGAGATCAAATAGAATAAATTCTAATTTTTTTAGTTTTTTTTCGTCTAACATTTTAAACCAGAAGTAAATCTACTGAATACTTTATCTCTTATTCAAGTATGTTAACAGAGAGCCAATTGCCATGGTTGTGATTACGCCAACTAAGGTGAACCATGTCCATGCAACTAAATTTAATGATATTACCGTTATCATTACAAAAATACCAGAAGTAAAACCTGCGAGAGCATCTTCCTGTCGTGCATTTTTTACAAAAAGACCAAGCATAAAGGTTCCAAGTAATCCGCCATATGTAAATGATGCAATGCTTAGAGCAAGCTCAACAACAGTCTGCGGCGAGTTCATAAAGAAAATTGCAGAAAGAACAAGAAGCACGGCCCACATAACAGTAAATAATCTAGAAACTTTGAGATCTTTAGTTTTATCTCTATTCGGATGAAAAGGATTGTATAAATCTAGCATAGTTGATGAAGATAAAGAACTAATCGATCCGGCTAATGTTGACATTGCTGCTGCAAACAATCCGGCAATTATAATACCTGAATAAGGAGAAGGAAGTTTTTCAATTATAAATTTTGGAAAGATTTCATCTGATCTAATTTCCAATGGACCGTAATATGCATAGAGGGCAACTCCAACTAGTAAGAAAATTACAAATTGAAGAATTACTAATACTCCACTTCCGATAATAGCCTTTTGTGCTTGTCTTAAATTATTGGTGCTGAGTAATCTCTGAACTATTAGCTGATCAGTGCCGTGAGATGCCATGGATAAAAATGCGCCGCCTAAAAGTCCGCTTATCAGAGTATAAGGATCGCCAAAAAATTCAGCTAGTGTTGAACCAATTCCAAGATTAAAAATTTCTAATTTACCAGCTGGTTGAGCAGCAGTAATAATTGTATTAAAACCTTCAGGTAAATATTCCGTAAGAAGGAAATATCCTGCAAGTAAAGCACCCCCTAAATATATGACCATCAACAGAACATCAACCCAAATGATTCCTTTTACTCCCCCTGTAATAGTGTAGACCAAAGTAATAGCTGCTATAATTGCTATAGCAGTAGGATAATTAATATCCATCATAAGTTTTAATGGAATCGCTGTTGCAAATAATCTAACTCCATCTGCAGCTGTTCTGGTAAATAAAAATATTATTGATGAAAAAGATCTCGTTTTATGACCAAATCTATTTTCTAAAAATGCATAAGCTGTGTTAAGTTCGCCGGTAAAGTAAGAGGGCAAGAAAAAATTTGCAATAATAATTCTGCCTATTAAATAACCAAAAGTTACTTGTAGAAAATTTAAGTTGGTTAAATAAGCTAAACCAGGAATTGAAATAAATGTTAGTGTGCTTGTTTCTGCAGCAACAATTGAAAAACAGACAGCCCACCATGGGACTGATTTTGAGCCCATGAAATAATCTTCAATGGATTTCTGCTTTCCCCCTTTAAAGATTCCAAAAACTGCAACACCAATTAAAAATGCTACAATGATTACATAATCAAAAGTTTTATCCACAAAAAAACCTATATTGCTTTTAAATCACTGACGGCTTCTTCAACTGTTTCTTTTATTGGCAGGACTCTATTTAATTGTGAAATTTCAATTAATGTTTTTACATTTTTCTGTAATGCAGCTAATCTGATATGACCATCATTCGATTGCAAAATTCTAAATGACAATAGAATAGCACTTAAACCTGAACTATCACAATATTCAACCTTTGAGAGATCAAAAACTAATTTGGTGACATCCTCTGCAGACAATAGAATTGACAGTTCCCCTTTCACTAACCCGGCAATTGATGCGTCGAAAGATGGTTCCAACAATTTAAATATCGCTACATCACCATCTTTTTTAAATTCAAAATTTATGTTATCGTCCATTAGTAATTTATATATGTTTGAAAATATTGATCAATTCTTTAAAACATCTTAAGCGAATTTAACAAATTTCTGTATGATATTTCAGAATTTATTTTAGTATTTACCATTTGAAAGTTATAGAGATTATCAATTTCGGCTTTTTTAAATCCCACTTTATACTTGGCATTAATTAGGCTTGTAACAGCTGTTAAAAACAAATTATCATCTCTCTCTAAATCAATCAATACATCAAATTCATGTTCATTTAATTTTTGGATATAAGATTTTGTCGGTAATCCAAACTTCGTAATATCTTCAATAGAGTAACTTATGTTATCATAATGGGCTGAGATATTAAGTGAATTAACTTTATGCTCTGGGATTAATAATGTTACATTTTTTTTATGAATTCTGAAGTATTTAGCAACATCAAAACTGTTATTGAAATCCAAATCATTAAGAGGCATAATAAGAATATAGTTCACAGAATTTTCTATAAATTTCTTAAATGAATAAGTGGAATCATAAGTTTTTAACATTTTCTTTTTGAAAATATAATAACCCATTTTATTTTTATATTCATCAAACACTTATTCAGATTCCTAACATTGAGATAAATTCATCTTCATAAATAATTTTTACATTTAACTTTTTCGCTTTATCAAGTTTTGATCCGGCACTTTCTCCGGCAAGCACAAAACTAGTCTTTGGACTAACCGAGGAACTTACTTTGCCTCCTCTTTTTTCAATCTCATTTTTTGCTTCTTCACGAGTATATTTACCTAAAGTCCCAGTTAAAACAAAAGTACTTCCAGCTAAATTTTCAGACACGGTTTCATCAGCTTCAATTTCAAATCTCAATCCTGCATTCTTTTAGATGATCAATCATCAATCTGTTTTTTTCATTACTAAAAAATAAGGTAATACTAGATGCAATGCTTGGACCAATTTCTTTAACCTCAATTATTTCTTCCTCATTTGCAGCAATTAGATTGTCAACATTCTTAAACGCTTTTGAAAGCTTTTGAGCAGCTCCGGCTCCAACGTATCTAATCCCTAATCCAAATAGAACTTTTTCAAATGGTCTCTCCTTACTTTTCTCAATTGCTTCAATTAAATTATCAACACTTTTTTCCCCCAATCTTTCAATAGAAATTAAATCATCTCTTTTCTTATATAAGCTATAAATATCGGCATAAGAATTAAGCAGATTCAAATCAACAAATTGATCAATAAGCGATTTTCCTAAACCCTCAATATCCATTGCTCCTCTGGATGCAAAATGCTCAATCTGCCCTTTTATCTGTGCGGGACATTGAACATTAACACAATAAATTGCAACTTCATCTTCAGAGTAGAGAAGCTCTTGCCCACATTTTGGACACTTTTTAGGAAATTTAGCAATTGAATAATTAGGCCCTCGCTTGGTTAAATCTACCTCTACTATTTTAGGAATCACATCCCCGCCTTTTTCAATAATTACTGCATCCCCTTCTCTAATATCCTTTCTTCTTATCTCATCTCTATTGTGAAGTGTAGCTCGACTAATTGTTGAGCCGGCTAATAGAACTGGCTCGAGCTCTGCAACCGGTGTAACTGCACCTGTTCTACCAACTTGCCAAGTTATACTCTTAAGCTTTGTTGAAGCTCTCTGAGCGGTAAATTTATATGCTATTGCCCATCTTGGTGATTTTGCAATACTTCCTAATTTTTCTTGAAATTCAATCTTATTTACTTTTACAACTACACCATCAATTTCGTATGAAAGATTATCTCTCTTTTTTTCCCAATTTTGGCAGAATTGAAGTACTTCATTAATATTTGAACAAAGCTTATAATTCGGATTAGTTTTAAAACCAAGTTTTTTAAGGTGTTCAAGGTTACTGTATTGAGTATAAAAACTTTGATCTTCGGATAGAAAATAATATACAAAAATATCTAAAGGACGAGAAGCAACCATTTTAGGATCTTGAAGCTTCAATGTCCCTGCAGATGAATTTCGCGGATTAGCAAATAACTTCAAACCCTCTTGTTCTCTTTTAGCATTAAATTTCTTAAATTCTTCAATTTCCATAAAAACTTCACCGCGTACTTCAAATATTTGAGGAAATTTTAATTTTGTTAAATTAACTAAAAGCGGCACAGACTTTATTGTTTTAACATTAGCGGTTACATCTTCTCCAACATATCCATCACCTCTCGTAGCTGCCCTACTCAAAACTCCATTTTCATAAATTATACTAATTGAAACACCATCAATTTTTAATTCAGTTACATATTCAATATCATCTTCTGTATTTAGAATATTCTTAACTCTTTTATCAAAATCTATCAGATCATTTTCATCGTAGGAGTTGGCTAAACTAAGCATTGGGGTTGAATGCGATACGGAAGGAAAATCTTTTGTTAAATCTGAACCAACTCTTTGTGTGGGAGAATCGGATGTAACTAGTTCGGGATTTTCATTTTCAAGTTTTAATAATTCTTTATATAATTGATCATACTCATAATCACTAATTGTACTCTTTGCCAAAACATAGTAATTATAATCATGTTTTCTGATTAGGTTTTTTAATTCCGAAACCCTTTTTTTTATGTCATCAATTTTCTTCATCTAGATTCGGTGTTCTGCGTAAATATTCAATCCCATCTCGTGTTACAAATATTTTTCTAACTTTTCCTTGTACACCGCTAAAATTAAGTTCTTTATTATCCATTAAAAGTTTTACTCCACCTGAATTCCCAATATGAAGATAAAATTTTTCCTTTGCCTTAATAACTTTATTTCCACCTTGTTCAATGATAAATTCCATATTATTATCATCTGCTACAACTCTTACCCATGATTTATCCACTCCTAAAATTGTGAGAGTCATAATTCCATCTTGCAAAGTTTGTAAAGGAATTTTTGGTGCAACTATGTTTTGTTCAACTTTTGTTTCTTGAGGTTTAATTTCTTCTATAGCTTTAGGCTGTATCTCACTTACATCTAAATCTTTATTATCTTCACTTTCGGCCAGTTGTTCTTCAATTATTTCTTCAAAAGGCTTTTCCGTAATAATTTCAGTATTCGGATCAGTTAAAAAAACTTTATAAATAATAAATATGAAAATTAGCATCAATAATCCGGTGAGAGCATAATATAATACTTTATTATTAGTAGCTGGTTTATCTTGATGCTCAGATTTAGAATCTTGTTCAACAGCTTTCGAAATTTTAGATTTTATATCTTCTTCACTTTTTGTCTTTTTGACTTTCGGGGTATCGGGTTTTACTTCTGCTAAATCTGCAGATAAACCTTTTTTTGCCAAATCAAATTCCTGAATAACTTCTGTAGGATCTAATTTAATTGCCTTAGAGTATTCTTTAATAAATGCCCTGATATAAACTTCCGGCATAATGGAAAAATTTCCATCTTCAATTGCTTGAAGATATTTTCTGTCAATTCTGGTTTTGGAAAAAATCTGATCTATAGTAAGTTTACTATTTTCTCTTGCTTCTTTTAGTTTTTCGGCAAATTTTATTAAAGAATCATTCGACATATTTATTCCTTTTAATATGTTCTTACCAATTTTGCAACAAAGGCACCATCAAGTTTATGTTTACTAGGTAATGTTTGAACACAACCGTTTTCATCAATCAAATCTTTATTAAAGTCATTTACTAAGTTTATTAATTTGAAGTTAGTATGTTTTTCTAAAAATTGATTAACAACTCCAATGTTTTCTTCAGGTTCAATTGTACATGTACTGTAAACAACAGTGCCGCCAACTTTTACTAAGGAAGCTGCTTTTGTAATAAGTTTAAGTTGAATTTTATTAAGCTTTCTAATATCGCCAAAATCTTTTTTCCATTTTATATCCGGTTTTTTAGTCAGTGTACCTAAACCGCTGCAAGGAACATCTGCAATAACTCCGTCAAAATCTTTTTCATTAAATATCAATGCATCTTTGGCAACTGATCTTACAATATTGATTCCCAAACGTTCAATATTTCTATTGAAAAGTTCAAGCCTGCTCTCAAATTTATCTAGCGCAACAATTTGTCCTTGATTTTGCATCATGTCGGCAAGGAATGCTGTCTTACCGCCGGGTGCGGCACATAAATCTAAAATTTTCATTCCTGGTTTCGGATCGAGAGCCTTACAGGAAAAACCCGTACTCTCATCCTGAATTGAGAAATATCCTTTCTGAAAATACTCCCAACTTGTAATATTTGTTAAAACATTTAGCTGCAAATATTCTTTAAGATATTTTCCTTCGCTATAACTCAGATCAACAGATTTTAACAATGATTTTAATTCTTCAACACTAGTCTTAATTGTGTTAACTCTTAAAGTATGAGAAGGTTTGTTATTATTTGCAATTAATAATTTCTCAGTCTCCTGCTCACCATACCTGGTAATCCACCTTTTTACCATCCAAGATGGATGAGAAAAATATGCAGATAAATAACCAACAGGATCTTCTTCTCTATTCGGATATCTAATGCCCTTTCTATTTCTAATTATATTGCGAAGAACTGCATTTGTAAGATTTGCCGATTTTTCACCTTGAAGTTTTTTTACAAATTCAACCGACTCGTTAACCGCAGCATGATCGGGTACTCTATCTAAAAACAAAATTTGATATAGAGCTACTCTCATTGAATTTTTTACATTCGGTATACATTTTGAAAACTGACCTTTATAAAAACCATTTAATATCCAATCGATTCTTCCTAACCAACGTATAACACCATGGACTATCTCAAATAGCAAAGCTTTATCTTTACTACTTAATTCAGAATTTTTTATTTCAATTTCTAATAGTTTGTCTAAGTACGCATCAGTTCTATCAACGCGATTTAGTATTTTAACCGCTAAACCCCGAACTCCAGAATACAAATTAACACTTTCACCTAACGTAAATTCTTGCATTTATATAAGTTTTCTTTCGATGTACTAAATTATAAAATATAAAATTTATTTAAATATTGGAAAGGAAAATATAACGATAATGTTTTTGAAAAGTATAAAAGAGGAATGAAAAAGCTTTCTCATTAAATAACAAGAAAGCTTTAAACTATTTCTTTAAGCCGTATTTCTTATTAAATCTATCAACTCTACCGGTTGAATCTAATAATTTTTGTTTTCCTGTAAAAAATGGATGACATTCTGAACAAATCTCTAATTTTATACGACTCATAGTAGACTTTGTTGTGAAAGAATTACCACAAACACAAGTTACTTCACAATTTTGGTATGTTGGGTGTATTCCTTTTTTCATAATTTTCCCTATTAAAATTAGCTTAGTAATTTAACAATTATTAATATTAAATTCAATAAATACTATTACTGAGCAATTTTTGTAGTTTTTCGTTTACTTTTAAATTCTCTTTTTAATGAGTCCATTCGTGCTTTCATAGCTTCAACGTATTCTTTATCAACTTCCTCCCTTATAAAAAATCCATTAAAAGCTGAATTATTACTACCCGTCAAGGCAGCTCTTCCACTAATGTTTGTAGAATTTCTTTTTTCTTTTAAAATTTGATCCAAATTGGTAGAATTAAATTCGTTAAAAGGAAATGGCTCGGGAATAGGATTGTCAGTAATTTCATCCACATCATTAGTCGTATTATTCTGGGCAACTAATTCTTCAGTAATTGGCTCGGATTTAATCCTTTCTTTAAAGACAACGTCTGTTTCACTAATTTTAGCATCTGGACTCAAATTATTTTCAACCCTGGAATTTCCTATTATATTTGCGCTAAGCTCATTTCTAAGTTGAGGTTTAATTTGAAAAGGATTTTCTGCAGAGTCTGTATCATCAAACGAAATGAAGAACACTAAAAGTGAAGCTACAATTGCACCGGTAACAGGAACAAACATTTTCCAAGGATTAAAAATTGATTTTTCCGGCCTTTTGGGATCAAAATTTTTATTTTTTATTCTTACACTTAAATTATATTGAAAATTTTCTGGTGCCTTCTCTCTAGGCATTTCTTTTAGCAATTTAATAACGTGTTGAAATTCTGCATCTGTAGAATTGTAAAGATCTTTTTTCATAAGCTACCCACTGTAAATATTTTTTAATAACTCCTGTAAATGTTTTCTTCCTCTGTTAATTCTGGATTTTACTGTACCAATGGATAATTCAGTAATTTCTGCTATTTCTTCATAGGAAAGTCCTTCAATATCTCTTAAAATCACAACTTCTCTATAAACAGGTTTAACCTTTAGAAGAGCTTTCTGAATTATTTCTCCTTTCATTTGGCTGTCCGTTGACCTTTCAGGAGAAACGAAAGAAGTATCTTCTATTTGAATTTTCTTTTCATCATCATCCGGATTAAGAGAAAAAATTGTTCTTCGCTTCCTTCTCTTGAGTTCATTTCTAGCTAGATTTCCAGCAATTGTGTAAATCCAAGTAGAAAATTTTGCAAAAGACTTATAGGAATCTTTGTGCAAATAAAATTTAATCATTGTATCTTGCACAATATCAGTACATGCATCTCTATCGCCCAAAAAACGATATACATAGTTTGTTAACGGATCTTTAAATCTACTAACAAGAATTTCATATGCTTCAATGGTATTGTTATCTTGAAATTCTTTGATTAATTCTTCGTCAGTCAGTTCAGTAAGTTTGTCTTTCAATGATCTTTATACTTTAGTTATAATATAATTGTTTCAATTTATTCAATAATTATTAATTTTTTCTGAAAAAAAATCAGTAATCATTATTGTAGCTAATGTTTTTTCATCAACATTCGTGGTTTTTAGAGTTAAATCGGTTTTATATAATGCATTTGCAGCTCTTAAAAGTCGATTTTCATTTTTAAAATATTTCGCATTTTTACAGTTGATATAATAATATCTTGAGACTCCAATTGCTTTGGATGCATCATTATCCGATAGTTTGCGCTGCTCCAATTCTATTGATTGAGCAATTACTGTAAAAAATTTTGTAAGCATACTGAGTATAAAAATCATGTCTTTGCCGCAATCGAGCAAATTATTAATGATTTTAATAGAGTTACCAGCATTCCCTTTCCCAATTACATTCAATAGGTCAAAAATTGAATATTCCTTGGTGGCTGAAGACAATCTTTTAATATCATCAACTGAAATTTCCTTACTCTCACCTAAAAAACTCTTAAATTTTTGGAGCTGCATTTCTAAAAGTGATTTATCTTCACCAACTATTTCAACAAAAGTTTTTACACTTTCAGTATTTATTTCAAAACCCAGTTGTTTACATCTTTTTCGAACCCAATTCTCTAGTTCTCCTCCCTTAAGTTCTCTTGCCTCAAAAATCTGGTTTTTGTTTTCAAGTGTTTTATAAGGTTCTGAAGTTAGATTAGAAATTTTTCCATAGTTGGCTAAAACTAATACTGTTGTTTCATTTGGGCTATTTACATAATCCAGAAGTTGTTTTTTATTGCTAATATTTTCAAAATTTTTAACAATTAATAACTTTTTATCCGATCCAAATGGAAAAGTATATGCTAAATCTATTATATCTGCTAGAGAAGATTTTTTTTCTGCACTTATTGTCTCCCTATCAAAATCTGATGATAAAAGAGGTTCTGTACTATTTGAGATCGCTTTTATCGCACCATTTATAGTATAATAATCGTCACCAAATAAAAAATAGACTGGTTTTAACTCTGCAGTTTTTAATTCAGAGACCAATGAATAAACCGAACTAATATTTTTATTAAATTTGCTCATGTATTTTACAGTCTCAAGAGTATAATTAGCGAGTTGAAATTGCTAGAAATATATTATTTCGCTCTTTTTTCAATTGTGACTTTATTCATAACTACGTCTTTTATTGGTTTATCAAATGGCTTGGAAGTATCCACTTTCCCAATTTTCTCAACTACATCCATTCCATTTATCACCTTGCCAAAGACTGAATGTTTACCATCCAACCAAGGAGTTGAAATAAGTGTTATAAAGAACTGGCTGCCATTTGTATTGGGACCTGCATTAGCCATTGATAAAATCCCAGGACCGGAGTGAGATAAATTTTTGTTAAATTCGTCTTCAAAAGGTTTTCCAAAAAAACTTTCTCCTCCTCTTCCACTTCCAGTTGGGTCGCCGCCTTGAATCATAAAATCATCAATTATGCGATGAAAAATTATTCCATCGTAATAACCCTTTTCAGCAAGACCGACAAAATTTTCAACTGTTTTAGGTACTTCATTCGGGTGTAATTGTATTTCAATATCACCCATTGATGTATTAATATTTGCTACCAAAATTTCATTATCATTTAATTCCATTAGTTCTTTCACTTTTTTCCTCTAAGATTATTATTGTTCTAAATTTTACGGATTCATAATACCATTCCAGAGCATAAAAATAATCACAGCTCCAAGAATTATTCTGTAAAACACAAATACAAATGTTGAATTAGACTTTAAAAATTTAAGTAAAAAGCCAATTGTTAAATAGCCGCTTATTGCAGAAGCAATTGTTGCAATTACCAATGTAATTATTCCTGATGTATCAATATATTCTAGAGCCTCATATAATTGGAGTAAACCGCTCCCTAAAATTGCTGGAACACTCAATAAGAATGAGAAACGAGCTGCAGTTTCTCTTTTGAATCCCAAAAATATACCAGCTGTAATTGTAGTCCCCGATCTTGAAGATCCGGGGATTAAAGCCAATGATTGAGCAAATCCAACAATAAGAGCATCATACCATTTAATGCTGTCCAAATCTTTTTTGAATTTGCCTAATTTTTCAGCTATTGCTAAAATCACTCCAAGAGTTATTAAACTTCCCGCAATAACATATAAATTTTTTGTAAGTGCCCCCTCAATAACATCTTTGAATCCAAGCCCAATTATTACTACTGGTATTGAACCAATAATAATATACCACCCCATTCTGGAATTGAGAGACTGTGTAGTGAAGGATTTGCGGGAAAGGATATTTTCCTTTAAAAAGTCCAAACTTATTTTCCAAAGATCATTCCAGAAATATATTAATATTGCCAAAAGGGTTCCGAGTTGAATAACAGCAATAAATGAAGTCCATTTTTCAGGATTCTCAGCGGAAATTAAATTTAATAAATTTCCAGCAACGGTTAAATGCCCTGTGCTGCTAATTGGTAAAAATTCAGTTAGCCCTTGAATTATTCCTAGTAAAATTGCTTCTATAATTGTCACAATAATCCTTTATAAGTGGTAAGAAATCCCTAACTTTAAAATCACACCCAATGTGTTAACATTAAATTTAGCTTTGTTAAATGCTTCTATTTCTCCAGGCATATCGTATCTTAGCTCACCAACAATTACCGCATAAAAATCACCGCTAAGTCTTGTATCTCCTTGAGCTTTAGCAATTACTCCAAAGCCACTGGTTGAATAATCAGCAGTTTTCGTTAGTCCCGAGAATTTTTCTTTAATATTAGCATTTCTAAGTCCAACTCCGAAACCAAATTTAAGTTTATAGCCCATCCCGGGCAAAACATAATAACCAATTAAGGATGGTTTATGCTGATCAACCTCAAAATCATAAATACCATTAATTCCTGTTGAATTAAATGAATAAATATTAAAAGTATATTCAAGCGCAATTTGATAATTTTGATTAATGTCATACCCAATTTCACCAAAAAAATCAGCAGAAGTATTGAAAGACTGCATTTCATCAACAGCGGTAGAGTATGAATTGATATAGTCTTTTAAATCAGGTGCACTAAAAAAATTCAAGCCCATTCCGGCAGTAATATCTATCTGCGCAAAGCTTATGGAACTTAAAAATAAAAGTATGCTGAATATATTTTTTTTCACAGTTCACTCGTTTTAGTTTTAAAGACGGTTATAAAATCTGCAACAGGCAGTTTTCTTGAGCGTTGTTTTTTATTTATAAAATAAGTCATGAAAATTGTAGATAATATAAAAAGAATATACGTAATTGCATGAGTAACTAATGCAAATGCACCGCTGACTTCATTGGAAAAATTATATAATCCCACCAATACAGAAATAACTATTAAATGGTAAGAACCTGTTGCACCAGGTGTAGGAATAATAACACCAAAAGCACTAATTGTCATAACTATCCATGCCATCGATAAATCAACATTCTGCAATTTATCCATATGCAGGATATAGAATCCGACGTAAGCGGTTAAAGCATAAAGAAGCATTATTAAAGCTGAAAGAATTATTACTAACATATAATTTTTTGCACTTTTTATACTTGAGAAACCATCAGTTAAAAGGTGAAAAATTCTAGCCAAAGCATCAGCAACTTTTGTAGATATTTTTCCAACAATTTTAATTATTGCATCATAAAATTTTGACTTAAACTTTACGATAAGAAATAAAAAGATTATCATTAAAAAGATTACAAAAAAACCAAGATATAAAGTTGATTTAAGCCAAGCAAACTCTTGCAGTAAATTTCCAGAATAAATTGCTACACTAAGCAAAACAGAAAAACCTAACACTAAAAGATCAATTACTCTTTCAAGTACAATTGTACCAATCATGGATGATCTCGAAATACCTTCCCATTTACCTAAAAATAGACCCCTGTATAATTCACCTAGTCTTGGTACAACACAATTTACACCGTATCCAACCATTGTAGCACCAAATAAATTAAGAACGGAGGTATTATTCTTTACCGATTTAATTATTACTTTCCAACGGTAGGCACGAGCAATATGAGATAAAAACCAAACAAAAATATAGACCAACAACCATAAGACAGAAATAGTCTTTAAGATATCAGTAACCTTAGCAAAATCAATATTTTTGAATGCTAAGTAAAGAAACAAAACCATCAAGAATAACGGCAATAAATATTTAAATGACTGTTTAACTTTATCCATAGAAAACTAACGTAGATCAATTATTTTTGCATCGCCATCATCTTTATAAATGAACAATGAATTATTGATAGTATCATTTATTTTTATATTACTGAACTTTAAGATAAAAGTATTTTCGCCAAAATCTGTAACACTTATTTTCTCAATTAAGTAATCTTGATTCACACTTAATTTTGCTGTCTTAAAATTCAGATCTGTATTTATTCCAGATAGAGTTAAAATAAAACCATCTGAGGTTGCTTCTTCAGTTACTTCACATTTAGCTGGATAGTTATAAATATAATCAGAAAGCGAAAAAGCCAATGGATCTTCGTCTAAATTCGATATAATAACTTTATTTCGCTTTTTGTCAATATTCCAAATTGAGAATCCATCGGATATGATAGTATTACTTGAAAGGTCAATTCTATAATTATTTTCTTTTTTAAAGTAGAATTTTCCGCTTAAAGAATTTTGACTTCCCGCACTCTGGTTAAAATCAGCTTGCAAATAATTTATGCTCTCAAATTTCTCCTGAAGTTTTTCAACTATAGACTGATCTTGCACTTGAAAGAAGATAAGACAGATTGCTATAAATAAGTTTATCATAAATTTCTCAAAATAGTTTCTAATTGCTCTTCATTTTCTACAATAACTTCTCTTGCTTTACTTCCTTCTGATGGACCAACTATTCCTGCTTCTTCTAGCTGATCAACAATTCTCGCAGCCCTTGAATAACCAAGCTTTAGTCGTCTTTGTAAGAGTGAAACGGACCCTTGTTGATGACGTACTATAACTCTTGCAGCTTCTTCAAACATAGGATCTAAATCGGTTATAAAACTCCCAGCTTCAGAGCTTTTCTTTTCAAACATCGAAGGCAAAAAATACCTTTTCGAATATCCTGGTTGAGTATAAATATAATTTGTAATTTTCTCAACTTCATCAGTAGAAATGAATGAATTTTGCATCCTAATCGGTTTAGGAATTCCCCCTGGAAGAAAAAGCATATCACCTCGACCCAATAGCTGTTCTGCACCATTCATGTCTAAAATTGTGCGAGAGTCAATTTTAGTCGCAACTTGATAAGCAATTCTAGCAGCAAAATTTGCTTTAATAACACCTGTTATAACATTTACTGAAGGCCTCTGAGTAGCGACAACCAAGTGAATACCTACTGCACGAGCTAATTGCGCGAGACGGGCAATTGGTGCTTCTACTTCTTTACCTGATGTCATCATCAAATCGGCCAATTCATCAATAATTACAACAATATATGGCAATTTATGATGCTTCATCTTATCAGTATCTTGGGGTCTTGTTTTGGGATTAGCAATTTTTTTATTATAATCAACAATATGTCTTACACCGGCTTTTGCTAATTTATCATACCTTTTTTCCATTTCATGTTCAACCGCTTTAAGAACTAGTAGAGCATTTTGAGGGACAGTAATAATTTCTTCTTCAAGATCGGGTGAAACTGCCAAATAGTGTTTATTTAATTTACCGTAAAAAGATAATTCTATTTTTTTGGGGTCAATTATTACAAATTTTATATCTGATGGATGTTTAGCATAAATCAGGCTTGTGATAAGCATGTTGATTCCAACACTCTTACCGGAACCGGTTGAACCAGCTATCAGTAAGTGTGGCATAATTGCTAAATCCGTAATATAAACCTCACCAACAATTGTTTTGCCAAGAGCGATCGGAAGTTCAGCTTTCGATTTATGAAGATGAGCTAAAACTGATTTAGCACTAACTAACTGTGATTTTTCATTTGGTATTTCTACGCCGATCGCGCTTTTCCCAGGAATGGGTGCAATAATTCTAATTCCACGAGCCGCAAGAGCTAAAGCTATATCATGTTCAAGACTAACAATTCTACTTATTTTAACTCCCGGAGCAGGTACAATTTCATATAGAGTGACAACCGGTCCAGGAGTGACTGAAATATCTTCAATTTCAATATCAAACAACTTTAATTTTTCTTTAAGTAATTCAGCATTTTGCTTTAATTCATACTCTGAAATTTTAACAGTTTCGTCATCAGAGTATTGCAACAATTCTAATGATGGGGGAACAAATTTAATTTTCTCTTCCCATTGTTCGGGTAATTCTTCTTCAGCATTTCTATCAATTGCCGGTATTATATCATTTTCTGTAATTTGCTTAGACTGTTTAACAATAACAGCAGGTTCAATTTGTGAGTCAGAAACTTTAGGTTCATCGTTATCTGACCTAACAATTCTAATTTTTGTATCCTCTTTTTTATGATCTTCATTAGATTCTGCATCTTGATGGTCTACATTTTTCTTTTTGGGAATTTTGAGATTTTTTATTTTCTCTAAATTCTTATTTTTTTCCTCCATAATATTGATTCTAATTTTATCATCAGACTTTTCAAACTTTTTGGCAATATAAGTTCTAATTGCTCTAAATCTAAGATCAAAAGCAATAAATAACGCTATAAAAATTCCAGTAGCTAAAATTATGACACTTCCTAAAACACCAAAAAGTCTGCCTAGTGCGGCACCAAAAAAATCACCGATGTTTCCAGCTAATTCATATTGATTCACAAAAAGTTCATCATATCTCAAAACACCAAAAAATGTTGAAAGAAGAAGCCCGGAAATAACGAAGAAATTAGAAATGTTTATTGAAAGTTTTTTATCGCTATTTTTTAGAATTGTATAACCCCAAATAAAGCAAACAAATGGAATTACAACCGAAAAATAACCCAGTGTGGAATTTATTAAAAAATGAGAAAGGTAAGCTCCAAATATACCCAACCAGTTATGGGTGTATTGAGCACGATGTAAAAAATCTGGGTTCGTGGAAAATACCTTAAAGAAATCAGTAAAACTATAATTTAAGTTTGCTTGGTCATATCTTGAATATGAAAAAATACTAAGGAGCATCAAAATAGCAGAAATAACTAAAAATATTCCAAGTAGCTTTTTCTTCTTTTCAAGAGAAATTATAAAATAATTATCTGCAGTTGATTTAGTTTTAGTATTTTGTTGTTGTTTTGCCATTTGCTAAAAATATTGGAATCTCAGTAAAAGCTATTTCGCATTTTAATAATTCCAATTAGTATTATTTTAAAAGTTGTATAGTTCCTTTTTCATAAAAAGGGATAATATCTACAATATTCGATTGCGCTGAGTAAATTATATCGGGTTCAAAACCATTTTCAATTAACTTTGTACCATGTTCAGTTTGGGAAAGAGCCTCTGATAAATTATTTTTACTTTCATTAAATAATAAATGACTTGTTCTACAAGCATCACTTAACTCAACATCCAAATTAAGTTTAAAAAGTTCATCGATTAAATTTCCTGCACATATGGCATCCTCGTATGAGAACAATCCATTATTACCTGAACACAAGATAACAATCTCCTTGGAATCTGCTACTTGTTTTGCCAAACTTGCAACATTTAAAAAGGAACAAATCAAAAGTTTCGATGAATATTTTGCCTTAACAATTGCTTTGGAACCATTTGTGGTAAATAGAATTATCGACTTCCCCTTCACAATTTCCGGTGAATATTCAAAAGGTGAATTCCCTAGAGCAAAACCCTCTATTTTTTTAGTATTTCTTTCACCACCAAGCAGAGTGTGACCGGAAAAAGTATTTCCAGATACTTTCATTGCAAACTCAATTGAACCTACAGGAATAATTTCTTTAGCACCATTATTTAATGCTGTAATTATTGTTGTAGTAGCGCGCAATACATCAATTACTACTGTAGTTTTCTTTGTGAAAATAAAGTTCTTCGGCATTTGCCGGTGAAAGCAATGTTTGTGTTTTCATATTATTTATTCACAAATGGTAATTTAGTAATATTGGCTGAAAAAGGCTTATTTCTTATTATCACATCTACATCAGTTCCCTCAATCGCCAAATCGATATTAACATAACCTAAAGCAATTGGTTTTTCAAGCATAGGGCTAACAGTTCCACTAGTAATTTTGCCAACTGAAATTCCATTTTTTTGAATCTCGTATCCTGTTCGTGGAAATGCGCGGTCATTAAAAATAATTGGCATTAGTTTCTTCTTAATACCATTTTCTTTTTGATTGACTAAAATATCTCTTCCAATAAAATCACCTTTTTTCAATTTTGTAATCCAACCTAGTCCGGCTTCTAGAGTCGTTGTAGATTCATTAATATCATTCCCATATAGGCAGTAGCCCATTTCTAAACGAAGTGAATCTCTGCATCCTAATCCGGTTGGAGAAATATTATATTCTTCTCCCATTTCGAAAATAAGATCCCATATTTTTTCCGCTAAATTATCATCACCTTTAAAGTAAAGCTCGTATCCTAATTCACCTGTGTAACCAGTTCTGGATACAATAATCTCTGTACCAAAAAGTTCAGCTTTAATAAATGTATAATATTCAATGTCAATTTCTGTATTGAAAACTTTTTCAATTACCTTACGAGAATTGGGTCCCTGAACAGCTAATAATGAATAATCATCAGATTCATCAAAAACTTCTGCATTAAATGAATTATTCTTAATTATCCATTCATAATCTTTTTCTTTGTTAGCTCCGTTTACAACAAGCATATATTCTAAATCATCAATTTTATAAACAAGAAGATCATCAACAATTCCACCATTTTCATAGCACATCGCAGAATACTGAACTTTACCGCTTTGCAAATTTGCGGCATTATTAACAGTAATATGCTGAATAAAATTTAAAGCATTTTCACCCTTGATAAATATCTCGCCCATATGTGAAACATCAAAAACACCTACCGATTCTCTGACAGCTTTATGCTCAGCAATTATGGATGTATATTGAATTGGCATTTCATAACCAGCAAACTCCACCATTTTAGCATTTTTTTCTAAATGACAATTATAAAATTTTGTTTTTTTCATTTTAACCTTCGTTTAGAGTTTTCCAATCACTTAAAAATTTATCTAATCCACTATCTGTCAGAGGATGGTTAAAAAGTTTTTTAATTACTGCAAATGGAATAGTTGCAACATCAGCTCCTAGTTCAGCGGCTTCAACCAAGTGTAATGGGTGTCTTATACTAGCAACCAAGACCTCAGTTTGGTAACCATAATTATCATAAATTGTGATTATTTGTTCAATTAGTTGCATACCAGAATGACTTATATCATCAAGTCTTCCAACAAATGGACTAATATAAGTAGCGCCTGCTTTTGCAGCTAATAATGCTTGCGATGCCGAAAAACATAAAGTAACATTTGTTTTAATTCCTTCTGCCGAGAGAGCCTTAACTGCCTTTATACCTTCAGGAATAAGAGGAATTTTGATTACAATATTCTTATGAATAGCTGCTAACTCTTTAGCTTCCTTCATCATACCATCGTAATCTGTCGATACAACTTCGGCACTAATTGGTCCATCGACCACTTCAACGATTTCATTCAGCAATTCTTTAAAATCCCTTCCTTCTTTGGCAACGAGCGAAGGATTTGTAGTTACACCATCTAAAAGCCCCATTGCAGCAGCTTCTTTTATTTCATCAATGTTTGCCGTATCAATAAAAAATTTCATCTTTTTACCTATGCTATATTATTATAAAATTTATTAGTTTAATTTCTCACCGGATTTAGAGGCTTTCACTTCAAATTCTTGAGGATTTATATGATCATTGTCTTCTAATTTAATTCTTAGAAAATACTTAAATTGCCATTTATTTAATGTTGAAAGCAGCCCAATTCTTAAATCATTACTTAACGATGGGTGAACACTAAGAATTAAACTTCTATTTTTACCCTCACTTTTATAACGCTTAAACCACTCATCAATGTCATGAATTATACTTGATCTTTTTGTCATTAATCCAGTCCCCGAACAATAGGAACATACTTCATTTATTGACTGGACAATATTTTGTCTCACTCGTTGTCGTGTAATTTGAACAATTCCAAAATCTGTCATAGGAAGCAATGCAATTTTTGCACGGTCTTTCTTAAATTCTTTTCTTAACTCATCGTAGATTTTCTTTCGATTTTTTTCTTCTTCAAGATCAATGAAATCAATGACTATCAAACCACCAATATCCCGCAATCTCAATTGCCTAACGATCTCCCTAGAAGCTTCTAAATCAGTTTTTAGTGAATTTAATTCTTGTTCCTTTTTTGCTGCATACCTTCCACTGTTAACATCAATAACCGTCATCGCCTCAGTGTGGTCAATAACAATATGTCCGCCATTAGGAATAGGGACTTTTCTTCCCATTAGAGTTTTAATCTGCTCTTCAATTTTAAACGTCTCAAAAATTGGCATTCTCGATTTATAATATTCAACCTTATCCATCAGTTCCGGTTGAACAAGCTGAACATAATCTCTTATCTCTTTGTAAAGAACTTTTGAATCAATAAAAACTTTTGTGACATTTGGTGTAAATAAATCTCTAATTACGGATGTAGTAGTGGTTAGATCTTTATATAGTAAAGTAGGAGGGTCAGAATCCTTGACAATTGATTGAATTTTATTCCAAGTATTTACAAGATATTTTAGATCACTTTCTAATGATTTTTCATCTTGCTCTTTTGCTGCAGTTCTAATTATCAATCCGCAATTTTCAGGAATAATACCTTTTGCAAGATATTTTAATCGCTTTCTTTCTCTAAAATCTGAGATTTTTTTAGAAATACCAATTTTATTATCGAAAGGAAGAAGCACACAGAATCTACCTGGGATCGATATCGCAGAGGAAATTCTCACACCTTTATTTGCAACGGGTTCCTTAATTATCTGAACAATAAGATCTTGACCTTTGTGCAGTTTAGGAATTACATTTTTACTTTCCCGAGATTCTTCCTTTACACTTTCGTCAATCATCATCTTCAACACTTATTTCCGACTCTTCTTCATTTATTACAGATTGGAACTCACTAAACGAATCACCAATATCAGAAAAATGTAGGAATGCATCATGCTTAAAACCAATATCCACAAACGCAGCTCTAATGCCTGGTAAAACTCGAGCGATTTTACCAAGATAAATATTTCCTACTAACCGTCTCTTCTCCGGATTATCTACAAAGAAATCGATTAAAGTACTATCTTCCGTAATGGCAACTCTATTTTGAGTAGCTGAGGAATTAATTATAATTTCTTTTTGCATAAAACTCTCAATAAAAATTAAAACGAGTCCGCAAAAAAAGGAAAAAAGATTAGATTAACTCATTAAAACAAGTCTTATTTGTACTGAAGATATTTTCTTAAATAATCCCATTGTTTTTGAACAATACAAAATTCTCTTAAAACTTTTTATTCCTCTTTTGCTAACCAAAAAAGAACCCTATTATTAAATTTTTTCTTAATTTCCTTAACATTTACTTGAGGATATTTTCCATCAAGTAATTTATTTGAATGTTTATTTATAATCTCTTTAATCTTTTCAAAACTTTTGGCAGAGTAGAGCTCATCAATTAAATTTTCAATTCCATTTTGATATTTAAAATACCAAATTATATTTTTTTTTGCCCTATCCAGACTAATAATAAAGTCTTGTTCTTTTTCCAAAATTCTTACATGTTCCAAAGCAACTTTAGCAATTTCCTCGATTGAAGGGGTAAATTTTTCACCTTTTTTTAAGTGCTCTATCTGTTTAAAAATAAACGGATTACCTAAAGCCCCTCTTGCAACAAGAACACCATCACACTTGGTTTGGTTCATCATTTCAACGGCATCTTCTGCTGAAAATACTGAACCATTACCTATTACCGGAATATTTACTTCATCTTTTACTTTTGATATCCATTCCCAATTTGCCTCTACATCATATCTATCTTTTTTATTTCTGGCATGTACAACAATAATTGACGCTCCGTTATCAGCAATTATTTTTGCATTTTCTAAAACATTAACTTTATCCTTTGGACTAAGTCTAATTTTTATAGAAATTGGAATGCCATCAGAATTTTTTACCATAACCGAAACTAACTTTGCAAGATTCTCTGGTTGTGAAAGAAGATAAGCTCCCATTTTATTACTGTAGACTTTTTCTACTGGACAGCCGCAGTTCAAGTCAATAACCGTTGGTTTAAGTTTAACTAAATCCCTTACTGCTCTGCCAATAATTTCAGGATCTTTACCGAGTAGCTGAACGCCAATTGGTTTTTCAGCTCTACTAAATGTCAGCATTCTAAGCGTTTTGAAATTATTTTTTATAACTCCATCCGCACTAACCATTTGTGTAAATGTTAAACCAGCACCGTATTTTTTAGCAATTGATCTAAACGCATAATCAGTAATCTCAGCCATTGGTGCTAAAAAAATATTATTATCAACTTCTAAGTTCCCAATCTTCAAATCTGCTTAATTCCAATCATTTTACAACTTTTTTAATACAAAAAATGCTGAATTAAAAATTCAGCATTTCATTAACACCTTGATCTGATTATTCAGATTTTTCTTTTTTCTCTTCATCAATCAGTAATACTTTGCGAGAAAGACTATATTTTCCGTTTTCAACTTTTGTTAGTTTTACAGTTACCATAGCACCTTCTTTAAGAACATCTTCCACTTTATTAACACGCTTAGTATCAATTTGTGAAATATGAAGAAGACCTTGCTGATTTGGCATAAACTCAACAAAAGCTCCAAAATCCATAATCTTAACTACTTTAGCTTCGTAGACTTTCCCAATTTCCGGCTCTGCAGTCAAACCCAAAATTCTTTCTTTGGTCTTTTGAACATTCTCTTTTAATTGACCGGAAATAAACACTTTGCCATCTTCTTCAATACTAATATCAACTCCAAATTCTTTCTGCATACCTTGAATTACTTTACCACCCGGTCCGATTACAGCTCCAATTTTTTCAGGATTAATTTGAGTTGTTAATTGTTTTGGAGCATGAACTGATAACTCAGATCTTGGCGCTGAAAGTACAGAATTCATAGTTCCAAGAATTTCTAATCTGCCTTCTTTTGCCTGTCTTAAAGCATTTTCCATAATTTCGATTGAAAGTCCTTGAATTTTAATATCCATCTGGATTGCAGTTATACCTTCGGAAGAACCGGCAACTTTAAAATCCATATCTCCAAGATGATCTTCATTACCGGATATATCAGAAAGGATTGCATATTTATCATTTTCCGTAATTAACCCCATTGCAATTCCTGCAATAGCACATTTAGAAGGAACACCTCCATCCATCAAAGCGAGTGATCCGGCACAAACTGTAGCCATTGAGGAAGATCCGTTAGATTCCATAATATCTGAATGTATTCTAATTGAATAAGGAAAAATATCTTCACTTGGAATAATATTTTTTAATGCACGTTCTGCCAAATTTCCATGTCCAATTTCTCTTCTGCTCGTTCCCCCAAATCTTCCAACTTCACCAACACTGAATGGCGGAAAATTATAATGTAGAATAAAGCGTTTTTTGTATTCTTCATCAAGGCCATCAATAATTTGCTCATCTGATTTCGTGCCAAGAGTTAATGTTGTTAAACTCTGGGTTTCACCTCTTGTGAAAAGAGCGGAACCGTGAGTTCTTGCCAGCAAATTATGTTCAACAGAAATTGGTCTGATTTGTTTAGTATTTCTTCCATCTAACCGCAGTCCGTTTTCAAGAATTTGATTACGCATTAATTCTTTTTCAAGATCATGTAATATTTCTTTAATAGTGCTTTCTTGTTCTTCATACTTTTCAGCTAATGTTTCCAAAACTTCTTTATTCAATTCACTATTTTTGTTGGCTCTTTCTTCTTTGCCTAATGTAGTGGAAACAAGAGTTTTATATTTTTCGTAAGAAAGATCGTAAACATCTTTTTTAAGTTGTTCATCAATCGCAGTTTCTTCTACAATATATTTTTCTAAGCCGCATTCCGATCTTAATTCATTTTGAATTTGAACTATTTTTTTAATTTCCTCATGAGCTTTTTTAAGGCCCTCGAGCAGATCTTCTTCACTAACTTCTTTTGCTTCACCTTCAACCATTACAATTGAACTCTCAGTACCGGCAATAGTAAGTTCCATTTCAGCGCCAATAATATCGCTCTTATTAGGATTAACAGAATACTTTCCATCTTTTTTAATAACTCTCACTTCTCCAATTGGCTCAATAAACGGAATATCGGAAATCGTTAAAGCAGCCGATGCACCAATAGCAGCCAATACATCAGGATCATTTTCACCATCGTAAGAATAAACTTGTGCAATTACTTGTACTTCATTTTTAAATGAACTTGAAAATAATGGTCTGATTGGTCTATCAATTAATCTGGCTGATAGAATTTCTTTTTCAGTAGGCCTACCTTCTCTTTTAAAGAAACCGCCGGGATATTTCCCTGCTGCGAATGCCTTTTCTCTATATTCAACTTGAAGTGGGAAATAATCCATTCCCTCCTTAGCTTCTTTAGCCATTGTGGCAACGACAAAAACCATTGTTTCGCCGCTTGTAACCATAACAGCCGCATTAGATTGCCTTGCGTATCTGCCATACTCAATCGATATCTTTTTACCATCTAATTCTATTTCTTTAGTATAAATCATCTACTTTCCTCGTTATTTTCTAATATTTAATTCTTTAATTATTGTTCTATATCTTTCTATATCTTTTTTCTTCATATAGTCCAATAATCTTCTTCTTTTACCAACCATTTGCATAAGTCCTCTTCTTGATGCGTGGTCTTTTTTATGTTCGGTAAAGTGATCTCTAAGATCGTTTATTCTTGCAGTTAAAATTGCAACTTGCACTTCAGCTTTTCCGCTGTCTTTTTCACCGGAACCAAATTTTTTAATTAGTTCTTGTTTGTTTTCTTTTGTTACTGACATTTCGTCTCCTATGTTGTTTTACAATATAATTCCAGAATTAACCGGAATTAATTATTTATTTAATCTTTTAATTAGCTCTCTTGCTTTCACCACATCTAATTTAATATTTTCTTCAAGCTCTTCTTTAGAGGAAAACTTTTTTTCATTTCTTAAGCGGTTAATAAACTCAACTTTTAGTTCATTCCCATATATGTTTTTGCTAAAGTCAAAAATATGAACTTCTGTAATAGGTTCTTTCACATGATTGAAAGTTGGGCGCAACCCAATATTAGCGACACCAAAATAATGTGAATCATTATGTTCAATTCTCACAAAATAAACACCGTTGCAAGGAAGTAATTTGTTATTTTCCTTTAAGTTTAAGTTTGCAGTTGGAAAACCAATTATTCTGCCTCTCTTTGCTCCCTCAACAACAGAACCTTCCAAAAAATAATATCTGCCAAGCATTTCATTAGCATCTTCAATTCTACCATCTTGCAAAGCTTTTCTTATTTTTGTACTGCTTACAATATGATTATCAACTTCCTTTGGTTCAACAACAGTCATTCCAATTCCAATTTCCTTAGAATATTCAATCAATTTATTGATATCACCATCTCTATTATTTCCGAATTTGTGATCGTAACCTAATACAAGGTGCTCACAATTTACTTTTTTAATTAATACATTATTAAGAAATTCTTTATAGGATTGTTTAGAAAAATCTTTTGTAAATGTTATAATATATAAGTAATCAATTCCAAATTCACCAAACAATTCCTTCTTCTCATCAATAGGAGTTAAAAGCTTAAGATTAAAATCTTTGGCCAATACTGTTCTTGGATGAGGATAAAAAGTAATTACGACACTCTTTAAATTTAATTCCTTAGTTTTTAGTTTCAAAGTTTCAAGAATTTCAAAGTGCCCAACATGCAAACCATCGAAAGTGCCAATTGTAACAGCACTTTTTTCAATATTTATATTTTCAGTAGAGTCAGTTATTATCTGCATATTTATAAAAATCAGAGAAATTTATTTTCAGAATATTCTAATTGGTTTAGTTCATTTATTGTTATTGAATTTTTCACAGAATAATCACCAATTTGCGTTCTTCTTAAAGTGCTAAGATATCCTCCGCACCCAAGTTTTTCCCCAAAATCATTTGCTATTACTCTGATATAGGTACCTTTAGAACATTCAATCTCAAAATTTATTTCCGGTAATTTAATACTTGTAATTGCAAAACTATAAATAGTAACTTTTCTAGGTTTTCTTTCAATATTAATTCCCTTTCTAGCATATTTATAAAGGGATTTTCCTTTATACTTTAATGCCGAATACATCGGCGGGATCTGATCTATTTCACCTAAAAAAGCTTTCCTAACTTCATAAATCTGATCCTTTGTCACATGCTCAAATGGCAGAACCACTGACGGCTCAGTTTCACCATCCATTGAAGGAGTCTTTATTCCTAATGTAATTGTGCCTTCATAAACTTTTTTTTGATCTTGATACTTATAAATTTCTTTGGTTTTTTTTCCAGTACAAACTATAAGCAATCCTGTCGCCATTGGATCTAAAGTTCCGGCATGCCCAACTTTTTTAACAGAAAGTTTTCTACGCACAGCACTAACAACATTAAATGAAGTTTTAGATTTTTCTTTATCAATTAAAAGAACAATTCCCTCTGAAATATCAGCTGAGTTAAGCTGTTTCGTCTGCTTTGTTACTATCATTCTTCAAATTTTTGAATATCTCATTCATCTTATCAACATAATCTAAAGTCTCATCAATATAAAAATGCAGTTCAGGTGTATATCTTAAGTCGGCTCTTTTAGCAAGTTCACCCCTAATATAACCTTTCATCGACTCAACATGCTCTAGAACATATTCTCTTTTGCTCTTCTCATAGACCGACAAATATACTTTTGCAATTTTAAGATCGGGACTAACTGTAGTTTTTGTAATTGTTACCAATCCGAGTTCAGGGTCTAACAACTTTTGCAAAAAAATTGTGCTTAATATTTCATGCACCAGACTTGATATTTTTTTTTGACGTACTGACATTATGATGATAATTTTTGTTTAGTTTCGACCATTTCGTATGCTTCAATAATATCGTTTACTTTAATATCGTTAAAATTTGCTATATTAAGTCCACACTCGTATCCTGCATCAACTTCTTTTACATCATCTTTAAATCTTTTTAGAGTTGCTAATTGACCTTCATAGATTACAATACCTTCTCTGAACAATCTAATTTTATTATTTCTATTGATTTTGCCATCCTGAACATAACATCCTGCAATAGTTCCAACTTTAGGAACTTTGAAAGTATCACGAATTTCAATTGTTGCAACTAATTTTTCAGAAATTAGTGGTGAAAGCATTCCTTCAAGGGCTGATTTCACCTCATTTATTGCATCATAAATTACATTGTATAGCCTAATATCAACTTTCTCAGTTTCGGCTAGTTTACGCGCGTTTGTATGTGGTCGAACATGGAAACCAACAATAATTGCATGAGAAGCTGCTGCTAAGAGAACGTCACCTTCAGAAATTGCACCAACACCTTTATGAATTACTTGAACTCTAACTTCATCATTCGAAAGTTTCATTAAAGAATCAGCTAAAGCTTCAACAGAGCCATCCACATCACCCTTAACAATTATTGGAAGATCTTTTAATTCACCTTTACCAATCCTACTTGCAATATCATCGAGTGTAACTAGTCTGACTTGTCTCTGATCCTGTTCCCTTTGTAACTGCTGACGTTTGATTGCAACTTCTCGCGCTTCTCTTTCCGATTCGACAACCACAAAAGTATCGCCAGCCTGAGGAGCACCTTCAAACCCTAAAACCAATACTGGTGTTGAAGGACCCGCTTCAGTAATTTTTTTATTTCTCTCATCGAACATTGCTCTTACTCTTCCGTGCTGATTACCAGCAACAAAAGAGTCACCAACTTTCATTGTCCCCTTTTGCACCAAGACTGTAGAAGTAATTCCACGACCTTTATCAAGCTGAGTCTCAACAATTGTTCCTCTTGCATCTCTTTTATGATTTGCTTTTAATTCAAGAATTTCAGCTTCGAGTAATATTTTTTCTAGCAATAGATCTATATTTGTTCCTGATTTAGCTGAGATTTCAACGCACTGATATTTACCGCCCCAATCTTCGACCAAGATATTTCTATCTGCTAATTGCTGTTTGATTTTTTCAACATTTGCTGTTGGTTTATCAACTTTATTGATCGCAACAATAATTGGAACGCCGGCAGCAAGCGAGTGATTTATTGCTTCAACTGTTTGAGGCATTACTGCATCATCAGCGGCAACAATAAGAACTACAATATCTGTAACTTTAGCTCCTCTTGCCCTCATTGCAGTAAAAGCTTCATGACCGGGAGTATCCAAAAATGCAATTGATTTTCCAGGCTCAACTTCAACTCGATATGCACCGATATGCTGAGTAATACCACCTGATTCTCCTGCCACAACATTTTCTTTACGAATATAATCTAATAGTGAAGTTTTACCATGATCAACGTGACCCATAATTGTTACAATAGGCGATCTAGGCTCTAAAGTATTTTCTGGGTCTTTAATATCTTCAAGAACATCAGATGTATATTCCTCTTGAAATTCAACTTCAAAACCAAAATCATCGGCAATTAGAGTAATAGTTTCAACGTCTAAACGTTGGTTTATTGAAACCATTAAACCAAGACCGATACATTTAGAGATAACTTCACTTACCGGCACTTTCATTAAATTTGCTAACTCACTGACAGCAATAAATTCAGTAACCTGAATTTTTGTGTCTTTATCATGTTGTTTTTGTTCCTGAATCTCTTCTTGGATCTCTGCTTTTTCTTTCCTTTTTTTCTTTCGAGCGGCAGCTCTCATACCAAGGCCGGAATCTACCCCCTGAAGAGTTCTTTTTATTGTAGCATCAACTTCTCTTTTATCAACGACAAACTTTTTAACTCTTTTATTCTTTTTAGCTTTTATTACTTCTTCACTTAATTCAATAGATTTAGATTTGTTTTTAGCTTTTAATTTTTTCTTTTTCTTTTTACTCTCATCATCCAAATCAGCTTCTTTAGGTTCACTTGTTTCTTCAGGACTTTTCAGTTTAGGTTCTGATTTTTTAGCTTTTTTAGCTGCCTTATTTCTTTCCTCTAAATCGATTTTACCGACAATCTTCAAGCCTGTTTTATTTTTTTGAAGATCTAATTCGCTCTGAGTTTTAAAAACTTTGGGTTCATCAATAACAGCTTCTTCCGCTACTTCTTTAATTTCTTCTTCACTGGGTAAAGACTCATCAGCAGGCCCGGTTTCCGGTTCTTCAATATCACTTTCAATTTCTTCCGGCTGATCTTCGTTTATTTCATCTTCAACCTTATCTTTTATTTCTTCAGGTGAAACATCCTCAACAATTTCTTCAATTACTTCAGGTTCTTCAACTTCAGGAGGGGCTTCTTTACCTATACTTTTTTGAAATTCAGAAATTTTCCTGTAATGTGATTCTGATTTTTCAATATCCTTTTTAAAGTGAACACGAATTTCATCAATCATCTCATCAGTTAAAAGTGATGCATGCGATTTCACCTTATAATCTTTTGATTTTAAGTATTCTACAAGTGATTCAGTAGAAAGATTATACTCAGCAGCAAATTTGTAAATTCTTAATTTTTTTGGTTTGGTAGCATCAGCCATATTATAAGTACCGTTTTTTATTCTTCTTCTTCAAATTGACTTTTGATAATTTCAAGTATTTCTTTCGCTTTATCTTCATCAAAGTCTTCTATTTCTTTAATTTTCTCTATTCCAGCAGAGAGAACTTCTACTGCAGTATCATATCTGTTATTGATCAAAATATCAACAACTTCACTGCCTAATTCATCTCTTAGACTCACTAATTCAATATCATCCTCAAATTCTTCAAATGGTTTTTCTTCGCGAATAATATCAATTTCGTAGCCCGTAAGTTTTATAGCTAATCGAATATTAACGCCATTTCTTCCTACAAGCAAAGAAACTTGATCACTATCAGCAGTCACCGTACATGTTCTTTCTTCTTCGTCAAGTTCCAACTGTTTAATTTTGGCAGGTGCAATTGCACGCTGTATATAAATAATAGGATCGTCTGAATAATTTATAACATCAATATTCTCATTACTTAATTCCCTTACGATTGCATGAATTCTAACACCCTTCATTCCAACACAAGCACCAACTGCATCAATTCTGGCGTCATTTGACTCAACCGAAACTTTTGCTCTTTCACCCGGTTCTCTGGCAATATCTTTTATTTCTATTATTCCATCATATATTTCAGGAATTTCAATTTCAAATAATCTTTTAAGAAATAGATTATCTGCACGGGAAATAATTATCATTGGTCCGTTAGGTGTTTTCCTAATTTCTTTAACAACCGCGCGTATTGTATCACCCTTTCTGTATCTTTCACGTTGTATCTGTTCTATACGAGGCAAAACAAGTTCATTTTTATTATGATTAACGAGAATATCATTTTTTCTTATTTGGTAAATATCTCCAACAACAATTTCTCCAAGCATCTCAGAATATTCCTTGAAGATAATCTCTTTTTCAATTTCTCTGATTTTTTGATTTAGATTTTGACGGGCTAAGTTAATGTGCCTTCTGCCAAATGAAGCTAGGTCAATTTTTTCAATATATTCTTCACCAACTTCTAATTCGTCTTCATTTCCTTTTTCATTGAGCTCATCAATGCTAATTTGAGTGAAAGGATCTTCAACCTCTTCAACAATTTCTTTTTCAAGAAATATTTCTATATCACCGCGGTCCATGTTTACCACAACTTCAAAATGCGCATCTTGTCCGAATTGTTTTTTAACTAAAACCCCGAACACCTCTTCAATTATTCCACCCAAAACATCTTTATCAAGACCCTTTTCCCTAACCATGTAAGAAAATGATTCAACAATTGAACTATTCATCTGTTAAGCCTCCATCATCAAAAACTAATTTTTACTTTTGCTTTTTTTATTTTATTAAAATTTATTACTAACTCTTCGTCTTTATACTTGAAAATTAGATCGTCCTCTAATATCCTTATCAATTTTGCCTCAATACTCTGAATTTTTTCTCCATCATCAAAAGAAATTATAAACTCTCTTGAAATATGTTTGAAGTACTGATCAAAATATTTAATTGGTTCATCAGTACCGGGAGAAGACACTACAATACTGTAATCTAAATCAGCTAGTTCGCTAGATTCTATTTTTTCTTTTATTGCTCTGCTAAAATTAGCACAATCATTGGCATTTATACCTTCTTTATTATCAATATAAATTTCAAATATAGGTTTTCGATTACTTCCTTTTGTAATGGAATTAATAAGAAAAAACCCTTTGTCGTCTGCTATTTGCTGAGCAATATTTTTAATAATGTTCTTCATACCAACCATACAAACAAAAATCGCCCTTACGGGCGAAAAAGAGAATACTAAAATTACTATAATAATTTGAGAATTACAAAGATTTTAACTCAAATAAAAGCAAATTATTAAACTAAGATTTTACTGAATTTTTCAAAAATTTTATTCCTAAATAAGGTAAGTGTTAATCCACGAATTACCATAAATAGTGTAAGTGCAAACCAGATTGAGTGGTTACCCAGTAATTCGTTTGTTAAATAATAAACAGGAAGAAAAAATATTAGCGTACTAACTATCATCGAGCTAAGAATAGGTTTTGTTGCTGTTGCACCAAAGTAAATTCCATCCCAAATGAAACTAACGCTATTTATTAAGGGTGAAATAACAATCCAGATAATAAATGACATAGCAGCATTTATTACTTCTTGCTGACTTGTATATAATGTTATGATTTCTCTACCGAAGAAAAGATAGATTAACGACAACGAGAATCCTAAAGACAAGCCCCAGCCAAATGAATACTTAATTGTTTTAATCAGCATTTTTCTATTTTTTGCTCCAAAATATTTGCCTGTTAAACTTTCTGCTGCAAATGCAAATCCGTCAACACCGTAGGAAATGATTAACCATAATTGCATTAAAATAAAATTTGCAGCTAAAATCTTATCGCTCATTTCTGCTGATTTAGCTGTAAAGAAAGACATTACGTAAATCAAGAGCAAAGTTCTAAAAAAAATATCCGAGTTAACTTGAAAGAACTTTTTGAGTTTAACTTTATCAATTATACTTTCTAAAATAAAATGCTTGATATATTTTTTATAAGACTTTTTCATCAGAAATATTGAAAATATAACCCCAGAATATTGAGCTAAAAGTGTTCCCAGAGCTACTCCTTCAACTTTCATATTAAACTGATAGACAAACATTAAATTAAGAATAATGTTTAAAAAATTTACAAATAAAGAAACATAGAGTGGATATTTTGCATTCTGCATTCCTAGAAACCAGCCATGAATAGAATATAGCACCAAGGTTGCCGGAGCTGCAAAAATTCTAATATAGAAATAGTTAGACGCATTTGCTTCTACATCTTTACTCCCTTCAATTAAATAAAAACTTAACTCAGCAATTGGAAATTGAAGTAATATTAAAACAGCTCCAAAAACAATTGATAGAATCACCGACCTAAAAAGAATTGAAGATATTTCTGAACTATTTTTGGCTCCATAAGCTTGAGCAGTTAATCCTGTCGTTCCCATGCGCAAAAATCCAAAGCCCCAATAGATAAAATTAAATATCATTGACCCCAATGCTATAGCTCCAAGGTAAACCGGAGATTCTAAGTGACCCATTACTGCCGTATCTACAGAACTGAGAAGCGGAAT
The DNA here is from genome assembly GCA_963710615.1 of uncultured Ignavibacteriales bacterium. Lineage (GTDB taxonomy): Bacteria > Bacteroidota > Ignavibacteria > Ignavibacteriales > Melioribacteraceae. The sequence continues at coordinate 277,710 of CAVQBF010000027.1, forward strand.
TGTAATGTTGCTTATAATATTGGGAATTGCTAAATGGAGGATTTGTTTATTCAAATTGAAAAGAAATTTATCTTATTGATGAATTCTGTTTGAGTATATCTATTTTTATGTTAGTAAAAAACCTCCTGAGCTTTAATAAACTAGGAGGTACGTAAGCTTTAGGAGTAAAATAATTAATCATTATTGGAATATATCTTATCTGCCTTTTCAGCGGCAGTTACAATTCCTTTTATCATCGAAGAACTGAATCCATTATGTTCCATTTGGTTTAACCCGGATATTGTAATACCTTGAGGGGTAGTAACTTTATCAATTTCCCGTTCAGGATGCTTACCTTCTTTAAGCAGCATTGATGCCGCTCCTTTAGCTGTTTGTGCAGCCATTATCAATGCTTCATGAGAGTGAAAGCCAATTTCAATTCCACCTTGAGATGCTGCTCTAACTGCCCGTAAGAAAAATGCTGTACCACATGCACATAAAGCTGTTGCAGCTCCCATCAGCTCTTCGTTTATTTGGATTGTTTTACCGACTGAATTAAATATTTCTTTAGCTAATTCAACGGCTTCATTATCTTTTTCTTCTGCACAAATACACGTCATAGATTCTTGAATTGCTATCGCTGTATTTGGCATTACTCTGACAACCGGTAAATCCATTCCAATATGGTTTTTAATTTGTTTAATTGAAGCACCTGATACAACAGAAAGAATTTTATGAACTTCGGGATTTAATACAGTTTTTATTTCTTCCATTACTGCATTTAACTGTTGAGGCGTAACGGCTAAAATAATCAGGCTGGTTTCCGTGACTGCTTTTTTATTTTCATTTGTAGTAGAAAACCCTTGGTCAGCAAATTCTTTAAGATCATCAACTCTTCTTCTTGTTAACACTATTTCTGAAGGTTGATACTTACCCGATTTTACAATACCAGAAGCAATTGCTGTTCCTATATTGCCGCATCCAATTATTGAGACTTTTTTATTCATCTTTCATCCTATATTAAACTTTTAAATTTTCACCTTCACTTTTAGCAATTACAACAGCACCGCAGCTATCACTCCAGACATTTATCATTGTTCTGCTCATATCCAAGAGTCTATCTACAGCTAAAATTAATCCTATTCCTTCCAAAGGCAGACCAACTGCGGTTAGAATTATGGTCATCATCACTAAACCGGCCATGGGTATACTTGCAGCACCAATTGATGCAAGCAGAGAGGTTAATACAACAATAAGTTGCTGAAGTACTGAAAGCTCAACACCATAGGCTTGTGCAATAAAAATAGCAGCCACACATTCATAAAGCGCAGTGCCATCCATATTAATAGTAGCACCTAACGGCAATGTAAAACTAGTAATTTTATTTGATACTCCAGAATTGTGTTCTACAGCTTCCATTGTTAGCGGCAAGGTTGCCCCGGAAGATGATGTTGAGAATGCGGTTAATAATGGTGTTCGCATCGATTTAAAGTGCAGAAGAGGATTAACTCTCCCTACAAATTTTAAAATTAATGGTAATGTAATTGTGCCATGAATAATTAATGCCAGCAATACAGTTACCATATAAATTCCCAATCTTCCAAAAATCGAAAGAAGTGAGTCAACATCTCCCGCTTGTTCAGCTACTATTCCAGCTACTAAACCTAATATACCCAATGGAGTAAATTTAATAATGAACATAGTAAGCTTCATCATTACTTCGAATGCCGAATTGAAGAATTCAGTTAAAGCAGCTTGCGATTTATCATCAACTTTTGTGATAAAATAGCCGAAAAGTAAAGAGAAGAAAATTATCGAAAGCATCTTCCCTTCCGTAAAAGCTACAAATAAATTGGAAGGAACGATGTTTAACAAAGTCTCTCCAAATGAACCGCTCGTAGCGGAAAGTCCTTCCACTTCTTTTACAAAACCTAGATCAGCTCCAACACCAGGCTTGAAAATATTGACAAGTACCAAACCAACTAAAATTGCAAGAAAACTAGTACTTATGTAATACGAAAATGTTTTAAATCCTATTCTGCCTAAATTTTCTCCGCTGCCAATATTTGCAACACCGGAAATTATTGAAGTTAAAAGAAGCGGAACAATTATCATTTTAAGGGCTCTTAAAAATAAATCCCCCATCCAAACAATTAAATGCACATGCTCAGTTAAAAAGATTCCGTAAAATATTGCTATAATTAAAGCAATTAGTATTTGCCAGTGAAGTGCAATTTTTTTTAACATATTCTATAGAAGTTTATTGATTATTTCGTCGCAAATCATGTAACCCGATTTTGTACAGCTTAAAATAGAATTACTTTCTTTTAGATAACTTTCTTTTATAAAGCTATTTATAATATTTTTCTTTTCAAAATACCAATCTGGAGAAAATGATTTTACTAATCCTAAATCCAATCCCTTACTTCTTAGTCCAAGCATGATAATTTCATCAAGCATCTGATTCTTTGAAATGAGCTCCTCTCCTCTTACAGCATTCCCTTTCTTTTCAATTTCTGCAATATATGTCTTAAGACTTGAAAAATTCCACCATCTTTTTCCATTAACAAATGAGTGCGCCGCAGTACCGAAACTTAAATAATCCTTATACTGCCAATAATAAAGATTATGTTTGACATTCAAAACCATCTTTAGCAAAATTAGAAATTTCATACTGATACAAAATTATTATCCTCTAAAATAATCCATTGTGTATTTGTACAAATCGGCATCATGATTCTCATTATTCATTTTAATTTTTCCATCAAGCACCATTTTATTTAAGATCGTTCCCCTTTCTAAAATTAAACTGTACGCAGAAATATGATTTATCGGAAGGTTAACTGCAATATCAAGATTTTCTTTCCAAGTTGATTGAGTTTGATTTGGTAAACTAAAAATTAGATCTATACTAATATTTTCAAATCCTGCATTGACAGTATTTTCAACTGTATGAATCGCCATCTTTTTATCATGAATTCTAGTTAGAAATTTTAGTTCCGCATCATCAAAGGTTTGTATACCGATACTTATTCTATTTATACCAGCATTATTAAACTCTATAAGTTTACTTTTTGATACTGTCCCAGGATTTGTCTCAAGAGTAATTTCAGCTTTTGGAGATAATTGAAAATTTGAGTCAACAGAATTAATTATTTCATCAATATACTTCGACTCCATAAATGATGGAGTTCCGCCGCCAAAAAATATCGTGTCTATAATTCTATTCTTGAAGAATATATTTTTGCAGTAATGCTCAATTTCTTTTTTGATTGCAGTTAAGTAAGGTTCAATATTCTCATAGCTGATCAATGAATAAAAATCACAATAGATACATTTGTGATCACAAAAAGGGATATGAATATAGATTGCAGTATTTTTCACAGCTTCAAAGGATGTTAAAATTGAAATGTTAGTATAATAAAGTTTGAGGAATAAATCCTAGAGAAGATTAAATAAAAATGCCGATATACGCAGTTAATACGGAACCGGCATTAATTAATATTTTAGATACTTAAAAAATTTTAAAGTTTTACGTCTGCTTCAACAACTATTTCAACTCTTCCACTTAATTGAAAAGGAGTTGCTGTACCTGTAATATTCGAAAAGTCAAGCTTGCCTGAAAACATAGATCATTCTGCGTGATCACCAATTACGCTTAAATAAGTATTTATAGCTTGAATTTGTTTTTCATTCAAGTTCAAGTGTAAAGCAGTATCAATATTATTGCAGCAGCATAATTATTAATTGTGTATGTAAATAAGCTCATCGCCAAATTGGTTAGCTAATAGCTACAGTTACATCTCCTTGTAAACCAGGAGAAGCAGATTCAGTCCAATATGCTGCTGAAACAAAGGTTGCACTATTAACATCTTCTTGATTTTCTCTCCAATCTTCATAATCAGAAAGACAAAAAGATTCTGATTCGGTCAATTGAGTATTTGTTCCACTTGTTGAAAAATGAACAATTAATGGAACATTAACTGCTAGATTTATTTAATTCATCACAACCATTAAAAAATAAAAGTGATGCAAAAATCAAAGTAAATATAATTCTTGTTAGTTTATTCATTTTACACTCCGTTAAAATTCAAAATTTAAGCCTGCAATTAATGCAGTCTGAGAACCAATATTTATATCAGCATTAAGAACAACAACTGCTAATCTTAAAGCAGCGCCAAGAGTTAGTCTAACACCATTCTCACCGTCAATACTGGCTTTAACTTGCTCATCGATACCAATATCAGACTTATAAGTATAGTCGAGATCTAGAGTTGTTGATTCGTACTGTAACCCGCCATATAAAGTTACTAAACCGAATGAGCGACTGGCATGCGCATTGAAAGCTAGGTTTGATGTTTCAATTAATAAATCGGGTCCATCAAGTGCGAATTTATTATACATTATCTGAACAGCAATGTCAACAGGCAATAAAGGAATATACTGACTTATACTGTGTTTTACACCTATTCCAAATAGATCAAAAGATACATCCTCAATATCAAATGCAGGAATATATCTTAGCATAAGTTCAGTGCCTAATGTGCTGACTGCAATTTGAGGCATTGCCGTAGGAACTGAAGATTGATTTACTCCAGGAGGATAAACCAGATATCCTTGAGTGCCGGGAACGGCAGCACCTTTTTCACCAAAAAATGTTGCTGTTTCAGTTCCATCATCCAACTTAAAAGTTTGTTGATCTTCAGGAATGAAAGATCATCATTCCAATTAAGCTGAACTTAAAACCAAAAAGCTTGGAAACACTTGCCGAATAGTAGCCACCGGAATTTAAGATATGTGCCAGTCCATGTTGCTAAAGGTGTAGAATACCCTTTTTGTAAATCTTCAGATAATTCGTTAAACCTATCTTCGAACTGGGCTTGAAGTGAAACGGTGAAAAATAGAAACATTACTAATAGTAATACTTTTTTCATCTATTACTCCATTTTATTTGAAGGATCATTTTAGTAGGACTTACTATCAAATTAATAAAAGTATATTATTAAAATAATGATTATTATCAATAATTCAATAAAAAAGTTATCTTACTTATTATCGAAGATAAATAGATATTTATAAGCTAATTTTTTAATGAGTATTAATTCTTTAGCTGCATCCAAATTACTTTTCGTTACTTTTTCTCCACTTAACAATGATGCAATTTCATTTATTTTTTCTTTTTCATCTAGCTTTTTGATAAAGCTTACAACTCGACCAGAATTATTTTGTTTCTGAACGGAATAATGATGATCTGCACATGCAGCAATTTGGGGAAGGTGAGTTATTGAGATAATTTGATGACTTACAGATAAATTCTGTAATACTTTCCCAACTTTTTGAGCGATTCTTCCGCTAATTCCGGTATCAATTTCATCAAAAACGAGTAGAGGAAGTTTTTCTGTTTTCGCCATGACACTTTTAATTGCAAGCATTGTCCTTGATATTTCACCGCCAGAAGCTGTTTTAGCAAGTGGCTTAGTGTCTTCACCGGTATTTGTTGATATATAAAATTCAACAGTATCAATACCGTTGGAATTCGTATTTATTTTCTTTCCGTCAATATCAATATAATTTTCGGTAGAGATATTCTCTTCATAATCAAATCTTACTTCAAATTTTGAATCGGCTATACCCAAGTAATTTAGAGCATTTTCAATTTCTTTTTCAACTTTTTCAGCTTCCTTTTTTCTCTTTTCGCTTAATTGAAGTGCATACTTTTTTACTTCATTTCTTATCTTACTAGCCTCTTTTTCAAGACTGTTAATCCTTTCGGAAAAATTCTCTGCTATTGACAATTCTTCCTCAGTTTTTTCTTTGAACTTTAAAACATTTTCTAAAGTACCACCGTACTTCTTTTTGAGCAGATGAATTGCGCCGGCTCGTTCTCTTATTTCATCCAGTGCAGAAGGATCAATTTCAATTTTATCTCGATAATCACGCATAAAATCGCCAACATCCTTAATAAGTTCCAAAGCAGAATTTATTTCTTCTGTTTTTGATTTTACAGCATCATCAATTCTACTGATTGAATCAATTTTATTTTTAATGTTTACCAATAAATCATATGCGCAAGTTTCATCTTCATAAATAGCTGAATAAATCTGGGAAGAGGAATCGAACAATTTTTCTGAATTTTCTAAAATGTTTAATTCTTTTTCAAGCTTGACGTCTTCATCATTTTCAGGGGAGATTGCATTTATCTCTTTTAGCTGAAAACGGTTCAGCTCAAGCTTTTCTTTTAGATTTTTTTCATTCTTTTTTAATGAACTTATTTCAGATATTATTTTTAGCAACTTATTTCTGGCATTCTGGTAATCGGAAAACTCACTTTTTATACTGCAGAATTCATCCAAAAAATCAATGTGTGTTTCTGTCCGAAGTAATGATTGATGATCGTGCTGTCCGTGTAAATCAATAAGTAAATCACCAACTTGTTTAATTGAAGAAAGCTGAACCGGAGTGTCATTTATAAAGCATCGGTTTGAGCCTTTTAATGATATTTCGCGTCTTACAATTAATTCTTGAGTAAGCTCAAAATCTTGCTCAGCTAAAAATTGTTTAACTTTTTCGTTTTCACCAACTTCGAAAATACCTTCAACATAAGATTTTTGAGCTCCTTTTCTAACAGTTTCCGTAGAAGCTCTTTCACCTAGAAGAAGGCTTAAAGCACCAATTAAAATCGATTTACCGGCTCCCGTTTCGCCAGTAATTATATTTAATCCGTGCTCAAACTCAACGTGAATATTTTCTATTAGCGCGTAATCTTTTATTTCGAGAGATTTTAACATATTTATAAAAATCTAAAAAAGTTTAACCATCTAAAATAGTGATATATAAAGATTATTAAAAGAGGCTTGATTTTTTAATGAAAAGAGTTTAGTTTTACTGTCCGTTTGAGAAACATTTGACATATTGAAATTTAAGTAGTATATATTTATATCGCGGGGTGGAGCAATTGGTAGCTCGTCGGGCTCATAACCCGAAGGTTGCAAGTTCAAGTCTTGTCCCCGCTACAAAGAAAGTGCGAATCTAAACCAGATTCGCATTTTTCGTTTTAAAGCAGAATTGCTAAAACTTGATTGATTACCAATTGATCACCTAAAACTCAGTAATCAATTTTCTGATATCATCAAATATTAAAGGAGCCTAGTTTTTTTACTAATAATTCGCAATATATTAAAACAAAAAATATGATACAAATATTTCATTCATGAAGCATCAAATGATACTATTTCAACAAAATCATTTTTTAGTTCCCAAATAATCATCGGCTTGAAATAGATAAAAGTATATGCCGATAGTCCAAATTAAAATTCCCTTTTAGTTTTCACTAATTACTTCATATGGATATATAACATATTTCCCATAATCTCTAATTGTCTTTTCATGAGCATAAAGAATTGAGATTGTTATTTCTTCTTTATATTTCTCAGTAATGATAGCTACAAATCCATCATAATATTCCCAATATATTTCTGGTCCCCTGCAAACTAGATCAGGATTTTCATCATCCCAATTAATCTTTGTATTTGGATGTGCATTAGCCCAATAAATTGGGTAATCCAATTTTTTTATAAAGTGTTCTTTTATTGTCTGGTATTCTTGCTCAAAAGATTTTACAGTAATTTGATAAAGTCCTTCAACCAAGATTCCATTCCTAAAAACATAGTCTACTCTGGCATCCAAACCAGCTACACTTCCATTGTAAGATATTATTTCTTCTCCAAAACCTATCATAGTTTGCAGATATTTTGATAACTCTTTAGCTTTAACATTTTCTATTGTCTCACCCCAATCGTATCCTCTAAATAATGGAAGTAATTGAAATTCACTGGATTTTTGAGGAATAACTGAACTGGTTATAATAGCACACAAGAGTAAAATCTTAGACATTACCATAATCACTTAACCTGCTTTACGTAAATAATGTGCAAATAATAAACAGAATATTTACAAAAGTCATTAGAAAACCACATACACTTTATCAATTAAATCTAGTGTTTTCGTGGAAAGAAGTAAAATATCTATTTTTTTTGATTAGGAACATTTAATGCCCTTTTCTAATTTACTTGAGCACCTTGTATCTTAAAAACCCCGGCATGTAATCCACATCAGAAAATTTTACTTGTTATGTCAGTAGCTTTTTAATGTAATACCAAAAGTTAAAAATCTATCTTCCTGACTTTGGTTTTCTATAACAATACTTTCAAATGTATGGAGGTAGTTAACTTTGAAATTTAAAAACTTCCAAATTGGTAATTCTAAACCAATATCTGCTTGCCAACGAAAATTATTTCCGTGCCATAGAGAAGGCTGAAAATAACTTTCATGACTTAAAATTACTTTGTTTTCAAATAAATGATATTTACCATTTACCCAAATGGTAACACGCATTGTATTGATTGAGTGTTTTCCATTATACTCTGAACGGTTATAGTTAGCTTTGCCAAAATCTGTCTGCTCATATTCACTTGAGATTGAAAATGTAAGATTATGATTTATATTTTTTAGGAATTGATAAGAGGCACCTGCACCTATAAGATAGCGCAAATCAATTTCCCTTCTAAAATTGGTGCTTACAAAAGCTAATAGTAGCGGATATATTTTTTGTATCAGTATTAAAGTATAATAAATTGAGACTTAAAATATCTTCATCAGCCTTTTGCTTCCCAAACTCTTGATAAACATAGGAATTTTGGGTTTTGAAAACCCATTTTTCCCAAGGTTTAAAACTCAAATCTGATTTTGCTCTAAGAATTTTAGTCTCTACATTTCCTTCTTGCCAAAAACCAGTTAAGGAAAGGCTTGCATTCAGGTTAAGTGTATCACTTTGATTGATTTGCGCTGAAAGAAAGATGGGAAATAATAAGAAATAATTCAGAATCTTTTTCATTCTATTTCACTGTAAAATTTCTCTTTAGTAGATACCCGAAATATAGTGAAATACAAATAAAATAAACTCTTTTTTAAGCTCGGTTATCCTCAAATATCCCCTATTTATACGAATCCCTTTGGCAAGGATAATCTTCTTAAATTAAACATCTTAGTTATAGCCATATTATTATTTTTTGGTACAGAAATAATTCCATTAACTAAATTTTTTTATAGCAGTTTCCACATTCTTTTCAATAACAAACAGTGTATTTAATTTAGTAATTGAGAGCAAATGCGTCAATTTAGTACTAAGATTCACCAGCATAAATTTACCCCCTGCCTCTTCCACGGCCTTGTAACCTCTGAAAAGTACGCTTAAGCCCGTGCTGTTTGTAAATTCTATTTCACCTAAGTCAACAATAATATTTTTTTTATTACAACTAATTTGTTCACGAACTATGCTATTAAATTCATTAGTATTAGGTTCTTCAACTAGATTTCCATTTAAGCTTATTACTACAAAATCATCTATTTCTTTAATTTTTATATTCATGCTTTTCCTTTAATTAATTTTTACAAAATTTATATGCACTTTAAGCCTTATAGAATTCGGGAAATGCAGTATAAAGATATTATTCAAATAATAAGATATTAAAATTTACAGTAAACTTTTCACATATGTTAATGTTAACCAGTAATCATGATACAATAATCATTTTTGGAAAAACTTCTTCCCACTATTCCCAAGGCAAAATTAGACGAAGAAAAAAGAGAGATTGTTGAGGCTGGTTTTCACAGACGAGGGAGGGTTTAAAAGACATAACAAAGAAGTGAAATGATAAGCAGCTTGATAATTTCGGTTTATTATTTCTATTTTAAAGTGCAACAAGTCAACTAAATGTGAGCAAAATCTATTTCAAGCGAGATGTTAATCCCAAAATTTGTGTTATCTTCTCTAGTTTCAGGTGATGAACCAAATATACCATGACCACCGCTTATATGTTTTGAAGTAAAAGTCAAACCCAATTCCGGACATAAATGTATTCCATTACTCAACTGTATCTTTGAACCAAAATAAACTATCGTATAATTATCAGGTTCTCCCAGAATAGCAATTGTTCCGCCAGTGCATAATAGAATGTACAAAGCATTTGAATTATACATGGGGAAATTAATTTTAGCAAGAATTCCGAGTGTCCCTTCAGCAGGGTCTCTTGACCAATTATCACCAATGCCAAAAGTTAATCCAAGACTTATCCAATAATTATAGCCAACTTCCAATCGATGGCCTTGCGGTAAACCATATCCATAAGATAAATACAACGAATTAATCCAGTAATTGCTGTTTGATTCAGATAAAGAATCGGATTGAGCTGAGAGACAAGTAACAGATATCATTACCATAATTACAATCATATATTTAAATTTAATAAGTCTCATTTCAACACCCAGATAAATTTATTAATCTCATCATTAAAATACACTTGGCAGAATATATTCTTGTCACAGAATTGTCAAAATTTTGCTAAAATTAAGTTGTTTAATAACAATAAGTTAAAAAGCGTTGGGGGATTTGTAAAATGTGTAAGTAATTGTTTTATTATGGGTTATGGTCTTCACAAATTCATCATTTTCAATTATTCTTAAAATTAAATTACTTGCTATTTCACTATTTATTATATTATATTCAGATAATGCATCTCATTATTTACATTTCTTGCAGAATCATTTCAATTTTTAACGATTCAAGGTTCTAAATAATTATTCGTTTTATAAAATTAAATAGGAGTAAGAAGTAATGAAAAATATATCAATTATTGTAGTAACTTTATTTAGTTTTTTTCTAATCGCTGCTTTTTGGGAGAATGACCAAGATAATGTAGGAGAGTTTGAAGTCATTGCTGTGCATGATATTAAAATAAAAGCAGATGTTAATGAGAAAGAGTTCGAGACATTTGTAATGAATGAACTTGCTCCCATTTACAATAATATGGAGGGACAGAATTTAACTTTGGTTAAGGGTGATAGAGGTATAAATAGTAACAATTATGCAATAATATTAACATTTGAGAGCATTGAAGATAGGGATAGGATTTATCCTCCTTCTGGTGAGTTAGTTGGGGATTTCGGTGATGATTCTATTTGGGAAAAGTTTAATTCAATGCTAGAAGAAGGATTAGGTAAACATCATACCGACTATGTGAAAGTGGTTCATTAAATTGATAGTGTTGAGTAAAAGAAAATGATCTTAATTCAGAAAGATTAGGAAAAATATTATATTTGAGACCCGTCCAAGTGACGGGTTTTTTGTTAGTGGCATAACCTCCCTTTTACTGGAACAATTTCCTATGGCCGAATAAGTTCTTGAGCAATGTTAGAATTATTCTGTGAGCAAAACATACTCCTTTTGTCACAAATCACAATATCGTTATAGCTCAATAGGGATAGGCGTTTAACAGGTTCTTCATCTCCAATTATCCTTAAAATTAAATTACTTGCTATTTCACTATTTATTATATTATATTCAGATAATGCATCTTATTATTCTTAGTCCTTGCAGAATATTTACCAATTTTTTTATGATTCACAGTTTCTAAATAATTGTTCATTTTTTATTAGTTGAAAGAATAAAATTTGTCTACACCATTTTTGGGCAATAAAATAGGATCACTTAGTCTAAATTATAAAGCATCGCAAATAATCAAAATAAATCAATTATCTAAAAACTAAGGAGTATAAATGAAATACAATAACCTTTATTATTCAATTCTATTTGGATTAATTCTAATCTTTTTTGGCTTAACTACCACTAATGGTCAAGCTAATATTCAGTATGATCATAGGAAAGAGATAAATAAATATAAATCATTTGAAGATATGCAGATTTATCTTAAGTATGGATTGGAGCAAAATGAAGCTAATAGCATTTACAAATCACTATCCACAAAACATAAAACTTTGTTAAAAACGAATTCAAATTTTGTTTTGTCTTCAGAGATTATAGAAATAACTCCTCCGTGGGGTGATCCTTCTAAGGATAAAAGTGAATATTCGTATAATGAAAATGGTATTAACACTCAAGTACTTAGGTCAGCCTGGGATAATAATGACTGGGTTATTCGAGGACGGGGGAACTTAACTTATGATGAATTATTCAGAGAAATAGAACTACTAAACGAAGTGTGGGAAAATTCCAAATGGAAAGATTGGTTTAAGCAAACAACTTCTTATCATTCCAATGGTCAGGTTCTAGAAGTCGTAGGATACTTCAAGTTTACAGCAGTTTGGGAAACATCTTCGCGTCAAACTAATATTTTTGATGATAATAATATTCTCGTAGAATCTCTTTTTGAATGGGCTAATGGCAGCTCTTGGACTCCCAGCAGTAAGACGGAGTATAAATATGATGAAAATGGCAAACTTGTCGAAGAAATCTACCTTTATAATGAAAATGGAGCTTGGAACACTTCAGAAAAATATATTTTAAGTTATGATGAATTTGGAAATATTGCAGAAACCTTGACAAAAATGTGGAATGGATCGAGTTGGGACGATTCTTATAAACAGATATTTAGTTATGGTGAAAACCAACAACTGCTAACTACTCTTGGGTATATTCGTGAAAATAATATCTGGAGAAACAATACCCGTTGGATGAATACATACGATGAAAACAATAATAATACAGAGTCTTTGTTTGAACAGAATTGGGATGGATCTGGATGGCAACTGTTTGAGAAAACTACCAGGGAGTTTAATAACCAAGTAACCGAAGTTGAAGATAATTTCTTTTCTCTGCCTACTGAATATAGTATTGCACAGAATTATCCAAATCCATTCAATCCTACTACAACAATAAGTTATTCAATACCAGAAAATAAATATGTAACACTAAGCATATATGATGCATTAGGGAAAGAAATAGCAGTATTGGATAATGGATTCAGAATAGCTGGTAATTACTCACACACATTTGATGCAAGTAATCTTTCAAGTGGAATGTATTTCTTCACAATCAGAAGCGGAAACTTTGTGCAGACAAAGAAAATGTTATTGATGAAGTAGAATTTTGAACATTATTATTCAATAAAAATGGTGATTTATGAGTTATCTATTTGTTTTATATATTGGGCTGGCAGTCATTTTTTATATTTTTTTTGTACTTGGTACATCCCGCTTAGCTATTCAGAAAGGATTATCATCTCCAATCCTGCTTTTATTTTCAGTTTCATTAACATTTTCAAGTGCATCTATGGCACAAACAGTAACTGTAGGCCAGGGTTCCTATACAAAGACATATCCTGAGGGCTACTCCTTACCCTCGGGAATCGATGGCGAATTTATTTTACCCAGAGTTTCGCAGGAATTCAATCAAACGATTCAAACCAACG
>CAVQBF010000028.1:0-7678 GCA_963710615.1 uncultured Ignavibacteriales bacterium
AAGTTCTTTTATATTTAGTTATATCAATTCTATTCTTAAATTATAATCTTAATAATGAACTTGTTTCTGAGGCATTATTACTGCAAATTTAAGTACTTTCTGTCCTAAACCAGGGGACTCAATAACTGCAATAAACATTCCGGAAGCTACTCTAATTCCGTTTTCATTTTCTAGATTCCATTGATACATTGCAGATAGGTTATCTTTCACAATAGATCTTACAAGTATACCTCCCAAAGTATATATCTTTATTGATGCCTCTTTGGGTAGATGTGAAAAAGTTATAAAAGGGTCATTGCCGCTCCCATAGTAACTTGATAATGGATTGTCGGCAAAAAACGGATTGGGATAGACATTTATTTTTTCAAATTGCTCCTTATTTTCTTCATCAGTTTTTGTGTTCTTAATATTTAACGAGTATTTATCTAAAGGTGTTAGTACCTTATTGGCTTCAATAAGTAATTTCCCGGTAGGCATGAAATTAAAATCGTATTGTTCCATTTCAAAACCAACTATATACAATGCGTCAAACCAAGGACTTCTGGCAACTGCTTTCAGAGAATCATTATCAATATCCAATTGGTAACCCAAAGAAATATTTGCCACTGAAACATCGTCTCCAATGTAAGCAATATGCTCAGAATAATCATCTGAATATTCTGAATTAAAAATGATTAAGTATTCTTTCGTTTGCTGAATATTATTCCCGGGATTCCAAATTAAATCTGGATGTGACAGGGTATCAAATGGGAAAGCATTTTCAATAAATCCGACAGATAGCTTCGTTCGGCTCCCATCTATATTTTTTCTAAAGGCTTCAACCGGTATATCAACCCAACCTTCATCAATATTGTCTGATCCCGCCCAAATATACCTGACAGCACTTCTTAAATATCTATATGCTTTGCTCATATTGCCGAACTCGATTTCAACATCTGATAGTTTATCAAGAGTTATCGCCATGCTGTATTTACGAGGACTTACGGGAGAAATTATTTCTTGCTGTTCACCATCCATACCAAGGTAAAATACTCCGGTATCCAAAAAGTTAAAATCTTTATACCATTGATCAGATCCTTCAAATGTAATGCTTTTAATGCCCGGTTTCAGCCAATCTATGTTAAGAAGAAAACCGTCAGTTAGATACTGAATATTATTTTCATAAAAATCTATGGGAACTTGGTCGATCAAATATTCATTTTTAGATAGATTCTTAAGATAAAAATCTAAGCTATATATTTCATTTTCATTTCTGTAGAAGCCAACCTCATAAGTATCATCTGTTAGTTTAGATTTATCATAAATCGAATAGGTGATTTTTACTTCTGAATTACCGCTTGAGTGTTCTAATTCAACACCTTTGAAGTATGGATCATTTTCATTTTCACCTAATACTATTCCGGGATTACCTTTATTGTCTTTAAGAATTACTGATTCAGACTCGATGAATCCGAATTCAGAGTCTCTCGGTATTAACCAGGAACCTCGAGCACCATATTTTTCAATATCCAATCTGTTTACGGCAAACGGATTAATTGATATAAAGTATGGCATCCCCTTTTTCAATGTGCTAAAGTCGAATGGGTTACGTTGAATCTTTAATTTTATTCTGCCACTATTTGGATCAGAGTAAATATAAGAAGGGAGTTGTGTTCCTTCCTCGTAAATTAAATCAGTATCAAGTTCCTTTTTATCTTCAATAAATATTTTATTTATATCATTGTAGACATCATAACTAATAATTTTTTTAGAATTCTTAATTCCGTTGATTTCTTCGGATGTTGAATTGCTGTTAAACATATATACATTGAAGCCTTCAAACTGCATATCGTAACCATAACCTTTGGAATTATATTCGAAAAATTTCGATGTCTCCCATATTAATTCAATATAATCATCTTCTGTTATTATAATCGGATCAACTTCTGGCAATTTTTGAGGCTCGTCATAGAAATAATAATCGACATACTTTTTGAGTAAATTTGCATCTTCAAGCGCATTTAAGCCGCTAGATCCTTCCCCAATGATAAAAGCAAATATTAATTCTTGCGGTATATTTTTTTCTAATGTAAACGGACCCGTTGTGACCATAATTTTTTTATCGAAACTATTATTATTTATCCATCCTTTACCAGTTATTGGATCACCGCTATAAATGAAACTTTTGTCGATACTATTACAGTCAACACCATTAAAATATCCATTGTTATCCATACAAGGAGCAGGATTATTTAGAGCCAACATTGTATTTCTAATCTGACGTGTAGTATTAAATGATGCGTCTGCGTTCATAATACTTACAGCCGATATGTTTAAATTCCTAGCATTCTCTATTCTCTCGTTTAGGAATTCCTCCCCCTCAATTTTAAATGCACTATCATCATAGCTAGTTATAATTGGCCCTTGAAGTTGAGCGACAATTAATGAAATCGGCGAAGCGTCAGCATTCTCAGGTAAATTGGAATAAAAATAGCCATTATTTTCTTTTGCATCTGATCCAACTAGTTCTATCCATCCAAGGAATGCATCTGAATAAATACTGAAATATACACTATCATTTCTTTCAGAAATTGAACCAGTATTTAATAGTGAGTACTTAACAAAGAATACTGACTCTAAATTAGGATTATCATTTATTGCCCAGATTGTCTGTCTTATTTCTATTCCTTGCGGTGAAGAATCCTTTATTTTCCTCTCTTCACTTGGAAGACCATCATTGTAAATGCTCCAGGCCATAATGTCGCCATAAAGAGCCGGTCTATCCTCATTTTCATCCCAGATGCCATTACTATTTAAATCTACAGGATTATATATTCCATCTCCATCTCCATCATAAAATTCTGCTCCCATTTCTACGGCACTCACCCACGCCTGCCATTGAGGACCAAAATGTTCAACATCTTTTGAATTGAAGAATAATGACTTATCAATATTGGAATTTTCCACTGTCCCAGTGTTAAAATCGTTAATCAAAAGAGAAGGCTCAACACCGCTCGTCCATAATTCACCTTCAGCATTAATGCCTGACATAAAAAATCCTGAAGATGATAGAAAAGGCCTCGAGTCGTAGTAGCCGGAAGTATTCCAAGACCATCTTGAACTCATAAATCTTGCTATCATTCCCCTATCATATACAGGAAGCAAAATTCTATTTAATTCCAGATAAATACCTTCATCATCAATTTTTTGCAGACCATTAATATTCTTTTGAGAGAATGACTGAGAAAAAATAGTCATAAAAATTAATGCTGTAATTATGCTTCTTTTCATAAATTTAATTTTACTGAACATAAGGATAATCCCTTATATTCTTTACTAAAAAACTTTCTTCTATTCTTTGATAGTCCATATGATTATAAAACATACTTACTCCGCCAAACAAAACTGATCTTGCATCATATCCTAAGATTCTTAAGTAAGCTACTAAATATGAACTTCTCTGTCCATTAAATGAATAAACAAAAATGGTTTTTTCTGATGGCAAAGTTAATAATAGACTGGTGCTTCTGAAGTCACTCAAAGAACTGTATAATACTGATGTTCTAGGATGACCACCATATATTACAGGACCCGGTACAACATCTTTAACTATCTGCCTGATATTATATAACCTTGAGTCTCCATTACAAATAATATATGAGTCCTCGAATACTCTGTTTACCATATGATATTTTTCTTCCATTTCATCTATAGTTGACATGGCGGAATGAAATTGTTCTTCAGTAAGATATGCTTCTATTCTTTTCTGTACTGCTGAAATAAATGAATTGTTTTCAAATTCTAAAGATATGATTGGAAGGTTTTTATTTAATTTTGGGTAAATATTATTATCCAAATGGAGCTGGCCTTTATACTTTGAATCTCCTCTTGCTTTTATCCAAATATCAGAAAAGGCACTATTCCATTGCCCCATGCCATAATCTATTGAGAAAGTATTACTAAACCCATATAGACGGAGAAGAGCAACTGTATAGGCCGCTTTCTGACCGCTCTCACTTATTATAATAATTTTATCTACTGATTGATTATCTTTAGAATTAATTAACGTAATTAACCCATCCAATTGAATGTTAATTGAATTTTGAATATGTCCATTTTTATATTTATCTAGGGGACGAATATCCAATAATAAATAATCATCAAGATGCTGATAAACTTCATCAACATCGATAAGAAAAAGATATTCCTCAGTCTCAATGAGATTTGAATTTGTCTCAAAATAAGTAATAAGATCCGCACTTTCGAAATAGTCAAATTCCTCTTCGGTGATATTATCATCCAAACAGGAATTTACTCCAATAAAAACCGAAAGCAGCAATATGTATTTAATAATGGATTTCATTTAAATTACTCAAAACGAATATTGTTTATTTCCAATACCGAATAGCCTATAAACATACCAATTACATTTTCACCCTGCACATTCCAGAATACTGAACCGCCCCCTTCACTGAATATATTCTCAATAGGTTTGTTGTTTTTTCTAGAATAATAATATTCACGATAATCACTATCAAAAGAATAAACTTCTAAATTAAGAATATAGTTATCAACCTTCTCTAAGTATTCAATCGGAAGTGCCATTGTTCTTATTTGAATCACTTCCATGTCGTTCTCGACTTTTTCAGATATCTCAAAAAAAGTATTCTCTATAATTTTATTAAGATTATCGTTTAATGGGATAATGGTATACTTGCAACCATAAACACTATTCTTTTCCGGTAATATCTTACATGTCATATAGTCTTCAATGAATTCTACTGCCTGGACTTCAGCCTTTAATGGAACAGTAGTTCTTGCAAAGATTCTTTCGGATCCAATATTTGCATGCAGCTCATATTCTGTGTCCATCATAACATTTAATTGATCAATGGGGATGTAATTATTTTGGTTATCATAGACCAGGGGATAAATTCCTTGCGTTTCAGACCATAAGTAGGTCACTAAATTCTTTAATGCGGTATCTTCCCTGCTTAAGTTTTCATCAATTGAAAAACTTTTTGAGAAAGAGATAGTAATTTCATCCGTACCCCCTTTAAGTCGACCATAGACTATATACTTCTCTTCAAAAGGGATATCTTCTTCAATCACTCCTATTTCCGTGCAGCTAATTAAAAAGAGTAGTAGAATAATGAAATATGACTTAATTCTTAATCATTTATTCAAACCTCAGTGAAAATCCAAATGTCGGGAAGAAGGGCATCAATGTAATTTGTCTTAATTTAAGAGAACTGTTGTAGTCATAAGCATTTTTATCTTCATCAAAATCATAGGAAATATATTGTGTAAACGGATTTTGCTGATTATAGACATTTAGCAGATTAATATAAAATTCTATAGGATAACCTCCCCAATCTGTGTTATACTTAAAGTTGAGGTCAAGCTTATGATAATCAGGTAACTTATAATCATTCCTATCGGAATAATAAATCTGTTCATTTATATCCTCGTTTAGCTCCTCATTGCCATAGTAATATTTGCTAGTAGGCATTGTTAAGCCGGGCCCGGATGAATATGTGAATGTAAAACCAAAACTTAAATTGTCAAATAAATTATAAGTCCCTACTGCAGAAATATCGTGTCGTCTATCATAACGGGGTGGAAATATTCTTCCTGAATTTAGGACATCAAATAATCTTTTAGTATAAGAATATGTATACCCGATCCAACCTAAAAATCTCCCTTTCCGCTTATTGATAAAAAATTCAACGCCGTAAGCCTCCCCTTTCCCCTTAGTAAAGTTTTCTTCAATTTTCCTATCGAGCGAATATTTTGGCAAATCTTGAATTTCGTAAATATTGTCAAAGTCTTTGTAATAACCCTCTAAGGCCATTAGAAACATTTTATCTTGAAAATAATAGTCTATCCCAAATACATACTGCTTTGATTTAGCCGGTTCAATATTTTTTGTAGAAGGATACCATAGATCGGTTGGTAGCCTGATATCGTTTCTTAAAATCAAATGTAGAAATTGATGTGACTCGGCATAAGCTGATTTAAATATAAGATTCTCAAATGCAGAGACTGACATTGAAAGTCTTGGTTCAATCTTTATTTTTTGTAAATGAGAAAATTTATACAACCTAACACCAAGGTTAGTACCAAAAAACGCAAAAGGATCCCATTCATGCTGAATGAAATATGAAATCTCTGAAGAGTTATATTTTTCAAAATTATCCGGTGAAGTTTCAAGTATAGGATCATATACTATCCAGTTAACCAATTTGTAGTTATGCAGTAGTATCTCAAAACCGGTCTTTAACTTATTTGCCTCGGTAATCTTATAATCAAATTTTTGTTTAATGCTAATGTCTTGAAGTTCAGATGAAGTAAAATAGTCAGCTGCAAGTGTGTCGTTTGATTGATCGTCGAGAGAGGAAACAAAATCATAATTTATTAGAGATACATTGGTAGAGGAATAGATATCTTCTGATAATGCTTTTAATCTGTTTATGCCAATATTTGAATTGACCCAATTTATTTTGTAGTCAAATCCTAAATTAACAGGAGAACTATAAATATTATCCTTACTGTACATTGCGTTAATAGAAATGTTTTCACTCTTATCCACTTCATGGTTAAGTTTTAAATTAAGATCATAAAAATTAAATCTGGGTGTAACACTTTTTTTCTGAAAATATTTCTGAAGTCGGTCGTAATACATTATCCTTCCAGATAGAATGTAGGTAGTTTTAGCGGAAATCGGTCCTTCAATTACAAAATGGGAATTTATAGCTCCAATTCCAACCACACCCTTTTCTTTTTCTTTATTCCCCTCTCTAAGTTTAATATCTAAAACACTGGAAAGTCTTCCTCCATATTCTGCGGGAAATGCACCCTTAATCAATTTCATATCGTAGATTGCGTGAGTATTAAAGGTACTTGCAATATTCCCCAAATGTGCCGGATTATAAATCATTGTTCCATCTACAATTGTCAAATTTTGATCAGGTGAACCGCCCCGAATATAAATTCCATTGGATAATTCAGAGGCGACCTTCACACCTGGAAGCATTTGCAGCGATCTAAAAATATCGACTTCCCCGGAAATTGATGGAAGCATTGATAATAGTTTTGTAGAAACATTAATAACGCTAATATTTTTTTCAGTAGGCTTTTCATCGGAGACCAGTACTTCGCTAAGTTCTACTGCCAGTGGTGAAAGTGAGATATTAAATAATATTTTTCCACTATTTAGTTCGATATCAATGATTTCTGAATACTCTTTATACCCGATACCTTGAAATAAAATTTTATAACTTCCCTTGCCAAGTTTATTAGACTCATATTCTCCATTCTGATTTGAAGTAGCACCCGTCTCAAACTCAAATTGTTCTAATGAGTTCATTTTACTAATGATGATATTTATGCCAATAAGTGGTTCAGAAGTATCTTCATTTGTAACCTTACCAAATATATTTACACCATTCTTTTGCGAGTATATATTGTTAAAGCAGAATAATGCCAACATTAAGATGAGATTGGAAACTATGGATTTTTTATCGGGCATACAGTATTAAATTATAAAAACAAATACTAAACAAAGCACTTGCAATTCATTCTTCCATAAAGTAATAGAAGTGAATCTAAATTTATTGAAAAGATAATAATAGCATTTCATCTTATTATCAATGTAAACATACAAAATTCTTTTGAACAACCATCTTAAAAGGTAGTG
>CAVQBF010000029.1:0-20661 GCA_963710615.1 uncultured Ignavibacteriales bacterium
CCGTATTTTAAACTTTTTAAGGGCCTATTTGTTTAATTAGATGATACTCAAGAGTCGGCAATTGTTATTAAGTTTTGCCAGACTTCTTCATCAATTGGAATGCCGCACCTTATGTTTTCCCTTTTTGTCTCTACAATTCTTTTACCAGGATAGGATAATTCTTCAGAACCTATTTTCTCCGCACTTAAGTAATATTCCAAAATTTCATTCACAGTTTTTTCTATCAATTCCTTAGATGAAAATTTATTCGGATCAATAGCTATATAGATTTGTGACATTCCTGAGTCTACTTTACTTTTACTAAGTTTAGCAGTTGAATTACCTCCAGAGAGTATTGTAGTTATCAAATCGAGTAAAAGAGACAAACCTGAACCCTTCCAGTAACCAATCGGCAATGGCCTCCACGATTCATAAATTTCATTTGGATTCTTAGTTAAATTTCCCTTTTTATTATAACCGCCAAAATATGGAAGTTCTTTTCCTTCCCTCGAATAATTTGCCAATTTACCATATGCAAATTGAGAGAGTGCCATATCCAATACAATATTTCCTTCCTTACGAGGTACACCAAACACTATTGGGTTATTTCCTGTCTTAGATTCTTTTGCTCCCCAAGGAGGCAGGTTAGGAATTGTGTTTGTCCAACAAATAAAAACGTATCCCTTATTAGCCGCTTCCCAAGCATAATATCCTGGTCTCATCCAATGATTTGAGTTTTTTAATGCAATACAACCAATTCCAAATTGTTGAGATAATTCAATCGCTCTTTCAGACATTAATTTAGCATTTAAAGGTCCGGCTCCAAAATTTCCATTCCATTGTTCAAGAGCATTAAATGAATTTTCTTTTACTGGATTAGCTGTAGTTATTATATGTTTTGATTTTACTAATTCTATAAAGCTTGGAAAACGATTAACACCATGAGATGAAACACCAACTAGAGTATTTTCGGTAAATATTTCTGAGAGGGTTTCGGCATTATCAATGTTAAAACCATTTTTTAACAGAATTGTATAAAATGTTGAATATAATTCTTCTCTTTTTACATTTACCATTAGACAAATTTATAAAACTGATTGTTATAAATATCAAAAATTTTAGTTAAAGCACTTTTTGTAGATTCTCTGGGAATCAAAAGATCTCGATCATTTTTTTATTGAATCAATATAATCACAAAAATAAATTTAAATAGATCTTTTATAAAAATTTATCTACCCATCCAACCGCCGTCAACGGTAATAACACTTCCGTTTATGTAGTTTGATGCATCGGAGCTTAAGAAAACTACCGTTCCCATTAAATCTTCTGGCGTGCCCCATCTTCCTTGAGGGATTCTGTCTAATATTGCTTTATTCCTTACTTCATCTTCACGCAGCGCTTTTGTATTATCAGTTGCAATGTAACCAGGCGCAATCGCATTAACTGTAACACCTTTAGATGCCCATTCATTTGCAAAAGCCATTGTTAGCTGTTTGATCCCTCCTTTTGATGATGCATAACCAGGAACTGTAATTCCCCCCTGAAATGAAAGTAGAGAGGCAATAAAAATAATTTTGCCGTAACCTCTTTCAATCATATCTTTACCAAACTCTCTGGTTAAAATAAATTGTGAAGACAAATTAACCTCAATTACCTTATCCCAATATTCATCCGGATGCTCAGCAATAGGCTTTCTCATTATTGTACCAGCATTATTTATTAGTATATCAATTCGTTCAAAATCATTTTTTACATTTTTAATAAATTGATAGACTGATTTTCTATCTGAGAAATCTGAGCAATATGATTTAAACTTTCTTCCCAGAGAGGAAATCATTTGTTCAGTCGAATTAAAATCACATTCGTAAGAAACTCCAACAATATCAGCACCAGCCTCGGCTAATGCTTTGGCATACATTTGACCAATACCTCTATTTGAACCAGTAACCAAAGCAACTTTTCCAGATAAATTGAATTTGTCTAATATCATTATTTTTGATCTCCATTTTCTTCTCTAATTATTTCTTTTAAAAACTCTTTGAATTCATCTCTGAATTCTTTTCGTTTTAATCCAAACTCTACCGTAGTCTTTAAATAATCTAACTTGTCACCAATATCGTAACGTTTTCCTTCGAAAGTATATGAATAAACGCTTCCTCTTGACAAAAATATTTTAAGAGCATCTGTAAGCTGAATCTCATCATTTTTGCCGGCTTTTGTTTCTTCCAATGCCTTAAATATATCTGGAGTTAAGATATATCTTCCAGCAACAGCCAAATTCGATGGGGCTTCATTAGGATGCGGCTTTTCAATCATTTCATTTAATTGATACAATGAGTCATTAATTTTTTCTCCACCAACAATTCCATATCTGTGAACTTTATCATTTGGAACAGATTCAACACCTATTATTATCTGCTTATACTGTTCATAAATATCAATTAGTTGCTGCGTAACCGGAATAACTGAGCTAACAACTGTGTCTCCAAGTAAAACAGCAAAGGGTTCATTCCCAACATGATGTTTTGCATGATAGATAGCATCACCTAAACCCTTTAGCTCTTTTTGTCTTATATAGTGTATTTTGGCAATATCAGATATATTTCTAATTTCATTATATGCTTGTTCATTTTTTTCTTTTAGCGCTACTTCAAGTTCATAATTTCTATCAAAATGATCTTCAATTGCTCTTTTCCCTTTTCCAGATATAATTAAAATATCTTCGATACCCGAATCAACTGCTTCTTGAACTACATATTGAATTGTTGGTGTATCAATTATGGGAAGCATTTCTTTTGGCTGAGCTTTTGTAGCCGGTAAAAATCTTGTCCCTAATCCTGCAGCCGGTATTACCGCTTTTTTTATCATCAAATTCTCCTTTAAGAAATAAATGGTTTTACAACTCTTACATTTATTTTTTTAAGTTCCATCATTAATTTTGTCAACATTTCATCATTCTCGTATGTACCAATTATTGAACCGCCAGATCCTGCAAACTTAGCCGATGCACCACATTCCCTCGCTATCTCAACCATTTCTAAATTTTCATCGCTAATGTTCATAATCTTTTTTCTAAGATCAAAATTTCTGTTTATTAGTTTGGCGAGCAAGATATAATCTTTATTTTCAATTGCTGATTTTCCCTCATATGCACATTTACTAATCTCCTCTAGTGTTTCAATTACGAGCTTATCACCTCTTCTGAAACGACTGGCAATATCATTAAGAACAACACCTGAAACTTTCCCAAGGGTGTCTTTATAAGCTAAATATATTTTAGGTAAATTCTCAATAGGTAAAACTTGATATTTACCATGATTATTTTTGCTCATAAAATCTTGATCGAAATCCATAAATACTAAGCCTTCATATACTTGAATAACTCGATCTTGCAATCCAGCATTTATACTTAGTTCTTTTGTTTCAGCCGATAGTATTAATGTGGGAAGCAATTCTTTTCTAATTTCAACTTCAAAAAAATTAAACAGTGCTTTTATTGTTGCTGTAAGTATCGCACTTGATCCGGCTAAACCAACTTGTCTAGGGATAGATGAGTTATACCTAACTGAGAAATTCTTATTTTTAAGTTTAATTTCATTTTCATTACAATAATCATAAAATGTCTTAATTCCCGCTTTTATTAATCTATCTCCTCCATAGTAGCCATGAAGTTTAATCCTATCAACGAGATCATAAATATTTTTAAAAACATTTTTATCTTGATCAAGCACTTCAATTATTAGTTCCGGTGATTCATAGAGTGAAATATGTGCCCCAAAATTTTTAACTATCAAAGAGATAGTTTTACCATAATATCCATCTGAAGGATTTCCTAATAGGCCAGCTCTAGCATAAGCTCTAGATTCAATTATCATTGCAAATCACTATTTAATTATTTTAATTTTTCCATTGGAATCCAATCCATGTCATCAAATACTTGGTTTTCACCGCCCATTGCCCAAATAAACGAATAATTTTGAGTTCCAGCACCAGCATGCATTGACCAACTTGTTGATAGAACTGCTTGTTTATCTCTCATTACAATATGTCTTGTTTCTTCAGCTTCACCAAGCATATGAAAAACAACAGAATCTTTTCTCAATCCAAAGTACATATAAACTTCAGATCTTCTTTGATGAGTATGCGCGGGCATCGTGTTCCAAACACTACCTTCTTCTAATATCGTTAGACCCATTACCAATTGACACGTTTCTACTTTACCGGGTAAAATATATTTATGGATTGTCCTTGCATTAGAATCGGCCAAACTTCCTAGTTTTACTGATTCAGCATCTTCAAGTTTCACTTGTTTATCAGGGAATGGTGTATGAGCTGGATAACTAACAAAATAAAACATAGCCGGATTTTTTGTATTTGAACTATCAAATGATATATCCTTTTTTCCCTTCCCAACATAAAGAGCATCAATATTGTTCATTGCATAGCTCTTCTTATTAATTTTTACTGTTCCCTTTCCACCTATATTTATTATCCCAAGTTCTCTCCTCTCTGTAAAATAATTTGCAGCCATTTCTTTTTTAGATGCAGTTAATTTTAACACTTTTCCAACTGGAACAGCGGATCCAGTTATTGACCTATCAACATCTGAATAAACCATTGGTATTTTATTTTTAACAAAGAGACTGTCTATTAGAAAACTTTTTCTAAGTTCATCAGTAGTAAATTTTTTAAATCCTTCTTTATCAGGTGAGTATCTTACTTCCATTTTTATATCTCCTAAATTTTTAATATCCGAAAAATTGTGGAACAACTAAACTTAATTCTTCAATGTAAGTCACCAACAATAGAGCAACTATCATAGCCAAAAACATTGGAATAAGCGGTTTTATTACTTTTGTAATTGGTAAATCTGCAACAGAACAGCCAACAAAAAGCACACTGCCAACTGGTGGTGTGCACAATCCAACACTTAAATTCATCACCATCATTATTCCAAAATGAATTGGATTAACACCAAGTTGTTGAACGACCGGCAAAAATATGGGAGTAAATATCAATACTGCTGGAGTCATATCCATAAATGTTCCAATGAACAATAGGATAACATTTATAATTATTAAAATAACAATCTTGTTGTCGGATAACGCAAGCAAGGCTTGAGCTACATTTTGAGGAATATTTTCATATGCCATAACCCAACTCATTGCCATTGATGTTCCAACCAATAACATAACAATAGCCGTTGTTGATGCACTGCTTAATAAAATATCAGGCAGATCTTTTAGTTTAATTTCTTTGTAGATAAATACCGACAAAATAAATGCATAAAGTACTGCTACAGCAGATGCTTCAGTAGCTGTGAAGTATCCAGCTACAATTCCTCCAATAACAATAATTATTAACATTAGACTAGGTACAGCATTTAAGAACTTTTTAACCGCATCACCAAAACTAAATTCGATATTAACTTTATAATTATGTTTTTTCGCATAGATAAATGAAACCACCATTAAAGACAAACCAAATATAAGTCCAGGGATGTAACCCGCTAAGAATAAAGCTGCGATAGAAACTCCACCGCTTGCAAGTGAATATACAATAAGAATATTACTTGGCGGAATTATTAATCCAGTTGTAGCAGAAGTAATATTTACCGCAGCAGAGAAAGGCTTGTCGTAACCTTCTTTTTCCATAACCGGAGTCATGAAACCACCAATGGCAGAAGCTGCTGCAACCGCCGAACCGGAGATTGCACCAAAAAACATTGCTGCTAATATATTAACAAATGCCAATCCTCCAGGTAATTTGCCGACTAGGACCTTTGCAAAATCAATTAATCGACTCGCTATTCCCCCGCTATTCATTAACTGACCAGCAAAAATAAAAAAGGGAATAGCCAACAGAGCAAAACTATCTAAGCCTGTTGCCATCCTTTGCGAAACCGTTGTAAGTGATGGTACAGTATTTATACTCAGCAGCATTGTCAACAAACTGGAGATACCAATACTAAAAGAGATTGGTACTCCAAGTGAAAGTAAAAACACAAAGGATATTACTAAAACCAATATTTCAAATAATTCCATTTATAAAATCCTTGCTCTAAAATTAGTAAGATTTAATTTTCTTGAATTCATCAATTATAAATACTGCTGAATAGAACATCATCAATAAACCGCTTAATGGCAATACAGAATAAACATATCCCAAGGGTATTTGTAAAGCAGCCGATATTTGATTAAGTGAAAGTGTAATTTGAACCAGTCTGATTCCACCTATTAGCATTACAGAAAATGAAAATACAAAAACCGACAATTGGATAAATATTTCGAGATAACTTTTTTTTGAACCACTTAATTTTGTGGAAAGCAAGTCGATTGCAAGATGCATTTTCTGACCTGCGACATATGCAGCACCAAGTATACCAATCCAAATTAACATATACCTTGCAAGTTCTTCGGTAATTGAACTTGGGTCTTGTAAAATAAATCTTGAAAAGACTTGCCATAATACATTAATTGTCATAGCAGCCATAATAAAAACAAGAACCCATTTTAAGACAAAGTCAATTTTTAGTTTTAATGATTTCATATTATTTAACGTCTTTTATTTTTTGAATTAACTCGTAAACTTCTTTTTCTTCTTTGTATTCTTCAAGCATTGGTTGGACTTTTTCAATAAATGGAGTTTTATCAGGGTAAATTATTTCTACCCCGGCTTCTTCCACAGCTTTTAGAGATTCCATGGTTGATTCTTGCCAAAGTTTTTTCTGATGTACATAAGATTCATCTGCTGCTTCTTGTATCCATTGCTGCTCTTGTTCAGTTAAATCATTCCAAATAACAGTACTAATAACAAGTACGTCTGGAACCGAAGTATGCTCATCCAATGAATAATATTTACATACCTCATAATGTCTTGATAAATAAAAACTTGGCGGATTATTTTCAGCTCCGTCCACAACGCCTTGCTGTAGAGCTGTATAAAGTTCACCCCAGGAAATTGGTGTTGCAGAACCCCCAAGAGAATTCACTAGATTTACTGAGGTTGCACTTTCTTGTGTTCTAATCTTTAATCCGGTTAAGTCTTCAGGCGTCCGGATAGGTTTATCTTTAGTATAAAAGCTTCGGCTTCCGGCATCGTAAAAACATAATCCTCTCAACCAATATTTTTCTGGGGAAAGCAGCAAATCTTTACCAACTTTTCCTTCAAAAACTTTAAACTTATGATCATCATCTCTAAAGATATAAGGAAGACTAAATACTTTGAATATTGGAACAAAGCCTTCAATAACAGAGCATGAAACTTTTGTCATAGCTAAGCTGCCAATTTGAAGTAATTCTAAGCATTCACGTTCAGTCCCTAATTGCTGACTAGGATATACGGATATTTGTAATGTTCCATTAGATTTTTCACTTGCTCTCTCCGCAAGATATAGCATTGCTTTATGCACTGGATGTGATTGATCTAGACCGTGACCAATTTTTAATTTTTTCACACTCGTCGTTTTGGTGCATGAGAGTGAAAGTATTGCCAAAAGTAGCACTGATAAATAGATTATAATTTTATTCATATTCTTTTCAATTAATTATTAAACTGTATATGTTGAAGAAGCAGTTTCCCCACCTCTTCCTGTCCAATTTGTATGGAAGAATTCACCGCGTGGCTTATCTATTCTTTCATAAGTATGAGCTCCAAAATAATCACGCTGTGCTTGTAATAAATTTGCAGGAAGTCTTTCGTTTCTAAATCCATCAAAATAATTTAATGCTGTGCTTAAAGCAGGTGTCCATATTCCATTCATAACTGCAGTTGAAACAACTTTTCGCCAACTTTCTTGAGCTTCTTCAATCTTAGATTTAAAAAATGGATCAAGTAATAAATTCGTTAAATTTGGATTATTATCAAATGCTTCTTTTATCTTACCTAAAAATACTGAACGAATTATACATCCGCCCCGCCACATAAGTGCAATGCCGCCATTGTTTAAATTCCAATTGAATTCCTCTGCTGCAGCTTTCATTAATACATAACCTTGCGCATAAGAAACTAGTTTTGACGCATAAAGAGCTTTTTCTAAATCTTTAATGAATTCTTTTTTATCTCCTTCAAATTTAGGGGTTGGTCCACTTAATATTTTTGAAGCTTCAACTCTCTCTTCTTTTTGAGCAGAAAGACATCTTCCAAATACAGCTTCACCAATTAGAGTTAGAGGAACCCCTAAATCAAGAGCAGAAATTCCTGTCCATTTGCCTGTACCTTTTTGACCGGCTGTATCTAGAATTTTATCGACTAAAGGTTTACCATCTTCATCTTTGAATGCTAAAATATCTCTGGTGATTTCAATCAGATAGCTATCGAGTTCTCCTTGGTTCCATTCTTTGAATACTTCGTGCATTTCATCAGCATTCATTCCGAGTAAATCTTTCATAATCTGATATGCTTCAGTAATTAGCTGCATATCACCATATTCAATACCGTTATGAACCATTTTAACAAAATGACCCGCACCATCTTCACCAACCCAATCGCAGCATGGAGTTCCATCCTCAACTTTTGCCGCAATTGACTGGAAGATTGGTTTTACATGTTCCCATGCTTTTGGAGAACCACCAGGCATAATTGATGGACCCAATAAAGCGCCTTCTTCACCACCGGAAACACCTGTTCCTATATATAATAGTCCTTTGCTCTCCACATATTCTGTCCTTCTAATTGTATCAGGGAAATGTGAGTTACCACCATCTATTATAATATCGCCATCTTCTAAATGGGGTATAACTTGTTCAATAAATGCATCAACTGGTTTTCCAGCTTTTACCATCAGCATTACTTTTCTAGGCTTTGCAAGAGAAGTAATAAATTCTTCAACTGATCGTGTACCAATAATATTTTTTCCCTTGGCTCTACCATTCACAAAATTATCAACTTTCTCAACTGTTCTATTATAGACAGCAACTGTAAAACCTTTACTCTCCATATTAAGAACCAGATTTTCACCCATTACAGCTAAACCAACAATTCCGATATCCGCTTTTTTTTCCATTACACTACCTTATAATATTTATTTATGATTATTATTTTAAGTATTATTTCCTATTTTTAGTTGTCATTTTCAAATGACATCTAATTACATTTTATGTTAAATCCAAGCATTTTTAGTTGTTTATTAACTTTCGATTCACAATTTCTTAGTTTTAGATTATAATGACTAAATTCTCTTCTAATTCGATATTCTCCCCTTTGTTTTTCAAAAGTTTCCGGTGATTTTCTTAATCTTTTATCATCTTCCAAAATATTATAACTTCCAACAACCGCTTCTTTAATTAGATCTTGATGTGTCTTATTTTTGCAATCAATCACAATGGAATTTCCACTTTCTAGAATTGGAATATTCTCAGGATACCAATTCACTTTAAGTCCAAGATTAAAAAAATCATTTACTGCATTAACACAAATTGAGGTTCCATTTGCTTTCCCTTCAGCTGAATATCCGGCTATATGAGGTGTAGCAATATCAACTTTATTTAACAATTCGAGATCTATATCTGGCTCTCCTTCCCAAACGTCTAATACTGTTTTACTTATTTTTCCAGTATTTATTGCATTTTTTAACGCTGATGTTTTTATTACTTCCCCGCGAGATGAGTTAATAATAATAGGCTTCTTTTCCAACTGATTGAAAAACTCTTCATCAGCCAAGTGAAATGTTTTATCAACTCCGCTTTCATTTAGAGGAACATGAAATGTAATAATATCACTTTCATTAACTATTTTTTCAAACGAACAAAACTCTTTTGAGCCTTCTATTCTCTCTCTTGGCGGATCATTTAATAAGATATTCATTCCTAAAGTTTCAGCTACTTTTCGAATTTTACTTCCTACATTTCCGACGCCAACAATGCCTATAGTTTTATTAGTTAAATTAAAATCACCCATTTCTGCTAATGTTAAAAGAGCCGATGCAACATATTGCATAACTGAGGTTGAGTTACATCCGGGAGCATTTAACCATTTAATATTATTTTGATCACAATAATTTATATCAATATGGTCAGTTCCAATAGTTGCAGTAGTAACAATTTTTATCTTCGTTCCACTGAGTAAATCCCTATTGCACTTTGTTCTAGTGCGGACTATTAAAGCATCAGCATTTTTTACAATACTATGAGAAATATCTTTACCAGGATAATATTCTATATTTGCATAAGGTTCAAAAACTCCTTTAAGGAAAGGGATTTTATCATCAGCTATTATTTTAATTTGTGATTTTTGAGTACTAAGCATTATATTACACAAGAATTATTCTTAAATCATTACTAAAATTTTTCGGAATCTAACCATAATAATACTTTACATTAGAGATACTGAATCAAGTTCAGTATGACAAAAACATTTAGTTAATAAATTTATCTTTCCAGGCCCATAATCCTAAAGCAGGATTAGAAATGTAAAAAATTTCCTCTCCATCCGGCATTGTATTAAATCCATCATGTAAGATATCCGGATTATATTTCTTTATAGTTTCATCTAAATTTGAATATAAAAAATTCACACTTTCAATTTCTTTTTTTGTAATGTGACCTGGGCAATAAGTAATCTTAAACCTTCCCTCTGACGAACCATGAATTAAATGTGCTGCAGCACTGAGATTGTTTTTTAAATCTGCATTTTTTTCAACAAAATCTAAAACCTCAGGAGTTGTTACATATCCATATTTTCTAATTAATTTATCAATTCCTGGGTCTTCACCAAACTCTCTCAAACCCGGGGCAAGTACAATTAATTCTCCTTCATCAGCAATTGCCATTCTTGTTCTATAAACACTCTTATTACCTAACCAAGTTGACTTAAACTCTGATGGGTCCAAATAAACAATTACTTTTTTCAGCGGTTTATCCAGCATCTGAAAATTCACTTCCAACGATAGGTCAGCAGCTAAGTTGAAACACTCCAAATCATCACCAATATAAAGTCCGCGAACTACAAGTTTTCCATTTTTGTCTTTTCCAATTACAGTCTGGACATAAACAATTGGTAAATGTTTTGCAAAGTTATCTGATGCATAGTTTAACACTTTTCTAACTGGTGTGTCAGCCCTGCCCATCATTCTTTCCATTCCATAAGCAGCACCCAGAAAATGACTTTTGTTAATTCCTTCTGAACCACCGGTACCAACAAATATATTCTTATTATAATTTGCCATTCCAACAACTTCATGAGGAACTACTTGACCAATAGATAGTATTAAATCAAAGTTACCTTCAACCAACAGCTTATTAACTTGTGCGGGCCATGTATAATCAACTTTTCCTTCTGAGACTTCTCTAATAAAATCAGATGGAACTATTCCCAAAGTTATAAGATCATTTCTCCAATTATGTACTCTAAACAAATCATGAGGAATTCCAGGGAACATTTTCGTAATCTCATTTTCAGTCATTGGGAAATGAGTGCCAAGCGCTGGCAGAATATCTGTTAGGTTTGATTTATAATAGTCATAAGCGAATGTTGTAAGTTCACCGGCATGAGAATGAAATCTAGTAAAATCTGGCGGAATTGTTAAAACCTTATTTTTTTTTCCTAATTTTTCTAGTGCCGAAAACAGAGCAACTTTTAATTCATTATTATCAAAAACTTTATCTACAGAACCTTCAGCAAATAGCAACATAAACTTTCCTTTCTCTCTTTATTCTTTTATATTTTTATCAAGTATAAAAGAATCGAATAGTTTTCCTGTTACAGTATAAGAATTATAAACCAGTTGGTTATTCTCGATCTCAATTACTTGAAACAATTGATTATTCCCTCCTACCTTTGCCATCAAACTATCTGTTCTTTCGTTTACACTATACATTTTAGGTCCTGAAACCGACACTACATAAACTGTGCCTTTCTCATTGTTCTTGACTTTATGCCCTTTCTTAATCTTAAAGCTTCTTGCATATGCGTGATCGTGTCCAGTTAGGACTAAATCTACACCATGTTTATCAAAAACCGGCATAAATGCTTCTCGTGTTTTATAATCATTTCTATCACGACCAGCTGAATAAATCGGATGATGAAAACAAACAATAACCCATTTCGTTGAATTATTTTCTAGAATATTGTCCATCCAGTCTGCCTGTTCTTGTAATTTTTCAGGATTATTGGAATTAATTACTATAAATTTTGCACCTTGGTAATCAAAGTAATATGAGGTCTCCTCAAAACCAGGTAATCCATTTTCAGGGAGAGTAAAAGAGGTTTTCCATATATTCGCAATTTTGTTTGTCCTTATTTTCGCCCCTTTCTTATTTAATACAAATTTCCCATCCTTTTTCAAGAATGCTCTATCATGGTTTCCGGGAGCCATAACCATTGGAATACTTCTAAACATAAATGAACCGGCAAAAAAGAATTCTTCATATTGATTATCATAAGGTAAAGATATCAAGTCCCCCGCGAATAGCCAAAAATCAGCATCCGGCTCAGTAGAAAAAGCTTTTCTAAATACTCTTGAAACATGATTTTTGTTTTCATTTTGAGGATCACCGAAATAAATAAATTTAAATGGTTCCCTCTCACCCTTTCCAGTTTTAAATTGATTCCATTCACTCCATATTGAATCTCCACCAACTCTATAAACATATTCAGTATTAGCTTCAAGTTCTTTCATGAAACCAGAATAACAGTAAAATTTCTCAAATTTATCTGATACAAATTTTTCAATTTTTACTTCCGCAATAATTAAACTATCTTCAAATTCTTTCCAATCAGTTGCACGTGCAAATTGAATTTCTGGTTTATTGGTCTTTTCTTTTGTCCTCCATGTTACGGCAACGCTTGTGGTTGGTTTGTCTGTTATATTTAGTATAATTCTTGTAGGTACAATATTTAAATCATTACTTTGACCAAGAATTATACTTGAAATAAAAAATAGTGATAATAGTAATTTTGAAATCACCAACTTAATCTCCATTAATAAATAATTATCTTTTAACTCTAGCGTTACCCTGCCAGATACTCCAAACCATTTCTTCATCTGCAGGTTGTGCATAATCTGTCAAGAAAGTTGTTGCCATTGCACCAGTTGCCCAGCCAAACTGAATCCATTTTTCTGAATCCCAGCCTTTGAGGATCCCGTAAAGCAGACCACCAACAAAACCATCGCCTCCGCCAATTCTATCAAGAACGTTAATTTCCCGTGGTTTAACAACATGCCAGTTTTCGTCCTCCAGCATAATTGCTCCCCATAAATGTAGATTGGCACTAACGACTTCACGCAATGTTGTTGCAAATACGGATGCATTGGAATATTTTTCTTTAACACGCTTTATCATTTCTTTGAAACTATCGATTTTAGAATCCAATCCCTCACCGCCAGCTTCGGGACCTTCAATGCCTAAGCAAAGTTGGAAGTCTTCTTCATTCCCCACAAGAATATCAGAGAGTGATGCTATTTCACTAAAGGCATCACTTAATTCTTTTTCTCTTCCTTCCCAAAATGATGCACGATAATTTAAGTCAAATGATATTTTTGTTCCATACTTTTTTGCGGCTCTTGCTAACTCAAGACAAAAAGTGCTTGTTTCTGGAGATAACGCTGCAATCAATCCAGAAAGATGAATTATTTGAACCCCATCTTTCTCAAAGATACGTTCAAGATCAAAATCACTTACATTTAATGTTCTTCCAACCTCTCCGGCTCTATCATTATGAACTCTTGGTCCGCGCGAACCGAATCCACTATCTGCGATATTGAACTGATGGCGATAACCCCAGGGTCCGCCTTGCTCAACATCTTTACCTTCAAAATCCATGTATCTAGTTTTTAAATTACTTTTAATCAATTGGGAAATAGGACTATTTTTAACAAATGTTGTCAACACTTTCACAGGTAATCCTAAGTAGGAAGAAATACTTGCAACATTTGTCTCAGCACTAGTAGCTTGCAATTTATAAGTATCACTACTGTGAACTGGTTGTCCGTTAATAGGAGTTATTCTAACTCCCATACTGGTTGGGACAATTAAAGAATATTTGCAATTTTGTTTTAGATTTAAAACCATAATAATTACCTTAAATTTATTTATTCTTAAACACCACTATAAATATTGAAACCACCGTCAATTGGCATAACTGTTCCGGTAATAAAACTAGATAAATCTGACAATAAAAATAATGTTCCTCCAACAAGGTCTTCTGTCTCACCAAATTTATTCATTGGAGTATTATTAATGATTTTTTCACCACGGGCTGTTAACTTATTAGTTTTTTCATCAATCAATAAAAATCTATTTTGATTTGTTAAAAAGAATCCAGGTGCTATTGCGTTAACTCTTACATTCATTTTGGCGAAGTGTACTGCAAGCCACTCCGTAAAGTTATTAATTGATGCTTTAGCTGCAGAATATGCGGGAATTTTAGTTAAGGATCTAAATGAATTCATCGATGAGACATTCAAAATCACTCCAGATTTTCTTTCAACCATTTCTTTAGCATATACCATAGTTGGAAGAAGTGTTCCCAGAAAGTTTAAATCAAAAACTTTTTGAAAACCTTCAAGCTCCAATCCAAAAAAAGTATTTTCTAATGATTTAACATTTTCATCAGTAATAAATTCTTCTTTTGTTGTAGCTTTTGGCGAGTTGCCTCCGGCACCATTTATTAATATATCTATTAACCCAAATTTTTTCACGACTATTTTTTTAGATTCCTCTAAAGATGATTTATCAAGAACATTAGCTTCAACACCAATAGCTTCCGTGCCAAAATCCCTTACAATTTCATCAGCAACCTTGTCTGCAAATTCTTTTTTGATGTCAAGTATTGCTACTTTTGCTCCAACACTTGCCAAACCTTTTGCAAGAACGGCTCCAATAACCCCTCCTCCGCCGGTTATCACACAAACTTTTCCGTTCAAATCATCAAATGAATATTTTTGCATAATTATCTCCTAGTTAAGACCTAAATTTGAACAAAGCTTTTTAGCATTCTCGGTTAGCTTTGCATAGTTTTCAATTTCAATGGCTTTATTATCAACGAGCGCAGAACCAATGCCAACTGCACTTGCACCGTGGTTTATCCAATCAATTGCATTATCCAAAGTTACGCCTCCAGTAGGAATAACCTTTAAGTGAGGTAATGGAGCTTTTATTGATTTGATAAATGACATTCCTAAATTATCAGCTGGGAATATTTTTACAAAATCAGCTCCTTGTTCATATGCAGTTTGTATTTCTGTTGGAGTAAAACCACCGGGAATTATAACTATACCTTTTGATATTACAAAATCCACAAGTTCTTTTTTATAAATTGGACTTACGACAAACTTCGCCCCAGCATCAATTGCATCAAGTGCAGTTTGAGCATCTGTTACAGAACCTACTCCTAATAAAATATTATCGCCAAATTCTTCATTTGCCTTTCTGATCGCATCAATTGCATTTGGTATTGTCATTGTCAATTCAATCCCAGTAACTCCGCCTTCTT
The DNA here is from genome assembly GCA_963710615.1 of uncultured Ignavibacteriales bacterium. Lineage (GTDB taxonomy): Bacteria > Bacteroidota > Ignavibacteria > Ignavibacteriales > Melioribacteraceae. The sequence continues at coordinate 15,412 of CAVQBF010000029.1, forward strand.
TCAGTGCATTTATCACATGGATAAGTTGCGATGGATTTTTCATCCTAACAACCGATAGAACTTTTCTGTCTAAAATTGCTTGTTTTATTTCTTCTCTGGTCATTTTATTTAAATGGATTTAAGTGGTTTCTGAAATGATTAATTAGATAATTATAATGCACATCTTCATTCTTCTTCAGGCATTCGTAAATCTTTTCCTTAAATAATAATTTTCCATTTTCATCTTTTGTTGTTAGTACTTTACCAAATGTAACGTGCATAACTTGTCTGGCGTCATCTTGATAAAATAAATTTAATAATTCTTCATTTGAATATTTATCTGAGCTATGGACATTTTTTAATTCAGCAGAGACGTGATACGATTCTTTTTCTTTCTCGATATTCATTTCTTGAAAAATCCAATATTTTTCTAAATTCTGTGGGCTCCGCAAAAGCGACAACTTTGAGTGCTTCTAGATAACTTGTACCAGCAGTCTTAACATGAGTGTGCCCACGTTTTAATTGACCGATAGCCTTATAAACTCCGAATTTATCACTTCCTGAATGCAGACTTATTTTATATGAGCCGAAATACTCTGAAATTTTTACATGTTTCAGATATTCTTGTTTAAATAATTCTATATCTCCTTTGTAATCAATGCCTTTCTCAAAATCACCGATAAATCTGGGAGCCAGACTAATTAACTTAACTTCTAATCTATTTAGTTCAGAAGCCATGAAAAAATGCTCAAAAGGTGTGGTGACAGATTCAGTTTCATCAACCGAGATCTCAACTTCGTAGGGAAGCTTTGAATAGTTTGTACTGAGATAGTCAAATAGAGTTTTAATATGTGCTATAGCATTTCCATATTTTAGTGTTGCCCTTAACACTTCTTCATAAGTTGGAACCAGATTAAAATCTTTATCTAATTTAAATTCCTTTGATGTGTATCTGTTAACTACCTGGGTTAGTGAATCATTGAATACGGACCAGTTTAGTTCATTAACCTTTTGTTCAATTTCTAGTAAACTAAATGTATCTGCTTCATTAATTACATATTCGCTTGGATCAAAAGTAAAGAATGTGAATCCGGCATTTATCATTAAATCAATATCAGTAGTAGTTTTTAAGTGATCAGCATCTGCCCCAAATCCAGATTTATATCCCTCCTGAAATACAGCCCAAATTGCAGCATCCATAACTTGGTCAGGTGTTCTATTAGTTCTTGTAAGTTCTCTTATCGACTGTTGTGCAACGATCGGTTTGAAATCACTTCCCTCTAAAGAACGTATATGAGCCGGATTTGCCAATCCGAGTCTATCTCCAAATCCAAATGAATTATTAATTCCTAATAGAATTGGTTTTGTAAACTCAAATAGCTCTTGAAGTTTTACAGCATTTTTATGTATTTGAGGACATTCTTTAACAAGAAAATCAGAAGAGGTAGTTTCAATAACTTTTCCTTCAAATCTTTCAACCTGTTTATTTGTTCTTTCGTTTGTTATGATGTATAAATATTTTTCATCACCTTTCTTTCCTATTAAAAATGTGACATTATCAATTTTGTTTATCGATCTTGGATATACTGAAACTTTTCCATCAAGCAAAGTCTCTAAATTTTTAACCATATTTTTTTCGTTTATTTCACTTTTGCTTTCTTCATTAAGAATCATATTAGATACCTTTATAGTTTATATGCTTTTTTAACTAAGTTATACGTTAAGTCCTTTATAATTAAAATAGCTTCTTCTTTACTAATAATATGCCGTGCAACTAATCCGCCTAAATAGTTTGCATCTACTCTGCGAGCCAAATCATGTCTGGCCGGTATGGAAACAAAAGCACGGGTATCATCATTAAATCCAACAGTATTATAGAAACCAGCAGTTTCCGTAACCATTTGTCTGAAACGAGTCATTCCTTCTATGCTATCATGGAACCACCAAGCCGGACCTAATTTCATTGCCGGATAATGTCCTGCAAGAGGTGCAAGCTCTCTTGAGTAAGATGTTTCATCAAGTGTAAAAACTATTATGGTAAAATTTGTATTGTTCCCGTATTTATTAAGAAGTTCTTTAAGATTATTTGTGTATTCAGCTCTCTGTGGAATATCGCATCCTTTATCCAAACCATATTTATTGTAAATTACACTGTTATGATTTCTATTTGACCCTGCATGAATCTGCATTGTTAAACCGTCTTCACAGCTCATTCTTGCCATTTCCATTAACATATTAGCACTAAATAATTCAGCGTCACTCTCACTGACATCTCCTTTCAACGCCCTATCAAATATTGCTTCAGTCTCAGTCGAGCTCAGTTTATGAGTATAAGGTGAACTAACTCCATGATCTGTTGAGGTAGCTCCCATTTTCCTAAAATACTCTCTTCGCAATTGTAAAGCTTCGAGATATGAATCATACTTGGTAATTTCAAGTGAGGTTACATTTTGTAGTTCATCAAGTTCTTGTTTCCAATTTGGATTCATTAAATTTGTTAAGCCATCGGGTCTAAAACAAGGAATTACTCTTCCATCCCAACCAGATTCATTGATTTTCTTGTGATAAACTAATTGGTCAGTAGCTGAATCAGTTGTGGTAAGAAGTTCTATATTAAATTTATCAAATAAATTACGGGGGAGATATTCATTAAGCTGTAATTTTTCGTTTATTGAATCAAAAATTTTTTGTGCATTGTCTCCATTTAATTTTTCTGTAATTCCGAAAACTTTATTAAATTCATAATCAAGCCAAACGCCTGAGGGGGTGCCATTAAAGAGATAATAATTTTCAGCAAATAACTGCCAAACTTTTCGTGGATCCTTTCCGAGACGTTTTCCATCTTTTTGAGGAATATCTAAATCTTCAAAAGATATTCCTTGAGAATATAGCATTCTAAATACATAATGATCAGGTATAATAAATAATTCAGTCGGATTTGGAAAAGGTTTATTCTCAGCAAATATTTTTGGATCAACGTGACCATGAGGACTTATAATTGGGAAATCTTTAATCTCATCAAATATTTCTCTTGCTATATTCCTTATTGCAGGATCGGAATCAAAAAATCGATCTTCATGAAGAATAAAATCACTCATCATATTACCTAATTAACTTTAATTTTCAGTGGATTGTTCAATTTTGAAATTTCATCATTAATGTAATCTATAAACTCTTCCTTAGTTTTTATTCCATTTAGTTCTTTTTCCCAAGCTGCAGCGAAAGCATAATTCACCTTATTCTTACTTGGTTTTAGACTAACATAATAATTTAAAACAGTCTCACCCTGTTTAATCAAATCTGATTTTTTATAAAAAAGTACGATTCCTAAATTATCATTATTTAATGTTTGCTTGCCGTAAAGTGCAATATATTGCCAATCACCATTTGATTCTGATTTCATGAAATCTGCATTTTCATGCTTTGCCAATCCGGTAGTAATGTTTTCAGCGGCGTCATAAATTGAAAGATCAACATTTGTAATTCTGCTTCCGGCAGCAATTGAAAATTTTGAAACCAAATCATATTTTTGTTCGCCAACTTTCCACCTTTTATAGTCTGTTTTTACTTCTGATAAAATTGGACCATTATAATTTATTTCGCAAATAACTTCATCTGTTTCAGAAACCATATATATACTATCTGCATTCATCATTCCTATAGAACCAATCCCTAAAGTACTTCCCACCTTGAAAATATCCATTCCCCATTCCTGCATTTCATGATATGAATCATCTTTTGCAATTAAGTCTACTGTTCCTACTTTGTGTAGAACTAAATCATTGACTTTTTTACCAAATATATCAGTTGCATTTCTCCAATCAAGGTAAAATCTATAGCCCACCTTTTCTGATTCCCAACCCGGACCTTCATACTTAAAAAGTGCATCGTGATCAGTATGAATTTTAGGAACTACAACTTTGGTAAAATTTTGAAAAGGTTCATTTGTAAATTTTTTATCTCTATAACTTGAATTGAACTTCATTGCAAGCTCTGCGTAAGTTCTTGGTTTATAGTCTCGTCTTAGCTTACCATTTTCTAAATATTTTATCGAAAATACTGTTTAGATTCTTTTGGCTGAAAATTGACAGCCAAATAATATGTGAGCAATCAAATCCATTATTATAAAGTTGACTCGGAATTTCTTTTTCATTTTCATAAATGATAAAAGCATCTTTGTTGAAATTATTATTTTTACTTTTAAGCCTATCAATATTAATTAAAACTAGTTCGTTAATTCTTTCTATGCTTGTTGGGTTATTAACAGAAAGTTTAATTTCATGATAAAATTTATCCATTGTATTTTCTTGCGCAAATAACTGTAAATAACTCCCAACTACAATTAAAAATATTACAATTAGTTTTTTCATTTTAGTTCCCTTTTATAAAAATATTTCAATTAATCTTTCAATTTTCCTAAACAAGTTCCGCGTAAAATTAATTCCGTTGGTATTTCTATTGTTTTTACTTCTCTGTTTTCAGACTCATCTAATTGATTTAGCATTATTTCCATCGCATTTTCCGCTATCAAATTTGTTGGTTGTTTGATGCAGCTTAAAGCTGGTGATAAATATTTTTGTTCTTCTGCATCACCAAAACAAATTATGTCAATATCATCAGGAATTTTTATCCCAAGTTCATTAACTGCTTTATATATTCCCAATGCAACTGGATAAGTAACAGTGAATATTAATTCAGGTAAATTATCTTCATTGTAGAGCTTCATAAAAGAATCGTAACCATGTTTAACTCCAAAGCCGCCTTTAAATATCCATTTGGGATTTATAGGGATTTTGTACTTCTTCATGGCTTTCTCAAAACCTAATAATCTTTGTTGACCAATATTTACTTGTGTGTAACCACCGATATGACCGATCTTAGTATAGCCTGATTTAATTGCATGTTCTATTGCTTTAAATGAACCATTTTTATCATCAACAAAAACTTTATTGATGTTTTTCATTTTAGGAATTCTATCAATAAAAACTAAAGGAATATTTTTCTTAATCAAGTTTTCAAAAATTGTATAATCTTTTGTTTCTTGAGATAAAGAGATTATTATTCCATCAACGCGCATCGCAAGTAATGTTTGAATATGTTTTTTTTCTTTTTCTTCACTCTCTTGGGATACCATTAAAATAATTTCGTAATCATTTTGAAATGCTAAATTATAAACAGATTCAATAATGGCACCGAAAAAAAAGTGAGCAATTTTTGGGACAACTAATCCAATCGTATTTGTTTTTCTTGATGAAAGATTTCTTGCCATAT
>CAVQBF010000030.1:0-11759 GCA_963710615.1 uncultured Ignavibacteriales bacterium
TATTTCCAGAACTCCAATATGGGCAAAGCCTTTAGCACCCCCGCCTGAAAGGACCAGACCAACTTTGGGTCTATATGTAGTTTGTGAATGAGTATTAACGAGTAATACTATTGATATTATTAAAAAAAATAATTGCCGCATCAAATAACTCTATACAATTTTACTAAATGTAAATTTACTAAATGTTAGAATTATAGATGATTATGAAATAGTAAAAATCAAATTGATTTCTTTCGAGACTCATTAAGTTTTTTTTGAGCCGGAGTGGTAATAGTATAAATATTGTATAATAATAATATGTTAAATGATCATAAAATATATTAAGACCTAATCTCTTGTAAATAAGACAAAAAAGTGTTGTTTATTACTTGAATGATTATTATTTTGTAATTATATGAGAGAATATTTTAATATTGTAAAGTAATTTCTTGTCTCAAATCTTCTTTTCTCTCTAGCATACTTCTTTTATTCATTTTACGAACTTATAAAGGTTATTAAAATGAAAAACATAATACCAATCCTATTTATTGCAATTTTACTTTTTACATGCAAAGAAAAAGATCCAACTTCTCCCGAAGAAGAAACACCAACCGGTGACCTTGTGGCTGAAGCCAATATTGGTCCGGAAGGTGGGACACTAGAAACAGAAGATTTTAGACTAATTGTGCCTAATGGCTCATTTAACGAAGGTTCAAATTTAGAATTGTTTTTAGTTGATAAAGAACCCTCAAATGAAAATAGTGTTTCCGATATTTTTCTTATTGATGGTATTCCACAGAATTACTCACTTCCTTTAGAAATATACGTTAAATATTCGGGTACATTGAGTGGATTAAATTTTATTGAACAAAGAATGCAATCTGAAGTTGATTACATTGATTCTACGATTGTTGATACTGTCATTACTTTGTTGGAGGCAACTGAAGAAAATGGATATCTTAAAGCAATAATTCCCGCTTTAAATGGTACTGCAAACCTTGACAACTTTAATAAAACCAAAACGTTGTATTTTTCATGGATGATGGAAGCATATACAGGTTGTGCGTCAATACGCTCGGAGCATTTTATTATTAAAAGCACTGATTTTAGTGAAAAAGAATATGGACAAGAGTTTCAAAAAATACTACAATATTTTGAATCAGCCTATGACAGATTTAATACATTAAAATTTGATCTAGGTTTAACACAATGGCCCAAAATAATTTATATAGAAAAACATTCTGAAGAAAGTCTTCTTTACGAGTATAAATTGGGTATGGATGCTAACATTCTATTATGGGTTAAAAGTGAATCAAGTTTACTGAGGAATATAAAAAAAGCTGACGCTGTTTTAATAGCGGTTATTCTTCGTAGTTACTGGTTATCTGAAAATGATAAGTGGATTATTAACTCAATATCGACATGGTCTACATTTATAAATAACTATTGGGAAGAATATTCTGATCTAAAAAATATTAAGCAACATTTGAATTCAACTTTTCTAAAAGCCACTCCTGGAATAATTCAAACAGCCATTACATTTGAATACCTTACGATGAAATATAGTGAAGAAATTTTAAGCACCATTGTACTTGAAATTAAAAATGGTAAAGAACCAGTTGAAGCAATTATTTCTAATACTGGGCCTCCAAAAGGATGGTTAGCAGAATTACACCAATATATTCTGAGCAGTGAAACTTGGTTAAACAGAATAAAACATCACGATAACAACTCTTCAATGGTGGACATTTGTAAAGAAAATTGGTCGGCTGAATTTGGGATTGAGGATACAACCACTGTAATAAAATGGACAGAGACTTACAAAGATTTATCTGCAAAATTGTATAGAGTAAATTTATTACCTGGGTTAAATGAAGAAAGCGGATTAAAGTTTACTGTCAGTGGCGGAGACGCTGAGATTTCGCTGTTTAAATATAAAGGGACAGAAATAGAATTTATTACAAGTGCAGAAAAAACAGATAGTGTAGGTAACATTAAAAACTTAGCAGATAATGGATATCAGCTTATAGCACTTGTGTCAAATCGAATGCCTGATTACCCAAATTTTACTACTTCAAGTATTGAATTAAAAATTGAGCATAAGAATGTAAAGCCATTACCCAAAATAACTGGCTGCGCAATTTCCCTATTGGATATAGATGTAAATATTCGTAAGTATTGGGAGGATGGCACCAGTACAGATGATGTTTATGAGAGGTTTTGGACCTACTTTAATACAGAGGGAGAACCAGCGCAAGAGCCAACATTTGAAAATAACATATTTTCCCAAGCCTATACTTATACAGATAATCAGGGATTTAATGTTATGGGAAAAATGTATATAGAATTCAATAAAGACTTAGATACAATATTAACTTTTTCTGCTCAATACAATGTTGATAAAACAGTCGTTAATCCACTATATGGCACACTTGAAAAAAGGATATCGGGGGAAAATATACCCTTGATTCCCTCATATTATAATGATGAATATTCAGTAACTGGTTTGGAAGTATGTGAAGTATTAAATGATTTAAAAAATAAACAAACCGGCGGTGGCGGTGTTGATTGGGATATAATAAGTATTAGAGAATGTAGGCCAGACAGTGATCAATGGCCAAGCAGGTTAACAATAACAATAACCAAGGAATGAATTTTCTGATCTCAAAACAAGGAGTAAATCGATGGGAAACTTCTATTTGTATTTAAAATTATTCTTGTTAGGATTCTGTACTGCCTTAATGATTAACTTAAACCTTAGTTGTTCAGAAAAGGAATCAATTACAAAGCCCAAATCTGAAGCACCAGATTTTTCTGAATACCAGGAAACTGAATCAATGAAAAAATTATCTGAGGATTTAATCGCTGCGCTCAAATCCAATAAAAAGGAGGACGTTATTGAATTTCTCAGTGATGAAGTAAAAGAGATATATTCAAACATATTGAAAAGTTCCACAAAAAGTCTTTCTGATTATGGAATCGCTCTTGAAAGCAGAAAATTGATATTCGCAAATGAACTTTTTGCTGAGTATGAAATTATTATAGAGGGAGAAACATATTCTATCGACTATGGCAACGGGGGTGACGGTGTCTGGAAATTATTGAGACTGTAGAGGAGAACAACATGAATATTAAAAATATTATAGCCGTTATCGCTGGATTTATGTTCTATTTTCTGTTAAGAGGAATTGTTTTCTCTTATGATAATAAAATTGCACACGGAACATTTAATGGGGCAATTATAAAATTTATAGAGGGAAACTCATCTAAATATTTTCCATCTAATTATGAAATAGATATTTCCGCAGACCAAACTAAATACAGAGGAATCGCAGTTAATAATCTAGGTCTATGGGAATCAACATACGGAGAGGGAGAAGCAGATTATACTATTTGGGAATGGATTATTCATGGCGGAATATCTGCAGACGAACCAGAAGTTCAAGCTTCTGTAAGACATTTTTATGATCCCGTTCAACTTGTTGGAGCTAAATATCTTACTAACGAAGGTACTTCATGGGAACATCATTACTCTAATCCACAGACTGATGCAATAGAGTGGGCTATGGGTGATACTCCAAAAGGGGCTGAAAATAAATGGACATTGATAAAAGGGAAGGAATATTTTATTGCAGCTCTCGGAACGGCTGATGATGAAACAAAAAATAATTATCTTGCAAAAGCATTCCGGTGTCTAGGTGAAGTACTCCATAATACTGGAGATATGGGATGTCCCCCTCATACAAGAAATGACAGCCATGCAGCTCCAGTTGGTGAAAGCATAGGGGCAATATTTGGTAGCCCTGATCCATATGAAGAGCAATTTAATCCAGGAAATATTTCAATATTTTTGAATGATGATCCGGACCCGGAATTAAAATCATTTTTTGAAAATACAACAACAATAAGGTCAATAAATGAAAAACTTGCAGAATTTACAAACGCAAATTTTTTTACAAAAGAGACAATAAACGGTGTTGGACATGAAATTATTCACCCAATAAATAAAGAGGGAACGTACCCCAGGCCGTTATTGCAGGACTTTTTATATGACAATGATGATTACACATATTATAAAATTTTACCATATAATAATTATAAAATCATAATGTTGAAGGATAAAGGATACTGGTGGAACAGAACTTATCCCTATATCGATAGAGAATGCGTAAGAAATCAAGCACAATACTTGATCCCAAATATAATTTGTGCAGGAGCAAATGTAGTTAGATTGTTTATTCCAAAATTTGAAGTAAAAATTAATTCTGCCAATTCATCTGGTCAAATAGAAGGTAAAGTTGCTCACAAAGCAACAAGCGAGTACAGTTCTAACATTTCATATTCGGGTAAAATAATAATATATGATAATGAAAATTTTGAAGAGATAGGAGAACTGGATTGTATTGGTGGAAAGTTTGATGGAACTTTGACAGACTGGGGAAATCATAAAGAGGTATATGCTAACCTGGAAATAGCAGGTATAAAAATTAGTTCTGAAGTCTACGAATTATCCGAAAAACCAATGGTCACCGGATGTCTAGTACAGACTGGAAATATCGAAGCTAATGTAACGATTGTTTATTCAGATGGATCTACATCCACTGAAAGTGGATGGTATAGTGATGAGTTCTTTAGTCATACAGATGAGCCAAGCAGTATTTTTACATTTGAAAATAATGAATATAAGAGTTCATTTGATTATACTAGTTCCAGCGGTATTCATTATTCCGGCACTTCAAGCGTTAAATTTGATGAAGAACTTAAAAATATTCTTATTTTTTCTGTGAACAGAAGAATGGAATATGAGCCTAATACACCTTACGGTTACGTAAAAGAATCAAGTGTTTCGGGGCATGATATTCCTATTGACCCCTATAATACAAATAATATTTGGTTTAGAACTAAGGGGATAGAAACTTGCGATAAGATAGATAATATGTCTTATCAGTGGATTACTACTGGATATACAGAGAATAAAGAAATTAAAAATTGTAATGAAGATAGTAAAATCGAAATACTAGTTGGAATAAAATGATAATAAACAATTTGTTAATCAATTTAAGTTGACAATGTTGAAAATAAAAATAACTAAAGAATGATTTCTGGGAACAATATAGAAAATGTCTTAATTCTTATTGCTTTCGTATTTGTTATAATTTTAATGACAAGCACTAAATGTAAAAATAGAGGAAACGATGAAAGGTCTAAAAGTAATAATTGTCGTCATTTTGCTCTTTTGCCTATCATGCAATGATAATGACCAGCCCACATCACCGCAGCTTTCTGATCCCGTTTCACAAACCATTTCTGCAAGCGGTGGGGGAACAATCGAAACAGAGGAGGGATTTTCTTTGGAAATTCCCCCAGAGGCCCTATTGGAAGATACTGAAATTACATTGACTCCTTTTCATGGGAATGAGATGCACGAATGGTGCGTAAGCGCCGTAGATCTTGAGCCCAACGGACTGGTATTTGAAAAACCTGTCAAACTTAGTTTTCCACTTCCGGCAACCTGGCCAGAAGACCATATGCCCCTAGTATTGATTTCGTTTGAAGAAAGTCCCGGTGATTATTTTCCGGTGGATGTATGCAAGGAAGTAAGAAATACTGAAAAAGGATTGATAGCTCAAATTGAGATCGAACATTTTAGTAAATATGGAGCGATTGGAAATTGTCATAAAGGCACCTTGGTTTACCTTTTGAAAAACTTTGAACAGAGGGGCTGTACCAATGCCGACACCTGGAAAAAAGTCACTGATAAGTACGGCAATATTAATACGAACATCGACTCAGATTCTCAAACAGGTCATGAAACATTGCAAGCATTTTTAGGAGCCTATTTTCAAAATAACAGCGCTTTCGAAAAAGATCAGCCTATCGGAAATAACTGGAATGAGATAGTCGATTTTGTAAAAAATAAAAATAAAAGAGTAGTCGTTCTTTTTGCCAGAGATAAATGGAGCTCAAAATCTTCGAAGGGCTTTTACAATCACGTTCCACATAGTGCAACTTTAGAAATGAAAGAGGGTAGACTGAAGCTAAGAAATAGTATTTCGGCGAAACCGGCCGTAACAAATGCCATTATACAGAAAAATGGTGAAAATGTATTTTGGTATCCTGATGAAGATAGAGATATTAGTGATGAGGATTTTGAGGATTTACGAAATTCAAGTCCGATAGATTTGCTTCAGAATGAACTTAAAGATCAACCGGGGTTATTCCCTAATATTCCGCAGCGAAAGAATAAACCGAAACCCTGGACGGCAGTCAGATTCTATGTGGCAAACCAGCCGGAGAATATAAATCCCTGCAGTGAACCTAGTGTTGAATTCGAATTCAATAAAGTGAACTTTGATATTATCTTCATGGGAGAATACTCTTACTCGTATCAAAGCAACAGCTTCTCGATTGCATCGCTCAATTGGACGGGTATAATCCAATACAATGATACCGAAAATAAATGTTTCGGCAGCTGGGATGAAGAGCGGTCAGGCGACCAATACAAAGGTAATATTGAGGTTTTATTTGATCCTTTCACAAAAGCCGTAACATCCTTCAAGGCTAATAACGAAAGGACGAATCAGTATAACGAAGTTTATAAATATTCAATTAAAAGTAAGATAATTGATCTGAAGCCGACTTATGATGGTGATTTCAGAGAATATAAGGTTTTTGGAACAGATGTATGTCAATATGTGGATACATTAAAATATACCGGCGGAAATGAATATACGGGATTTACTCTGGTAGATTTCTCTTGTCAAAGTGACAGTTATATGAATCTATATTTTACCAAAGAATAAATATAAATGCTCTTCTCAAATTATGGAGTTACCTAATGAAAAACATTTATTTACATCTAAAATTATTCAGTTTTGGTTTCGGCATTGCTTTCCTGATTAATTTGAACCTTAGTTGTTCAGAGAAGGAATCACCTACACAACCTGAAGAGAATCTGAATACGGAGTACACAGAAAGCCAATCAATGAAGGGACTTTCGGAAAGCCTTATTGCAGCATTTAATTCTGAAGATAAACCTAAAGTTATAAGTTACTTAAATGATGAGTTTAAAGAAGTATATGCAGAAATACTAAATAATTCAAAAGAAAGTTTATCTGCATTTGGAACAGCATTGGAAAAAAGGAAACTCATTTTTGCTAATGAGTTATATGCAGAATATGAAATAATAATTAATGAAGTAACTTATACAATTGCCTATGTAAGTAGCGGTAGCAATGATTGGCAATTAATGAGATTTTGAGGTTCATTATGAAAATTAAAAATATAATATCGTTTGTATCAGGAGTAGTAGTTTATTTCTTATTAAAAGGACTGGTTTTTTCCTATGATAATTTTAACGCTCATCCAACATTTAATGAGGCGATAGTACAATTTTTCGAACAGAACTACAAAAATTATTTTCCTGAAGGGTATTCAATAAACCTATTAAATGATAAGCAGCTATTAAATGGTAAAGCAGTAACAAATCCCGGTTTTCTATTAGCCACCTATGCAGAAAGTCTGGTTAATTACACCGCACTTGAATGGATTAAACATGGCGGTTTTTCCGCAGATGAGCCTGAACTGGCAGCATCAGTCAGACATTTTTATGATCCGATTGGATTGAATGAGGGCAAGAAGTATCTTACAAACAGAGGTACAATTTGGGAAGGAAGATATCCTAATCCTCAAATCGATGCAATTGAATGGGCAATGGGAGATACCCCAAAAGGAAAAGACAATCTGTGGAGATTAGAGAAAGGTAAAGAATCTATTATCCGTGCTTTTGATATTGCTGATGAGAATATGAAAAAAGAAAATCTTGCCCAAGCTTTTAGATGCTTAGGTGAGGTTTTACATAATACGGCCGATATGGGATGCCCGCCGCATACAAGAAATGACAGTCACGCTGCTCCTGTTGGGTACGAATATGGTTTTATATTGGGAAGCCCGGATCCTTATGAAGAATTGTTCAATTTATCCTGGGTGTCAAGTTTTATGAATTCACAGCCAGATCCCGATTTCAAATTATTCTGCAATAATGCAACTAATATAAGATCAATAAATGAAAAACTGGCTGAATTCACAAATGCTAACTTTTTTACTCAACAAACAATAAATGGAATGGGAGGATATGAAATTTTACCAATAAATGATGAAGGAACTTACCCAAAGCCAATGTTGCAGTTTTTAGAATATGATGCAAATAGTAATACTTACTATAAAACCTTTTCGAGCGGCAGAAAAGTAAAAATGGCAAAAGATAAAAGTTATTTTTGGAAAAGAGGTTATCCATATATTGATAAAGATTGTGTAGAATCACAAGCATCCGAGTTAGTTCCAAATATAGTATATGCAGGAGCAAATATTATTCGTCTCTTTATTCCCCAGTTAAATGTAAAAATAAATTCGGCAAATTCGGGTGGCGTTATATCAGGTTTTGTAACACATTTACCATCACAAGAATATAACTCACTATTTCATTACTTTGGGAAGGTTAATTTTTACAAAATTTCTAATGATGAAAAGATTGGACAATTAGAATGTAATGCGGGAGAATTTTTGGGAACTATTCAAGATATTGAAAAAGATGAGGAAATATATGCCGAGGTAGAATTGGGTCCGATTAAGATTAATTCATCTACTTATAAAGTTGGCGAACTACAGATAGAAAAAAACTACAAAAAAGCCTCTATTGACTTAAGTGTAAAAGGATTTTATACCCGTTCAAGTGCAGATACGACATATGAAGATCCTTACTTTAAGTACTATGGTACAGTTAATGTTCCAGATCAAGTGGGTGGATTAAACGGAACAACATTCAGTTCATCATGGAGTGAAACTGAAGAAGATGATTATCCTTCTGAAGGAACTATAATTACGAGGCAAGGCTCAATTAATATAGTTTTCAGTGAAGATTTTAGTGAAATAATAAGTTATACGGAGAACTATTCGGAAACATGGCCAGGTTTCAGAAATTCAACATCATCTTTAAGTGTAAAAAACATTCCTTTTTATGAACATGAATCATGGTCGGGAGATGACATTTTTAGATTGGATGCTGGAAGTGAGACGTGTACTAATATTGTTTCAAGAAGCGATAACACAACATGGTGGGATGGTAAATCTTTTGTGTTCAGCAGAAACGAATGTGACAGTGAAAGTTATATAAAAATAAAACTTTATGATGATTAAATAAGTTAGATTAAAAGATTGCTTTAGCAGTTAAGGTTACTTTAGTTTTAATTGAATTGGTTACCAAACAATTCTGCTCAGCCTTTTGCATTAGTCTTATGGCGCGTTCTTCATTTCCATCACTTGGAATTTTCAATACTACATTTAATATAACATCTGTAAACTGTAGCTTTGAGTCAACTTTATCTAAAGCACCTTCTGCATCAACATCAAGAGAAATCCAATCTAATTTTGATAGGGAAGATACAGCTTTAAAGGTCATCAAAAAGCAATCAGCTATTGTCGCTACAAATAAATCTTCAGGTGACCAAATATCTCCGGGTCCTCCAAAGTTTTTAGGTGGTGCTGTTTCAATATCAGGTAAGTTTTTTGCTGAGACTTTGTAGATTCCATCTTTAAGAGCATTTGCTTTAATATTATAGGAGTGAGGTAAATTAAAATTCATTTTAAAATAATTTAATGTAAAAAGAATTAGATGGTTAAGTAACTATTTGGTTGCAGAGTAGAAAGCGGTATTATTCAATAACTACTGATTTAACATCCTTGCTATTTACACTAAAATACCCAAGCGCACCGTTATTCCAGTTTGTAATAGGATTTGAAGGAGAAGTGGAACTGAATGGACCTCTGCCCGAGGCAATCACTCTTCTCAATGTATCAAAATACTCAAATGTTAACTTATCTATAGTTAGCATTTCAATAGTAACAACATCACCGGTAAGAATATCTTCCTTTGGTTCAAAGAAAAATCTGTTAAAATCGATATAATTCCCATCTGTTAAACGGTCATCATATCTGAATGATCCAACTTGCATAACATCGTTTATAAAAATTCTGAATCTTGCAAAATCTTCTTGTCCCGGATTATCCTGAAAATAAACACTGTATTCATAGAAAAGTTCATCTTGAAAAGGCGTTTTCTCTCCAACTACCGTAATACTGTCCATAATCAGAGGATCCTGCATTGTAGAGGAAGCAGTATAAATTTCATTACCAGTATTTACGGATATTGTATATGTCTTACCTACTTGAGGATTCAATGAAGTATTGACATATCTTCCATTTTCAACTTCAGTAAAAATAAATGTTTCACCTGTCTCAGAAGTAACAGTAATTTCAGCTCCATTTACGGTTTCATATTCACTTGGGGTATAAAAATCAGTAGATCTTGTTATCGTCACCAAGTTATCTTCTGGGTTATTAGAAATATTTGCTTCTATGACAATTTGAGCCTCACTATCATCTAAGTCAACCTGAATAATTTCTTCACAACTGTTTAGAGTCAAAAGAAAAATTATTACTATTGCTAATTTTGTAAATTTCATTTTTTTACCTAAAAGCTAAAATTAAATGTTATTGAAGGAACTATAGAAAATAATGCTAACCGAACAGCTTGAGTTACATTTGGATCTGTTTCACTCTCTTCAAAATTAATTGTATATGCGTTTTCTCTTGCGTAAGCATTATAGATTGAGAATGTTAGACTCATTTCATTATCTTTTAAACGTTTAAAGTAATAGGTAGCCCCCAAATCCAGTCTGTGATAAGCTGGTAGACGTTGTCCGTTTCTTTCGGTATATAAATTAACTGTAAGTCCATCTATTTCGTACTTACCAGCAGGGTATGTTGCTGCTAAACCAGTATAATAAATCCAATTAGCTGAGAGTGACCATCTTTCACTTAGTTCGTAAATACCAACTATTGATATATCATGAGTACGATCTTGTCGGGCAGGGAAAGAATCGCCATTATTTATTTCATCAAACTTTCTTTCCGTTGTGGATAGTGTATAACTTAGCCAACCTGTAAACTTTCCTACTTTCTTTTCAACAAAGAGTTCGAGGCCATAAGACCAACCTTTTCCAAAAACAAGTTGAGATTCTATAAACTCATTTAGAAAAATATCTGCTCCGTTTTTATAATCAATTAAATTCTGCATATCCTTATAATATACTTCAATTGAGGTTGCATACTCATTATCTAAGAAATTTCTAAAATATCCAAGTGAAAAAATATCTGAAACTTGAGGCTTAATTATTGCTGTACTCGGTTGCCAAATATCAAGGGGGGTGGAAGTAGTTGAATTAGATAAAAGATGAATATTTTGGGTATTTCTTGCAAAACCCAACTTTACTGAACTAAATTCATCCAAGATATATGTACTGGATAATCTTGGTTCAATATGATTATAGGACTTTACTATTTCACCGTTTTCATAAGTTTTAGTGTCTAGTACATTTCCTTGTACATCAAAATTATATACATCAGTCGGTCCAAAAAGCGTAAAGCTTGAAAAACGAATTCCATAATTAACCTTTAGAAGTGGATTTATTGACCACTCATGACTAAAGTATAAATCACCTTGTAATGCGTATTGATCATCGATGTTTTTCGAATTAAAAATAGTTTTGCCTCTGGCAGTAATTTCACCAGGATTAAAAGTATGGTATATGGCATTTATTCCAAACTTGAAAGTATTATCTGAATTGTAGAAATATTGTAAGTCTCCTTTTAAATGCCAATCTCTTATTCCTGAACTAATCGTTGCAGATTGGTCGGCATCCTGAACATTTATATTGTAGTTA
>CAVQBF010000031.1:0-418577 GCA_963710615.1 uncultured Ignavibacteriales bacterium
ACTTATTTCTTACTTCATATAAGCAATTTCCATTGCTTTCGAAATATTTACTTATTTAAGAACTCACAAAAAAGTATAATATTTACAAGCTTTTCCAATAATTATTCATTTGAGAGCCACTTTATTTGAAGAATAAAGGAGCAATGGTTTAGTATTCCTTCTCTTGAGTTAGCATGAAAATCTTTGTTTGAGTGTAGTATAATAAATTTGTTTAGTTTATAATTGAATCTGATTTTAATTTCTGAATAAAGAATTTATGTAATTCTACTACCGGATCACCTATTGAATAAGAAATTCTCGGCTTAATTTCTGAAACTAATAGTCTAATTGAACCGCCGTGCGAAGTAATTTGATTAATCTTTTTGGATATTAGATGAATGCTGGTTGAATCAATGTAATCTAGTTTCGAAATATCCAGCACTAACATTTTGTTGGTATTATAATATTGAAAATCAAGCGCATCTATGCAATATGGTACATTATACTCAGAAATGAACGGTAATTTTGTGGTCAGTAATACGGTATTCTCATCCAAATTACTTGCGCGAAAATATTTATTAAGAACTATTGTATTATCCATCACTATTTATACTCCTAAAATTAATCCAATATTTATAACAAATAAATAAGACAATTATATCTATGTTGTGATTTGAGACAAAATAGAATAATACTTAATATTTAATCTATATAATTTATGTGTTGACAAAAGTAAATTTTATTCATAGATTATTTTATTTAATAATACCTCCTTGAGAGAAACGTTCAGTAAAATATTTAGGAACTTTCTCTTTCACAAACATTGTGCTTCTCCCAAGGTCTTTGGCTCAGTCAATAATTTGATTTCATAGATTGAAAAGTTTCACAAATAACAAATAAGATTATGATTGGGCAAACTATATCCCATTATAAGATTATTGAAAAACTCGGCGGCGGAGGAATGGGTATTGTTTATAAAGCTCATGACCTTAACCTTGACCGTTTTGTTGCCCTCAAGTTTCTCCCACCTACATTTGGCTTAGATGAAGAAACAAAGCAAAGGTTCATTCATGAAGCAAAAGCTGCCTCATCCTTGCAGCATCGAAATATTTGTACAATCCACGAAATAGATGAAACAGATGATGGACAATTATTTATATGCATGGATTGCTATGAAGGTCAAACATCTGAGGAAGAAGATTAAATCAGGATTATTAACAATTGAAGAAGCGGTAGAAATTTCAATCAAGGTTTTGGAAGGATTATCGTCAGCTCATGAAAAAGGAATTATCCATAGGGATATAAAACCGGCCAACATTTTTATTACAGATCGTAATGAGATAAAGATTCTCGATTTTGGTTTGGCAAAGAGCAGTGCATATACGTCAAATAACAAAGATGAATAGCACCAAGGGGACAATCGCCTATATCTCACCGGAACAAGCTCAAGGAAAAGATGTCACCCATCAATCCGATATATGGTCTTTGGGTGTTGTAATGTATCAAATGCTAACCGGACAATTACCCTTTAAAAGGGGATGTTGATCAAGTTATTATTTATTCAATTCTTGATAAGGAGCCGGAAAGGATCACCTCAATAAATCCGGATATTCCATTGGAATTAGAAAATATCGTGAGCAAAGCTTTAGAAAAAAATCTTGAATTACGATATCAGAATATTGAGGAAATGCTTTCCGATTTAATAAGTTTTAAAAACAAATCATTGGGCTTAAACAGCAGTCAAATTATCAGCAAGCGAAAAGGAAAAAGCAAAAGATTAAAGACGACAATTATTTCTGCTATAATTATCTTCATCGCTGCCATTGTGTTTTATTTTACTTATCTAAATTTCTTTTGGGGATCAAAGAACGATATTCCCATATCTACTTGCCGTAATTACTTTTGAAAATCAAACCGGCGATTCGACTTATAATTATCTTCAAAAAGCAATTCCAAATCTTTTAATTACTAATCTTGAACAAGCTGAATACTTGCATGTAACAACCTGGGAAAGAATGCGGGATCTTTAAAGCAAGCTGGAAAGGGAGAAGTAGAAGTAATTGATAAAGATTTAGCTTTTGAGTTATGCCGCATGGATGGCATTGATGCTATTGTACTCGGCAGCTTCGTAAAAGCCGGTGATATGTTTGTAACTGATGTAAAAGTTTTGGATGCTTCCTCAATAAAAAATTATTAAAAAGTGCTAATATAAAAAGTGAAGGTGTACAGAGCATATTAGAAAGTCAAATTGATTATTTAAGCGATGAAATAGTAGAAGGTATCGGACTTTCTGCAAAGAAAATAGAATCAGTTCAATTACGAATCGCTGATGTTTCAACTAATTCAATGGAAGCTTATAATTATTTCCTTGCAAGGAAGAGAAGAGTTTGAGAAACGTTACTTTGATGATTCCAGAAAGATTATTGGAAAAATCGATAGAATTAGATTCAACATATGCTGTAGCATATCTATATCTTGCTTGGGTTTATGACAATTTAAAATATATTAAAAAAGAACTAAAAGCTTACGAGAAAGCAAAAATATTTTCAAAAAGAGCAACAGAGAAAGAGAGACTTTATATAGAAGCAAGTTATGCAGAAAGAATAGAGAAATTACCTGAAAAACGGTTCAGCATTCTTAAACAGATGACAAAGAAATTTCCCAGAGAGAAACGTGTTTACATTTCTCTGGGCTCATATTACTTTAATAAGCAAATGTATAAAGAAGCTGTACTTAATTTAAATAAAGCACTTGAACTGGATCCTGAATTTGGGCAAGCAATAAATTTGCTTGCTTCAACATATTCCGATATGAAAAATTATAATAAAGCTATTGAATATTATAATAGATATGCCTCTGTTTTTCCAGGTGATGCTGATCCATTCGAATCCTTGGGCGATCTCTATTTTAAAATAGGAGATTTGAATAAAGCTCTGGAAAGTTTCAAGAAAGCTTTAGAAATCAAACCTGATTTTGGCTCAGGATTAAGGATTGCCTACATATATGCACTTAAAGAAAATTACGCGGAAGCAATAAAATGGCTTGATCATTATATTTCAACTATCCCTTCACCAATTCAAGCTTACGGCTATATATGGAAAGGAATCTATCATTCTTTTCTCGGTCATTACAAACAATCCTTGAATGATATCAGCATGATGCAGGAAATTATGAAATCAGCAGGGAATGAAGAGAAGATAGCTACTGGAAGTATGTTCAAAGGAATGATTTATTTGGATATGGGAGAATATGAAAAGAGCAGAATTTGTGCGGAAGTATTTTATAATGTAGCGAAAAAAAATCAAAACCTAATAAATTATATTGGCAGTATACAGTTTCTTGTGGCATTTGATTTAATGGAAGGAAAGATTGATTCGGCAAAGTTAAAGATAGCTGAAAGCGAATCACTTACGGTCAAATTATCGGAAGGAGAATCTCTACAAGGCACAGCTGGTCAATACTACATTAAATTTTGTTTAGATGGAGTTATTAATGGCGGAAGGGTCTTTCGAAGAAGCAATCTCAATTGGAGAAAATCTAGATCAAAGAGAGATGGCTAATTTTGAAATAGAAGGATTGGTAATGTATAATTCTCCTTTCGTGACGGGATGCTCTGGCAAGGGCTTACTATCTATAATGGTGAACTGGACAAAGCTATTGCAGAATATGAGCGATTAATCACTTTTGACCCAACAAGTACAACAGACGTCTCATTCATCCTAAATATCATTATCGCTTAGCTAAATTGTATGAGGAAAAAGGCTTTAAGGAAAAGGCAATTAGCGAGTTTGAGAAATTTTTAGAACTCTGGAAAGATGCGGATAAGGGAGTAATACAATTAGTTGATGCAAAAAGCAGGTTAGCTAAACTAAAATAAATCCGGGATTAATCCTGGTGCTGATAGAACTTAAAACTCAGTATCCTATGAAAGAATCAAAATTAGAATCATTGATTGAACTAGTATCAGTTCTGGCAAAACAGAATGATTACCAGGAAACTTTACGACTTGTCGCAGAATATGCATCCAGTTTGATGAAAGCTGAAACCACTTTAATTATGATGATCAATCCCAGAACCCGTGAAACAGTAAAAACACTTTATAGAGAAGTTGAACTAACTGAAGAAGAACCCTATAAGTTTGTGCACGCCTATTTAAGCGGTTGGACCATTGCAAATAATAGCGGCTTCTTTACTGAGAACATCCGGAAAGATTCACGTTTTAATAAGGAGCTCTTTAAGGATATTAATATACAATCCGTCATCTGTTTACCCTTTAGTGTTGAAGGAGTTATAATTGGTACATTATTGCTTTTAAATAAATTTGACGGATATATATTTACTGAAAGTGATTATTCGTTTCTAGAGAAATTCAGTGCGATAGTTTCACCATATTTAAGGGACGTGCAAAAAATTCAGAAATATTTTACTGCAATTTTACCTCAAGCAACTCTTTTAAAGAAATATGAAGTCCATGGACTATTAGGCAAAAGCAAAAAGTTTATCCAGTTATTACAAACAATCGAATCGGCTGCCCGATGTGATGTTCGTATATTGCTGGATGGACAAAGCGGCACGGGCAAAGAGTTGATTGCGAAAGCTATCCATCAATACAGTCCAAGGAATCACCATAAATTTGTTACTATTGACTGTGGTGCAATTCCAGCAAGTCTAATTGAGAGTGAACTCTTTGGTCATATCAAAGGGGCTTTTACGGGAGCAAATATTTCAAGAAAAGGATTATTAGCAGAAGCTAACGGGGGTACTTTTTTTATGGATGAGGTCAATAATCTGCCTATGGAACTGCAGGCCAAACTGCTTCGCTTTCTCCAAGAAAATGAAATCCGTCCTATTGGCAGCAACAAAACGTGTAAAGTTGATGTTCGGATCATTGCCGCCTCCAGTGTATCGCTTAAACAATTAGTAAAGCAACAGAAATTTCGTGAAGATTTATTTTACAGGCTCTATGTCTATCCAATTTCAGTTCCTTCGTTAAATGAACGTTCCGAAGATATACCACTTCTTGCGAACTATTTTCTTAATAAATACTCGTCTGAACAAATGAAAAAAATAGAAAGGTTTCATGAAGAAATATTGGACTTTCTGAAATATCATTTATGGGTGGGAAATATACGTGAATTGAAGAATTTTGTTGAGAGACTTGTCACTTTAGCACCGCCGGAAATGAAAGTAATAGATGCAAGCATCCTTCCCTCAGAATATTTTGAGGAATGGAAAAAAGTTGATGACGCATCACCTAAATATGATTTGAATAATTCACTTGAGAAAAATATGGCTGAATATGAAAAAAAAATAATTCTGAAAGTTTTAACGGAATGTAATTGGAATCAATCAGAAGCAGCCCGGCAATTAAAAATTTCAGAGTACACAGTTCGCTATAAAATGAATAAACTAGGTATTAATAAGCTAGAAAATTAACTAATTGTTCAGATCCAATCCTTTATCGCAGATCCTAAAGCCGTAATCCCAGACTTGCCAGCCCCAAGCAGGCTTGATCCAGAACCAAAAAGCAAAGTTAAGAAACAATGCTCATATTCATCTGGCACATTAATCAGCCTAAGAGTGCATCCCTTTTTAGAAAGCTTAATAATTAAGCAAGTTATACTAACATTATTTTGTTTTTCACAATATGGAAACGTATAAAGTTGACCTAATTTTTCGATAAAAAAATCGAGTTAAATCAACTATAAAATAGAGAACTCGTTGAAAACATCGAGTAAAATTTCGAAATACCCTTCATCTTTCTCTTAATAATTAACGAAATGCATTGTAAATAAAGATGTTAGCTTATAATAGAATTTTCAATCTAAACTGGCACCTATATTGAATAAATGAGAATGGAATAACTTTATTTAATATAAGGAGATAGGAACATGAAAATGTTTACTTTATTTATTTTATCTGTTCTTTTTCTGACAATACTAACAAATGAATTATGCGGGCAGGGAATAGTAGAAAACAGAACGTTCTATAGTAATTCATTGCAAATGGAGCGTAATCTTCAAATTTATTTACCAGAAGGGTATAATGAACAAGATATTCTTAATTATCCGGTAATTTACTTTTTACATGCTTTTGGGATGGACCATACTTATTTCCCGGAGTTATTTGATATTCTTGATAGTCTAATTGAAAGTAAATCCATTTCACCGGTTATTGTTGTAAAACCGGATGGAAGCAATCCTCCTTATCCGGGCAGTTTTTATACTAATTCTGAACTGTACGGAAATTTTGAGGATTATATTGTTGATGATCTAATAGAATATGTTGATGCAAATTATAGAACAATACCATCCAAAGAAAAACGATCAATTGTCGGCCATTCAATGGGAGGTTTCGGCGCAATGAAATTGGGAATAAAGCATCAGGATAAATATTGCGGCATTGCTTCACACAGCGGATTTTTGGACGTCAGCCATATACCAAATTTTATTCCCCTAGTATTATTAGAAAATGGTGGAGCACCCGTTAAAGAGTATGTTTACTCAGCTGATAGGTTTGGCACTCTTTTCTTTTATACTTTATCCGGAGCATTCTCTCCCAATTTAAATAACCCACCTTATTATTTAGACTTTCCAATAGATAGTATGGGTACCATTATCGATTCAGTCTTTAATAAATGGCTTCTGCACGACCCGGCTCGTCTTGCCAGAAATATAATCCCAGGTTCAGATTTGGCAATATATTTTGATTGCGGGGTAGAAGATGAGTATATGTTTTATCCGCTCAGCGTTAGTTTTGCTGATACACTGGATAAATTTGGTATAGATTATACGTTCCGATCATTTACTGGGAACCACTTCGATCATTTTGCAGAAAGACTTCAGATATCAATAAGTTTTTTGGATTCTGTTATGAACGAAATAGAACCAGTTGAAATCACCGAAAATTGGGAAACTAAAGCCCCAATGCCAACAGCAAGAAGTTGGTCATCTTCAGGTGTGGTTGATAATATTATCTATTCTATTGGCGGAGCAACAGCATTAGGAGACAAATCTTGATGAACTGGAGGCTTTTGATCCAAATACAAATACATGGACAACAAAAACTCCGATTACAATTCCAAGATGTTTTTTGTCAACATGTGCAGTTGATGGAATAATTTATACAATTGGAGGAGGATGGGATCCAGTTATATCAAAAATGGAAGCATATGATCCTCAGACAAATACATGGGACACGACAAAAGCCCCGATGCCAACTCCAAGGAGTCTCGGTGTCTGTATGTGAAGTCGATGGAATCATTTATGCAATTGGAGGATTTAATGATCTTTCAGGGACAGGCCTCACAACCGTTGAAGCTTATAATCCTCAAACTGATCAATGGACAACAAAGGCATCAATGCCAACAGGAAGGATATGCTTTTCAACCTCAGTTGTTGATGGAATTATTTATGTATTTGGTGGACTTACCGGCAGAGGATCATGCAAGTTTAAGCACTGTTGAAGCATACGATCCAACTGACAGATACCTGGACAACGAAAACCAGCATGTTTGAGATAAGAGCAGGGTTATCAACTGCTGTAGTTAAGTAATATTATTTATGTATTTGGAGGAGTCATTACGGAGGTGGAGGAGCGCATTTCAACAATGGAAAAATATAATCCTGCAACAGATAAATGGACAACTATGGAAGATATGCCGGCGGCAGTAGCATATCCTTCTTGCAGCACGGTTAATGGAAAAATTTATCTTATTGGAGGATTCAATTCTGAAAGACAACCTTTAAATACAGTATACGAATATACACCGCCTCCAATCAGTAACATTGCATCCCGGAAATGTCAGCGGAACTTGGGCCCTAAAGGGATCACCTTACTATATTAATGGTGAAATAACTATCCCAAATGACTCCACCTTAACAATTGAACCGGGTGTTGATGTTATTTTTACTGGAAATTATAAATTCAATGTGAAGGGGAGATTATTGGCTATTGGAACAGAAACAGATACAATTTTATTTACAGTTAATGACACAACTGGATTTCACCATCTAACTCTTCCGGGCGGAGGTTGGCATGGAATAAAAATATTAGATGTAGCAAGTTCAAACGACAGTACTATTTTTGAATATTGTACTTTTGAATACGGCAAATCAAATACCGGCAGCGGTATTGTAAATCGAAGCGGAGGTGCAATTTATTCAACTATAGATAAGCTTAGAGTCTCACATTGTCTGTTCAGGTATAATAAAAGTTATTCTACTAATACTTGGGAGGGCACAAGTGGAGCAATTTTAATTACGGGAAGCCCGATAATTGAATATTCTGAATTTTGCTTTAACGAAAGTTCATGGGGTTCTGCAATGTGTGTAGCGGGTAATACAACAGGTGCAATTATCCGCAATAATCATTTCCATCACAATATTGGGCACGGAACAATAAATGTTTGTGTTGATGCTTATCCAACAATTATAAATAATATATTAGAATACAACCACTCCTATGGAGAACCGTCTACCCCTCACGGTCATGGTATTTTACATTTTAGTAATAATACTAATAATAATACAGGAAATGCAAAAATAATAAATAACACTATTGTGAATAACACTAATGTTGGAGAAGGAGGAGGAATATTTGTGCGTGATGGTAATCCTACTTTTATCAATAATATTGTTTACGGAAATGAACCATCACAAGTTAATTTTCTCTGGGCATCAAGTGTTGGATTTTATAATTGCTTGATTGAAGGAGGTAGAGAAGGATTTACCGGAGCTGCTTTTACAGGAGCCTATGAAAATTGCATAGATGATGATCCCCAATTTGTAAGCTCAAATGATTATCATTTACAAGATATAAGTCCTTGCATTGGTGCCGGAATTGACTTTGTTCAAACTGGTGGCACCTGGTTATTTTGCCCTACTAATTGTTACTATGGAAACATTAGACCAAATCCTGCAGGGTCTATGCCCGATATTGGTGCATGCGAAAATCCAAATGCAATTCCTGTTGGTGTTGAAGATAATGGATCAGATTATCCAAATGAGTTCGCTCTAAGTCAAAACTATCCAAATCCATTCAACCCAACAACAACAATAAAATACTCAATACCTATAGATTCAAGAAATGAGATTGGTTATGTAAGATTAATCATCTATGACATTTTGGGCCGTGAGATCAAAACACTTGTCAGTGAAAAACAAAAACCGGGGAATTATGAAGTTGAGTTTGATGGAAGCAAATTGACGAGCGGAATATATTTCTATAGGCTTCAATATGCTGATTATGTTGAGACCAAGAAAATGTTGATGATTAAATAAGATTCAACTAATTATTTATTTCAAATAACCTATCTTTCTAAAAATTATGTAGCCCCCTGCTGGGGGCTATTTTATTTCTAGTGAAATACTAATCTAAATGACAAACAGCCTTAATCAGAATTACCGTCATGGTCATTGTCTTTGTAGGCTCTCTTGAAAGCATTCTGCATTTTATTTTCAATTTGATTTTCATTGGCTTGATCATTAGGATTTAATAAAACATCCCCTTCATAAAACCAGCTGTATGGATCAACCATAATCGTAAGGTTTGCAGCTTCACCTTCATTAACTAAAATATCTTCATCTAATTTTATATCTTGGTTAGCTGACTGTCTAAATCTATACCTAAATTCTTCTCCATCAATTGTTCCCTTAACAATTACCGAATATCTCATTGAGCTTTCAGATCCTTCCTTAAATTCCGGATCAGGTGGCGTTTCGGCATCTTCAATTTTGTGGATTTCGAATCTTACTCTGTCATATGCTCCAGGCGGAATTTCACTCTCTGAGAATTGTGTTAACTTACCAGTTAAATCAAGATCTACAACTAATGGCCCTGTTTTAACCTGCATTTCATTATCGTCTGCTTGATTTTTGATTTTAATATTGCGCAGAAGCAATTTTACTTCTTGTAATTGAAATTCTTCAGAAATTTTTGGTAATGCATTATCAGTTGCAAAACTTAAACTTAAAGAAGTATCCTCTGGATCTGTAGTATCGCATGCGGTAACCAAAATCAAAAAAATAGCTAAGCAATTAAATATAAATATTGATGATTTGAACTTTTCTTTTAACATTTTATTTACCTCTTATGAAATAATGATGTCAATAATTACATAATCGGGCGGAATAGATAAATATTTACATAGTTCTTACTAAGCAAGGTTAATACCTTATAAGAATATGATCTGAAGCAAGTTTGATATATGAAGAATGTATCATTTTGATAAATTAAACGATAATCGTATTAATGAATCTTTCCTCTGAAAGGGAATAATACCATCGTAATCCAAATATTTTTCACATTCCATAAAAAGCCTTTCATCTTCAAAAACCTGAAATTCACCAAAAGGGACATATGGCGAGATAATTTCTACTGACATTTGACAATAAACGTAATATGTTATATATTAATGTTAAGGGCATTAACATTAATTAAATAAAATAATTCAGGAGACTTTTATGGCACGTAAATACAGTATGACTAAGCGTACAGATTCCTCTAAAAAAACAAATGATAGCATCATCAGAGCAACGGAGAACTTATTAGCTAACGGTCCCTTAGATAAAGTAACTCTTCCGGCTATTGCTAAAGGTGCCAATGTTACAGTCCAGACAGTAATGCGGCATATGGGATCAAGAGAGGGATGTCTTAAAGCAGTTGCTAAAATCGTTGCCCAAAGAATTGACTCGCAGCGGGGTCATGTTAAACCTGGTGATATAGATTCTGCGATCTCTGATCTGATGGAGCATTATGAATCAGATAGTACTCTTATACTCAATCTGCTTGATCAAGCTAGTAAAGGAGAGAATTTTGCAAAAAAAATGGCCGAGAAAGGAAGAAGATACCATAGGAATTGGGTGATTCAATTATTTAATCCATTAGTAGATATTAAGAAACAAGAAAATGTTGATGCTCTTGTTATTGCAACCGACATTTATGTATATAAACTAATGCGCCTCGATATGGGGCGATCATTCAAAAAAACTAAATCTATTATAAATTACCTCGTTCGAGGTATTTTGGAGAATTTATCATGAGTACAATTCTTATATATACGTCTCCCGCACGCGGACATCTCTATCCTATGATGGATATTGCCAAGGGCTTGAAAGAGAAAGGGAATCGGGTTATTGTGCAGTCTCTTTTATCGGAAAAAGAAAAAGTTGTCGCTGAGGGAATAGAATATAGACATATTTCACCTAAAATAGAGGATCTCGCTCTTGAAGATTACAAGGGAAGTAATCCATTAAATCAGATAAAGGCTACATTTTCTACATGGTTATCTAGGGCTGAGTATGAAGTAGAAGACCTAAAGACAAGTTATAATGAATTTTCACCTGACCTTCTGATTGCAGATGTAAATCACTTGGGGAGCAAGTGCATTTGCTGAGGCTCAACGAAAACCCTGGGTGATGTTTATGCCTTACTGTCTGCCTGTTCCATCTCCCGAAACACCAGCATACGGACCTGGTTTTCCGCCTCCAAGAAATGGATTTGATCGTATTCGCGACCGGATAGTAAGAAGTGCGTTAAAGCTCGCTTTCAAAGGGATTATAAATAAATTAGACAACTTCCGGGAACAGCTGGGAGCAGAGCCGCTCAATGCATGGGAAAACTTATTTAGTAGACCGGATTTACTTCTCTATCTTACGGCAGAACCTTTTGAATATCCGAGAAAAGAATGGCCTTCTAATTTAGAGGCTGTTGGACCGGGATTATGGGCACCGCCGAGCGAGGATCCAAAGTGGATCGATGAGTTACCTCGTCCACGAATTCTTGTTAGCGTATCTACAGAACTTCAAGAAGATGGAAAAATAATAAATACAGCCCTGGAAGCCTTATCAGACAGAGAAGGGAGTGTAATCGTAACAACGGCAGCACTTGATCCGAAGAGTTTTGTTGCATCTAATGATAGGATTCGTATCGTTAAATTTTTGCCTCATGCGTATGTAATTCCTAAGGTTGATGCAGTAATTACTCATGGAGGAATGGGAACTACTCAACGTGCACTTGCAGAGGGAGTGCCGGTTTGTGTAATTCCATGGGGAAGAGATCAAAATGAGACGGCTCGAAGAGTTGAAGTATGCGGAGCCGGTGTTATGATTAATAAGAAAAAGCTTACATCTAAAAGTATAAACAGTGCCATAGATAAGGTCCTAAATAAAAAGGGAGAAGCTGAAAGAGTTGCAGCCTCATTCAAAAAAGCTGGAGGAGCAAAACGTGCGGTAGAATTAATATCTAAAATGCTTGAAACAAAAGATTAATTAGTTTGTGATGAGTCTTAAATAAATAGCAGTGATTCATGCATTTGCTTAGCATGATGAGAATATCCGTATAACTTAAAGTTTAGAAGAGTTCTAAAAAGCTCCTCATTTTTAAGTTGTACTATTTATTTATGGATTTTAACAAGTCTGAGCTATAAAAATAGATTTATTCAGAATCCCCAGAACAATTTTGTTGCTTTTCAAATCGCATAAATTTCATTTAATACTAAAACTTAGATCCCAAAATAGTGATAAATGTCTAGGTATATTTCTATTGTATATGGGACTCCTAACCCAATCCCGTTGCGAGCCCCCGAGGAATTTAAGACAACCAATTAATAACTAATTAACTTTACCATTAAAATAGCCAGTCTTACTCTGGGGTTGGTTTTTGCAATCTTAAAATTAATTTTGACTTATGCTTAATTTATGAAGCTGAGGCAAATCTATGTTATCCAAGCTTATCCTTAACTCTTGCAAAGTAACGTCTACTCATTACTACGGGTTTAGCAATTCCCTTCAATAATACTAAGTATGAATTATTGGACCATGGTTCTATTTTATCAACTTTCTCAATATTAATAATTGTGGAGCGGTGAATTCTGCAAAAATTCTTAACAGGAAGTCGTTCTTCCCATTCTTTCATCGTTTTTAGAGTAAGTCCTTTTATATTTTCTTCGTATAGAATTTCCGAGTAATCGCCAGCAGCAGTTATAGAAATAATTGAATCAACTCTAATAAATTTTAGTTTATTATTTACATTAAGCAAAAGGTGATCTTCATAATTAAGAAGTTTTAAAGTTTCTACATCATTTTCTTTAGAATGTAATAATCGTTCAATGGAAATTTTCAGCCGTTCCGGGTTTACTGGTTTAAGCAAATAATCAAGAGCGTTTATCTCAAAAGCTCTAATTGCAAATTCATCGAACGCAGTAACAAATATCACCTTTGCACTAACATCTATTATATTTAGTAATTCAAATCCGGATTTGCCTGGCATTTGGATATCTAAAAATATTACATCGGGATTATGTTTTTTAATCTCAGTAATTGCGCTGTTAACACTATCCGCTTCAGAAACAATTTTTATACTATCAAATTCTTTTAGTAAGGAAAATAATTCTTTACGGGCAAGACGTTCATCATCAACTACTATTGCTTTCAGTTTATTCATTGAAATTCCCAATGTTCATGATATCAATTTTTACACATACATTACTATTGGTTTTTGTAATGCTAAATTTATGATTATCGGGATAAGTATTGGCTAATCTCTGTTTAACATTATTAAGACCTGTGCCTGTGCTCTCGTTATTTTTCGTTGCTTCAATCCAATTCCCTGAATTACATATTTCCAGATGTAGGTTTCCGTTACTGATTTTAGTTTTTATAGAAATAATTAAAGGTAATTTTGCTGTTTTCATTCCATATTTTATCGCATTTTCTATTATTGGATGGAGTAAAAAACTTGGTATTTTGAGATCTACAGTTTCGGGATCAATTTGGAAAGTTACCTCCAATTTTTCTTCAAAACGGGTCTTCTCAATTGCAAAATAATGTTTCATAGCTTCAAGTTCATTTTGAAGTGACACAAAGGATATATTATCATTAATCAATGAATATCTTAAGAATTCAGAAAGTTCTGTAATCATTGACTTAGCACGTGTTTTATCCTCTTCTACTAAAGCCCTGATAGAATTTAGTGAATTAAATAAAAAGTGAGGATTAAGTTGATAACGTAACATTTGTAATTGAGCTTTATGAGCGAGTGCATCTGCTCTCTCAGCTCTGGTCCTTTCATCAAGCCAGTCATTCCAAAGCTTAATACTAAAGTATAGTGAACTCCATAAAATGATCACAAAGGACTTTGACCAAATAAGATTTATATATGATCCGAAAGTGAAAGTTTTAAAAGTGGATAGCTCACCCAAAATGATTGAACTGATACCAGCATCAAACCAAAACCAAATATTCGCAGAAATCAAGGTCCCTATAAGGATAATAAAAGATATATAAGAAAAAGAACGATTCTGATAACCAACGAATTTGTAAAATTGCCTAAGAACAAGTGTTACAAGAAATCCAGTTAAATATGTTAAAGTTAACCCAATTATTGCATTCACATTGTCCAGATTATTGCGGTAAAACAATAGTAGGTAGATAAGCAATAATATAAACCAACCGGAAACCTGGAGTTTCCAGAACAAAGATTTTCTATTTTTTTCTTTCATAAAAAATTCCTCAATCCCAAATAACTGAAAAATTAGTTTATTAACAAACCGCTTATCGAATTATACAGCCTCTTATCGAGAAACCCTTTTAAATCTGTTTAGATTATTTGATTTTGTCAAAAGCAATTTTGAATGGAAGTAAAATGATTATAATCAAAATACACAGCAGGTATATTCTGAATTAGGTGTATTCCAAATAAATGATATTGATTAAACAAAAACAAATCACAAAACATATTAGAGGGAATTATGAAAAAGAACTTTATAGTCAAAATTACACTATCTCTTTTTTTACTCTTCAATCTAGTAACTAATGGTTTTGAACAAACTGAAGAACCCATACTAAAAATTCACTATTTAGGTCACTCATCATTCGTAATGCAATTTGATAATGGCGTTTCCGTTGTAACCGATTTTGGAAATTATAACGCTTGGGGAATGGGAAGTTATATTCATGATTTTGGAGGTCTCGTTCCTACCATCATGTCTTATTCACATACGCATCACGCTGACCATTACGATGCCTCACGAATTCCGGATGGAGTCCAGCATATTCTAACTGAGCTTGATAGCTTGGAGATGGATGGATTAACAATAACTCCTATAAGAGTTTGTGAGAATAATCTTGACAACGAGGATAATTCTGCCTTTTTGTTTGAGTATAAAGGATTTAGGATACTCCATCTTGGTGATGCACAAGTTCAGATAATCAATATTGAAGATCCTACAGTAAAAGAACATATCCGAAATATTATACCTGATTCACTGGACCTTCTTTTTATGACAATAGAAGGACAAAGTCAATTTATACCGCAAGCAGAACTTTTTGTTGATTTAGTGAAGCCTAAAGCAATAATACCTATGCATCATTGGAGTGAAGCGTACCTATCTGATTTTCTTTCACATCTTGAATCACAAAATGGTACCGGAAAACATTATGAAATAGTTGATTCTTCCAGCAGTAAGTATAATATTTCTGCAGATGATTCACCAGAACCAGTTAAGGTAATTAGTTTAATAAGATCACCTTTTATATATACAGAAAAGGATTTTGATGGGAATGTTTACGAAACTATTAAAATCGGTTCCCAAATATGGCTGAAAGAGAATCTCAAATCATTGCACTACTCAGATGGAACTGAAATCCCCGGTGTAGTTGCTTACGATAATCTTGAAGAAAATGCAGAGATTTATGGAAGACTTTATTCATGGAATTCTGCAATGAAAAATTCAACTCAAGAATCTGTTCAAGGTGTTTGTCCTTATGGTTGGCACATTCCAAGTGATAATGAATGGTTTGAACTTGAAAATTATTTAGGCGGGGCAAATGTTGCTGGAGGAAAAATGAAAGAGGCTAGTTTAGATTATTGGACTGCTCCAAATACGAATGCGGATAACAGCAGCGGCTTTACTGCATTGCCTGGAGGAGAGTATGATGCATATTACACTCCGAATAAATTTTGGTTGAAAAATACTTCTGCGGTTTTCTGGACATCTACAGAAACAAATGATAATGCGGCAATGGAAAGATATTTATCATATAATGATGGTGTTTCTGGCAGGCTTGCGTGGCAAAAAGTAATGAAGTACTCAATTCGCTGTGTAAAAAATAGACTCTCCTATGGTTTTTCTTTTAATAAAAACAAAGGAAATCTACCATTAGATGTACAATTTACTGACGATTCAGATCCTTCATTATTTATTCATTCATGGGAATGGGATTTTGAAAATGATGGTACTGTCGATTCTTATGAACAAAACCCAAGCTGGACTTATACAGAACCTGGCGTTTACAAAGTAACGGCTACTTTTATATCTGATACTCAAACAAAATCAATAACACATGAAGATTCAATTATTGTTTTCAATGGTGAAAGTTCATTGAAATTTTCAGAGGCAAATTCTGTAATAAAAGTTGCCCCAAATGAGAAATTAAACCTAAATGAAAGATGGACTATTGAAGCTTGGATAAAGCCAACAAATTTATATGGGAAATATATTTTTGATAAGAATAGTCTTAGTATATCTACGAATAAAAGTTCAGGTGGATTAAATAAAAATAGTCTTGTTCTTAAATTTACTCAAGATGATGGTTCATTAATAAGTATATCATCTGAAGACAGTTCACTAACTCTGGATAAGTGGCAGAATATTGCCATAACTTACAATTATCCAAATAAGGTGTTGGAATTTTATATTGATGGAATTAAACAAGAATTGAACGCTGACATCAATCTGGTATTTGATAGTCCAATTAAAACTAATCTTGAAGACACTCTTTATATTGCTAACAGAAAAACTATACCAAGATCATTCGATGGAAATATTGACGAAGTAAGAGTTTGGAGTACTGATTTAACAAAAGAAGAATTAGATATAAACAGATATAAATATTTAAATGGCAATGAAAATGATTTAATTGCATACTGGAAATTAAACGAAGGAAGTGGAGAAATCATTCTTGACAATTCCATTAATGAAAATAATGGTAAGATTATTCTAGCAGAGTACGATTGGGGTATAGATTATTCAACTTTAGTTTATGTTGAAGATCATACAGATGATTCATCTATTCCCAAAAGATTTTCATTATATCAAAATTACCCAAATCCATTCAATCCAGGTACAACAATAAAATATTCCATACCGGATCAGGGTCTAGTAACGCTCAATATTTATGATATTCTTGGTAGTCATGTGGCAAGTTTGGTAAATAATGAACAATTGCAAGGAAATCATGAAGTTGATTTTGATGGCTCAAAACTCTCAAGCGGAATATATTTCTATACTCTTAAAGTTAATAATTTTATTCAATCGAAGAAAATGTTGTTAATTAAATAGTTTAAAATGTATCTTCCAATAAAAAGTATTCAAAAATGAAAAGATTTTTTAGTGTGCGGAATATATTATTTTATTTATTGACACTTGTTTTATTTTTCTTGCTGGGAACTATAACTTCCGGATTAGCAGGTGCCGGCAAAAATCAAGGCTTAGCAAGTGGTGCCATTGTTCTCGGTTATGGTTTAATTGCTGGTATAATTGCATT
Organism: uncultured Ignavibacteriales bacterium; assembly: GCA_963710615.1. Lineage (GTDB taxonomy): Bacteria > Bacteroidota > Ignavibacteria > Ignavibacteriales > Melioribacteraceae. Next base: position 17,526 of record CAVQBF010000031.1, read on the forward strand.
AGTGTTAGCAATTATAAGTGTGCAAGTTATCAAGGAAAAGCTTGTTAAATCACTCAATATTATATTTGCATGCATAATTGCAATAATAATTATTATTCTGATATATCGATTTCAAACCCGAGAGAGTAACGAGAGCAATAATCTGCAAATAAAAAAGGAGACAACAGTTTCTTATTCAACATTCTCAAATAAGCAAATTAGATTTATTGCTGATGATACTCTTCCAATCGGCTTTGGAATGCGGATATAAGGTATTTCGAAAATATTCAAAAGTATATAGACTATTTCAAAAAACTAAAACTCAAACTTAATCCCGAAAGAGGGGAGCATAGGCCAGAGAGCTATTTCATTTACAATAGGATTCCCTTTGTCGTCATAGGAGTATTCATAGCCTCTGATATTCTTATGATTGAACATATTGCTGATCTCAAGGAATGTCTTAAGGGTGAACGACTCAAATTCAATATCCTTGGAAATTCTTAAGTCAAATCTCTGGTAGGTGGGCAGATAGTTTGTGGTTGTCGATTCAGTTTCCCAGATATACTCGTTAGTGCCTTCATAGTAGGCTAAGTATTTTTCTGCATACGGATATCCCGAACCGAAATAAAACTTTGTATTTAATCCTCCTTTAATTAGAAATTTAAGATAAAAATCATAATTAGATTTGTATAGTGATCTATTAGTATAGCAGTAATTTTATTTCATATTATGAGAATTCTGGATTAAATGAAAATATTTGCGGGAAATTGGATTATTTTTGCTATTTATAAAATTGAAGTGAGGGATAGTTCAAAAGATTCAATATTATGAATTGGATCAGTAATTAGCGGTTGATTATCTAAATCAATGCGAAATTTTTCACCTGACGGATTGACTGATAAAGAATAATCTGCGTTTTCATCTAGGTTAGAACCGAATAAAAATAATTTACTTCGTTTTTCTGTAGTGTTTAATTTTATTAAATATTCCTTATTTTCATCTTGAAATGTTAGAACAACTGCTGACACAGATTCCCTTGCAGATTCAGCTGCAAATTTCAAATACTCAGAATTATTCTCTCTCTTAAGTGGCCTTAATAAAACTTTTACAGTTTTATTCATCTCATTTATTTTATTATGGGTTTTATTAATTTGCCCTGATGAAACTTTCATATTTAAATTATCTTTAAATGCTTCCAGATATACAATTTTATCGATATATTCATCAATATGATTAAGGATATGCATTGTTTTATCTAACGATAAATTTTCCGGGTGCATCACATAATCGTATAAATCTTTTTCGGAGATATTGGGCATATTAAATACGTTTAAAATGTTTTATAATAATATAGCAATTTTTCTGAAATTCATTATGATGAAAATCAAAGAAGGATTAATTTTTTGAATTGAATTTTATATCGTTTGGTAAAGTAAGTTTAGCGGCGTTTACCTTCACGCCGACATCGACCTCTAACCAGGTACCTAGGGATAGTATCTATGGGACTCCTAACCCAATTCCGATGCGAGCCCCCCACATTAAATTGCAAAACTGATCCAATAATACTACTAATAATCATAATTTAATTATGGTGATTTGAATGTATAAGATTTACTCCTAGTTTCAGCTCCGCTATATACCGAAGTAATTAACATTTTAAATAATAAAGGATTATATTATGAAAAATAATTTTACACCTCTTGTGGATTATATGAACTCATTCTACTTCGAAGAGAAACGAAAAGAATATCTTGAAATCTCATCAAATGTAAAGTCAGTTAGAGTATTGATCTTCAAGTTGGTTGATTTCTTCGAAGAGTTATTAAGCCAGCCGTCAGAACAAATTAAAGAAGTCTTCATTTTAGAATCAGCTCCCGAATTAATTAAGATGTTAGAAATTTATTCCGCATATGGTATTACTCCGGATAAAACAGAAAGAGTAATATCAGTCAGTGAGAAATTAATTTCCTACATTCCTCAGATTGAAAAATATTTGCCCAAGTTGAAGGATGAGCTCTCCAATCTAAAACAAATACTTAATGGCGAAATCTTAGAAAAGAGGGGGAGTTTAAGTTTCCCGGTAATAGAGAAAACAGATACTGAATCGTATGGTTTGATGGAAGAATTGGAGATATCAATTCATACGAATAAGAAAAGAAATAAAATTGATTTTCATATAGTCCCAAGTCTTCCGAAAATAGAAGAGAGACTTCAGAAGCAGATTGATTATTCATGGGAATATGCAGTAAATTATTTAAAGAGGAGATACAAGAAATTCACCCCGAATTTACTTGTAACAATTAAATATGTAAACAAGTTAGGAATCTATGAGGGGAATTCATTAGGAATAGCTTTAACTATTGGATTTATACAAGAACTGTTCAAATATTACGATCTGCGCGAAGAGATTAGCATTGATAGTAGTATATCAGCAACCGGATCAATGACCATTAATGGAGAGGTCGGTGAAGTTGGGAAAGAGATTATAAGAGTAAAAACGGAAGCAGTATTTTATTCACCGATTGATAAGTTTATCATTCCACAGAAAGATTTCGATCATGCAAATAATAGATTATCAGAATTATTGAAAGTCTATCCTCAAAGAAGATTAAAACTAATCCCGGTAATGAATATCGCTGATGTAACAACAAGAAGAGATACATTAAGCATAGAAAAGCAGAATATAATCACTTGGGGAGGAAGAAAGGTTATAAGGAATAAGACCACTCTCATATTTTCAATCTTATTATTAGTTATCTTATTTGGTTTTTATTACCTCAATCAAGATGATAATCCAGTAAATTATGAATTTGCTGGGAATAAGATCCTCTTTAAAAACAAATACAATAAGATTTTATGGTCAAAAAATAGCTATCCTGAAATGAAAACTTACATATTGAATAGCGAATAGGATAGCTAATCAGAAAATTCGAATTATTGATGTTGACAAGGATGGAAAAAATGAAGTTTTAATTGTTGGAACATTGAATGCTCCAGAAAGAGATCCAAGCTTAAGTCTGTTTAATCACAATGGAAGAATTATCTGGAGTTATGCCCACTATGACACAGTGGCAACAATCAGAAGAAATTTTTACTGGAAGTTTCGAATCACATGGAATTATTGATACAGTTCAAGTTGGATCAAGAACAGAATTATTTGCTTATTTTCAGCACCACAATTATTATCCGACTTGCATCATAAGATTAGATTTAATTACAGGGGAAAGATTAGGAAATGCGCTGTGGCATCCGGGAGCAATTGGAGGTGCAGTAATTATGGACTGGAATCAAGATGGCAAAAAAGAGATAATTGCTGGAGGAGCTTCAAATGGAATGCATTCCGCCTATTTATTTTCGATAGATGTTGATAAGCTTACAGGCACATTCCCAAGTTCCGAAGAAAAAAGATTTCTAAATATGGAGTTAGCTGATTTCAATAAATATATATTATTTCCAATGACCGATTATGGAAAGCTTATGTTCCCAAATTATAATGCGAGTTTTAGGGGAACCCACTTTTATCGATAATATTTTAGGCGTATCTGTTTTTGAAGGGCAAGCAGATCTATTATTGAGTGATTTTGGATATGCTATTAGATTTGATAAGAAATTATTTCCACAAAATATAGTGATGGGAGATGCAGCAATTAACTTAAGAGATAAATTAGTGAATGAAGGTAAATTAAAATTGCCATATACAGACACACCGGAATTTCATATTTCAATTCTTCACGAAATCCAGTATTGGGATGGAGAGAAGTTTGTGAAATACTTCAACAATTAATTCAATCCGTTAAATAGCAAAAATCAGAAATCAATAAGCCGAGTCAATCGGCTTTTTTAATTTTAAAATTAACATGTTTAAAACAGACAATTTGATTATTCGCAATTTTATTTATATTCTTTTGAAGACTTTTAAATGATGTCAAATCAAAAAAGGATGGTTGTTAAATTAAAAGCAAAGTGTGTAAAAGTGTAAAACTAAGAATCTATAAAATAGAATTTATATAAAAAAAGTGCGATTAATATTTTTTATCGCACTTTTGATTGTGGGCCCGGAGGGAGTTGAACCCCCGACCCTCTGATTATGAGTCAGATGCTCTAACCAACTGAGCTACAGGCCCTTAAAAACAAACCTAAAAATAATACTTTGATTTTTTGAATGCAATAGAAATATCTTCGCCAATTAACTAAAATTATATTTATTTTAATTAATCGGTTTACTTTCTCTTGACTAATTATATATAGGATATTATATGGATAGTTTTCAAAAATCAGAATTCAAACCTTACATCTCCCCGTCAGATTTTATCCCAGAATTTACTCCAAAAGCAATAATCCTTGGTGCAATATTTGGAATTATTTTTGGCGCAGCAACTGTTTATTTGGGACTAAAGGTTGGCCTAACTGTTAGTGCATCTATTCCCATTGCTGTTTTATCAATTTCAGTAATAAAGAAATTTGGTAAAGCTACAATCCTAGAAAATAATATGGTGCAGACAATTGGCTCGGCAGGTGAATCTGTTGCAGCTGGCGTTGTTTTTACCATTCCAGCATTGTTATTCTTACCAGGAGGCAGTGACTATTTTCAATATTTTCAAATTTTTGTCCTAGCTCTTGCCGGTGGTATTCTTGGTGTACTATTTATGATCCCTTTGCGTAGATCAATAATTGTAAAGGAACACGGTAAATTGCCTTTTCCTGAAGGGACAGCGTGTGCTGATGTACTAATAGCTGGAGAAAAAGGCGGTAAGTTAGCTCAAAAAGTTTTTTATGGATTAGGAATTGCATTCGCTTATAAATCTTTGATGTCACTTTTAGGTTTATGGAAAGATGTTCCAAGATATACATTTGGCAGAGATACAGCAATGCCCAACGCAACAGTTATGGGTGAGATTACCCCTGAATTATTAGGAGTTGGTTACATAATTGGACCTAAAATTGCTGGTGTGATGGTGGCTGGCGGTGTTCTTTCATGGTTAGTTCTTATTCCCTTGATAACTTTGCTGGGTGATAGTCTTACAACAGTTTTTGCACCAGCCACTAAATTGATTTCCGAAATGTCTGCTAATGAAATTTGGAGTAACTATATCAGATATATTGGTGCAGGTGCTGTGACATTTGGTGGAATCGTAACCTTGGTTAGATCATTCCCAACAATTATAAGTGCATTCAGTGATTCATTTAAAGATTTAAAAGAAAGTAAATCAAATACAGCAGCCAAAAAGAATAGAACTGAAAAAGATATTCCACTTGTTTATGTACTAGTTGGAAGCGTTTTACTGGTAATCTTAATGGTTGTAATTCCGTCAATACCAACAAATCTTTTGTCATCAATAATGATTGTAGTTTTTGGATTCTTCTTCGTAACTGTATCATCGAGAATTGTTGGTCTTATTGGTTCTTCTTCAAATCCAATATCAGGAATGACAATTGCCACTCTGATGGCAACCGCCTTAATTTTTGTTGCTGTAGGATGGACAGGAGAGATTTATCAACCGATAGTTTTAGTTGTTGGTTCAATTGTTTGTATTGCTTCGGCTAATGCTGGTGCAACTTCCCAAGATCTTAAGACAGGTTACATTGTTGGTGCTACTCCTATACTTCAACAAATTGGATTACTTATAGGTGTTTTGGCCTCCGTAGTTGTAATTGGATTTACTATTATTATGCTTAATAATATTTTAACAATTGGTTCAGATCAACTTCCTGCACCACAAGCAACTCTAATGGCTACAGTGATTAAAGGATTATTGAGTCAAAATCTTCCTTGGGGATTAGTAATTGTAGGAATGGGAATAGCCGCAGTAATGGAATTAAGTGGTGTCAGATCATTACCATTTGCTGTTGGCGCCTATCTTCCACTTTCAGTAACAAGTCCAATTTTCGTTGGTGGTTTAGTAAAATTAATTGTTGATAAAATTAGAAAAAGTGGCGAGGATGAATCAGAAATTGGTCCAGGTGCATTATTAAGTTCAGGTTTAATTGCCGGCGGTGCACTCACGGGAATTTTAATCGCAGGATTAAAAGGATGGATATGGGAAGTAAATGCAGCAGGTAAGGAAATTTCTGTTGCCGATAAACTAAATACCGGAATTGGTGAAAGCATGGGTGTTTCGGGTGATATAGTTTCTCTGGTCCTTTTTGCATCGCTTGCTCTCATTCTTATTACTTTTGCGTTAGGTAAAGAAAAGAAAATTTAATTTCTCAATCTTAAGGAAAGAATATGACTAATAATCTTGGTAAACCTCAACCATCACCAATATATAGATGGACAGTACTCATTTTTATAAGCCTGGCAATGTTTGGGAACTATTATATTTATGATAGCATTGCACCTATAGCCGATATGCTTAAATCTGAGTTAGGTTTCTCGGATGTAAATATTGGCTCACTTTATTCTGTTTATAGTTTTGCTGCTGTTTTTATTCTAATAATTAGCGGACCGATTATTGACAGGCTTGGTGTAAAAATTTCTATAATGATATTTGCGACTATCTGTTCAATTGCCGCTTTACTGATGGCAGTGAGTTCAGAATTATATTTGATGTTGGGTAGCCGACTTCTTCTGGGAATTGGTGCTGAGCCTTTAATAGTGGCAATTACAACAGCTCTTGCAAAGTGGTTCAAAGGTAAAGAATTGGGATTTGCTTTCGGAATAAACTTAACAATTGCACGTCTTGGCTCTTTTACTGCTGATTGGTCACCAACCTGGGGTAGGAGTTTTTATGATAACTGGAGTGATCCTTTATATGTTGCCTTTATTATTGGTTTAACTTGTGTGGTTGGCGGAATAATTTACTGGATTATGGAAAGTTTTGCTGAGAAAAGATATTCGCTTGGTGAAGCAGGTGAGGTTGATAAATTCGTGTTTTCAGATTTATTCAAATTTGATAAATCATTCTGGTATGTGGTGATTTTATGTGTTACTTTTTATTCTGCAGTATTTCCGTTCAGAACATTTGCAATAAAATTTTATCAAGAGGCTCATGGAGCATCACGAGAATTAGCTGGACAATTAAACAGCGCATTAATATTTGCTTCAATGGTTGCAACTCCATTATTCGGATTATTAGCCGATAAAATCGGAAAACGCGCAACAATGATGATGATTGGATCAATTTTAATTTTACCAGTATATCTCATGTTGGTCTATCTTGATATTTCACTCTATATACCAATAGTTATGTTGGGTATCGCTTTCTCACTTATTCCTGCAATAATGTGGCCATCAGTTGCATATTTAGTTCAGCAAAATAGATTAGGTACAGCTTATTCAATAATGACACTTATTCAACAAATTGGAGTTTTTGCATTTAACTATTTACTCGGCTGGTCAAATGATATATCGGGAGCATCTGCTGATAATCCTGAAGGCTATGCAATGGGAATGTGGATTTTATCAATATTGGGTATAATTGGTTTTGTATTTGCTTATCTGCTTCGTAAAAATGAATTAGGTCCAAATGGACATGGACTCGAAAAGGGGACAGCTTAAAATATCATGAAAAATCTTGAAAAGGTTTATCCATTTAGAATTTGTGAACATGAGATAAATGATGAACTTGTTACTGTTCTGTATAAAAAAGAGAAACTAACCTTTATTGAGAAAACATTTTTTAAGAAGGATAGTTTAAAACCGTATAAAATTGATTTAGACGAAATTGGCAGTTTTATTTGGCACCAATGCGATGGAACAAAAAGTGTAGGTGAAATTACAGAAATAGCCAAAGATCATTTTAATGAGAAAATTGAACCTGCTAAAGAAAGAGTTGAGTTGTTTATTAATCAAATGAATAAAAATAAGTTAATTAGACTTTACGAAAAAAAATAAATACTAAGGAAGAATAATGGCGTTAACAAAACTTGATAAGGCTTCGAGAATTGCAATAAAAGACTGCATGGGAGCAAAACCCAAAGAGAAAATTTTAGTAATAACTGATGAGAACAAAATTGAAATTGGTCAATCTCTTTACAAAAATGCTTTGGCATTAGGGCATGAGGCCTTTTTATTGGAGATGAAATCGAGAGAATATAATGGAGAAGAACCACCAAAATTTGTTGCTGAAGCTATGAAAATGGCTGATGTGATTTTATGTCCGACTAGTAAATCTTTAACACATACTGATGCCAGACGAAATGCATCCGCTCTAGGTAAAAGAATAGCTACATTTCCTGGAATAACGAAAGATGTTATGATAAGAGGATTAAATGCTGACTATAATAAGATTGCTGCTTTGACATTAAAATTGACCAAAATGATGGATAAAACAAAAAGTATTCGTGTAACTGCTCCAAACGGTACAGATATTACTATGAGTATCGAAGGAAGGAAAACAATTCCAAGTAAAGGATTATTTCATAGAAAAGGGGAAAGCGGCAATTTACCAACTGGTGAAGCTTTTGCTGCTCCAGTTGAAGGCAAATCTGAAGGTATTTTTGTTGCTGACGGTTCTTTCGCAGTAATTGGAATGCTGAAAACTCCAATTAAAGTTAAAGTTGAAAAGGGTTTAGCTACAGAAATTTCCGGTGGCAAAGAAGCCAAGGAATTAATTAAAATGCTTAAGCCTTTCGGTAAAAAAGGAAGAAACATTGCTGAAATTGGAATTGGGACTAACGATTCTGTAAAATTAAGCGGCATGCTGCTCGAAGATGAGAAAAAAAAGGGAACTGTCCATATTGCTTTGGGTGATAATAAATCAATGGGTGGAAAGATAAATGTTCCTATTCATGTAGATGGTGTAATTTTAAAACCAACTGTATATTTTGATGATAAAGTAATCATGAAGAATGGTAAATTGCTTGTATAGTAATCGCAATTCTACTATCACAATTATTGCAATCTCAAAAAAATCTTTTTTTAATAAAAAAATATTTCGTTACTTAAAATTTGTGTTCAATTCGTTGATCTATCATGAGAACCAGAAAACCCAGTCGTTTAAAAAACTACGACTATTCTCAACCTGGCTATTATTTTGTTACCATCTGTGTTGATAAAATGCAATCTGTCTTGGGAATAATAGAGAATGAAAAAATAAAATTAAATGATTATGGAAGGATTGCAGAACGAAATTTTGAGCAAATTCCAAATATTTTTAAAGAAATAGAAATTGATGAGTTTATTATAATGCCAAATCACGTTCATGGAGTAATTATTATTAATGTAGTGGATGCAAATTTTGCATCCACTACAGATCGTACAAAGATGTTATTATCCAAAGCAATACAACAATATAAACGCAGTTGTACAATCGAGATTAAAAAAAACGGTATATTTGATTTCAAATGGCAACGCTCATTCTATGAACGGATTATTAGAAATGAAAATGAATTGTTAAACATAAGAAAGTATATTAGAAATAATCCGTTGAATTGGAGCTTAAATGAAACAATAATAGAGAATCTTATCCTATGATAGAATAATCCAATTCGAACTTACATGAAAAAGATCATGAATGGGGCAAAGTCATTTTAATTTATTCAGCAGATATTTATTTCGTCTCTTCTGATCTCTTTACCAAGATAAAAGATACAATATCCAATTACATAAAATAAGCGATAACTATAAACTGCTAAAACAGTTAAAAATCGCAATATTTTGCATCTCTTTAAATGAAAATCACCCCTCATTATTTGAAATCTCACCAAAATTGCTTATTTTTGCAGTCTTGTAAAAATTGAGGTAAATTTGAAATTATTAAATGAATTAAATGAACAACAACAAGCAGCGGTTAAATTCAACACTGCACCTAATATGATTGTAGCCGGAGCAGGTTCCGGTAAGACCAGAGTTTTAACTTATAAAATTGCTTATTTGCTAGCAGACGGATTTGATCCTTCTTCAATTTTAGCACTTACTTTTACCAATAAAGCAGCAAAAGAAATGAAAGATCGAATTGTTCAGCTTGTTGGTAAAAAAGCCGAGAAGATGTGGATGGGTACTTTTCATTCCATTTTTGCCAGAATTCTAAGAGTTGAAGCTAAAAAAATTGGTTACGAAAAAAACTTTTCAATTTATGATAGAGAAGATTCAGTTTCTCTTGTAAATAGCTGTTTACAAGCTTTAAATATCAATTTAGATAGTATGAATGCTTCTGCAGTTCAGCATAAAATTAGTTATCTGAAGAACCAGATGATTTCACCGGAAGAGTTTAGCAAACACATTGCATCAAACTTAATTGAGAAAAAAATTGCTGAAATATATCTTGAATATAACAAGAGACTAAAAGAAAACAATTCAATGGATTTTGATGATTTACTATTAAAACCAATTGAGCTTTTTAATAATCATCAGAGAATTCTTTCAAAATATAGAGGAATGTTCAAATATATACTTGTTGATGAATACCAGGATACAAATAAAGCTCAATATGAATTACTCAAGCTGTTAACTACCGCAAGAATAAAGATCTGTGTGGTAGGTGATGATGCTCAAAGTATTTATGGATGGAGGGGCGCTGAAATTAAAAATATGCTCAATTTTGAAAAGGATTTTTCTAAAGCTAAAACTTTCAGATTAGAGCAGAATTACAGATCTACTGGAACAATATTAAAAGCTGCAGATTCTATAATTAAGAATAATACCAATCAGATTGTAAAAACACTCTGGACAGAAAATGCAGAGGGTGAACCTTTATCTATAATTCGTTGTACTGATGAGAAAGACGAAGCTTTCCAAATTGCTAAGCAAATGAAAAAAGAAATTACATCTCGAAAAATTTCTTTGAATGAGATTGCAATACTTTATAGAATAAATTCTCAATCTCGAGCTTTAGAAGAAGCTTTAAGAAGAGAAAAAATTCCTTATAAAATTATTGGCGGAGTTGAATTTTATAGAAGAAAAGAGGTTAAAGACATAGTTGGTTACTTAAGAGTTCTTGCAAATCAGAATGATGAAGAAAGTTTACTTAGAATTATGAATTATCCTCAAAGAGGAATTGGCAACACCTCAATAACAAAAATGATTGATTTCGCACGCAAGCTAGATATTTCTTTGTTTACTACAATGGCTAGAGTTTTTGAAGTAATTGAAGTCAAAGAGAGAATACAAAAAAATGTAAAACAGTTTAAGCTATTTCTTGATAAATATATTGACCTTAAAGATAAGCTATCTTTACTCGAGTTAACATCTGCTCTTGTTGATGAACTGGGTATTTTAAGAATGTATAAAGAAGAAAATACCCAAGATTCTTTGCAGAGATATGATAATATTCAAGAATTACTTTCTGGTATTGCTGAATTCAGTAAAGGCAGACCGGACGCAACAATTGATGATTTCTTAGCTGATGTATCATTAATCACAGGAATGGACCAATATTCAGACGAAGATAATTCAGTGACTCTGATGACAATTCATGCATCAAAAGGGCTGGAATTTCCATTAGTATTTATTACAGGTTGTGAAGAAGATATTTTCCCGCTAAATCAAAAATTCGATTCAAACTCGAAAGTTGAAGAAGAAAGAAGACTTTTTTATGTTGCTCTTACTAGAGCTGAAAAGAAAGTATTCATTTCTTATGCTCGTTCAAGATATCGCTTTGGTGAGGTTGCATATCAAAGTAAATCAAGATTCCTGGAAGAACTAGATCCTTCTACTGTTACTGAGTTGAATAAGGGTAATGCAAGAAAAGGCGGAAGAAGAAGAAAAGCTTTCTATGATGAAATGTATCAAGAAGATTTTGATGATTTTAACCAAGAAAGAAGATCATTCAGAGTTGGAAGCAGAATTACTCACGATATGTTTGGAAACGGTAAAGTTTTGAAGATTTCTGGTAATGGTGATATGCAAAAAGTAACAATTGCATTTGAAGAGAAGGGTACTAAGACTTTACTCCTCAAATTTGCTAATATTCGTTTGGCATCTTAATTCATCTTTCCCAAGATATTTAAATTAGAAAGCCCAACTTTAATTGTAAAGTTGGGCTTTTATTTTAACAATATTATAATTTATCAGTTTACTAGTCACTTGCCATAATAAACAATGGTTTTGTTTCAAAACTCTTATAATGCGGTCTTAGACGATCTACATTATAGTATTTATCCACATCAACAACTTTTTTATAACTGCTTATAACTTCAATATGTTCGTTATCATATCTTCCGTTTCTTAAAGTAACCAATCTACCTGAAGAACCGTCAAGAATTAAATCTAATGCAAGGTTACCGTAAGCCATTGGAACAATAGAATCGATTGAATCGGGATCACCACTTCTCACCATGTAGCCCAAACGTTGGTTAATTACATTTACTCTTTTCCCGTTATTGTATTTAGGAGAAAGATCCTTCATCTTTTTTGAAACTAAATCACCAATTCCGCCTAATTTTTTGTGTCCAAACATATCGGTTTCATGATCCTCGAATGTCATTTCAGAACTTTCATCTAACATTGCACCTTCTGAAACTAAACAAACAGAATACCGGCTATCGTTAGTAGCTCTATCTGCAACCATTAGCTCAGTTAATCTCTCTATGCTGAATTTATGCTCAGGAATTACACATCTATTAGCTGCACCAGCCATTGTTGGCAATAATGCAGAAAAGCCGGCATAACGTCCAAATACTTCAATTACTAAAAATCTTTCATGTGAGCCGGCACTTGTTCTTAAAGCGTGAGTCATTGCAATTGTTCTGGTAACACAAGTACTGAAACCAATGCAGTAATCAGTTCCAGGAACATCATTATCCATAGTTTTTGGAATTGCAATTACTTTCATTCCTTGTTTATGTAAATGCTCACCATAACTTAAAGTATCATCACCCCCAATTGGAATCAAATAATCAAGATTCATAAAATCAATATTCTTAAGAACTTCAGGCGTTAAATCATTTATTTCTTCCTTATAATCATCTTTTAGATGTTCTGGTATATTATCTTTCGGAACATGGCTTGCTCTTGTTCTCGATGAATGAAGAAAAGTTCCTCCTGTTCTTCCCGCGCGATTTACAATATTCTCAGTCAGCTCAATATAATTTTGACTATTATTAAAATCCTTATCTCGTACAATATCAATCATTCCACCCCAACCGCGTTTGATTCCAATTACACGATAACCTTCTCTAAGGGCTCTAATTGTTACCGCTCTAATAGCTGGATTAAGTCCGGGAACATCTCCGCCTCCTGTCAATATTCCAATTGTTCCTTTAATTGTGTTAATATTACTCATTATGTCTCCAAATGGTATTAAATTAAAAAATAATAATATTCGCGAATTTTGAATGTGAGGATAAATTCAGGTGGAGGGCTCCACCGATCAAACTCTTACACGATTATAAAGTTATTTTCAACTTTGTTTACAAATATAAGTTATTTATATCTTTTATGCTTAATTGCGAAATAACTATTTGTCATTTTTTTCAAAGCCGTAGATAAAAATATTATTGAAATAAGATTCGGTAATGTCATAAATCCAAGTGCTGCATCACCAAAGCCCCAAATTACCTCTAATTCAGCAATTGCACCAATAAATACAAATAGTAAGAATACCCATTTATAAGGAAGTATAGCTTTTTCGCCAAAAAGGTAATCGACTGATCTATCGCCATAAAAAGACCAGCTTATTGCAGTTGAAATTGCAAATAATAGAACAGAAATAGTAACTATTTTATCACCAAAACTGAATAACCAGCTTAACCCTTCTTTGAAGGCAAAAGATGTTAGAATACTACTGTTTAATAATTCGCCTGTAAAATTTGGATCAATTCTATTAACATAGAACTCAGTGTGGTGCCATGCGCCTGTTGATAAAATTACTAGTCCGGTTAAAGTGCAAATCATAATTGTATCAATAAATGGACCTAACATTGCAACAGATCCTTCTCGCACAGGAAATTTAGTTTTTGCCGTTGAGTGAGCAATTGCTGCACTTCCTTGACCAGCTTCATTCGAATATAAACCGCGCTTAATTCCCCATAACATAGTATTTAACATTACTAAAAATGAACCACTAACTGTTCCTGCAATTTCTGCAGGGGGATTAAATGCCATTTCGAATATCAATCCAAAACTTCTACCTAATTCACCGAAATTTGAGAAGAGAATTAGCAATGCAGCAAAAACGTAAATCACTGCCATAAACGGGGCTAAGTAACCAGTTACATGTCCAATTCTTTTAATGCCGCCAATTATAACAGCACCTACAACTAAGACTAAAAATAAACCATTTATTACCTGTTGAACCGATAATTCAAAACCTTCCCATACTATATGCTTAAGTGTTAAAAAGTGAGTTGTTCCAATAGCTTGAGTAATTTCTGAATAAATCTGATCAGAGACTGTAAAAGACTGAATAGCATTACCAGTAGCAAATGAGCAAATAACTGCAAAACTTGCAAATGCGATTCCAAGCCATTTCCACTTTTTACCCATACCTTTTTCAATTGTGTACATCGGACCACCGGCTGTACCACCATCGGAATCAAATTCTCTATACTTTAATGATAGAGTACTCTCTGCATATTTTAATGTCGTTCCAAAAAAAGCTGTAACCCACATCCAAAATAAAGCTCCTGGTCCTCCGTAATAAATTGCAGTAGCAACACCTGCAATATTTCCTATTCCAACTGTAGCTGAAAGGGCCGTTGTTAAAGCTCTAAAATGATTTAGATCCCCTTCATCATTTGGATCATCATAAATTCCGGCAGTTACTTTAATTCCATGCCAAAAGTATCTAATTTGTGGAAAGCCAAGCTTAAAGGTGACAAAAATACCAGTTCCGACAAGTATTATTACCATAAATGGAATTGATCCAAGAGGTAAATCTTCTGAAGGGAATGCTTGGAAAATTTCAAAATTTCCTGGGAATGACCAAATTGCCTCAAAAAATGGAACTCCCCAAATAACTAATATTATTGCAATTATTGAGAAGACTAATAGAGCGCCGTATTTTCTATTCATAAATTTTCTTTTTTAGAATATATTTAAAATAAAATCTAAAAGACCAAGTGAATTAAGCAAAACAATGAAAATTAAAACAGGAGCAAAGTATTTTACAAATATTTTCCAGAATGTAACTAGATTGGGATAATTATGAAATATACTTTCGGCACCAAGTTTTAATTCTACTAAAGCTTTATCAAAACCCCACGCCCAACCAACAAATATAGAAATAAGCATTCCACCTAAAGGGAGTAAAAGATTTGCGGTAATATAATCAGCCAGGTCAAAGAAATTAAGGCCCAAAATGTGAATATCCGATAGTATATTAAATGAAAGAGCACTTGGAATACCAATAATAAAGGTTATTCCCCCAAAAGCTAAAACTGCAGAATGTCTCTGCCATCCTTTTTCATCAACGAAATATGACACAACTACTTCCAACAATGATATTGCGGATGTTAAAGCAGCAATTGTTAATAAAAAGAAAAACAGAATTGAGAAAATAAATCCGCCAGGCATTTTAGTAAATACGACGGGCAAAGTATGGAATATCAAGCCTGGACCAGCTGATGGATCTTGCTGTGTAGCAAAAACTGCAGTAAAAATTGCTAATCCTGCAATTAAAGCTATGAGTGTGTCTAAAAATACAATTTGAAATGAGGACGAAAACAAATTACTGTCTTTCCCTAAATAACTTCCATAGGTCATCATAGCACCCATTCCCAAGCTCAGAGTAAAGAATGCATGCCCCAAAGCAACTAAAACTGAAAGGGGAGTAACCAATTCCCAATTTGGATTTAATAAGAACGCAATACCCTTTTCTGATCCTGGAAGTGTAATCCCTTTTATTGCCGATATGATTAATAAAATTAAAAGAACAGGCATCATTATTTTGCTTCCACGCTCAATTCCTTTTTGAATACCAAAGTAAACGAAACTCATTGTCAATACTAAAAAGAGCATCATGAATCCTATGCTCCAAGTTGTATTTTGAATCAATGAGTCAAAATGTTCACTTGAAGATGTCATTTCCCCAAAGTCATAAAAAGATCCTCGAGCAGCCTCAAAAATATAACCTAAAGACCAGCCGGCAATTACAATGTAATAGGAAAGAATCAGAAATCCGGCAAAAACTCCCATAAATCCAACGGAAGTCCAAATCTTAGATTTACTCAATGCTTTGAATGAACCAACCGGATTTTTCTTTCCGGTCCTTCCTATTAAAATTTCTGCAATTAAAACCGGTAAACCAATAATAGCAATACAGATAAGATAAATGAAGATAAATGCAGCACCGCCATGTTCGCCTGCTATGTAAGGGAACTTCCAAATATTACCTAAGCCTATTGCTGATCCTGCTGCTGCGAGTATAAATCCAACTCTTGAACCCCAATTCTCACGGGGCAGGTTTGGTAGAGGCATATTCTCCCAATTAATATGATTAGTGAGTAAATAGCAAAAATGAAACTATGAAGCAATTTATAAAGAAAAGAAGCAAAAATTCAATTAAAATTTGCCATTTATTTATTTTCAATATATTCTAAATTATTAGTGATGAGGAGGATTATTTTTACACGATTTAATAATTATGAAAATACTATTTTAAAACTGGTAAAATTGGAATTTAGAACATGAAGAATTTTCTTTTTATTTTAATGATAACTATTTCTTTTATGGAAGCACAGGAACTTAACAATTCAATAAAAGGTAAAGTTACAGATGAAGTAACAGGTGAACCAATTTTTAATGCTAATATTTATTTGTCCGGAACAGAATGGGGAACCACGTCAAATCAGGAAGGTGAATATTCGATTAAAAATATAATCCCTTCAGATTATCAAATTGTATTTTCTGTAATTGGCTTTGATAGCAAATCAAAAATCATTACCATTAAGAATAATAGAACTCTCGAACTAAATATTGAACTAAATCCAAAATCTTATGAATTGGAAAACGTTTTAGTCGATTCAGAATATCCTGACAGTTGGTACCGTGATCTGAAAGTATTTAAAAAGTATTTTTTAGGTCAAACCGAATTTGCAAAGGATTGTGAAATAAAAAATGAATTATATCTTGATTTTTCACATCCTAATGAAGACTTGCTAAATGCGAAAATTACACGTCCACTTCAGATTATAAATAATGCTTTAGGATTTAAGATAAACTGTGAGTTAATAAATTTTAAGTATGATAAAATTGAGAGACGAGTAAAATATCTTATTACGACTCACTTTACAAAATTGGATACATCAGATGAAAATATTGAGATGAAGTGGAAAAATAATCGAATTACTGCTTATTTAGGTTCGCAAGAACATTTTTTATATGCACTTAAAAATAATACTTTTTTTGATCAGGGTTTTGAAGTATCAACTAGTATTATCCCTTCTAATAGCGGTTATGATTTATATAGAGAAATGATATTTACTTCTGATTCGATCTTAGCTAAGTCTACAATTAAGGATCATGCTGCATTAAACTTCAAAAATTACTTGCAAATTGAATACAATAAATCTGATCGAAAATTTAAGCCTATTTCTTGGCTTAAAATTTTAGGCTTAGATGTTACACTTGATAGATATGGAATACCTATAGAAATAATGCCTTTTGAAGTTCATGGAAGTTGGTCTCAATCGGGAATATCTGATATGCTCCCAAGATATTATTTTATATTGAACAACGAGGAATTAATAAATTAATAGTGTAAATATTTCATAAAAAAAGTCCGGATTAAGCTAAACCCGGACTTTAAAATAATTAAACTGAATTTTGGTCTTAGTCTTCAATGACAGCTAATATATCACTTCTCTGGATGATTTTATAATCCTTACCATCAAAAGAAATTTCTTCACCGCCGTATTTCCCAAAAAGTACTTTGTCACCAACTTTCAATAATTTTTGTAACTCTTCATCTGTACCCACAGCTTCAACTTTGCCTGTAGTTGGTTTTTCTTTAGCAGTATCTGGAATAATGATACCTGATGTAGTTTTAGTTTCAGCTTCAACAAATGAAACAAGTACTCTGTCATCCATTGGTTTAACTTTCATGGTTTCTCCTATAATTTATTTTATGTTTAACAATCTATTAATTTTTGGTTTATCAAATCCTACAATTGGTCTGTTATTAACTAAAATAACAGGAACGCCTGTAGTTCCTGCTCTTCTTTGCATATCCTGTGCAGCTTTCTGATCTTTAGAAACATCAATCTCTTTAAATCTTATTTGCTTTTCTTTTAAATACCTTTTTGCAGTATTACAAAAACTGCATGTAGGTGTTGTAAACATAATTACATTTGGTTGTGAATTTGGGCTCATCATAACTCCATCTTTAATTATAATTTAATTTCAATAAGATGAAGAAATAAAACAATAGTTTCAAAAAATCAAAAAAGTCAATTCAAAATTTAATCAAAATTTATTAAAAATATACTTATTTTTACATTTGTTTAAAATAAACGGTAACAATGAAAAACTTAATTTTTAAGCTCACAATTATAACTTTTGCTACATTAATTTTCAATAGCTGTCAACAAAATTTTGATGTTAAAAAAGTCAATTCCATCATAAATGAAGTGAAAAATAAGTATGCTCCCGATAAAAGAGTTGCGATTTTTAATATCAATGTGGAAAATAGTGGTGGTAAAATTAAGATTGTGGGCCAATCAAATTTAGAAGATGGAGTCAATGAACTAATGAATGAATTGGAAAAGCAAAATTTGTCTGTTGTTAATGAAGTGAATATATTGCCTGATAATAAGTTAGGAGAAAAAATTTACGGAATTGTCAGACTTTCTGTTGCAAATATTCGAAGTAAGCCAAGTCATCCAGCTGAGTTAGCTACACAAGCATTAATGGGTTCAACTGTAAATATTTTAAAGAAAGAAAACGGCTGGTATTTAGTTCAAACACCGGATGGTTATATATCATGGGTCGATGATGATGGAATTCATCCAATTACAAAAGAAGAAGTTAAAAATTGGAAAAACTCCAAAAGAGTAATTATTACTGAGCAGTATACATCAGCCTTTGCAGAACCTGTTACTAACAGTAAGAAAATTTCTGATCTTGTTGATGGTAACATCCTAAAAAAAATAAGTAATACAGGAAAATTTACTGAAGTTGGATTCCCAGATGGAAGAGTTGGCTTTGTTATATCAAGTCATTTAAAAGATTTTGGTATTTGGGCTAAAAATGCAGTAGCGGATAAAAATACAATTATCAAAACAGCTTTTAATTTTATGGGACTTCCTTATTTGTGGGGTGGAACTTCATCAAAAGGTGTCGACTGCAGTGGCTTTACCAAGACGGTATTTTTCTTGAATGGTGTTGTAATGCCGAGGGATGCCTCTCAGCAAGTAAATGTCGGCGAATTGGTTGATACTGAGAATAATTTTGATAATTTGCAGGAGGGTGATCTTCTTTTCTTTGGAAATAAAGCTAGTGAAGATAATAAAGAAAAAATTACTCACGTTGCAATCTATATTGGAGAAGGTAAATATATTCACTCAGCCGGAATTGTTAGAATAAATAGTTTAATTAAAGATGCAGAAGATTTTAATGAATATAGATATAATACCTTTATTAGAGCTAAGAGAATTATAGGTAATTATGATAGTGGAGAAAATTTAGTTAAGAATAACCCTTTTTATAATTAGTAAACAATCTTAATTTCTGAGACCTTTAAAGTACCAAGGGATTCAGGTAAATATTATTTAATAAGAAAATAGAATCATGAAACTTACATTTCAAACCTTATACCTTAGAACTTAAACACACATTTACAATTTCAACTAATTCCCGTACTTCTACTCCGGTTGTGCTTACACAAATTGAACACGATGGAATTGTTGGGTACGGCGAGGCATCAATGCCGCCTTATCTTGGTGAATCCCATGAGACAGTTGAATAAGTTTTTATCAAAAATTGATTTAGAGCAATTTAAGGATCCGTTTCAAATAGATGATATATTAAATTACGTTGATTCTATTGAGTATAAGAATACCGCAGCTAAAGCATCTGTTGATATTGCTCTTCATGATCTGGTGGGTAAATTGCTCGAACAACCATGGTATAAAATTTGGGGATACAATAAATCAACAACACCAGATACAACTTTTACAATTGGAATTGACACCGAAGAAATTATTAAGCAAAAGGTAAAAGAAGCTGATGAATTTAATATTTTGAAAATTAAACTTGGCAGCAAGGATGATAAAAAATTAATTCAAACAATTAGAGAAGTTACTAATAAACCGCTTGCAGTTGATGCTAATCAAGGTTGGACAGATAAAGAAGCTGCAATTGATTTAATTCATTGGATGAAAGAACAAAATGTGCGAATGGTTGAACAACCAATGCCAAAAGAAAAGATGGATGAAATTGCTTGGTTGACCGATAAAAGCCCTCTTCCAATTTTTGCAGATGAAGGTGTTCAGAGATTACCTGATGTTATTAAGGCAAAAGATGTATATTCAGGTATAAACATTAAATTGATGAAATGTACCGGTTTAAGAGAAGCGCACAAAATGCTTGAACTTGCTAAAGCATTAGAATTAGAAATAATGATTGGCTGTATGACTGAAACATCATGTGCAATTTCAGCTGCATCTCAATTAGCTCCACAAGTTGAATGGGCAGATTTGGATGGTAATCTTTTAATTAAAAATGATCCTTTCTCAGGTACTAAAATTATTGACGGAAAAATTATGATTAATGATAACCCGGGAATTGGATTAGAAAATCATAAATAAAATTTAAATTTATTTTGACTTGAATTAGGAAAATTTAAGATTTAGATAAAAATATTTGAAGTCTTATTCTATTTAGCTGTGTTTCCTTAGCTAAAAGCGAAAAAAGACTCAAAATGAAAATTTTTTGTTCGTTCTTGTGATACATAACACATAAAATGCTACCGAATTATCCTTTCTTAGTATTCAGAATATTTATTATTATAATCGTTGATAATTATAAGTTATGGGCAGGTTAAAGAGTGCAGAATTATTCTAAAATAGTAACTGGTTTTTCTTTTCTTGATCAAAAATGGGGTGGTGTTTATTCTGGGGGGAACTACTTTATTTTCGGATCAAGAAAATCCGGTAAAACTATTTTGGTACTAAATATTATTGAACATTTAATTCAGAATAATAATAATGTTTTATTCATTACATCCGATAGAATAAAAAATTTAGAAATATTAGCTTCTTCAATTTATTTTGATTTTTCCGAAGCTATTGCAAATGGTTTTCTGAAGATTGAAAAAATCAGCAGTGAATTGAACTCCCTTGAAAAGGTAAAGGAGATTATACCAAAAGTTAATCCTTCGTTTTTATTCATTGATGACATACTATATGATCAATTAGTTAACTTAAAAGACAACTATCTTGATTTTATAGAATTTTTAGAAGAATATAATATCACAAGTTTTTTGGTAGCCTCAGTTCCCAAAAATGAAATACTTAAATCTATTGCCAGAAAAATTGCAGCAAATTCTACTGGGATTATCCAGCTTCAAAAACAATCAAATAGGAATTATTCGGGTTTAGTTACTTTAAAACCAAATGTAGCTCATTTTGAAGGTGAATTTGAAACTACCTACAAAGTTGAACCGGTAAAAGGACTTATAACTCTTGCTGATAATGAAAGTGCTATTTTAAGTATGTTATCCTTGGGAGGCAAACCGGAAATAATAAGTGATATAAAAGGATTTGAATACTCAAATATTTACAGTGAAGATGAATTTAGATTTTTAATTGATAGTAAAATTGCTCTTAGTAAAAGTATTGGAGAAAAAGTAAAAATAATTATCTATGAAAAAATAAGTGACAATATTAGTACAATTGAGTTATTTGATAAATTAAAAACTAAAATTAAAAGCGGTGATAAAATATGTTTTACAGATAGAAATCTTTACATACTTCCTGAAAAATATGAAAAGGATACTATTAAGAAATTATTTTCCGAACTTGATGATGTTGGCAAAATACTAGTTAATGAAGTTGATGATTTAGAAAATCATTTTAATAGAAAGATCCAAACACTTAATTCAAATTTTAAATTAATTTAACCTACATACAACTTATGACTGATACTG
Source organism: uncultured Ignavibacteriales bacterium (assembly GCA_963710615.1). Lineage (GTDB taxonomy): Bacteria > Bacteroidota > Ignavibacteria > Ignavibacteriales > Melioribacteraceae. The sequence goes on from CAVQBF010000031.1 coordinate 39,470, forward strand.
AAAAAATATTGAATCTATTAGAAATTAATGAAAACATTTCGGCTTTGGTAATTGATGAAGATTCTAATATTGTATCAGGTAATTTTAGCTGGTCAAAATTATTTCATTCTCATGAGAGTGGAAAAAATTTTTATAAGTATTTTGATAAAAATACTAGTTTGTTGGTAAAGAACAGTGTCCTCGACGCAAAAACTTTTTCAAAAATTCAAGAAAGAGATATTAATATTGAAGTTGATGGTGTTTTACAAAATTTTAATCTATTAATTTCACCTTTTAAGCTTGATAAAAAGCTCTACTATTATATTCTTCTAATCGATAAAAATCCAGTAGATGAACTGATTGTTTTCCCAACTTTGGATATTAATTCGGAAACAATTAAGTACAGAAAAATTATTGACATGCTGAAAGAATCACTGCCTAATTCATTAGTGGAAAAGAAAAATTTTCAATACGAAATTGATATCGAAAAGGAACCAATTGCAATTAAGGATAATGTTCAATATATATTTACAAATAAATGTTTTAATAATAAATACGAATTAAGTGATACTTCAAATACAATCCTAATTTCAGAAAATATTTTCTCGAAAAAGTTACTCACAAAAATTAAACTTGCTGAAAATGAAATTTATAATACAAAATCAGCATTCATAATTGAAGAAAAAATACTTAAAAATAATGCATTTCAGCTTATTAATAGGATCTTGTTGCTTCCATTATTAAGTAAAGAAAACAGTATTGAAAGTATTATTATCATTGGAAGTAATGCGAGTGAAAGCGATCCTCAAAAACAACCAAAGGAATTTGTACAAACTGAAAGTAGTAAAACTAGCACACAGGACTTCAGTAAAATAGATAATGCTGCCGAAGCAAAAATTATTTATGATAGAAATAATTATGATATTCTGGATGCAAATTTTATTGCTGCCAAACTATATGGTTATAATCTTGAGGAATTTAAAGGAATGAATATAACTGAATTATTCCCTCCGGAAGAGATGCAAAAACTTTTAATGCATAGTGAAGAAAGGGGAAGTTATATTTTAAATCAGCTAAAAAGCGACGGAAATATTATTAGCGTTAATGTTCAAAAAGAAAATATTATTTGGAAAGAAAAAGAAGCTTGTCTTGAAACTATAAATTTAAATCAACCAGAAGAAGAAGTAATTGAACTTGAGGATGAACCAGAGAAACAGTTAAAGGTGGAAGAAAAAGAGGTAGTAACTCAAGCAGTTAATGAAAGCAAAGGTGAAAGCAAATCTGAATTTTTTTCATCACTCTTTCATGAAATATTAACTCCCGTAAACGTAATATTAGGCTTTGTTCAAGAAATAATTGATAGTTTAGATAATCCAACTGAAGAACAAAAAGAATCAGCACAAATAATAAAGGATAATCAGCAAATTCTTTTGCAAACAATGAATACTGCTGCTCAATATGCTCAATTAGATGAGAATAAAATTAAATTAAAAATTGAAGAATTTGACTTAAATAAGTATCTAGTTGATCTTAATGATAGTTATTCGCGAGATGTTAATAAAGCAAATATAAAAGTAGTGTTCGAAGATATACCTGATTCACTAATTCTAAAACATGATAGAGCAAAACTTTTAGCTGCAATTAGCTATTTAATTAAATTTATCTTAAAATTAACCAAATCATCAAAAATATATCTTTCGATAAAAGTCATAGATGAAAAGCTTCACTTTTTAGTAAAAGATTCAGAGAAGAGAATATCTGAAAATGTTGCCAACGATCTGTTGGAAATTTTTAATAATTACCAAATTAGCAAAAAGAAAAATTACGGTATATCTCCAATTTCTATTAAGCTAGCTATTTTATTAAATAAATTGTTGTCAGTAAGTATAAAAGAATTCTATGACTTAAATGACATAAGAACAATTGCACTGGTAACAACTATTAGTTTTGATAAAAGTAAGGAAACGTTAAAACCGGAAGCTAAAAATATTGAAATTTCTTCTGAACTTGAATATGAGGGATCTAAAAAGGAACAAATCTTTACTAAAACTGAGGTTGATGATGAAATTATTGATGAGACCGAAATAGAATCTGATGTTATTCATGAAATTGAACAAGATATCCCCAACGGCGAGGTTGATGAGAAAATAGTTGAAGATATTGAAGATGAAGAAGAGATAGTCACAGAAGAAATTGCTACACTTGAAGAAAGTGAAAAACAAATCGCTCCTCAAGAAATCATTAGTCAAGTTGATGAAGATGTTGAACCTTCAAATTTAGCAGAACTTTCTTGCTTGTTTATTGATGATAGCGTTGATGCACAATTATTATTTAAGTCCCAAATGAATGGATTTAAGCAGTTAAAAATTTCCCCAAACTTATCAGAAGCATTACCTTTACTTAATAAATATAATTTTGATCTCATTATTGTAGACATTCACTTGAATGACAAGTACAACGGATTAGATGCTTTAAAAATAATCCGTCAGTTTAACAATTATAAAGATACTCCAATTTTTGCTGTTACTGCATTTCCCTTTGAAAAAGATAGAGAGAAGTTCTTGAGTTTTGGGTTTACGGATTATTTTATAAAACCTTTGTTAAAAGAACAGCTAATAAACTCTCTAAAAAAGGTACTTTCCTAAAAAGTTATCAGACTAAAACTCCGACAATTTTACCCTTGACAATCTATTCCTACATTCGTAAATTATACCATACAAATGTATGGTATTTAATGAGCTGTCATTTTGAACTTGCCTTAGCCGGTAGGCATGCAAAGTGAAGAATCTTTAATGTAACTAACTGACCGAAGGTGCGCTTTATGTCAAAACAACTAACAAAAACCCAACAAAAAATTTTAGAATTTTTAGCAGATTCAAAGGCAAAAGGACTTATGCCAACACTTGCCGAAATAGCTAAAAAGTTTGGGTATAAAAATCGTTCAACCGTGCAGCAGCATTTACAGGCAATTGAAAAGAAAGGTTACATTAAACGTAACTCAAAGCTCTCAAGGGGAATAGAGTTATTGCTGGAAGATAAATTTTTTATTCCAAGAGCAATTTTGGGTGAAGTTGCTGCTGGTAATCCGTTAACAATTTATCCAGATGCCATTGATACAATCCAGCTTCCTACAATAGCAAGAATGCCAAAAGATTCTTTTTTGCTCCGCGTAAAAGGGGATAGCTTAAAAGACGCTTACATCTTTAGTGGTGATGTTGTAATTGTTAATCCCAATTTAGCTCCGGCAAATGGAAAGATAGTAGTTGCTGTCTTAGATGATGCAGCAGTAGTTAAAAGATTTTTTAAGAAAGCCAATTCAATTGAACTCCATTCGGAAAATCCGGAATATGAACCAATAATAATTAAAAAATCATATGAGAATTTTAAGATGGTTGGCAATGTTGTTGGTATTTATAGAAGTATGGAAACCATGGCAGTTTAAGAAGAGAAAAGATCTAAGCACAAAGACTTCAAAGAAAAAACTTCACAAAGAACACCAAGTAAAGAAAAATGAATGAAGATCAATTATCAAATATTGTAATTGGATTAGCTATTAATGTCCATAAAAATTTAGGACCAGGGTTATTAGAATCTGCATATGAAGAATGTTTGTTTTATGAATTAAATAAGAATAACTTATTTGTTGAAAAACAATGACCGATGCCTTTAGTTTGTGAGGAAGTAAAATTAGATTGTGGTTATAGAATTGATTTGATGGTTGAAAGAAAATTAATTTTAGAAATTAAATCAGTTGAAGTTTTAAACGATGTTCATTTAGCACAAGTTTTAACATACTTAAAATTAGTAGAATGCAAACTTGGTTTATTGATTAACTTCAATTTGAAATATTTAAAAGATGGTGTTAAAAGAGTTATTCTTTGAGTCCTTTGTGTTCTTAGTGGTTAAATAAAAGGAGCAACAATGCCAAACAAATACATCTCATACCTAAAATCTCCAATAGGAGAGATAAAAATAACTGCTGATGAAAACTCAGTTAACTCAATTCTTTTTGTTTTTAACGATACGGAAATGGAAGAAGAAAATATTAATGATGTTTTAACTCAATGTAAAAAGGAGCTATCAGAATATTTTTCCGGAAAGAGAAAAGACTTTGAAGTCCCAATAACGCAATCTGGAACTAGCTTTCAGCAAAGAGTATGGAGTGAGCTGCTAAAAATCCCTTATGGAGAAACTGTTTCTTACAATTTTATTGCAGAATCACTTGGTGATAAAAAATCAATCAGAGCAGTAGGAGCAAGCAACGGTAAAAATCAAGTATCAATTATAGTCCCTTGTCACAGAGTAATAGGCAGCAATGGAAGTTTAACCGGCTATGCCGGCGGATTATGGCGGAAGAAATGGCTGCTCAATCATGAAAAAGAATTTTCCGGCGGTGAAATACAGATTGAGATGTTCTAAAAACAAAGAAGTCATTTGGCTTCGCCGTCATTGATGCAGATAAACCGGAATGTTATTCATTCTCATTATTAAATATTGTAGAGATTATTAAAAAAAACATATGGGTGTGATTTTAGACAAAGAGGGATTATGGCAAAAATAAAATTTCAAGAATTGAGCAATGAAACTTGGAAAGATTTTGAAGAATTATTCGGTGAGCATGGAGCTTGTGAAGGCTGCTGGTGTATGTATTGGCGGTTAAAACATAAAGACTACCAAACCAACAGAGGAATCAATAACAAGAAATCAATGAAAGGGTTAGTTGAAAATAATCAACAAATTGGGATTATAATGTACTTGGATAATGAACCAATCGGCTGGTGCTCTGTTGCTCCAAGAGAAAATTTTATACGATTAGAAAATTCTAGAATACTAAAACCTATTGACAATAAATCCGTTTGGTCAATAGTCTGTTTTTTTATTGATAAAAAATTTAGAAGGCAAGGTTACTCAAAGGAAATGCTAAAAGGAGTAATTAAAATTACAAAGAAAAAAGGAGCAAAAATTTTAGAAGGGTATCCTCACGAACCAAAGAAAGATAACATGCCTGCTGCTTTTGCATGGATTGGAATATCAAATTCATTCTTAAGTGCTGGGTTCACAGAAGTTGTACGTCGATCTGAGACAAGACCGATAATGAGATATTATTTATATTAAGAAGAAATTCTTTATTGTTATTTGGCTTCGCCGTCATTAATCCCGATAAATCGGGATGTCATTAGGTTTTTATTTGTTGTAAATAATAAATTATAATGGAGCTGAAATGAAATTGGAAGAACTACAAGTTTATCAATTATCAATGGAAATAGGAGAAAAGATTTGGAGTATTGTTATAGATTGGAGTTATTTTGAAAAAGATACAATTGGAAAACAGTTAGTCAGAGCGGCTGATTCTGTTGCTGCAAATCTGAGTGAAGGATTTGGCAGATTTCATTTTAAAGAAGCTAAGAATTTTAGTTATTATTCACGCGGTTCATTATACGAAACAAAAACATGGTTAACAAAAGCAAAGAACAGAAATCTAATTAAAGAAGAAGATTTTATTAAGTTTGAAAAAGAAATTAATACAATAGGAATTAAACTCAACAATTATATCAAGTCAATTGGCAAGAAAGACTAAATTATAATTCATAACTATGAGCGAAGCGATTTAGATCTAGTGAATGACGTTCTGCTTGCAGAACAAATTACCATAAATGACAAGCAATGATTTTAAGTTCTTTATTTACTTAGTTTTTATTCAGTATTTTTCAGCAATCTTTAATTAACTATTTGAATTTTTATGTACTACCAAACCGAAATAACTCTAAAACAAAGAAGTCGTGGTTTCCATATTATCACACATGAAATTGAAAGTGCGATTCCTGATCTTAGAAAAATTAAAGTTGGACTTGCAAATATTTTTATCAAGCATACATCAGCATCGATCACCATAAATGAAAATGTTTCTCCCGATGTACGGAGTGATATGGAAGCACATTTTAATAAGATGGTTCCAGAAAATATGCCTTACTATCAGCACGTATTTGAAGGAGCAGATGATATGCCTGCACATATTAAAGCTTCATTGCTCGGACCTTCACTTACAATTCCAATTAAAGATGGCAGATTAAATTTAGGAACATGGCAGGGAATTTATCTTTGTGAGCACAGAGATTACGGTGGTTCCAGAAGAGTTGTTATTACGTTAATGGGAGAATAATTTTCACAATTTTGTTACAAAATTGTGATACTTTTATTTTACTTTAATCTAAAAGAAAGGAAATATTAATGAAAAGAATATTATTGATTGTTTTTGCTTTTCTATTATTAGACTTTACTAATTCATTTGCTCAATGCTCCGATGCTGGAGTTTGTCAACTTGGATTTGAACATGAAGAATCAACTAATAAAAATTTTGATGCTGGACTATCTTATTCATTTGGGTCAAGCGATAAGGATGATGATGTAAAATTTCATTCAGTTAAAATAAATTTTTCTTATCAACCTTTTCGTAATACAAAGTTAACGGTAATTCTTCCTTACAATATGCAATCTGGACCACTTGGGGATGTAAGCGGAATAGGTGATTTAATTTTAAGTTTTACTCAAAACATCTTTAGTGACAGAATACAATCTGCTTCTTTTACCTTTGGTGGGAAAATTGCAACCGGTGATGATAGTCAAAAAAACTTACCTCAGATTTATCAAAGTGGATTAGGTACAAATGATTTACTGATCGGATTAAATTACACAAATAGAAATGTTATGTTAGGATTAGGCTATCAAGTTGCTGGAAGTAGAAATAATAATTCTGTTACTCGCTTAGAGCGAGGTGATGATTTTATTGCAAGAGGAAGCTACATATTCGAGTTTGAGGACTTTAATATTTCCCCACAATTATTATTAATCAAAAGAATTGGCAAATCGAGTGTTTTAGATTTAACAGTTGCAGAAGAAAAATTTATAGAGTTAGAGGATAGTGATCAGCTTCAAATTAATTTTCTTGTAAGTACTGATTACTCTCTTAATAAAGATATGAAGCTAATTGCAGAAATTGCTTTTCCGTTCTTAAAAAGAGAAGTAAATGTTGATGGTTTAACTCGGGCCTTTAGTGCTGGTGTTGGTATAAGTTATTTATTTTAGGGTCATTATTTGTCTCATTCCGAACCTGCTTGCAGCAGGCAAGCTTGATTCGGAATCTAAAATCTAAATCTATTATTTGAAATAAAAATAATCAAATTAGATTCTCACTTTTCCCCGAATTATCAGGATTACTCAAAATAGTTGGTCTCTATAAGAATTAAAATAGAAAACCCACATGCGCATGGATGTGATACTTTTTATCACCATTAGGCTATTGAACAAAAACAATTAAAGAATACTTTAAATATTAATGGTGTTACAACCATAATTTATCTTTATACATCACTTTTTACTAAATAAGGAGTTATAATGAAAGAAGGACTAATCCAAGAATTGAAAACCCAAGAAAAATTTTTTATGAACACAATTAGCTGTTTAACAGAAGATGACTCAGGCTTTAAACCGACTGAAGAAACTTATACGGTTGCACAACATGTTGGACACGCGGCAGAAACAATCGACTGGTTCTTTAACGGCATATTCAGCAATAAAGGTTTTGACATGGACTTTGAAAATTATGCAGAACATATGAAAAAATACACTTCATTTGAAAAATGTGTTAAGCAGTTTAAAGAAGCCACAGCAAATGGAATTGAACAATTAAAAAATGCCTCGGATGATGAACTAATGGCTCCAATTACAGGGGAGATAATGACGGGTGCACCAAAGATGTCGGTAGTTGGAGGCATTGTAGACCATACTGCTCATCATCGAGGAGCATTAGCAGTTTATGCAAGATTGCTGGGCAAAGAACCTAAAATGCCTTATGCCAACATGTAAATAGTAAATTATTTTAGTAAAACTACATAACTTTTCTTCGTAAAAGTTTTGAGGGCTTAGTTTATTGACCTATCATAGATTATGAAAGATTTGTAAATTACTGCATAATATAAGAACACTTAAAAAAAGAGGTGGTAAAATGAAAAAGTATTTAGTAGTTGCTTTAATTTTATTAGGTTCTATTCTTTATGCACAAGAAAATAATAAAGGAAAAATATTGTTAACATTTAATGGAGAGAAAATTGAGTTGCCCATTAATGTAGTTACACTAAAGAAAGAAGATAAAGTGCTGATAAGTGTAAGAGCAGAAGAGGGCAAGCAATTATTCAAACTTGAGTGGGAGATGAATAAACTTTCTACAAAAGATGAAGATTTGATTATGTCCGATGCTTTTTTGTTAAATGTTGTGAATAATGTGGACGGCAAAATAGATGAGCTTCGTTTTAAAATGGAGAATAATGATGAAGGTGGTGAGTTATTTGTCCAGAAGGGAGATAGGAATTGGAATTTAACTTCTATGGCAATGAAGTTTAATATTGAGAGTATATTATTTGAAAATTCATCAATTCTTATTGGCGGAAACTTGAGTTTTCAAGCACGTGATGCTAAAAGTGAAACTCCTATGAAATCTGTTAGTGAAGTAGAAGATTGCCAGTTTGAAATTGTAATTTAACCTAAATTATTTGTTCCCGAAATAAATGCAAACTCCACAACTCTATGTTGGTACTGCCGGTTGGTCTTATAAAGACTGGGTGCCAAATTTTTATCCATGTGCTCAATCAAAAGAATTAAGTTGGCTTACATATTATTCGCGTTACTTTAATATGGTTGAAGTCAATTCAACTTACTATACATATTTAGCTCCGCAAATTGTTAACGGCTGGCTGCGACAAACAGAACACAATAAAAATTTTTTGTTCACAATAAAACTGCATAATGATTTTACCCACAAACGCCAATATGGCGATGAGCAAATTGAAGCAGTTCAGCAGAATCTTAACATCTTAAAAGGTGCAGAAAGTCTTGGCGGATTGTTAATTCAATTTCCTTATTCTTTTGAGTGCAACGAACCGAATATAGAATATTTAGGTAGTTTAATTAGAAAATTTGATGGCTATGAAAAATTTGTGGAAGTAAGGCATAAATCGTGGAATAACAAAATAGCCAAGACAATTACTTTCTGCACAATTGATCAGCCGCAAATTGGTGAGGCAATTGAGTTTAATCCAATAATAGGGAATAATACTGCTTATATTCGCTTTCATGGAAGAAATGAAGAAGCATGGAAAAAATCACTAAGTAGTTATGGTAAGAAACAAACTTATGAAGAACAAAGTGCCAGGTATAAATATCTTTATTCACCTGGTGAGTTGGCAGAGATTGACCAAAAGTTAAAAGAGATTTATGATAAAGTTAAAAAAGTTTTTGTAGTGATGAATAACCATCCACACGGAGATGCAGTAGCCAATGCTTTTGAGCTGCTTCATCTTTTGCAAGATAGAGTAAAAATTAGAATACCGCCAACAATCATAAAAGCTTACCCAAGGTTAAAAGAAATCTCAACAAATTAGCTTATTACTTAATATCTTAATAGATTAATTATGATAAACTAACATATTAAAATAAGTTATTGTTATTTACTAAAAATCTAATTAGTTTAAAAATTAGATAATAATCATTTGGGTTAGGGCAAATTCAATAGTTATATTATTAATCAAATGGAGGAAATATGAAAATCCATCGAATGAATCCTTATGATGGTGAAAGTAAAACCACCGCTTTTTTTGATTTAGAAACCAATGAAGGAATTATTATTAAAGGATTTACCTTAGTAGAAAGTGCAAATGGACTTTTTGCAAGTGCCCCAAGTGAAAAAGGAAAAGATGGTAAATATTACGATAAGGTATTAATGTCCAATGAGTTAAAGACCCAACTAAACGAACTCGCTATTTCACACTATGATCAATTGAAAAATAGTTGATCCAATTTTATAAACTATAATCCGGATAATTTAATATTCGGATTATAGTTTTAATACAGCCTTAAAAGCCTCAACCACCAAGTTCACAAAGAAAACTAAACACAAAGCACACAAAATTCCATGTTTCTAATTTATGGTTTTTCTTTTTCAATTTTTCATTTCACTTCTTTCGTCTTACTTTTATCTTAATTTATGCGTACAATATTTCATTTAGACCTCGACTCATTCTTTGTTTCTGTTGAAAGGATACTTGATCCTTTACTAAACGGAAAGCCTGTTATTGTTGGAGCAAAACCAGAAAACGGAAGGGGAGTAGTTGCAGCTTGCTCTTACGAAGCAAGGGAGTATGGGCTCCATTCAGCAATGCCGATTAAACAAGCATATCAGCTTTGTCCTAATGGGATTTATTTACATGGAAGTCATGGTGAATATAGTCAATATTCAAAAGCCGTTAGGCATATCTTAGAAAAATATGCTCCACTTATTGAACAGGCCTCTGTAGATGAATTCTATATGGATTTTACCGGCACTAAAAATATTTATGGTTCAATGTATATGTTTGCTGTAAAGCTGCAAAATGAAATAGCCGATAAACTTCAGCTTCCTTGCTCAATTGGGATTGGAAGTAACAAAACTATTGCAAAGATTTGCTCAGATTATGCAAAACCAAAAGGTGTAACCTATGTAATACCCGGAATGGAAAAAGATTTTTTATCACCGCTTCCTGTTGAAACAATTCCAGGTGTTGGGAAAGTAACTTTGCAATCTCTTTGTTTAAAAGGAATTTATAAAATTGGTGATATTACAAAACTTTCGGAAGACTATTTAATTGCTGCATTTGGCAAATATGGTTCAGCTCTTTGGCAAAAAGCAAATGGAGGGGGAAGCGAATACCTTAATCCGCCAACAGAAAGAAAAAGTATTTCTAAAGAGCGAACTTATGGTAAAGATGAAAATAGCAGAGAACAAATTAAGCAAGTGCTTTTCAAATTAACCGGTCAAGTTTGTCAATTGCTTAGAGACAAAAACTGGCAGACATCAACAATAAGTATTAAGTTACGTTATTCAGATTTTGTAACTTTAACAAGAGCAAAGACCATTAAACCAACCGACGATGATAAAGTGATTTATGATACCGCTATAAAACTTTTACACAAAGCCGATACTCGAAGAGTAAGCATAAGATTAATCGGGATACATCTTACAAAATTTAATGAATTCTTTGAACAAGAAGAAATTTTTGAAGATGAAGAGATAAAACGAAAAAAAATGTTAAGGGCAATTACAAAAATTCGTGATAAATTTGGGTATTCGTCAATTCAGTTTGGTGGAATATTAACAAGTAAAAGAAAAGTAGAAGCTCATTATTTTGGGATGAGATAAAAATCAAAGTATGCAAATAACAGAAATATTAAAATACATTGAAGCAAATAAAAACTCAGCTTTTTTTTACACTCCCAATATTTACAAAGATGGAAAATCCTACTTTTTAAAGGAACCATTCAGAATATTAAGAGGAAATGGTAAAAAAGAAGTTCATGATATACTTAATCAAGTTGATGAACTCTCACAAAACCCTAATTATGTTGGTCTTGCTATAATCCCATACGAAATAGGTTATTATTTTCAACCGAAAGAAATAAAAAGTTCTTATTTAGAAAAGACAGAAATTTGTTTTTATTTCTACAAAAAAAAAAATACAGAAATAATTAGTTCAAATGAGATACAATTTGATGAGGTTGAAAATTATTTAAAATCTAAAACAAAAATTAAGAACTTTGAACTGGACATTACGAAAGTTCAATATGTCGAAAAAGTCAATAGAATCAAAAAGTATATTGCTGACGGAGATACATATCAAATTAATTTTACAACTAAAGCCAAATTCAATTTCAATGGTGGAATTACTTCATTTTTCCTAAACGGAATATTTAATCAATCAGCAAGTTACTCTGTCTTAATAAACAGTGAAAATAATTTCATATTTTCCTTGTCACCTGAATTATTTTTTAAAACGGATTACGAAACTATTTATAGTAAGCCAATGAAGGGAACTTTAACAAGAAAAGGTAATCCGTTTAAAGATGAAAAAGTTGCAGATGCACTTTTAAGAGATGATAAAAATTTAGCAGAAAATGTAATGATTGTTGACTTGATAAGAAATGACATTGGCAGAATAGCAAAAACTAATTCAGTGAAAGTTGATAAGTTATATGAAGTTGAAAAATATGAAACCCTTTACCAGCTTACCTCAACGGTTGTTGGTAAACTTAAAGAAAATAAGTTAAGTCAAATATTTAAGAACCTTTTCCCTAGCGGATCAATAACGGGTGCACCAAAAATCAGATCAATGCAAATTATTGCTGAATTAGAAAAGTCGCCACGTAATTTGTATACCGGTTCAATTGGTTTAATTACGAATGAGAATGCCGTTTTTAATATCCCAATAAGAACAATTAGCATTGAAAAGGAAAGCAAAAAGGGTGAACTTGGTTTGGGAAGTGGAATTGTTTGGGATAGCGATCCGGAAAAAGAATTTGAAGAAGTTCTACTGAAAGGTAGATTTATCACCAATCCTTCAACTTATTTTGAGTTACTTGAAACTTTACTTTTTGAAGAGGGAGGATATTTTTTACTGGATTATCATCTCAATCGATTAAAAATATCTGCAGATTATTTTTTATTTAAATATGACGAAACTAAAATTAATAATGTGCTTCAAAATATTTCAACTAAACTTAGAGCGACTAGCAAATATAAAGTAAGACTTCTCTTAAATAAATGGGGAAATACTAAAGTTGAATTTGAAGAAATAAATGATGAGAAGAAGTATGTTGAAATCTTACTCAGTAAAATTGAAAGATGTGACATTGAAAAATTTCTTTATCATAAAACAACTTATAGACCTTGGGATGAAGAACTAAATAGGGCAAAAAAGAAGGGATTTGATGAAGTCATATTTATAAACGAAAACGATGAATTATTAGAAGGTGCAATTTCCAATATTATTGTTGAAAAAAATAAGGAAGTATTTACCCCACCAATAAGATTAGGAATATTAAACGGTTGTTATAGAAAATATCTTTTAGAAAATAATTTATGTAAAGAAAAATTACTGACTATTGAAGATTTACAAACTGCGGATAAAATTATTTTGTGTAATTCAGTACGAAAGGAAATTTCAGTTAACAAAATTTACAATCAAATAGGGACAAAGTTGTTCACCGCATAAAATAAAAATTACTTACACTCCCTAAAGATTTAATTCACATCATGCTTTCACTTCACACACACTCAAATTACTCAATACTGCAAGGTACAATTTCAATTGATGCCTTGATAAGTTTTGCTAAAACACATGGTAGCACTTATGTATCATTGACAGATACGAATGGAATGTACGGTTTGATTCAATTTGCTCAAAAAGCTGAGGAAGTTGGAATTAAACCGATTCTAGGTTCTTTGATTACAGATATTGATGATCAGTTAAAGTACGCAATATTCTTGGCAAAAAATAATTCCGGTTACTCTGAATTATGCAAAATTATCACCTCAAGAAAATTAAAAGCGGATTTTTCACTTGCCGAAGTTATCAAAAATATCTCTGACAATTTATTTGTCTTAACACCCTCGTTGGATCTGCTGAGAGAAGTTTTACTGGTCAATAAAATCAACAAGAATCTTTATGTTGAACTTATTGTTACCGAAAAGCAAAAATCCAAAACAAGAGCTGCTTACAATTTTGCCAAGGGAAATAATCTGCAGATTATTGCTTCTCATCCAGCTTACTTTATAAAGAAAGAAGATATTATCCTTCACAAAACTGTTGTTTCAATTAGATTGAACAAGACTATTCAAAATTTAGACGATGAAGATTTGGTAGAGGAAGAATATTATCTGAAATCTCCGGAAGAAATGAAAAGCACCTGGAGATCACTTCCCGAAGCACTATGGAATCTTGATTATGTAGCAAAAAATTGTAATGTTGATCTGCAGTTTGGTAAGTATAAATTTCCAGTGTACCCCATTCCCAAAGGTGATAATGCATATTCATATTTGTGGAAAATTTGTTTCGAGGGATTATCTAGAAAATATCACCCTATAACTGATAAAGCGGTTAAGAGATTGCAATACGAACTGGAAGTAATTGACGAGCTAGGATTTTGCGATTACTTTTTAGTTGTTTGGGATATTATTAAAGAAGCCAGAAAAAGAGGAATGATGACAATTGGTAGGGGTTCGGCTGCAAACAGTCTGGTTTCTTATTGTTTGGATTTTACTCAAGTAGATCCAATTGAGCACAATTTATATTTTGAACGCTTCCTAAATAGAGGAAGAACATCTCCTCCGGATGTTGATCTGGATTTTTCATGGAAGGAGAGAGATGAAATTGTCCGATATGTATTTGAAAAATATGGTTACAGTAATGTTGCAATGATTTCTACAACTGTAACTTTTCGTGCAAGATCTGCTTTTAGAGAGACAGCAAAAGTTTTTGGTATATCGGAGCACGAAATTTCTAAATTCAGTAAACTTATTCCATGGACAAGTGCTAAAAATTTACCACATCTCGCAGAAAGATTCCCTGAGTCAAAATCATTAAACTTTTCTGATGAACCATGGAAATCAATAATAAAAATCGCAGCACAGCTTTCTGGATTTCCTCGTCATTTAAGTATTCATCCGGGGGGAATTATTATTACAGAAAAACCTATAACCAATTATGTGGCTCTAGAATATGCTAAGAATAAAGGTTTGGGACTAATAATTACTCAACCCGATATGTATCCAATTGAAGATATGGGTCTGATAAAAATTGACTTGCTAAGTCAGAGATCCCTTGGAGTTTTAAGAGATACACTAAATACGATTGTAAAAGATGATTTAAGAATTGATGAGGAATTTGTAAATCTTGGTGAAGAGTCAGTCAGGCCTGATATGAAGTTAAAAATTACTAATAAAGATGAAATTTGAGGATATCTATAAAATTATTATTTTTGTAAATAATTAGATAAAAATATCTCATAGGCGGAATATTAGGAGAAGATGTATTCTTAAAAATAAGAGCCAATTATATTATTTTCCAAAAAATAAGAGATAAAGATGGTGATTTGTATCAATTTGAGCATTTTTTAGACATTAACTATTGGTACAATTTTGGACATAATTATTAGATATCATTTAGAATCTAAAATATAACATAGATATAAGGAACAAAATGGAAAGAAAAAAAATAACTATCGATGGAAATGAAGCTGCTGCTTATGTAGCTTATCATAATAGTGAAGTTATTGCTATTTACCCAATTACTCCTTCATCAGGTATGGGGGAAATGTCTGATGAATGGGCAGCAAGAGGTAAAAAGAATATCTGGGGTACAATACCTCATGTATCTGAACTTCAGAGTGAAGGTGGAGCTTCGGGAGCTGTGCATGGTTCCCTGCAAAGTGGAGCATTAACAACCACATTTACAGCTTCTCAAGGCTTATTACTTATGATTCCTAATATGTATAAAATTGCGGGTGAATTGACGCCAACAGTTTTTCATGTTTCTGCACGTTCAATTGCAGCCTCAGCATTATCGATTTTTGGTGATCATAGTGATGTAATGGCTACCAGACAAACCGGTTGGGGTTTGTTAGCTTCAAGTTCAATTCAAGAAGTTATGGATATGGCAGCAATTGCTCATAAATCAACTTTAGAATCAAGAATCCCTTTTGTTCACTTTTTTGATGGTTTTAGATCTTCTCACGAAGTAAACAAGATAGAACAACTTACACCTCAAGATCTTAAATCAATGATTGATGATGAATTTGTTCGTCAGCACAGACAGAGAGCTCTAACTCCCGACAATCCATTTATTAGAGGGACAGCTCAAAATCCTGATGTATATTTCCAGGGAAGAGAAACTGTTAATAAATTTTATAATGCATGTCCTGATGTTGTACAAAACGCGATGAATAAATTTGCAGAAATTACAGGTCGTCAATATCACTTATTCGATTATTTTGGTGCTCCAGATGCAAAACGAGTGATAGTAATTATGGGTTCAGGCGGTGAAGCTGCCTTGGAAGCTATAAAATATATGACTTCAAGAATGGAAGAAAAAGTTGGAATAGTAAAAGTAAGACTATACAGACCTTTTGGCGTTGAACAATTTATTAGCGCTCTTCCGGATACGGTTGAAAAAATAGCTGTTTTAGATAGGACAAAAGAACCAGGTGCAATTGGTGAACCTCTTTATCAAGATGTAATTACAGCATTAAATGAAAATATGGATTCAGAAAATCCTAAATTCAGTAAATTACCAAAAGTTGTTGGTGGAAGATATGGCTTGTCATCTAAAGAATTTACTTCTGCAATGGTTAAAGGTGTTTTTGACGAATTAAAAAAAGATAAACCTAAAAATCATTTTACAGTCGGTATTAATGATGACGTAACTCATACAAGTTTAGAATTTGATCCCTCATTTGTAACTGAAGGTGATGATGTTGTTAGAGCAATGTTTTACGGATTAGGTGCAGACGGAACTGTTGGAGCTAACAAGAACTCAATTAAAATTATTGGAGAAGAAACTGATAATTTTGCTCAAGGATATTTCGTTTATGATTCCAAGAAATCAGGATCAACTACCATATCGCATTTGCGATTTGGCAAAAATGAAATACATTCAACGTACCTAATTCAATCTGCAAACTTTATTGCTTGTCATCAGTTCAATCTACTAGAAAACTTTGATGTATTGGAGAAAATTGTTGATGGTGGAACATTCTTGTTGAATAGTCCTTATCCGCAAGAAGAAGTTTGGGATAAATTACCAAAACGATTGCAGGGACAGATAATTGAAAAAAAATTAAAATTCTATGTAATTGATGCTTATTCTGTAGCTAAAAAAACTGGAATGGGTGCAAGAATTAATACTATAATGCAGACTTGCTTCTTTGCAATTTCAGGTGTATTACCAAAGGATGAAGCAATTGAACAAATTAAAAATGCGATTAAAAAAACATATGGAAGTAAAGGTGAATTGATTGTTAAGAAAAACTTTGAAGCAGTTGACGGAACTTTAGAGAATTTACATCAATTAGATTATCCGAATGAAATAACAAGTAATATTACACTACCTCCAATTGTTTCCGATAAAGCTCCTGATTATGTTAAGAATACTCTTGCAATGATGATGAAAGGAAAAGGTGATGATGTTCCAGTAAGTCAAATGCCAATTGATGGAACATTCCCTTCAGCAACTACACAGTGGGAAAAGAGAAATATTGCTTTAGAAGTTCCAGAATGGGATGAGGAAGTTTGTATTCAGTGCGGTAAGTGTGCAATGGTTTGCCCTCATGCTGCAATAAGAATTAAAGCTTATGATAAATCACTGACTTCTAGTGCACCAGAGACATTTAAACATACTGAAGCTAGAGGCAAGGAATATGACGGTCTTGCCTATACAATTCAAGTTGCAGTAGAGGATTGTACAGGTTGTGCCCTCTGTGTTGAGGTTTGTCCCGCTAAAAACAAACGAGAGACAGGCTTAAAAGCTATTAATATGGTCCCTCAAATTCCACTTAGGGAAAAAGAAAAAGTAAACTATGACTATTTCTTAAATATACCGGAATTTGACAGAGCCAAAGTTAATGTCGGATCAATTAAGGGAAGTCAATTATTGCAGCCATTATTCGAATATTCTGGAGCATGCTCCGGCTGTGGTGAAACTCCTTATGTTAAATTAGTTTCTCAATTATTTGGAGATAGAACAATTATTGCTAACGCAACAGGTTGTTCATCTATATATGGAGGTAACCTACCTACAACACCATGGGCTGTGAATCATGAAGGGAAAGGACCTGCTTGGTCTAACTCTTTATTTGAAGATAACGCAGAGTTTGGTTTTGGTATGCGACTTTCAATTGATAAACAAAAAGAATTTGCTGAAGAATTATTAAAAGGGTTAGAAAATGAAGTCGGTTCGGATTTAGTTAATTCAATAATAAATGCTGAACAAAAATCTGAAGCAGATATTTATGAACAACGTGAAAGAGTTGCAGAATTGAAAGAGAAAATCAAGTCACTTGATTCCGATGAAGCTAAGAACCTGTTAATGATTGCGGATTACTTAGTTAAAAAATCTGTTTGGATCATGGGCGGTGATGGTTGGGCTTATGATATCGGTTATGGTGGCTTAGATCATGTAATTGCTCAAGGTAAGAATGTTAATATCTTAGTTCTTGATACAGAAGTTTACTCCAACACCGGTGGCCAAATGTCAAAAGCTACTGGTTTAGGTGCTGTCGCTAAATTTGCTGCTGCTGGTCGCCCTAATCCTAAAAAAGATCTTGGAATGATGGCAATGGGTTACGGTAATGTTTATGTTGCTCAGATAGCTATGGGAGCCAATGATACTCAAACTCTCAAGGCAATATTAGAGGCTGAAGCTTTTGATGGTCCTTCAATTATTATTGCATATAGTCACTGTATTGCACATGGTTATGATTTAGCTAAGGGTATGGAACATCAAAAACTTGCTGTTAATTCTGGTCACTGGCCATTGTACAGATATAATCCTGATAATGTTAAGGAAGGTAAGAATCCATTAAAACTTGAATCTAAAGCACCATCTATTAAACTAGATGAATATATTTATACTGAAACAAGATATAAAATGTTACAAAAAATTGATCCAGTAAGAACCAAATATTTATTAGGTCTTGCACAGGCAGAAGTTAATAAGAAGTGGAGTCATTATACTCAACTAGCTGCTATGGATTATTCTGGTGCAAAAGAAGAAGTGTAATTTATTGCCGCTGATTTGTCGGCGGCTTATTTATTAAATTTAAATTTTGGAGTAAAGATGGATTTATCAACAAAATATATGGGACTTAAACTGAAGAATCCAATAGTCCCTTCAGCCTCACCATTATCTCAAACAGTTGGTTCAGTAAAAGCTATGGAAGATGCCGGAGCATCTGCAGTAGTGGTTTATTCACTTTTTGAAGAGCAAATCACTCACGAATCTGGTGAATTAGATCATTATTTATCTTATGGTGCAGAAAGTTTTGCAGAAGCTACTTCATACTTCCCTGAGCAAGATGATTATAATATGGGACCTTATGAATATTTAGATCATATAGCAAATTTAAAGAAAGCTACAGATATTCCAATAATTGGAAGTTTAAATGGTGTTAGCAGCGGTGGCTGGGTAAAATATGCAAAAAATATTGAGCAAGCTGGTGCTGATGCACTTGAATTAAATGTTTATTACATTCCTACTAATGTCAATTTGACCGGTACAGAAATAGAAAATATGTACGTTGATACTTTGACTGCTATTAAAGAGCAATTAAATATTCCAGTAGCTATTAAATTGAGCCCTTTCTTTACATCTATGTCTAATATGGCGCGTAAACTGGATGCTGCTGGTGCTGATGCTCTAGTTATGTTCAACAGATTCTATCAACCCGATTTTGATTTAGAAAAACTTGAAGTAATTCCGAATTTAGTATTAAGTACAAATTGGGAAATGCGACTTCCATTGCGTTGGATTGCAATTTTATATAGTCATATTAAAGCAAGCATGGCTGCAACAAGCGGTATACACAGTTATGAAGATGTTTTAAAAGTTATGATGGCAGGCGGAGATGTTGCAATGGTTTGCTCTGAATTACTAATGAACGGAATTGGTAGAATTTCTGAAATGCTTAGAAGATTAGAACAATGGATGGAAGAAAATGAATATGATTCAATTGAAATGATGCAGGGCAGTATGAGCCAAAAAGCAGTTCAAGAACCAGCCGCATTTGAAAGAGCAAACTATATGAAAGCTCTTCAATCATACAGAACTACGCTTATCTAAAGGAAATAGATTAATAATTTGACTAAAGCCGCTGATTTAAGCGGCTTTTTTATTGATTCTAACCAAATTATCCTATGATGATTTGTCATTCCGGTATGTTTCTGAGCCGGAATCCATTTTTACATTTTTATTAAATATAAACACTTTGACTTGACTATTAATTAAGGTAATTTTACAAATATAATTATATGTAATGCTTCAGTCTCATCCTTTTGTTTGTAATTCTTCATAAGAAATTCATACATTTTACAACTGATCCAGAACACAATAATATTTTACTTATAGTATTTTAAAAGGAAAAACGCATTAATGTCTTTCAATAAAATAAATTTAATTAAACCGTTACAAAAAGCTTTAGTTGAAGAAGGTTATAAAACTCCTACACCGATTCAGGAAAAAGCAATTCCGATTATTCTAAGTAGAAAAGATCTTTTGGGTTGTGCACAAACTGGAACAGGTAAAACTGCTGCTTTTGCTCTACCAATTCTTCAGATCCTTAGCACGGAAAAAAATAGCGGACCGAGAAAAAGAACAATTCGTGCTTTAATAATCACGCCAACCCGTGAGCTTGCGATTCAAATAGGAGAAAGTTTTTCTGCCTACGGAAAACATACAGGATTAAAAAATGTTGTTGTTTTTGGAGGTGTACATCAAAGAATACAAACCAGCAAATTAGTTGCAGGAGTTGATATATTAATAGCCACTCCGGGCAGATTATTAGATTTAATGAATCAAAATTATATCCTATTACACAATTTGAAAATGTTTGTTCTTGATGAAGCCGACCGGATGCTGGATATGGGATTTATAAATGATGTGAAAAAAGTTATAGCAAAATTACCAGCTAAGAGACAATCTTTATTCTTTTCAGCAACTATGCCGCCAGAAATTGTAAAACTTGCCAGAACTATTTTAGTAAAACCGGTAAAAGTTGAAGTTACTCCCGAATCATCAACTGTTGAAGCTATTAAACAGAGTTTATATTATGTTGAAAAACCGGAAAAGAAAAAACTTTTGGTACATTTATTAAAAGATCCTTCAATAACTTCGGCACTTGTTTTCACAAGAACTAAACATGGTGCTGATAAATTAGTTCGGATATTACACAAAGCTAAAATATTGGCTGAAGCCATTCATGGAAATAAATCACAAAATTCCAGACAGCGCGCACTAAGTAATTTTAAGACAAATAAAACAAGAGTTTTGGTAGCAACTGATATTGCTGCGCGAGGAATTGATATTGATGAACTATCCCATGTAATTAATTATGAAATTCCCAATATCTCGGAAACCTATATACATAGAATAGGGAGGACAGGAAGAGCAGGATTAGACGGTGTTGCTATTTCTTTTTGCGATTCGGAAGAAAAAGCATATTTAAAGGATATTATTAAGTTAATTGGAATACCAATCCCTATTGTCGAAGATCATCCTTTTGTTTCTTCTGAAGTTCCAACTCTTGAACAAAATTCACAGAAACCCAAAATTAATGTTTCACAATCAAACAAATCAACAAAACCTTCTAAAAATAAGTTTAAACAAAATTGGCGAAAGAATAAATCTCATAAAAGTATTATAAAAAAGGTGAAAGGTTAATTATGGATGGGCATCATCTTAAAAATATAAGGTCTGGTTTACTTGTAAAAATAGTCACTAAAGAAAATCAAAGATCCGGTGATTTAACTGAAGGATTTGTGCGAAATATATTAACAAAATCTTCCAGACATCCATATGGAATAAAGGTTAGAATAGAAACTGGTGAAGTAGGACGAGTTCAAGAGATTTTGGATTAACTTCACTATTATACTATCGAACTTGAATCTATTCTTTCATTTACATCCTACAATTATTTCAAGTATATTTAATTCTCAATTGATTTTTATAACTTAAAATAGATTTCTGACTTGATTAAAAATTTTACTACAAAACTGAAAAGTTTCTTTGGAAAGAAGAAAATTATTACAAATAAGGCACCTATTGCCATAGGGAAAGTAAAAAAGGCACCTGAACGTATATCAAGAATAATTACGAATGAAGATCCAGATAATTCGTCTGCTAAAAAAAGACCATATAAGAAGGAAAGCCCAGAAAATTATAGATTGCGTCATCAGAAAAAATTGGAGAAGACTTCAAACAATATTAAATCTAAACCAGTTATAAAAATTGATGAATGGGATGATTCAGTATTTAATGTGCCAAAAATTGAAGGCAAAACTAGATTCCATGATCTTGATATTTCAAAAAATATTTTACACGCTATCTATGATCTAGGATTCGAATATTGCACAGAAGTTCAGGCCGAAGTTCTTCCCAAATCGATGTTGGGGAAAGATATAATTACTCAGGCTCAGACCGGGACTGGAAAAACCGCTGCATTTCTTTTTACTGTTTTTAATCATATTATTAAAACACCCGCATTACAAAAGGCCAAATCCGGGACACCACGCGCATTGATACTTGCACCTACGAGAGAATTAGTTTTACAAATTGAAAAAGATGCAAGACAGCTTAGTAAGTATTTAAATCTAAATATCCTCGCAATTTTAGGTGGTATAGATTATAAAAAGCAACAAAATACACTTAAATATAAACCGTGTGATATACTTATTTGTACACCAGGTAGACTAATTGATTTCATTAATAAAAAAAATGTGAATTTAAGAAAAGTGGAAATTTTAATTATCGATGAAGCAGATAGAATGCTTGATATGGGCTTTATACCGGATGTAAAAAAAATTGTTAGGAATACACCAGAAAAAGCAAAAAGACAAACAATGTTTTTTACCGCTACTCTTACTAGTGACGTTAAAAGTTTAGCTGATACATGGACTAAGGATGCATCTGAAATAATTATAAAACCTGAGAATATTGCTGAGCAAAGTATTGAACAGATAACTTATATCACCACAATTGAAGAAAAACCTACTTTACTCTATAATTTAATTATGCAAAAAAAATTAGAAAGAGTTTTAGTATTTGTTAATAGAAAGGATGATGCTAAACAATTAAAGGATAAATTTGAGGCTTATGGAATTAGTTGTGCCTTACTTTCCGGTGATATTGAACAAAATCAAAGAATTAAGAGACTTGAAAGATTTAGAGAGGGGAAGGTACGCATTTTAGTTGCTACAAATGTTGCATCCCGTGGAATTCATATAGAAGGTATATCACATGTAATTAATTATAATATGCCGCAAAATATAGAAGAATATGTCCACAGAATTGGTAGAACTGGTCGTGCGGGGGCTAAAGGTATCTCAATAAGTTTTGCTGACGAAGATGATTCTCATGAAATAAACAAATTGGAAGAATACTTAGAGACAAAAATAAAGTTTACATATCCAGAAGAAAATCTTTTGGTTCCTATACCTGAAAAGCATAGAAATCTTAAACATAAAAGTTATAGTAAAAGACCAAATTATAAGCAAAAATATAAAGGTTCAAATAGACGAAAATAAGTACTGATTTTAATTTAGAAATAATAAGTTTTATAAATCTCTACCTATTTAGTCCACTTTATTACATCCCTCCCAGTCTTGGTAAAACTGCAGAAGCAAAACTTAAAACAAAAAAGAATCCGCACATATCAGTTACAGTAGTTAATAAAGGGCTTGATACAAGCGCCGGATCTAATTTGAAGCGTTTTAGTATTAATGGCAGCATACCGCCTAGAGTTACTGAGACTAATGTATTTGCTGCCAGTGCACCACCAACAACCAATCCAAGATATGGATTTGCTTTCCAGAAAAATGCAACTCCTCCCAATAATAAACCAAGTACAATTCCATTTATTATTCCAATTTTCGCTTCTTTTGCTAAAACCCATAATAATTCACCAGGACGAACTAGACCAAGTGAAAGTTCTCGCATGGAAACTGCAACAGCTTGGTTTCCGGAGCATCCACTCATATCGCTAACCATAGGCAGAAAAACAGCTAACGTTATGGCAGCCGCTAGTGTATCTTGATATACAGCTATCACGCTTGCAGCTATTATGTTTAAAACAATATTTAAACTTAGCCATGATAAACGACGACCAGACCTTGAAAGAAGTGGCATTGTTCTGAATTCTTCACCGCCGATAATACCGCTTAAACGTAGAAATGTTTTTGTTTTTCTCTTACTTACAGCTTCTTCAATCGCGTCAGGTAGTAAAACACCTATCAACCGTTGTTTCTCATCAATAACTGGTACACCATAGAGATGGTGTTCTTCAAAAAAATCTTGAAGTTCTTTCAAGGAAGCATTATGAGAAACACTATGAGGATTAGAAATCATTACTTTTGTTAGTAAAGTATTAGGAGCAGGGAACAGTAGATCATGCATTCTTAGAACACCGACTAACTTTTCATCACTATCAACTACATAAAAATATAAGACATGATAATCTTTGTATTTCTCACGATTAGTCTTCATATCATCCAATACATCTTGAATAGTATTATCTGTTTTATATGCAAGAAATTCAGAAATCATTAGACCGCCCGCTGAATCTTCGTTATAATGAAGCATCATTCTGGCTTCTTCAGCCTCTTCAGTATGCATTTCGGCTAATATTGCTGAACTAATTTCTTCATCCATTTCACCTAATACATCAACTAAATGGTCACTTTCTAACTCTTCCATAATTGCCGCTGCCTGAGCAGATGAAATTTCTTCAACGAGATCCGCAGCTTGGGCATCAGGAATATCTTCGAGCATATCAGCAGCATCTTCTGGAGTAAGCAGACTTAGCAATAGCGATTGCTCCTCACCACTTAATCTTGATATGGTCCTAGCAGTTTCGGATGGACTTAGTAGTTCAATGAACTCAGTAATTTCTTTTCTATTTCTTAATTCAATAAGTTTACTAAGTGTTTCCCAAGTAGTTGTAATTTCACTCATAATAATCCTCTAATATTTTCGTATCCAAAATTCAAGCTAGATAAATTAGTCTAAAAAAAACAAATATATTGATTAACATACTAATAGATTCTCATATTTTACAGTATTATAAAATAGAATGAAAATAAACTTGATTTGTTTTTCCCATTTCAATGTATTTAAATAAATTCTTCGCTATATTTAATAAATTTTGAAAATGATATTTATAAAAATCTAATTAGGTATAAACTATGAAAAAAATTGGAATTCTATTTGGTCAAGAAAATACTTTCCCTCAAGCATTTGTTGATAGAGTAAATTCAAAAAAAGTAAAGGGCATAAAGGCCGAACTGGCAAAAGTAAATGTTGTTGAGCAAGGCAAAGCCACTCAGTACGATGTTTTGATTGATCGTATATCACAAGATATACCATTTTATAGAGCGTATTTAAAAAATGCTGCTTTAACTGGAACAGCTGTTATTAACAATCCATTTTGGTGGAGTGCTGACGAGAAATTTTTCAACAATGCACTGGCAACAAAAATCGGGGTAAACGTACCCAAAACTGTATTGCTTCCATCCAATCAAAATCCGCCAGATACTAACGCTGATTCTTTTAGAAATTTAGAATACCCCTTGAATTGGGATTACATCTTCGAATATGTTGGTTTTCCGGCTTTTTTCAAACCATTTGCTGGAGGCGGTTGGAAAAATGTTTACAATCCTAAAGATGTAAATGAATTTTTTAGAGATTACCATGACACAGGAACACTTGTAATGATGCTTCAAGAAGCAATTGATTTCACCGATTATTTTAGGTGCTACTGTTTAGATAGAAATGACGTTAGAATTATGCAGTACGATCCAAAACAGCCTCATCATCTAAGATATGTTCAAGATCCAAAACCTATAGCAGCTAAATTATTGAAAAAAATTGAACAAGGTGTTTTGAAGATTAATAATGCGTTAGGATACGATTTTAATACTGTTGAGTTTGCAGTTAGGGATAGTGTTCCTTATGCTATTGATTTTGGCAATCCTGCACCTGATGCTGACATAAATTCCGTGGGTGAAGAAAATTTTGAATGGGTAGTAGAAGCTGCTGCAAATATGGCAATTTCAAAAGCCAAAGCACATAAAAAGGGACAAAATAATTTAACATGGGGAGATTTTATTTCTTCATTTGTAACAAATGAAAAATTGAAATCGAACGCTAAAAAAAATAAGTGAGAATATTATGTCTTCCACAAAAATGTTTTCTATAGGGATCGAGGAAGAATTCCAAATAGTTGATCCTGAGACAAGGGAATTAAAATCAAGAGTTACCGAAATACTTAAAGGCGGTCAAATTCACCTAAAAGAGCAAATAAAAGCAGAAATGCATCAATCAGTTGTTGAGACCGGTTCAAATATATGTAGTAATATTACTGAAGCTCGTCAAGAAGTGATTAAACTTCGTTCAGGACTTATAAAACTTGCTGAAAAAGAAGGTTTGAAAGTTGCTGCGTCAGGGACTCATCCTTTTTCGAAATGGGAAGATCAAGAAATTACTGATTATCCTAGATACAGAGTTGTTGTTCAAGATATGCAGCAAGTTGCTCGAGCGAATTTAATATTTGGTTTACATGTTCATATTGGAATTGATGATAAAGAATTAGCTATACATATAATGAATGCAGCGAGGTATTTTCTTCCTCACATTTTTGCATTATCTACAAATTCACCTTTCTGGAAGGGAAGAAATACCGGATTTAAATCATATCGCGCTAAGGTTTTTGATCGGTTTCCAAGAACAGGTATCCCCGATTATTTTTCAAGTCACGGTGAATTTCAGAGTTATGTTGAAACTCTTGTGAAAACAAGATGTGTGGAAGACGCGAGCAAAATTTGGTGGGATATTAGACCTCATCCTAAATATCCAACTTTGGAATTTAGAATTTGTGACATTCCGATGACGATAGATGAGACGATTGCTTTAGCAGCCTTATGTCAAGCAATAGTTGCAAAATTATATAAACTAATCAGTCAGAATTTGGGTTTCAGACTTTACCGAAGACTTTACATTGCCGAAAATAAATGGCGGGCCTCAAGATATGGACTAGATGGTGATTTGATTGATTTTGGGAAAAAGACAGAAGTTAATACTAAAGATTTAATTAGGGAATTATTAAGTTTTGTTGAAGAAGTGGTAGATGATCTGGGCATAAGAAATGAAATGGAATTTGTAGAGAAAATGCTGGAAGCCGGAACAGGAGCAGATAGACAACTGAATGTATGGAATGAAACACAAAACCTAAATTCGGTTGTTGATTATATAATTTCAGAAACCTATAAAGGATTATCCACTTAATTTATATGGACACTTTACTTAGAAAAAAATACAACAAAGAATTTCGTCAGGAAGATTTCGATAATTTTATTGATGATATTAATAAAAATACAAAGCATCGTTTGGATTTTAAAGTTTCAGAAACACCTCTTTTTTTAGATGAAGAGTTAACTTTAGAATTGATTAAAGCCGGAGATGAAATATTAGAGACCATTCAAACAAAGCAATTTTTAGTTAATTCAGTAAATGCTCTTCCAAAAGAACTTATTGTTCCCAATGAAGATGAACACCCAATATTTCTGCAAATTGATTTTGGAATTACATTAGATAAGAATGGAAAGTTTATTCCGCAACTAATTGAATTGCAAGGTTTTCCATCCTTGTACGCTTATCAAGCATTTTTAGAAAAAAAAGTAAGAGAACATTTTCAGATTCCCGAATATTTAACAGCTTATTACAATAACCTTAATTACGATTCATATATTAAACTTTTTAAAGAAACCCTCGTTGATAATTGTGATCCAGAAAATGTAGTACTTTTAGAAATTGAACCAGAAAAACAAAAAACAAGAATTGATTTTTTCCTCACTGAAAAGTACACTGGGATAAAATCAGTTTGCGTAACAGAGTTAATAAAAAAAGGGAAGAAGCTTTTCTATAAAAAAGGAACAAATGAAATTCCAATTGAAAGGATTTACAACAGAGTAATATTTGACGAACTTTTGCGTAAAGATCTTAAACTAAACTTTAGCTTTTCTGATGATCTGGATATTAGTTGGGTGGGACACCCAAATTGGTTTTATAAAATCAGCAAATTCAGTTTACCCTTAATAAAAAGCAATTATAGTCCTGAATGCCATTATTTATCTGATTTAGAAAAATATCCAAATGATCTAGAAAATTATGTACTTAAACCATTATTTTCATTTGCCGGCTCAGGTGTTATAATTGATGTTAATAAAGAAATCTTAGACAAGATTAAAGATAAATCTAATTACATACTTCAGAAAAAAGTTGAGTACGCATCCTTAATTCAAACTCCGGATGGAATGGCAAAAGCAGAAATTAGAATGATGTATATATGGAATGATAAACCAATGCTGGTAAATAACCTCTTAAGGACCAGTAAAGGTAAGATGATGGGTGTTGACTTTAATAAGAATCAGACTTGGATTGGTTCTAACACCATTTTTCACCCTCAAATTTAATTTCCTAATAATAAACCCATCTACATTTGTAAAAGTACTTTATAAGTGTTCAATAAAATAGATACTTTGTAGTATTATCATGACAATTATCAAATCAAGATCCTTTGGAGTATCTTTTCCTGTATCTTTTAAATAATTTATATAAAATAATTTAGTTAAACTGATTTATTTTGATATTCTTTAAGGAGTAATATGGCAAACAATTCTGAATTTGAAGCAGCCCTCAATAAAAAAGAGAAAAATACTATCGCAAAGTTAACTTCTCCGTATATGATACAATCGTATCTTAATGATATTCAATATAGTAGCGATAAAACTTATCGATGTCCCTTGAAAGTTTTTCAAGATGGCAAAGGTCATTGTTTTGATGGTGCTTTATTTGCTGCTGCAATGTTGAGAAAACTTGGATATCCTCCATTGATACTGGATATGATTCCTAATGAGCGGGACGATGACCATATTTTGGCTTTGTTTAAAGAAGACAACCATTGGGGAGCTATTGCAAAATCTAACTTTGCCGGATTAAGATTTCGTGAGCCAATCTACCGAAATCTTAGAGAATTGGTATTATCATATTTTGAGCAATATTATAATATTAAAAGAGAAAAAACGTTAATAGGATATACAATTCCATTGAATCTTAAATCATTTGATAGATTAAATTGGATAACAGATTCAAAAACAATGTATTTAATAGCTGACCGATTGGACAAATTAAAAAGATTTGATTTACTTACACCAGCAATGATTAAGAATCTTTCGCTTGTTGATGAAAGACTATACAAAGCCGGATTGCATGGAGCAAATGAGATGGGCTTATTTAAACCTTAACATTTACTTCTGCGGTTTGTAAAGTAAATACATAATTAAGATGGATAAAATTATTTTTTTTAAAAAGCTGGAAGTAACTTCCAGCTTTTTATGAATGAGATTATACAAAAAACAATAAATATATAACGATGGCCAATATAAAAGGGAAAATAAGTTTTGATATTTCGATGGAAATATCTTTACTACTAATTTCATCATCATCTATTTTTTTTATCTTATCAGACATTTTATACCTCTATAAGAAATAATACTTTAAATAATTAACTAACTTTTATTATTTGGGTCAAATAATTTAGCACTACTGATCGAGTGCTCCTATCAGCAATTATCTATTGGGGGACTTCGAGGTATAAATGAGGTGATTAACTTTTCAGAACAATAAAGAACAGAGTTATGTACAGTCAAGAATCTATAAATCTTATTGGTACTGATATTAGATTTATTTAATTCGCTTATTGAGTTTTCAAGTTTCTTAAATTTATTAGTGTTAAGCTCATTTTTCTTTAAATCAAAATCTACCTTTACAGTGAATGTAAACAACTCACCTGGATTTGGTTGGGTGAATTGGGAATTACTATCAAAAAGTGAGTTATAAAAAGAAAAATTCGAATAAATGAATAATGTTTGAAAAAATATTATAGAATAAATTATTCCAAACAAAAATTTATATTTTATAAAAAGTATATTTAAATATTTTAGCATTTCAATCAATTAAGTAAATTGAATATGAGCTAATGTAATGAGATTTAGGAAATTAAGAAAGAGAAATAAATTTAAAATAATTAATAAAATCTATTGTTTAATAATTGAATTAGAATCATATTTACACAACATTTTTATCAAATATCAATAAAATGGAAATACATCAAAATCTGGCCTCCTCCACAGACTGGATAGTAATGATAGTTTATTTTTTAGCGATCATGCTATTCGGTTCATACTTTAGCAAATATAATAGAACAACTACGGATTTCTTCTTTGGGGGGCGCAGATTTTCATGGTGGCTTATAGCAATGAGTATTGTAGCCACAGGAATTGGTAGTCACAGTTTTATTAAATATTCTGCTAAAGGATTTGAAGCTGGTCTTTCGTCAACAATGACATACATGAACGATTGGTTTTTCTTACCTTTTTTTATTTTCGGCTGGCTTCCCCTAATTGTGTATACTAAAATTAGATCTATTCCAGAATATTTTGAAAGAAGATTTTCACCTGGTACGCGATTCTTAGCAACATTTTTGATCTTGGTTTATATGGTAGGATATGTGGGTATTGGATTCCTGACAATGGGAAAAGCCATTTTACCTCTTTTACCCCCAGAATTTTCCGTTTTTGAATTTAATATTCATATAACACTGATGGGATTAATTATTTTCATTGCTGTAATAGTTGGAATTTATATCACCTATGGTGGACAAACTGCAGTTATCTTCACTGATTTAGCACAAGGATTTATACTAATATTTGCTGGATCACTAGTTTTTATTTTAGGATTGGATTATTTAGGAGGTATTGGAGTATTTTGGGATTTACTGCCGACCGAATGGAAAATGCCTTTAGCTAAATTTAATGATCCTCCTGGTTTTAACTTTGTTGGCATTTTCTGGCAAGACGGAGTTGCCGGATCAGTTGGTTTCCTATTTATGAATATGGGTCTGATAATGCGGTTTATGTCCACAAAAAGTGTTGATGAAGGTAGGAAAGCTGCCACATTCAATATTTTATTTCTCCTTCCAATTTCTGCAATAGTAGTTGGCAATGCCGGATGGATTGCAAAAGCTATTTCGGTAAAAAGCCCTAGTATTATTCCACCCAATACAAACCCGGATGAAATATTTGTTGTAGTTGCAAATGTAATTTCACATCCAGGTGTTTTTGGTTTTATAATGGCTGCTTTAACTGCAGCTTTAATGTCAACAGTGGATACTTTATTAAATGCAATTGCAGCTGTGTATATAAATGATATTCATCGACCAATTAAGAAATGGCTGGTTAAAAATAATCAAGAATTAAATGAAGAAGATAAAAAAGAATTAAATGCAGCAAGATATGCAACTGTTGCATTTACGATATTGGGAGTATTAGCAGTAATCCCTTTCAGTGCATTTCCAACAGTTTATGAGGCGCATGGATATTTTCATTCAACATTAACACCGCCATTAGTTGTTGCAATATTCTTAGGCGTTTTTTGGAAAAAATTTACTAATGCAGCAGTTATTGCTACATTTGTAGTTGGTGTTATCTTAATGGTAATTGGCATGTATTATCCACGTCCCCTAATCCAGATTTTTGCACATGGAACTTCATACGATCCTCTCCATCCTTATACATATATAGGTGCACTTTATAATTTATTTGTTTGCGTATTTGTCGGTGTTATAACAACATTAACGAATAATCAACAGATAAAAGTTGTAAATATGATTAAAGAGAATCCAAATCATAAAACAATAATTTACTTTTTTATAATTATATCCATACTTATTATAGGTATTATAATTTTTAATTTATTTCAGCTGCCAATTTTACTGATTCTCTCATTAGTTCTTTTAATAACAACAACTTTGACTTCAAATTACTACACAAAATATTCTGAGCAATCTCATACTGAAGGATTAACAGTTTGGGGAATTGCCAAAGCAAAGGAAATGTTTAAGGGAAGCAAGATAAATGAGAAAGATGGAGAAAATACTAAAGTTATTTGGAAACTAAAACCCTCGCATGAAAATTTGGTTTTCTTCTCTCAAAATGATATGAATAAAATGGCTGCAGATGTAGGCGATTTGGTTTATTTATCTGATTCACGAAAAATATTGGGTGGATTGAAATCAATTCACTCTGTCTACGGAGATCCGCATTACGAGGATGGCACAGTATACATTACCCAGGAGCACATCAATCAAGGTCAGTTTATAGAAGGTAAAACTCTTACTGCAGAAAAAGAAATGTAAATTATTTAGTTTATAAAATTATCAAGTTACTACCAAAAGGGAAGTAAGAGCTTCCTTTTTTTTCTATATAAATAACCCAGATTAGATTTTGATTCTAGCAGTTTTACCAATTTCACAGCCTACGAGTTAATTTAGTTGTATGATCTAAAATGAACAAAAAAAACTAAATAATATTAAATTTTATTAAATTACAGTATAAAGTTGGAAATGAGTTTTTAATATTGAAACTGGGGAGAATATTATGAATAAAAAAACTAATGGGGTAAAACAATCACCGGGCGGACTTAAAGAAATCAGAGAAATAATTTTTGGAGAAGCCTTAAACAACCTTCAAGTTCAAATTAATGAATTAAAAAAAGAGAATAAAATTCTTAACGATCAACTAAAAATCCAAGAAAATAACATTTTAAAATCTGCCTCTCTTATCAATGAACTAGAATCAAATCAAAAGAGTTCTAATTCAGAGCATTCTAAGCTCACTCAAATTATCGAAAAAATGCAATCAGATTTTGAGGCTAAAATAAGAGAACTAAAAACAACTAAAATTGGTAAAAATCAAATTGGACAAGCTTTTATTGAATGGGGAATGAAAGTAAAACAAGATGAGAATTAAAGGTCATTGTTAAATGCAGATGGATGATGAAAAAGCTTTAAAACAACTTAAGCAAATATTCCTTTCTGATTTTAAAGACAGGCAAAATCAATTTGAAGAGGAAATTAGAGACTTAAAATTTAAGCTGACCGATAAAAACTCAAAAATTGAAAATTTCTATCCAATTATTACGGACATTTTAGAGCGAAAAGTTACAGAATCGGAAGATGAGGTAGCTAAGGTTTTTTCTCCTCTAATGAGTAAAGCACTTAAAAAAGAAATTGCAAAATCAAAAGAAGACATTATCGACGCAATTTATCCAATTATGGGCCAGACCATTAAAAAATATGTTTCTGAAGCCATTAAGGATTTTTATACTTTAATCAACCAAAAAATTGATAATGCACTAAGAAGGGGAATATTTTCTAGGCAGGTTAAATCAAAAATAAGTGGTGTATCAACAGGAGATCTGATTCTACAAGAATCTTTTCCATTTTCAGTTAATGAAATATTCTTGATCCATGAAGAAAGTGGTATCTTAATTGTGCATGAATCTTCAACACATTCTGATATAAATGATGCTGATTTAATTAGCGGAATGTTAACAGCAATAAAGACTTTTGTAGCTGAATCCTTTAAGGATGAAAGTGGTGATCAAAATTTATATGAAATCCAGTATGGTGATTCGAAAATTATTCTTGAAAGGGGTAGATACACATATTTAGCAATTGT
The DNA here is from genome assembly GCA_963710615.1 of uncultured Ignavibacteriales bacterium. Classification (GTDB taxonomy): domain Bacteria; phylum Bacteroidota; class Ignavibacteria; order Ignavibacteriales; family Melioribacteraceae. Next base: position 72,651 of record CAVQBF010000031.1, read on the forward strand.
CGCTAAAGGAAATGAACCGGTGAATTTTGATGATGAGCTCACTAATTTAAATGATGATATACATAAAAAATATCATAAAGATCTTAGAAATTTTAATGGTGAATTCAAAAATTTATTGGATATTAAAATACCAATTAATAATTTCCTCAAGAAATATAATCAACCAGTTGAAGTAGATAATATTGAAAGTAAAAGGGATGAGGCAAAGCCAATCTTGCTATATCTATTTGCTTTTTTACTTTTATCAGTTCTAGTAATTTATAGTATAATAAAAGTGCCAGAAATTATAACTGAGAGCAAAATAAATAATGAAATCCAATCAAGATTAGATTCGATGGATAAATTATCTACTGAAAATATAAGTTGGGAAATTGATGATAGTGCTATTAAAATATTCGGTTTTGTGAATTCATTTGAAACAAGATCAGAAATTGATAGGCTCCTAAAAAATATACAAAATGTAGAAACTTTTGAAAATAATTTAAATGTACTTCTTGCTCCTGTTTCGGCTGATTCAATTATTTATACAATTAAAAATACATTAAATAAGACAAAGTTTAATCAAGCAGAGGATTTATCGTTTGAAGTAAATAACGATAAGGTTGTGATTAGTGGAAAAGTTGAAACACTATCTGACAAAAGGGAATTAGGTTTTCTTCTTTCAAAAATACATGGGGTTAAATATTTAGAAAACAATTTAGAATATTACAAGTTGCAAAGTATGAGTGACGAAGAAACAAAAAATTACTTAAAAAACACTCAGTTAATATTTAATTATAGAGAAACAAAAATTAGTGAAGAGCATGTTAAAAAAATGAATCAAATAATTCCTTTTATCACTCAGAATAATATTTCCTTAATAGTAAATGCATTTGTTGAAACTGAAGGTAATGAAGAGCATAATAGAGAATATGCATTAATGCGCGCAGAAAATGTTATCAGTTATTTAGAATCACAAAATGTTAGCCGAAATAAACTTACTTTAAAAACTTTAGAAGCGAGGAATTTAAAAAATTCTAATCAGAGCAGAAGAATAGAATTTGAAATAAATCAATAGGGGTGATTTATTGTCTGACCAAATTGTAATTAAAAAGAAAATCTGTCTATTAGGTTCTTACGGCGTTGGTAAAACTTCTCTTGTTAGAAGATTTGTATATAATAAATTTGAGGAAAAATATCTTTCAACTATTGGTGTTCAAATCAGCAGAAAGACCTTAAATTATAACGATAACCAGCACTTGATGAATACCGAAGTCAACCTGTTCCTTTGGGATATTGCAAATATTGAAAAGTTTGATAGCGTTGTAAAAAGTTATATTAGTGGAGCACATGGAGCAATCATTGTAGCGGATATTACACGTCCAAACTCTCTAACTCCAACCATTGATTTTGCAAATAATTTCATCGATGCTAATCCGGATGGCAAAGTAGTATTTGTTGGTAATAAAACCGATTTAGAAAGCGATATTAAAATTTCTGAAGATGATTTTCGTTCAAAATCCTTATTACTGAATAGTGACGTCTTTTTCACCAGTGCTAAATCCGGTGCTAATGTTGAACTGTTGTTTCAATCTTTTAGCTTAAAGTTGATCGGAGCAGAAAATAGTGGATAGATTTTTTGAAAGATTTTTATCAAATCAGAAAATTGATTATTTAATTTTTAATTCACAATTAAACTTAATCAAAAAAAGTAAAAATGTAGGTATATCAAGTGAGAAATTAAATTTTGAGGTAGGAGAAAATTTATTTGATCTACTGCCTGAATTTTTTGGAAGCGAAGTTATAATTGAAAAAGTTAAGTCAGGTAAAAAAGAATCGTTCACAATAGAAAATGTAAATATTTTCAACTCTATTGGTGAACTGAAATACATTAATTATACAGCGCTTTTTGAAAATGAGAGTAAAAATTTAATAATATTCATTATTGATTCATCAGAAAAATCCACTCTTCAACAAATATTAAAACAGCAGCAGAATGAAATAAAAATATTAAAGGAAAGTATATCTTATCACGAAAATAACTCTCTAAATAGTATCTGGGGGAACTCACCGGAAGTAGCAGCAATTAAAAAATTTATTAAGAAAGTTGCAAATATAAAGGAAACCACAATTCTACTTACGGGTGAGAGTGGAACAGGAAAAACCTTAGTTGCAAAAGCAATTCATAATTTGTCAGATAACCCTAATTCACCTTTTGTAGAAATAAACTGTGCATCGATACCCGAAACTTTGTTAGAATCCGAAATATTTGGCCATGTAAAGGGTGCTTTTACTAATGCATTTGAAAATAAAATTGGCCTTATTCAAGAAGCTAAAGGAGGAACTCTCTTTTTGGATGAGATTGGGGAACTTCCAATGTCACTGCAGCCTAAACTTCTTTCGTTTTTAGAGACCAGAAAAATAAGGCAAGTTGGAAGTACAAAGGAAAAAACTGTAAATACTCGAATAATAACTGCTACAAACAAAGAACTTAAAAAAGCTGTAGAAAATAAAGAATTTAGAGATGATCTTTTTTATAGGATAAACGTTGTTTCTATCAAAATTCCTTCATTAAAAGAAAGGGAAAGTGATTTAGTTTTAATTGCAGAAAATTTTATAAAAGTATTATCCATTGAATTTAACAAACGAGTTACCGGCTTGACCGAAGCTGCAAAGAAGAAATTACTAAATTATCATTGGCCGGGCAATATCAGAGAACTGAAGAATATTATTGAAAGAGCCCTAATATTTTGTGAAACTGATAATCTGGATGACCATGATTTAATTATTACAGATCAAGATTTAGAAAAAGATACGATTAACCCAAATAAAATCCCAAATGATGGTATATCATTAGTTGAAATTGAAAAAAAATATATACAATCTGCGCTTAAAAAAGCAAACGGTAATCAAACAAAAGCTGCAAAATTACTTGGTCTATCGTTAGATACCTTTCGCTATAGAATCAAAAAATTTGACATTAGTTTATAAATATTATCTAGTTACTATCTGGTTATTTGACCTAGGTGGTAATAAATTTAATAGCTATTTGACCACATAACAAGTACTCCTTTTCAGAAATCTTATAAAATTCGCGTATTTTCCAAGATTTATCATTTTCTAGATTCTGGCATATATATTGGAATATTATTTACGATAAAATAGTGACACCTTGAATAAAAGGTCCCCTACTTTTTATTGGAAAGGTTGCTCACTATCAAAAAGGGAATTGGTAAATCTAATTCCCTTTTAACTTAAAACATATAATATATAGGAGAAAACAAATGAAAAATGTTACAAAATCTTTTAAGTATTTAGGATTGATAGCAATACTTTATTTTGCATCCTTTGCAATCGCAAATGGGCAAATTAGAGATTATGATGCTAAATTTGGTGTGCAATTCAATGGTATACAAGGGCTTACTGAATTCTATGAAAGCGAATCATTCAAACCCGGTTATATTGGTAGAGCATTTTTACGATTCGAATTAGCTGATGAACTTGAAGCTGAATTAGGTGGCGGATATGGAATACTTCAAGGAAAAGATTTTAGTGAAAACTATTATCAAACAGAATTAATTCCTATTGATTTAAGATTACTTATTAGACCTTTTGATATGGAATCTTTTAATCCATATTTATATGCTGGTATTGGTGCACTGAAATATAAGGTGAAAGATTTACCTGTTGATCAAAGACCCGATAATATAGAAGGTGATGATTGGACAGGAATTGTTCCAGTGGGTATTGGTTTCGAATTGCCTATATCTGAATCTGTTATTTTAGATTTGAGTGGTGGTGTAACATACTCTTTCTCGGATGATTTAAACTATTTTGCTAGAGGCGCTAAAGATGCATATGCTCAAGTTGGTTTAGGTTTAACATTTGTTAGCGGTGCCGGTTCATCTGACAAAGATATGGACGGATTGACAAAATCTGAGGAAAAAATTTATGGTACCAATCCTGATATTGCTGATACAGATGGTGATGGATTAAAAGACGGTGATGAAGTTTATTCGCTTAAAACTAATCCTTTAAAATCTGATACGGACGGTGACGGATTATCCGATAATGACGAAGTTAATAAATATTCAACAAATCCAAACAAAGTTGATTCTGATGATGACGGTCTTTCTGATGGAGATGAAATTAATAAATATTCTACCGAACCAACACAACAAGATTCTGATAAAGATGGATTAAATGATAATGATGAAGTTAATGTTCACAAAACAAATCCAACAAATAAAGATTCAGATAAAGATAAATTATTTGATGGTGACGAAGTGTTAAAATATAAAACTGATCCAAATAAGGCAGACACAGATGGGGACGGCTTAACAGATGGTGATGAGGTATTAAAATATAAGACCAATCCTTTGTTAACAGATACAGATATGGGAACTGTGTCAGATAACATAGAAGTCAATAGGGGAACAGATCCATTAAATGCAGATGACGATGTTGTTAAAGTTGATGTCCCAATGGTATTAGAGGGTGTTACTTTCGCTTCAGGTAAATCAGATATAACTCCTGAATCTGCAGTAATTCTAGAAAAAGCACTTAAAACACTTACAACTTACAATGACATAATAGTTGAAATCAGAGGTTATACTGATAATGTTGGTAGAAAGTCATCAAACATTAAACTATCTCAAAAGAGAGCAGATTCTGTAAGAAATTGGCTGATTGAAAAGGGTATTGATGGTAGTAGAATTAGATCTGTCGGATTTGGTCCACAAAATCCAATCGTTCCAAATGACACTCCAGACAATAGACGAAAGAATAGAAGAATTGAATTTGTAAGAATAAAATAATTCTTTGGATATAGCCCACTTAATAGTGGGCTATTTTTTAAATAATTTTAATTATTAGTAATTGGAGTAAAGTATGAAAAAATTAGTTGCTGAATATATTGGGACAATGTGGTTAGTTCTTGGCGGCTGTGGAAGTGCAGTTTTAGCTGCTGCCTTTCCTGATTTAGGAATTGGATTTACTGGAGTTGCTTTAGCTTTTGGTTTAACGGTTGTAACAATGGCTTATGCCATTGGTCATATTTCGGGATGTCATCTTAATCCTGCAGTTTCTGTTGGTTTATGGATTGGTGGTAGATTTGATAAAAATGAATTGTTGCCTTATATTATAGCTCAAGTTTTAGGTGGAATTACTGGTGCAGCTATAATATATCTCATAGTAAGTGGAAAAACGGGATTTGAAATAGGTGGTTTTGCATCGAATGGTTATGGCGAACATTCACCTGGGGGCTACAATATGCTTTCAGCCTTAGTTACTGAAGTTGTAATGACATTTGCGTTTTTGATTATTATTTTAGGAGCTACACATTCAAAAGCTCCAAAAGGTTTTGCAGGAATTGCAATTGGTTTGGGATTAACACTTATTCATTTGATAAGTATTCCTGTAACTAATACGTCAGTAAACCCGGCAAGAAGCACAAGTCAAGCAATTTTTGCAGGTGGTTGGGCAATTGAGCAATTATGGTTATTCTGGTTAGCTCCAATTCTTGGTGCCATTTTAGCAGGCGTAGTATATAAATTTATTTCGCCAGAAGAGTAAATTATAAGAATTGAATATAAAAAAAGGGAAACTACAAATGCTTCCCTTTTTTTGTACCGAAGGCCGGACTCGAACCGGCACCTGGTTAACCCAGACTAGATTTTGAGTCTAGCGCGTCTACCAATTTCGCCACTTCGGCAATAATTAAGATGTAAATTTACTAAAGATGAATTCTCTAAGCAATGAATTTGTAAATATTAATTTAACATTGTCAAAATAGAATTTGCATTTTTGAATAAATTATAATTATATTTAATTAGACCTTAAGCTCCAAATAAATCACACTATTAGAGGAGAGTAAAAATGTACGCTAGAGTAACCACTTTTCATATAAGTCCAAAATCAATGGATGAAGTTTCAAAAATCTACGAAGAGAGTATAATTCCAGCTGCTAAAAAGCAGCCAGGTTTCAAAAAAGCGTTTTTTCTGACAAATAATAATGCTGGTAAATTTGTTTCTATTACAATTTGGGAAAGTACCGATCTGGCAATTGCAAATCAAAAAACTGGTTATTATCAAGCTCAGTTGGATAAATTGGAGCAATTTAATGTGGTTAAGCCTGAAGTTGAAGGATTTGGTGTTGGAGCAATGTCAATATGAACATTTACAGACAATTAATCTAAAGTAAAATAAAATAATATAATACTTTAAAGCAATAATTATACTCTTATAGTGCTATTATGATATAGTTAATTATTAGCTATTTTTGACCATGAATCTCTAAGTGTGACTGTTCTGTTAAATACTAATTTTTCGTTTCTTGATTCTTTTGAATCCAGACAAAAATAACCATTTCTTTCAAATTGATAGTGATCTCCAACTTTTGCATTTACCAGACTAGGTTCTAGTTTTGAGTTCTTTATAACTTTCAGTGAGTCGGAATTAATAAATTCTGTAAAATCTTTGGTTTTATCTTCCTCTGGGAATTCAACACTAAATAATCTGTCATAAAGCTTTACTTCAGCTTCAATTGCATGTTTTACCGACACCCAATGAATTGTTCCTTTTACTTTCTTATTACTTTTGTCTTCTCCACTTTTCGTTTCAGGGTCAAATGTACATTCAAGTTCAATTACATTCCCCTCATTATCTTTAATAACTTTTTCACATTTTATTATATAAGCAAATCTTAATCTTACTTCACTTCCTTCAGTCAGTCGGTGAAATTTTTTATGTGGAACTTCTTGAAAATCATTTTGCTCAACATATATTTCTCTAGAGAAGGGGATTATTCTTGTTCCTTTAGATTCATCTTTGGGATGATTAGCAGCTCGAAGTTCTTCCACTTTATTTGTATCATAATTGGTAATTGTAATCTTTAGCGGTTCTAAAACAGCCATAGCTCTATTTGCGTGTTCATTCAGATCTTCACGTACACTAAACTCCAAAAGAGACACATCATTCACACTATCACGCTTGGCAACACCTACTCTCTCTGCAAAATTTCGAATAGATTTGGGCGTATAACCGCGTCTTCTCAAACCGGATATTGTTGGCATTCTGGGATCATCCCATCCTGAAACATATCCTTCTTGAACAAGGCGAAGTAGTTTACGTTTGCTCATTATTGTGTAATTTAAATTTAACCTGGCAAACTCAATTTGTCTGGGATGATGAATACCGAGTTGTTCTATAAACCAATTATATAATGGACGATGATTTTCAAACTCAAGAGTACAAATGGAATGAGTAATTCCTTCAATTGAATCGGATTGTCCATGAGCCCAATCATACATTGGGTAAATGCACCATTTATCGCCAGTTCTATGATGATGCGCGTGACGTATTCTATACATTATAGGATCCCGCAAGTTCATATTTGGTGAAGCCATATCAATTTTTGCACGGAGCACGTGTTCACCATCTTTGAATTTACCTTCCTTCATTTGCTGAAAGAACACAAGATTTTCCTCAATAGTTCTTGCCCTAAATTTACTTTCTTTACCAGGCTCAGTCGGAGTACCACGCTCATTTTTTATTTCATCGAGAGATGAGGAATCAACGTAAGCCTTACCTTTTTTTATCAAATCAACAGCATAATCATAAAGTTGGTCAAAATAATCAGATGCATATAGTTCTTTACCTTCCCATTTAAACCCTAACCACTTAACATCCTCCATAATAGAATCAACATATTCTGTTTCTTCTTTGGTCGGATTTGTATCATCAAAACGGAGGTTTGTTTTACCCTTATATTCTTTTCCGAATCCAAAGTTTAAGCAGATGGAAAGGGCATGCCCAATATGCAGATATCCATTTGGCTCGGGAGGGAAACGTGTGTAAACGTAGTTATACTTATTTTCTTCTAAATCTTTATCAATAATTTCTTGAATAAAGTTACGTGATTTCTTTTCAGTGTTTTCCATATGTGTCAAGATTCAATTTGTTTTGGAATTTCATTAAGTGCAATATTTATTCTATCTATTACTTCTTGTTTACCTAAAATTAAAAGAAGTTCGTAAACACCCGGACCAATACCAACTCCGGAAACTGCTAGTCTTAATGGATGAATAATTCTGCCCGCACCGCATTCATTATTTTCCGCGACAAGTTTAAGTGATTGCTCAAAATCTTCTTTTGATTCGCCTTCCATTTTAGAAAGTTCTTCAGCATATTCAGTTAAAAGCTTAACCGAATCATCTTTCCATCTTTTTTTTATTATATTTTCATCGTATGTCACTGGTTTTTCATAAAAATAGCTGCAATTATCAATCAGTTCTTTTACAAAATTAATTCTCTCTTTCATTGACTCAATAATCTGCAACAACCAATCATTATATATAATCACTATCAGCATACTTTGACTTTTTAAGTTCTGATTTAAACAATGGAAGAATTTCCTCGTTACTTTTATTTCTAATATGAAGTCCATTGAGCCAGTCTAACTTCTCAATATTAAAAACAGCTCCTGCTTTATTTACTCTTTCAAGAGAAAATTTCTCAATCATTTCATTAAGCAGATAGTATTCTTGATCATCGCCAAAGTTCCAGCCAAGCAGAGCAACAAAATTAATAAGTGCCTCTTTCAAATAACCTTTATCTCTATAATCTTCAACCGCAACGTCACCTTGTCTTTTACTAAGTTTACTTTTATCCGGATTCAATAGGAGAGGTAGGTGTGCAAACTCAGGAAGATCCCATTCAAAAAATTTATACATTAACACATGTTTAGGTGTTGATGAGAGCCACTCTTCACCGCGAATTACATGCGAAATCTCCATTAAGTGATCATCAATAACATTAGCCAGATGATAAGTCGGATAACCGTCACTTTTAATCAATACTTGATCATCAATATTATCGGTGTTAAACTCAACAGTTCCTCTAACATGATCATTGAATCTAACTATTTGGTTTGGTTCTACATTAAGTCTAATAACGTGAGGAGCATTATTTTGTAATTTTTCAATTATCTCTTCATCGCTCAGATGAAGACAATGCTTATCATATTTAGCTTGAGGAAGTTTTTGTCTTTGTTGCTCTTCACGTAATGCGGTTAATCTTTCAGGAGTACAAAAACAGTAGTAAGCTTTCTTTTTATTTATTAATTCTTTAATATAGTTTTGATAGATCTCTAAACGTTTAGATTGAAAATATGGACTATAATTACCTTCAATATTGGGACCTTCATCATAGTTCAAGCCAACCCATTTCAGCGAATCAACTAATTTTTCTACAGCTCCTTCAACAAATCTCGATTGATCAGTATCTTCAATTCTTAAAACAAATTTTCCATTATTCTTTTTAGCAAAGAGATAATTATATAACGCCGTTCTCAAACCACCAACATGTAAAAATCCGGTGGGACTAGGAGCAAATCTTACTCTTACTTCTTTATTCATAACGATCCAATAGTAATAAAATTAAAGTGCAAATATAGGGATTTTTTATGCGAAAAATATAAGACATTGTAATTGAAATATTGTTCGAAAGCTGGAAAAAGAAAAATTTGTGCAAATGGGAAAGAATGATTGGGGGATTGGATGAATTAGGGGAAAGTGAAAAACAACGGAAATAAGTATGTGACGTGCGATGAAATAAACTTTATTATTTAATCAATCAGCCATTTATAAATCCAATCAATAATTTAATTCACAGAATGTAAAGAAGACTTATAGTTAATCAACTTACAATTTTAACTTGAGTGTAATATTTTACTTTTTCAATAAATTCTTTACTGTCAATTGGTTTAGGAATGTAGTCGGTTGCTCCGGCTTCGAGACATTTCTCTCTATCACCTTTCATAGCGAAAGCAGTTAAAGCAATAATTGGTGTGTCTGCATAACCTTCAAGCTCTCTAATTTTACCGGTCGCCTCAAATCCGTTCATTACTGGCATTTGCATATCCATTAATATTAAATCAATCTTATCGCATTCACAGATATTTAAAGCTTCTTCACCATTTTCTACAACTATTACATTTTCAAATCCGCTTTTCTTTAATAAACGGGTTACGATAATTTGTGAATGCTTATAATCTTCTGCCATTAAAATTTTAGGGCCAGATGATTCTTCACTTATTTCATCAATTGTTTTAGGTTCTTCGTATGATTTTATCATGTCAGTAATTGTTTTTTCTAATTCATTAAAACTTGTGCTCTTTTTATCAAGTAAGTCAACAAACATGCCATCTATTTTTTGAAGGTCTTCTTGATAATCTTCTTTACCGGTATAGATTATAATAGGTAGTTTCGAAAATTTATCCTCAGACTTTATTTTTTTTATTAAATCAAAACCATTAATTTTTGGCATATCCAGATCAATAATAGCAAGATCGAGCTCTTTGTCACTTATTAAGTCCATAACAAATTCGGGGCGGTACTCGGATATTACATTAAAACCGGCTGTAATAACTGCTTGGTTAACTAAATTCAATGTGGGCTGATCATCATCAACACATAGCACTGTGGAATTTCTTCTAAGTTTGTAACTTGTTAATATTTCAACTAAATTGTTGTAATTGATAGGTTTAACTAAATATTCAACAGAACCCATTAAATAAATCTTTTCTTTTTCTGTCTCAACTGAAAATACAATAACCGGTATATTTCTAGTCGATTTATTATTCTTGATTTTTTGAAGGAGTTCAAGGCTATTTTCATTTTCCTGCTCAATATTCAATATTATGGCAACATATTTATTTTCTGAAATCAGTCTTAATGCACGAGAACCTGAACTTACAATTTCCGTTTTATAATGCCATTTGCTAAGATGATTTTTCAAAAGAGAAGATGAAGCATTATCACTTTCAATAACTAAAATTTTATCATTAATATCATTTTTTACATTATCAAGAATATTTTCCAGTGAAGTTTCAGAATTAGTTTGAACATTAATCGTAATATTTAGGTTGAATTTTCCGGAGTTTTGTGTCACCATAAAACTTCCATTAAGCATTTCAACTTCTTTTGAAATAAGAGCTAACGCTAAACCACTTTTATTTTTTGAAAATTCCTTATTTTCGAACGGCATCAATATGTTTGCAAGTTTGTCTTCAGATAAATTTAAACCCTCAGTTGAAAAACTAACTTTAAGTTTTCCCTCAATTTCAACACTTGAATGAATCTTTACAGAGTTTGTGGGGCTTAGATCGGCTACAAAACTCAGAGCTCTAAAAACTATATTCTCAAATTTTTGTTTAGTAGTTAAAATATCATGATTATAATAATTTACTAATTCAACCTCAAGATTTTTAAAATCATTCTTAACTTTATTTATAATATCAGAGAATAGATTTTCTAAAGAAAAACTTTCTTCCTCGCAATCTATCTTTACGGAGTTAAGTTTTAATAATAAAGAAAGATCTTCAACAGTATCAAGAACCGATTGATATTTATTCTTAATTTCATCAAGCAACTTATTCGTAGTATTAGAAGGCTGATCTTCTTTAATAATTGTAACTAAACCGCCTATAGTTTTAATCTCTTTTATTAGTCCGTTACTAAATTTTAATAGAAAGTCAGTTGAAGAAATTTTTGTATCTAATCGATTTACTCCTGGAATGTTAAGCCATATTCTTAAGAGATTTTGAACAAATCTCGCCGCTTCATAAATTTTGTTTTTTTCTTCCTCAGAGACTAAGGACTTGTGCTCAATAATCAAAATAAATTGTTGATCACCTACAAATATAAGAAGTGATTGTAATACAGGGTTTTCCGGTATTGATGATAATGTGCATTCACCAATAAAATCTCTTTCATAGTTGGAATGATTTAAGAACTTTTCATAATCATTAATTAAAATTCCCGATTTGAATAATTCTGAATGTGGAAATTTAAAAGTATTGAGTAGATTATATTTATTTTTCTCTGACTCTTTAGCTATTAAGACAGAATTTAAATTCAGATCAGAAATTAAAAACCTGCAAAGTTCATCCGGAAATACTTCAGAACCTTTTTCAGCAAGTTTTGTAAGTAGATTTATGTTTTCAAGGAAATCGAGTTTTGAATTAATCAGCATAGTAAAATGTTTCTTTAGTATTATTTCATACTAATTTAATGGTGAAAAAAGCACAATGCAATAGATATTTCTGAACTATTATAATCGTTTATTAGAAGGCAAAATTAAATGAAAAATTTAAAATAAAAGCTTATTTCAAAATAATTATGGTTTATTGGATAAATATTTGGGAAAATTTATCATCAGTAGTATTTACCTGTAGTTGCTACTCAAGATCTTCAATTAAACTATATTCGAAATATCATTTATGTATTAAACAAAGAAATTAATTATCGAATTGAGAAATTAAAATGTATCGATTTAAATTTTAATTATGTTGATAAATTTTCTGAATATAAAAGAGATATTATAATTTATTTAGTCAGCAAATAATAGAAGAATTTAGAATATATTGTTCACTTGATAGTTACTAAATTGGTGGAAATTAGGATAAATTAAATTTTACCCTTTAAAGGTCCGCCATGCACTTTAAATCTTACCCATTATGTTATTCAATTTACATTGAAATTATAAATCCAATTCTCCATTTATTCCCATGAATGCTCAATAGTTTAAAATAAATTATTAGAGTTAAAGCTAACATTTTTTTATGTGGCACAATATGTGAGTGAGATCACAAGTTTAACTATTCGATATCTAAAACTTTTAGGCAAAATATGAATGAAATAATCAAGCAAGCAATTAATAGTAAAAACATAGAAGAGAGTGAAAATAATCTCGATAAAAAAGTTAGAGAGATTAAGGAAAAAGCATTAGGAAACATTTCCCCTATAATCTTAGTTAAGCCAGCTGTATTTTCATTTGTTGTTCTCTTGGGGTCCCTTTTCATCGATCTTTCTTCTGTGCCAATTTTAGGTGATGTAACAATTGGATTGGCGAAACAACTATATCCTGAATGGGAGCCGGCTGCGCAAAGTGTAGTTCCAATACAATTCTGGTGGCTACCACTAATTAGCTATTTGTTTTTTATTTCAATAGCCATTAAAGAATATAAAGGATTGTTCAGTCATGTGAGAGCAACTACACCTAGAGAAAATATTGATAGAATTATTTCATCATCAATAAGTTTAATCGATGGATATGCTACAGCTTTACCTTTGGTTGGTGCAGCTTTTTTATTAGTAAGTATAAAGTTAGGACCGGAAATATTTCTAGGCTTATCTGTTCCTTTCGAAATAAAAGCTTTAATAGTATTAGCAATTGCAAAACTTTTTGAACCTGTTCTTGATTACATCGGTGTAAAATTTCAAAAGGTGATAAATCAAGCTTCAGATTTTCAAGAGCAGTATTATCAGAAAATGCAGATAAAACAGACTAACAAATTGATTGAGTTACTTTCCAGTGAAAAGAATAACAATAGCTCTAATTTAAATCAAACGTTAAATCTTCAATCAGATGATCTAAAACTTTATCGAGATGAATTAGAAAAAATAAAAACCATTTCATTTGAAACTTATCAGAATTTTAACGCTCTCAGTAAACTTTCTCATATTCTCAAATCTAATCTTGAAGGGAATAAGGAACATTTAACAGTATTGAACAATCTTAGTCAAAGTATTGATTCAATGGCAACAAACTTAAACAATGAGGGTGTTTCAAAATCACTGAATAGCCTTGAAAATATTGTAAATAGAAGGTAGAAAGATGGTTAGAAGAAACAGAGACGCTAAATTTGTTATATATCAAGTACTTTACATATTTGTTGTAACTGTTCTTGCATTAAAAGGGGCTGAAATAAATCTTGGCGAAGTAGTTGATAAAGAAAGTGTTGTGGAAAAAAGTGTGAGAGACTCTCTAATTAATGTAGTTGATTCACTCTCAGAATTAGGGTTAAAATTTAATATTGAAGTTGATACAAATGCAGCTAAAGAGAATATCATTTTAAAGGAAAAACTCTCTAAACTTAATACTCAAGTTGCTTCACTTTCAAGTCGAGTTAAGGAAATTCCAAAAATTAAAAAAGAAAGTGAAGCTGAAAAAGACAAAGTAAAACCCAATTTGCCTTCTCCATTTTCTACGAATCTAACATTTTTACAATACGCCTCTAATATAGCAGAAAACAAAGGTGATTATAAGGTCGTAATTTATGATCCTAACACAAAATTTCAAATAGCAAATATTCCGCCAAAAGGAAGTAAGAAATTTGATTTAACAGACCAAAGTGAAGTAGTATTAAAATACGGTTACCAAGAAGAAATAATAAAGGTTAAACCGAATTTACCTCCAGAAATTATTATAGAAAAAGTAACAAGTAAAATGGACAGGTCTGATATATATGTTAAAGAACTGCAGCGGACTACATGTTTTAACGTTACCGTAAAAGATGAAAGGTTAGAGCAAATTAAAATATCTAATTCCGGACCAATATCAGTAACAGGACCTAGAAAGGATAAGAAGGGGAATTCGGTCTATACTGTTTCTCTAAATATTGCTAGCAATGAAGAGAGATTTAATGAATGGGCAGATAGAAATGATCACTTGGTGGATTCCGATGGAAGATATAAAGCTAATTTCTTTTTCACAGCGTTTGATAGCAAATCCAAGCAAAAAGTAGAAGTGGGCGAGAGTTTTTACTTTACAGAGTTTTCAAAATAAAATATTGCGGATGAATAATGAAAAAATTTCTTTTTATAATTTTTACTTTAATATTAGTTACGTCTACAAGCCACGCACAATATGATAATGAGCCCATACTTTACTATCAGATGGAACCACTTGACGACAGTCTATTTGTCTTGATTCAAGAAAACTTGTTTATCGATCCACCTGATCCAAAAGCAGAAATAATTGTTGATCTGAGAGACACAAAAAATCGAACAATTCAAGTAGCAAGCCGGTTGTATCCTTTATTAGCTCTGAACGAAGAACTTAGAGCCCGTATAACAACATTTCCGTACAAAATTAATTTGCAGGATAATATTAATTACACATCTGTATTTACCGATGTTGTTGATAAGATGAAGTTTGGGAAGCTAACAAATCCTCCTACAAAATCTCAGATAAGTTCAACGCTCAGTTATATAAATCCATATCTCCAGTTATTTGGAGGAGAAAGATTTGGTGTGCCAATTAAGCAAGATATTGGTATTTCTATGGGTCTTGGAACACCATATTCCGGACCAATGGAGACAGATTTTGTTGAGGCTAATTTTCACCTTCTTGGATTTAGAGTTGGTATGTTCGGCAGAATTGAAGCCTTTACAAAATTGAGGGAAACCAATATGCATAATAATCTTTATGCCGGAGAAGGTATCCAGGTAGGTTATGTGCTCCCGTTCGGTAATTTCTTTGAAATTGGTTATATAAATACAAGCAATGAGCTAAGGCCTGAAGTTGTTAATTCAATTTTACAAGATAGCGTTGCTGAATTTGGATATACTCCTAAAATAATTAAGGGTTCTTACGTAAATTTTGAGTTAAGATATCCGATCAGGATTTTAGGAGCAACAAGAGGAAAGTTTTATGCCGCAAAATATTTAGGAGAATGGCACATTGGCTATACTGGCAGAGAGTTATCTTTGGCAGGTAGTACGTTTGATTTACAACTTGATGCAATGCCGCACAGCGATGTGAGAAATCCACAATACCTAATTGATATTTCCGTTCAAAGAATAATGGAATCCTGGGGATTCAGCTCATTTTCATTGGGACCATCAGCCATATTATCCAGGAATGATTCCGGTAAGTTCGGTGTAATTTCTGTATTCTTTAATATTAGACTTAAAGTTGGAACTTCACTCTAGAATTTAAAGTATATATACTAAAGAAATAATCAAAGCCTCATAGATTTCGGGACTTTTTACTTTCTATCTGGTAATTCCTCTGAATTAAAGATTAAACTTTATAGGAATCATACACTCAAATAAATTAGCAGTAAATTTCATTATTTAGAAATTATTATTATTTTACACACGTAAAACAATAATAATTTCCCATTCACAATAATCTAATCTGTATTTTATGTCTATCTCGTTAACAAGAAATCAAGTAAACAAAATTCTCTTTCTTCTGATATATTGGCTCTCTGCAGCAATATTTTATATTTTCTTAGAAATGTCAATAGAGGGTTATACAGCCTCAGTTTACGATATATATAAATTCAACTATAGTTATAATTTTGTTAGAATTCTTATAATAGCTTGCTCAGCTGTTATTTTTGGAGGTTTTTTTCTTGCTCTTTTTGAAATTCTTTTTTTTAACAAATTATTCAGAAAGAAACCATTTGGTACAGTTCTTATAGTGAAATCAATTTTTTATATATCCGTAATATTTATTTTTATCTCGATAGCGACATATATTAGTGCCAGTTTTATATTAAATAAAGATCTATTGCATATTTCAGTATTTGAGAGATATATGCATTTTCTCAGCAGCCCCAAAGTTTGGGCTATATTGTTATATTGGAGTTTTGCAGTTCTTTCCGCATTTTTTGTGTTAAATATAAGCGACAAACTTGGGCAGGGTGTTCTGTTAAATTATGTACTTGGCAAGTACCATACACCAAAAGAAGAAAATCGAGTATTTATGTTTTTAGATTTAATTTCTTCAACTAAATATGCCGAAAAATTAGGACATAAAAGATATAGTATGATGATTCAAGATTGTTACAGTGATTTAACTGATGCTGTAATAGAATGTAGCGCGCAAATATACCAATATGTTGGAGACGAAGTTGTTCTTACGTGGGATAAAAGCATGGGGATTAAGAATAATAATTGTATTAAAGCATTCTTTGAGTTTAAGCAAATTTTGGAAATGAAAAAAAATTATTATGAGAATAAATATGAATGTTTGCCAAAATTTAAAGCTGGCGCAAATTATGGTTTAGTAACCGTTGCTGAAGTTGGTGAGATGAAAAAAGAATTGGCATATCACGGTGATGCAATTAATACAGCCGCCCGAATTAGATCTGCATGCAATAGTTTTAATAAAGAGTTTCTAATTTCAGCTGATCTTCTAAGTATTTTAGAAAAGGTGGACAGTGATTACAGAGTTGAATCGGTTGGGATAACACAACTAAAAGGGAAGCAAAATTTTGTTGGAGTTTTATGTGTTGAAGAAAAGATTTGAAAAAAAGATATAATAGTAGTGTAAAAAGTTTTAGTTCTTTAAAAATAAAAACTCCGACTAAAAGGGATCGGAGTTTATTAGATTCTTTAAATAATTAGATTTTATTTCTTTTCAGATTCGCCTGGCATTTTTCTACGATCCATTATCTCATCAATAAGCTTATACTCAACAGATTCTTCTGAAGTTAAATAATAATCTCTATCGCAATCTTTCATTATCTGTTCAGTAGATTTGCCAGTGTGCTTAGACAATATTGCGTATAATTTATCTCTAGTTTTAACCATTTCTCTAGCATGAATTTCAATATCAGTTGTTTGACCTTGCAAACCGCCAATCCATGGCTGATGAATCATAATTTTAGAGTGGGGAAGTGCATAACGTTTTTTCTCTGCTCCACCGGCTAAAAGCACTGCTCCCATACTTGCGGCCATGCCAACACAAATAGTTGAAACCTGGGGTTTTATATATTGCATTGTATCATAAATTGCCAATCCTGCAGAAACACTGCCTCCGGGAGAATTTATGTAAAGGTGAATATCCTTTTCGTGATCTTCAGCTTCTAAAAATAATAACTGCGCAATTACAACACTTGCTACATGATCATCAACTCCGGTTCCTAAAAATATTATTCTTTCTCTTAGTAAACGAGAAAAAATATCCATTCCTCTTTCTCCGCGACCTGATTGCTCTATAACGTAAGGTATGAGTGTATTTTGAATTTGTTCTGTCATTACTAACCTAAGTTTTATTTAAAAATATTCAGAATATCTATTTCTTATCTTCGCTTTTCTTTTTACTTTCTTTAGCTTCCTTTTCCTTCTTCAATTTAGCTTCTTTTGCTTTTTCATCGGGATCAACTTCAACAGCTTTGTTATTTTCTTTTAAGAACTTATAAACTTTTTCTTCGATCAGTGAATCTTTACGATTAGTATCTTTATAATATTTAACAAGTTTTTCAACGGGAATACCAATCTTTTCAGCTTCTTCCTTTGCAGTCTCTTCTAAATCAGCATCTGTAACTTCAATTTTTTCTTTAGCCGCAATATTTTCCATAATTATTTGCCATTTCGCATTCCATGCAGCTTTATCTTTTAAGTTTTCTCTTAAAACTTTTTCATCAGGAATAGGCTGTTTATATTGCTTTGCATTTTGTTTTTCAGTTTCAATTAATCTTTCAAGTACTGTTTCAACGTAACCTTTGGGAGGATCAAAATCATTATTTTTTACTATTTCAGCTAATAATGAATTATCAAATATTCTGTTGGATTGATCGGAATAATATTTTTCGTAATTATCTTTAGTAAAGTTTGATAGTTCTTCAACAGTTTTAGCTTTTTTACCTGAAAGTTGTTGTATCAGTTCTTCTGTTTCTTTGGGCATTACAATTTTTTCAATCTTTTTTACAACTGCTAAATAATTATATTCTTCAATATGTTCATGATCACCGTGCATATGTTTATCAGTAAACGAAAATTCAAACTCTTCACCTAATTTTTTGTTCTGCGCATTTTTAACAATATTTTCATTTACCTTGCTGTCACTTAAATCAATTACCATATTTTCACTTTTACTGCCTTCAATATCTTTACCATCTTCATCAACTCGTTGAAGATCGACTGTAATTCTATAATTGTTGCCTTCAACTATTTCTGCTAACTCAAATTCAGCTTTAGATTTTAACATATTGTTAACTTCAGCTGTAATATCTTCATCTTTTACTTTGAATACTGGTTTCTCAATTTCAAGTCCTGTGTATTTTTTTACATTTAAAACTGGCTTTACTTCATATTTAACTTTGAATGAAAGTGATTGATTCAACTGAAAATCAAGATCAGTCATTTGAGGCATACTTATTGGCTTCAAATCTTGTTCTTTAACTACATCCCAAAACTTTTTATTAGCAATATCTTCACTAGCTTTGTACTCAATAGCTTCCCCATAAACTTTTTTAAGCATTGGTAAAGGTACTTTGCCTTTTCTAAAACCAGGCATTGTAATAGACTTTCTTTCCTTTCTATAGGCTTCGTCGATCTCATTTTTAATTTCAGAATATTCTAATTGAACTTCTAATTCGTGTTCTGTGTCGGTTATAACATTAACTTTTGATTCCAAAAACTTACCTCATTTGAATTTTTAGGGTTACATTGAAGAAAATTGGTACGAGAAGGGGGACTCGAACCCCCACACCCTTTGGGTACTAGATCCTAAATCTAGCGCGTCTACCAATTCCGCCACTCTCGCAAAAACAGAATATTAAAATTAATCTAATTATTGAAAAATTACAACTTTTTCTTTAGATATTGATCTCTTCCAATTATTTCTGGAATAATACATTCACTAGCTTCAACTAATCAAATTATTATGCGATAATCAAGTTGGGGGATAGGGATCATTACTTAAATTCTGTTAAGTCAGCTTGCAGTTTTTTAGTAATTAATTAAAACAAACTTTTGAGAAAAAATGCTTGATATAGCCATAAATCCTTATTCTGAACCGTTGAAGAAATTTTGGAATGATCTGAAAATAACCAAGTGGAAATTTCCATTCATACTCCAGTTTGTGCATGCTATTATCACCATTTTTTTGCTCGCTATTTTACTTGTTCTATATGTGTCTGTTGGAATTATATCGCAAATAAGTAACTCATTTTGGGATTTAATAACCGGACTAGCTCACAAAATGAGTTTTTCTAACCCTATAGAAAGTAGTTTTTATGCACTTTCAGCCACAATCTACTTCATTCTATTTCTCCCATTTTTTATTGTACAATCACCAATTTGGTTAAGTGGATGGTTTTCGTCGAAAATTGGATTCAAACCATTTATAACCTTGCTTCTCATAATTATATTTAGTTTCAGCGTCTATTTCTTTCAGCCACAACTTGCTTCTGATGCATTAGACAAAATAATTTCAGCAAAAGACTTTATTAAAACAGAATATTTTGCTGAGGATTCTTTAAATATTTCCAACGAACAATTATCAACATTGCCAAATCTGCAGAAACCAGAATAATCGATGATTATTTATTCATAAAATTATTTCTGCTTTTTGTTTTTAAATTGATCCAGATATCCTATATTTATTATTAAAAAATGAGGATTATCATTGGATAAATTTGTAATTCATGGCGGAAAACCCTTAAATGGTACTGTTCAAGTAAGTGGGGCAAAAAATTCGGCATTAGCTTTAATGCCTGCCGTACTCCTAAATAATGGTATAAATGAACTGACAAATGTACCAGAAGTAAATGATATATTTACAATGATGAAGTTGTTAAAACAACTTGGAGTAAATGGAGACTATAAAAATAATAAACTTGTTTTGGATTCATCGAATATTACTTCACAAACTGCGCCCTACGAACATGTAAAGAAAATGAGAGCTTCTGTTTATGTATTGGGGCCACTTTTATCTAAATATGGATACGCTAAAGTTTCAATGCCAGGTGGATGTGCTTGGGGACCGAGACCAATTAATCTTCATTTAGAGGCAATGAAGAAGTTTGGTGCTGAAATAGATTTAGAAGAAGGTTATATCATTGCAAAATGTAAAAAATTAATGGGAGCACGAATTAATTTTGATATTTCTTCTGTGGGAGCAACCGGTAATGCATTAATGGCTGCTGTTTTAGCTAAAGGTGAAACAATAATTACAAACGCGGCGGCTGAACCCGAGATAACGCAATTAGCACAATTTTTAGTCTCGATGGGTGCAAAAATTGAAGGAATTGGATCAAATATTTTGGAAATAGAAGGGATTGATGATCTTCTTCCTTCAAATATAGAAAATATTCCCGATCGGATTGAAGCTGGTACTTTGCTCATTGCTGCTGCTATGACCAAAGGGAAAATAGAACTTACAAATGTAAATTCTAAACATTTAAATCTACCTATACAAAAACTTGAAGATAGTGGGACTAAAGTATTATTTAATAATAATATAATTCATTTAGATTCAAGTAATATCGAACTTAAAAATATTGATATAACAACAGCAATCTATCCCGGTTTTCCTACTGATATGCAGGCACAGTGGACGGCTTATATGAGTATTGTTCCAGGGGCATCTAAAATTACCGATACAATTTATTTGGATAGATTTAAACACATCCCGGAATTAACCAGGTTAGGTGCTAACATAGAAATATTGAGAAATAGTGCACTTGTAAAAGGGGTTGATAAATTAAAGGGAGCGACTGTGATGTCAACTGATTTAAGAGCTAGTGCTTCCTTGGTTTTAGCTGGCCTTGTTGCAGAGGGCACTACTGAAGTATTAAGAATTTATCATATTGATAGAGGTTATCAGAAAATTGAAGAAAAATTAAAATTATTGGGTGCTGATATAGAACGCGTTAAAACAGAGGAATTCTAAATATATTTCTATTAAAGATTTCATAAAAAATTTCAAGATTTAAGTTCTAAATTATTCACATCTCTGAAAATTGAGCTTTTAATTATGCTTCCAAAATATCTCATCATATTAGTTATTCTATTTATTAATTTTACTGTTTTTGCACAAGGAAAAATTTACTTTGTCTTGGGTTCTGATACTAGTATTTGGGAAGGTCTCGATACTAAAAATTACAAACACCACTATTTAAAGGACCTTTATACGGATCCCAGCAGGAATGCTTATAGAGTTATGGACCCAACATACAGAAATTTAATGAAGGACTCTTACGGCACACCCATGAAACTTACTTGGTGGATGATGGCCGGGAATACATTCAGATATGCCGACAATACCAATGTTCCTGTTGCAAATTCAATTATTTTTCACCTAATGAAAAAGTATCATGGTGAACAGGTAAAGCTTTTTGGAGACGAGTTATCGCTGCATTATCATAATTTTACTTGGACAGATTATGATAATGATGGGAGATATTGGTGGAATCAAGCTCGCTCATTTACTGATTATATAGAAGATTTTAAGTTTACTTTGGCTCAACTGCTTTTAGATGAAAATATTTTTCCAGTTTCTTTCCGTAGCGGATGGCATTTTATGGATAATTATTGGCAGAATTATTTGGAGTACGTGCTCCCATTTTCACTTCATAACGATTATCCCCACAAACATACTGAAACAGAAGAACCGTTAGATAATATCTATGATTGGTCAAAGGCAACTTCAGAATTTATTCCATTTCATCCTTCGGCTCAAAATTATCAGGTACCTGGAAATCTAAATGGATACAATGTAAGATCAGTCTATACTAAAAGTTTTAGTCAGTCTCTTTCAAATTCAATTTTTCAAAAAGCTGCAAACGGAACAGATCAGCTAGTTTGTATTTGGTCTCATTTGCCGGAAGCTGATTTTCTTGAACAACTGATTCGAGTTGATTCTATAATTCATTTTTCTGCTTCAAGTTATTCTAATGTTGAATTTGAATATTGCACTGGCATAGAAGGTTATCAAAAATATTTATCTGCAACAGATTCAATCGCACCAACAATTACAATCATTCCCGAGGAGATTGGGGAAGAGATTTATTTTAGCATTACTACTGATGAAGAAATTTTTCAGATGAAACCCTTTGTGGCTTTGAAATCTATTCATGAGCAATATTTTGTTCTAGAGTGTGAAGAAATTTCAAAAAATAACTGGAAAACAATTAAACCGGCAATTAAAAGTACTATCGCAAAAGTCGGTGTAGCGGCAACTGATCCAAGTGGAAATCTTTCAACAAAATTAATTAATTATCTTCCTGATGACATTTTTATTGATAATAATGATGAAAGATACTCAGAAATTTATGGGAATTGGTCAACTATAACAAACTCTGCTTGGGATAGCGATGCAAGAGTCACAATCATGAATCCGGGTGATTCAGCCAAAGTAAGTTGGAGATTTACAGTTCCCCAAACGGAAACATATAATCTATTTTATCAAATACCTGAGTTAAATAATCCTTCCCAGAATTTGTCTTTTACTGTTATTAATGGTAAAGATACTCTTTTTAACAAAGAATACACGAATGCATTTAAATCCTATAAGTGGGAATATTTAACAACGGAAGAATTTGATTCAACCTCTGAATATTTACTCGAAATTAACGCCAAGGGTTCCAGAACAGAAATTAATCGATTTGCATCAGACGTTCTTAAAATATCTGCCTTGGTTAGAAATAGGGAAATTAGAACATCGACAGAAAGAATTGACTTAAACGAAATTGTAATTTATGATACAACAAATTTTAATTTGAATATTTTGAATGCAGGAATTTCCGATTTAACAATTTCTTCAATAAGTGCAACTTCTACAGGAGTATTTTCAGCAGATATTTTCCCTTTCGTTATAGGTAAATTTGAGAGTAGGACATTGAGGATTGGATATTTCTCAAGTGAACTCGGTATTAAAACAGATACATTATTTATTCACAGCGACGATCCGGTTAACCCAACTATTAAATTGCCGATTACTGCAGAAGTAGAAAAACATTTTGTTATAATTGACAATGACCAAAAAGCTAACTACGAAGAAACGGGAGTTTGGGCAACAAGTGTTGTAGAAGCCTATGGAAATTCGAGCAGATATAGTCTTCTGAATAAAACACCTTTGGCTTCAGCAGATTTTAGCACAATGTTGGAATATGAAGGATTATATGATATTTATTCTATTGTTCCGGTTACTGAAAATGCTACTGACAACGCTCTCTACACATTAAGCTACATTGGTGTAGCAAAGAGAGCTGTTATTCAGAATCAGAATGAAGGAAGCGGCGAGTGGAAATATCTATTTTCTTCATTTTTACCAAATGATGAAATTGTTCATGTGAAAGTTGAAGATACCGGAAATAGTACTTTAGGCGCCGTTCTAAGATCCGATGCAATTAAATTTAAGTTAGTTGAAGAAACTACATATATAAATGACTTATCACCAGAAAATTTGCCGAATAATTATGATTTGAAACAGAATTTTCCAAATCCCTTTAATCCAAACACAAAAATCAGTTATCAAATTAAAGATAATGGTTTTGTATCGTTGAAGGTTTTCGATGTTTTAGGAAGGAAAATAATGGATTTAGTTCAGGAAAATAAAAAGACAGGCTTTTATTCTGTAGAATTTAACCCCGATTTATTAAGCAGCGGTGTTTATTTCTACAGATTAGAATGTAACGGTTTTGTGGATACTAAGAAGATGATCTTACTTCAATAAATTTTAAATGTGATGTTAATTTTAATAGGCAAAAAAGATTGAAAAATCTATTATTAAAAAAACGATTTTTGATTGTAATTCTAGCCTTAATTACTCTTGCTAATTTATTCTTAACCAGTATGCCGCTATTAAATATATTAAGCTATGAATCGAGTGCGATTAATGCGATTCTATTTTCTCTCTTAAGCGGAATCTATTGGTTAGCTGAAGGTGATGAAAATTCAAAAAAATTTAGAGTGTCATTCTTTCTTTATCTAATTAGTATACCTTTTTTAATTTTGATATTTTCTACTCTAATTTGTCAAAATTGTCCTTTAAGTGATGGAATCTATTTTTATTTGGTCATTGCAGTACCATCGATTTTCACTGGAATTGCCATTGCTCAGTTTTCAAAATTTATGTCTATTAAATTCCGTTATTCCATCTTTATATTTTTGTGGCTAATTTTATTACTTGGTTTTTTACCTGAATTATACTTTAACCCTCAAATCTATTTTTATAATCCAATATTTGGTTATTATCCTGGAGTAATCTATGATCAGACAATTGAAATTACAAATAGTTTGCTGCTTTATAGGTTAGTAGTTTTTATTTTCTCAATTACATCAATTTTAATATTCTCCAAAAACAATAACTATACAGCTTTTTATAAAATAATCATGTTTTTAGGAATCTTTTTAACATATATAATTTTATCATACCTTAAACCAAATTTTAACTTTAGCACTAATTTGGAAAGTATTAAAAAAGAAATATCTTCTGAGGTTAAAACTGCTCACTTCAAAATTATTTTTCCAAGCTCTCTTACAAACAAACAAATTGAAAAGCTAAAATATGACCATGAATTTTATTATAAAATTATCAGTGAGTTATTAAATACCGAGTTAGAATCTAAAATTACGTCAATCATTTTTGAATCGGGAACACAGAAGAAGGAACTCTTTGGATCAGCAAATGCAGATGTTGCAAAACCATGGCTAAACCAGATCTATTTAAATTATTCGAATTATGATGCCAGCTTGAAGCATGAAATATCGCATATATTTTCTGCCAAATTTGCTGAAGGTTTATTCAATTTACCGTCAAATTTTAATCCAGGTATGATTGAAGGATTTGCCATGGCAATAGAAAATAACTATGACAATTTTGATATTGATTATCTTGCTGCACTTGCTTTCATGAATAACTTTAAAATTTCGCTTTCAAATCTTTTTACTGACTTTAGCTTTTTTGCAAACTCTTCATCTTTGAGCTATATATATGCCGGTTCGTTTATAAAGTATTTAGCTGATAATTATGGATGGAATAAAGTAAAAAAAATATATGCCGGAGAAGGATTTATAGAGGTTTATAATAAAAATATAACAGTATTGGAAGAAAATTATTATAAATACCTATCAACAATTACAGTTGAGGAGAATAAAAATAAATCTAATTATTACTTTGGGAGGAAGCCCTTAATTAAAAAGTTTTGCGCACGAGCTACAGCTAAAGAGCTAAAAACTGCCCAAATTCTATATAAAGAAAAAGAATATGAAGATGCCGCTAAAATGTTTTCGAAAATTTATAAATACTCGGGTTCATATGCAGGATTAGTTGGATTTGCACAAACTCAAAAAGAATTAGATATGCTATATTCTGGTATAAATTTTCTAGAAGAGGAAATTCAAAAATTTGAAGGAACTGCCTATTTTTATTACTTAGAATTTTTATTGGCAGATTTTCATGCTCTTAATAATGATTCATCTGAAGCTTCTGAATATTATTCAAAAATAATAGAACAAAATCCTCACAACAGTTATTTGCGAAGTGCAGAATTGAAAAATAATTTACTCCAGGATGGTGATTCGATCTTAATTAAGTTTATGACCGATAAAAACTTCAAAACTAATCAATTATTAGAGTTTGCAAGAAAAGGACCTACAAATAGTTCGTTGCAATTATTAAGTTCTTTGCAAAATATTGACTCATCTCAATATTCAGAAATAATCAATAATTTAGTTCCGTTTGATAAAATCAGCCTATTATCAGAAACATATTTTGCTCTGAGCCAACTTTCCTATAGATTTTTAGATTTTAATACAGCAGTAAAAATGGCGGAAAAAGCCTTTTATAAATCAGAATTCAAAACAAAAGATATAATTAAAGAACATCTTGCAAAGATGAAATGGATTATAGACACCAATAAGACTAACTAATCGATCTAATCAGCTAAACTCAATTCAAAAAAATTCCTTAACTTTACACTTGATTATTGATGTATATAATTATGAGATAGTTTTTGAATTTAAAAAATAAAATAGTAGATATTAGTTTTCTTCACCATATTTCTGCTTTTGCTGATAAACACTCAATTGAAATATTCATTGTCGGTGGATTCGTTAGAGATATTATAATTGAACGAGAACAGTCTGAGATAGATTTTTTAATAATTGGTGATGGTACGAGATTTGCTAAGATGATCGCTGATGAATTTAATGTTAAAAATGTGAACATTTTTAAGAATTATGGAACTGCTCACTTTCATTATCTTGGTTATGATTTAGAATTTGTGGGAGCACGCAAAGAGTCATATCAAAAAGATAGCAGAAATCCCAAAATAGAAATAGGAAAGTTTGAAGATGATATAAATAGACGAGATTTTACAATAAATACATTAGCAATTTCTTTGAATAAAAGTTCTTTTGGTAATGTGGTTGATAAGTTTAACGGTTATCAAGATATTCAGAATAAAATCATTAAAACACCATTAAATCCAAATGATACTTTTGATGATGATCCCTTAAGAATAATGCGCGCATTCAGATTTGCGGCACAACTAAATTTTGAAGTAGATGTTGAAATTTTGGAGGCCGCTGAAAAGTTGTCAGAAAGATTGAAAATTATCTCGCAAGAACGAATAACGGATGAGTTATTCAAGATACTTAAATCAGAGAAACCATCAATTGGACTTAAATTGATGCAAAATACAAATGTAATGAAAGTTGTATTACCAGAGATTGCAAATTTAGAAGGAGTAGAGCAAAGAAAGGACTTTCACCACAAAGATGTTTTTTTGCATACATGCGAAGTAGTTGACAACATTTCTCTAGTTACAGATAATTTATGGCTTCGATTTGCCGCTTTGGTTCATGATATCGCTAAACCTCAAACGAAAAGATTTATCGAGGGTATAGGCTGGACATTTCATGGACACGAAGAATTGGGCGCAAGAATGATGAAAAAGATATTTACTGGATTAAGACTTCCACTAACTAAAATAAATTATATTGAAAAACTAATTAGGTTGCATTTAAGACCAATAGCATTAGTTTCTGAAAAGGTGACTGATTCAGCAATAAGAAGATTAAGTGCACTTGCAGGAGAAGATCTTGATGATTTAATAACCTTGTGCCGTGCCGATATTACCAGTAAAAATCCATCAAAAGTTACAAAATACCTTAAGAATTATGATATTGTCATGCAGAAGGTAAAAGACGTTCAAGAAAAAGATAATTTGCGTGCATTTCAATCACCCGTGAAAGGTGATGAAATAATGAGTGTTTGCAACCTGCAGCCATCTAAAGAAGTGGGTGAAATAAAAAGTGCTATTGAAGAGGCGATCCTTGACGGAAAAATAGCTAATACTCATGAAGATGCCTTAAAGTACCTTTATAAAATAAAAGAAGAAATTCTAGGAAATCGATAATCAAAATTGTTATGTTAATGGATAATTATTTTTGATTTTCGGTTAATATTGTTTTTATAGCACCAATCGGAAAATTGAGACAGTTTGAAATTTTACATTTATAGTCGAAATTTTTTTTATTAAGGATATGTAACTTTTCAAAATTGTCTTCGTCCTAATAATATATAGTAAAAATTTTAAGATCAAAATTCAGAAAAATGAGGAGTATCCATGAAGCGAATGTGGATTTTTATTCTAGCAATAATTTTAACAACAAATTTATCAGCACAAAAAACACTCACCCTTGATGAAGCCATTAGTATAGCATTACAGAGGAATTCGAATCTAATAAAAGGTCAAAATGCACTAGTGGCAGATGAAGCCAGCATAAAAAGTGCTTATGGTGATTTCTTACCAAATTTTGGAGTCAATGGAAGTTGGAGTTGGTCAAGAAGAGTTGATGATGGCGGAGAACCATTTTTTGTCGAAGGATACGAATTTGAAACTCAAGAAACTGATATTCAATCAAGGAACTATTCATTATCAGCCGGCGGCAGTATTACTTTATTTGATGGTCTAGCGAATTATGCAAGACTATCTCAAGCAAAAAATAATTTAGAATCTGCTCAATTCTCTCTTGCCAAACTAAAACAAGACATCGTTTATACAACAACATTTTATTACTATGGAACCATTAGCTCAGGGGAACTAGTTAAGGTTCGGGAGGAAAATGTTAAGTTTAACGAAAAATTATTGGAAACAATTAAAGAAAGAAACAGACTTGGTTCAATACCAGTTGCAGACGTTTATACTCAGCAAGTGAGTGTTGGTAATGCTCAATTGCTTCTGATTCAGGCAGAAAACAACTATGTGACTGCTAAAAATAATTTATTGAACTTTTTAGCATTAGATATATTTGAAGACTATAATCTTGTTGATCCTTTTACTGATAAATCTGACGGGATTGAACAAGAAATATTGAAAGATCAATATAATTTTGAAGGATTAGTAAAAGAAGCATTAGAAAATAGAGCGGACTATAAAAGTAAACTTTTAGAAGTTGAGTCGGCTGATAACGGACAGACAATTGCAATGTCAGGATTACTACCTTCACTTTCTGGGAATTATAGTTACAGTACAAGCGCGACCAAACCAAATACACTTTTCAACAGTGAAAATTATAGAGTTGGTTTATCACTTAATTTACCTATATTTTCTAATTGGAACACAGAAGCAAGTATGCAATTCGCTGAAGTAAATTATTTGAATCAATTAGAAGATTTAGCAGCATTAGAAAGAACAATCAAAATTGAAGTTAAAGAAAGTTTTCTAAATTTAGTTGCGTCAAAAAAACAGTTAGAAGTTACAGATTCTAATATTAAAGCAGCTAAAGAAAATAGAAGAGTAAATAATGAAAGATATAATCTTGGATCAGGTACAATTCTAGATGTGCTTCAATCTGACAAAGATTATACACAAGCATTAACAGATAATATTAGTGCAAGATTCGAATACTTTCAAAATAGAGATAAACTGATGAATGCACTTGGAAAATTAGATTTTAGTATATATCAATAATTTCGTTATAGGAGAATTTCATGGCTAAAGGGAAACGTAATAAGTCTAAAAAGAAAAAAATATTAGTATTTGGCGGTTTAGGACTTTTACTGCTAATTGTCGTTCTTGCAGTTGTTTTTAGCGGAGACAAAGAGAAAATTGTAACTGTTCAAACCGAAAAAGTGTCTAAAAGAACAATTACTCAACTGGTATCTGCAAATGGTACAATTAACCCGGTAGAAAAAGTTGAGCTTCGACCGGAAGTAACTGGAGAAATTGTAGAACTGCCAGTTAAAGAAGGCGATAAAGTTAAAAAGGGACAATTACTAATCAGACTGAAACCCGAACAGTATATTGCAAGACTTAATCGTGCAGATGCTAATCTAAAATTTGCGGAAGCTACTTTAAGAGGAAGAGAAGCAGCACTAACTGAAGTTGAGGCAAATTATAACAGAGTTAAAGAACTTTATGCTAAAGAACTTTCAAGTGAATCTGTTTTAGAACAAGCCAGATCAGCATATATTGAAACTAAATCACAAATTGATGCTCAAAAGGCAAATGTACTTCAAGCAAGAGAAAGCTATAACGATGCCAAAGTAGAATTAGCAAAAACAGCTATTTATTCACCACTAGATGGAACTATAAGTCAGTTGAATGTTGAAAAAAGTGAAAGAGTTCTGGGCAGCTCATTTAGTCAAGGAACTAATCTAATGACAGTTGCAGATTTAAATCAAATGGAAGCTATTGTTGAAGTAGTTGAAAATGATGTAGTCCTAATTTCTCTTGGTGACACTGCATCTATTGAAATCGATGCTTTTGGGGATGAAAAGAAATTTGATGGTGTTGTAACGCAAATTGGTAACAGTGCTATTACAAGTGCCCTCGGTACCCAGAATGAAGTTGTAAACTTTGATGTTGAGATCCGTTTACTTAATCCTGATATGAAAATTAGACCTGGAATGTCATGTGATGCAGATATCAAGACGGAAACAAGAGTAGATGTACTTTCAGTTCCAATTCAAAGTGTAACTGCCCGTATTCCAAAAAAAGAATTTGAAGGGGATGAAGAAGATGGCGAGACAGCTGACACAATAAGCGGCAGAAAAGAAAAAATGAAACCTGTTGAAGTTGTATTTGTTGAAGAAGATAATTATGCCAAAAAAGTTGAAGTAAAAACTGGAATTAGTGATGACACTTTTATTGAGATTATAAGTGGTTTAGAAGAGGATCAGAATGTAATAAGCGGTCCGTATAAGGCAATCTCAAAAGAGTTATCAGATAGTACAAAAGTAAAAATATCTAACAAACGCAACAAACAAAATAAAGAAGAAAACTAAACGAAAATATTTGGAAAAAGAATGAATATCATCACAATTGAACATATTGCAAAGATATATCAAGTTGGAATGGAAGAGGTTCACGCCTTACGAGATGTCTCTCTTACTATAGATAAAAATGAATACGTTGCTATTATGGGACCTTCGGGGTCTGGCAAATCTACACTTATGAATATTCTTGGATGCCTCGATACTCCGACGAAGGGTTTGTATACATTCAGCGGTAATAATGTTAGTGAAATGGATGATAATGAACTTGCAGCGATAAGAAATAGAGAGATTGGTTTTGTATTTCAAACTTTTAACCTATTAGCCAGATCAGATGCACTCCATAATGTAGAACTTCCCTTAATTTATGCAGGAGTTGGTAAAGAGGAAAGGAGAGAAAGGGCTAGAGAAGCATTAGAGCAAGTTTCATTATCCGACAGGATGGATCACAAACCTAATGAACTATCAGGTGGTCAAAGACAAAGAGTTGCCGTTGCGCGTGCATTAGTAACTCAACCTTCAATAATATTAGCTGATGAACCAACGGGTAATCTAGATACTAAAACCGGTGAAGATATTATGGCTTTATTTGAGGAGCTTTATAATAAAGGTAATACTATAATTCTTGTAACTCACGAAGAGTATATAGCAGAGCATGCAAATAGAATTATTAGATTACGGGATGGGCTAATTGAAAAAGATGAAGCATTGCGAAATAGAAGAGTGGCCGAGCCGCAAAAATTCTAACTGGAAGGATTGATATGGGAAATTTTTTATATGAATTAAAGGAAGGGCTAATAATTGCATTTAATGCAATTAGAGCTAATAAAGTAAGAGCAATTCTCACAACCCTTGGGATTGTAATTGGGGTTGCCTCTGTTGTACTCATGTCAACTGCAATAAAGGGTATTGATCAATCATTTCAGGAAGAATCAAGCAGCATCATGGGTACCGAACTAATTTTTATTGATAAATGGGCTTGGTTTGGAAATATTCCATGGTGGGAACTTAGAAATAGACGCGATCTTACGATGGAAGATTTTAATAAATTTAAAGAACTTGCAAAAACACCATCAGCTATATCAGTTAGGAGGTTTAGTGGAGAACCCGTTGTTTATCAAGATGCTCAAATTGAGAGGGCATTTATTGTCGGAACAAATAATGATTACATAAGAACAACTGATCTTAAATTTACAGAGGGCAGATTCTTTTCAGAAATTGAAAGTGACGCCGGCAGGAGAGTTTGTATAATTGGAGGTGTAATTGCAGAAAAACTATTTCCATTAGGTAATGGTTTAAATGAATTGATAAAAATTGATGGCAAGAAATATCAAGTATTAGGCATTAATGAAAAACAAGGAAGTTTTCTTTTTGGCGATTTTAATCCCGATAATATGATATATGTACCTATAAAAGCAATGTTCAAAGATTTTCAAAGCAGACGAAGAGGGGGAAGTATAACTATTGCTGTGCGCGCACCTAGTGTTGAAATGGTTCCTGCGGTAAGGGAAGAAGCAATTGGAATTATGCGTCAAGTAAGGGG
Organism: uncultured Ignavibacteriales bacterium; assembly: GCA_963710615.1. Lineage (GTDB taxonomy): Bacteria > Bacteroidota > Ignavibacteria > Ignavibacteriales > Melioribacteraceae. The sequence goes on from CAVQBF010000031.1 coordinate 104,980, forward strand.
ATTAAAATATGATGAAGAGGATGATTTTTCAATAAATCAACAGGATGCTTTATTAGATATCATCAACAGTCAAGTTGGTGTTATTCAAGTTGCAGGATTATTTATTACCGGTTTAGCTCTTTTTGTTGGTGCAATTGGAATCATGAATATCATGTTCGTTTCAGTTAAAGAGAGAACAAGAGAAATAGGAATTAGAAAAGCAATTGGAGCCAAGAAGAGAACAATTCTTGGTCAGTTTATTACGGAATCTGCTGCTATTTGTCTGATTGGTGGGTTAATTGGATTATTTATTGCCCTTCTTGGTGCAAAAATAATTGAACAATATGATTTCCCAGTCGCTTTCCAAATTGATGCAGTGATTCTGGCTGTTGGAATATCATTAATTACAGGTATATTATCCGGATTAGCGCCGGCTTACACTGCTGCTAAAATGGATGCCGTAGAAGCTTTGAGGTATGAATAATGGAAATTTTACTTGTTGCTTTAAGATCGTTACATGCAAATAAATTAAGATCGTTACTGACCATACTGGGAATTATTGTTGGAATATTTTCAATTATTTCTATCAGTACAGTTGTAACAATGCTGCAGAATAGTATTGAACAAGGCGTTTCTGCTTTGGGGCAAACAACTTTTCAGATACAAAAATATCCTGCTATGATGGACAGAGGAGATAGAAGAAAATATAGAAATAGGGCAGATATTACTATTGAACAGTATTACCGTTTAAAAGATAAACTTGAAGGAGAGGCTCAAGCTGTTGGTGCAGAACAATGGGGATTTGGTAAAGTTTTTAAATATGGTAATAAAGAAACAAATCCTAATACAAGCTTTGTTGGCTGTACCCCAGAGGCATTCCCAAATAACCAATGGATCCCAGAGTCAGGTAGAAATTTTAGTCAAAACGACGTTGACAGGACCGAAAGAGTAATCGTTCTTGGTAAAACTATTGCTACTACTTTATTTGATGAAATGGATCCAGTGGGAGAAGAGGTAAAAGTTGATAACTATAAATTCCGGGTGATTGGAGTGTTGGAAAAACAGGCAGCTTCTTTCGGACAAGATAAAGATAATTTTGCCGCAATTCCGCTTTCCACTTATCAAAGTTTTTATGGAAAAGACACTAGAAGTATCAACATCACTGTTAGTTCATTCTCCAAAGAAGATTACAGTGAAGTTATAGAAAAAGCGATTGGATATTTTAGGACTATTAGAAAAGTACCACCAGGTGAGGAAGATGATTTCGGCATTTTTTCTAACGAATCCGTTCTACAAGATATTAATAATATGACAGCCGGAGTTAAAATTGGTGCTTACGCAATAGCCCTCATTGCATTACTAGCTGCCGGAATAGGAATAATGAATATTATGCTGGTATCTGTAACTGAAAGAACAAGAGAAATTGGTATAAGAAAAGCCATTGGGGCAAAAAAATCTAACATTCTAACTCAATTCTTAATTGAAGCTGTAGTTTTATCATTATTTGGTGGATTTATTGGAATTGTCATCGGAATCGCAATTGGCAACCTTGCCGGTTCAGCAATTGGAGGGGAATTCTCGGTCCCGATTGACTGGGTTGCAATAGGAGTAATTCTTTGTATTCTTGTAGGAGTAGGTTTTGGTACTTATCCTGCTTATAAAGCAGCTAATCTTGATCCAATTGATGCTTTAAGATATGAATAAAACTTAGTAAACCTGGACTTGCTTGCACCAGACAAGTCTGCTTGTTTTCTACGATTAGTTTTAATTTGATTATTTGACTTGCAAAAACTAATCCTACCTTATAGATTTAGGGATTCTTAATTCAACTATAAATCTTTGCAAATCATTAAATCTCTAAATATCCTTATTATACTAATTATTTTATCTTCTGTAATTAGAGGGCAGATCAGTGAATCAGTTTTTACAAAGACCGATACCTTCAGAGTTAATTTCGAAAATCTTTATGAACTTACATCAATAAGTATAATCCCTCTTTCAGAAAAAGTAACTATTGGCAAAAAAAATATTAGCAAAAATGATTATGTGATAGATCTATCATCAAACAGTCTTTCATTTTCGGACTCATTAACGTATTCAATTTTCGATACTATTTACGTAGAGTATTCAGCTTACAATTTAAGCCTTAGTAAGAAATATCAAAATAGAGTTTTAGTCCAGAGATATGATGATAAATTTCAGGATACTATTAGTGTTGTTAAAGCAAAAGATGTAGATCTCTCTTCAAAAGGGATATTTGGAAAAGATTTACAAAGTAGCGGCACATTATTACGTGGGTTTTCGCTGGGTACAAATAAGGATTTGGCAGTAAACAGCGGATTAAGACTTCAGCTATCTGGCAAAATATCAGAAGATATTGAAATTATTGCCGCATTAACAGATGAAAATACGCCTATTCAACCTGAGGGAAATACTGAAAGGCTGGAAGAACTGGATAAAGTATTCATAGAAGTTAAACATGAAAATGCTTCTGGTGTATTTGGCGATTATAATTTTCAAAACAATATCGGTGAATTTGGAAAAATTGATAGAAAACTTCAAGGTGTTCTTGGAAAAGTTAATATTGACAACTACGGCGGCAGTTTTGCATTTGCTTCATCTAGAGGAAAGTTTAATTCCATGCAGATTGGCGGAATTGATGGCGTGCAAGGACCTTACAGGCTAATAGGAGCAAATAATGAAAATGATATTATTGTTATTGCTGGAAGTGAAAAAGTTTTCCTGGACGGGCGACAGTTGAAAAGGGGTGAGAATAATGATTATACAATTGAATATTCGAATGGTGAAGTGACTTTTACACCAAAAATTATTATTACATCATTAAGTCGAATAATTGTAGACTTTGAATACACAAACAGGCAATATGAAAGAAATGTAATTGGCGCAAATGCTTTCGCTAATTTATTTGATGATAAATTAAAGATTAAACTTAACGCTTATCAAGAAGGAGATAATAGAAATAGTCCTATTGATCTTGCTCTTTCAGATTCTGATAAAAATATACTTTCTCAAAGTGGAGATGATCCTTTTGATGCCGCGATATCGGGTGCAATTGAAATTGACTCTGATACTCTTGGAATATATTCGGTAAAGGATTCAACTCTTAATGGTACTCAAATAAAAATATATATTTATAATCCAGGTTCAAGTGAAGCCAGATTTAATGTTTCATTTAGCTTTGTTGGTGAAAATAATGGTGATTATGTTCGCGAAAGTATAGGAAAGTTTAAGTTCGTTGGATTAGGGAAGGGGTCATATTTACCGATCAGACTTTTACCATTGCCTGAAAAAAATCAACTTGGAAATATAGTTATAGATTACTCTCCATTGGATCAGATTGATATAAAATTAGAATTGGCTGCTACAAGCTATGATCGAAATACTTTCTCACGTTTAGATGATAATGATAATAACGGATTTGCCAGATCTCTTATAATAAATATTAAACCCACTAAATTGAAATTCGCAGAATCTAATTATGGTAAAGTTTCAGCTTCATTTAAAGATAGATTTAAGGACGAAAAATTCAAAACAGTTGATAGAATTGACGAAATAGAATTTGATAGGAATTACAATACTGCAGGATCAGTTAATAATGAGGAGATCTTACGCGAATTTAAACTAAATTATTTACCCACTGAAAATGTTAGTCTTTCCGGTCAATATGGATTGCTGAAACGTGGATCAAATTTTAATTCCGAAAGAGTTTTAACGAAACTTAATGCGAATAATATTAGTAATATAAATTTACAGTACGATTATGATTATGTATCAACAGAGGCAACTATCCAAAATAGTAAATGGCTGAGACAAAATGGAAACATCTCCTACAATATTTGGAAGTTGCAACCCGGATTTGAATTTCGTTCTGAAAATAAGGAAGAGAACTTAATAACAGTTGATTCGCTTCTAATTACTAGTCTAAAATATTTTGAATACTCTCCATTCTTATTTATCTCATTATCAAAAGGATTTAACTTTACCGCAAAATACTCTTTTACGAAAGAAAAGAGCCCCGATAAAGGGATCTTTGTGGATGAATCAAAAACTTATGCCCATACTTATTCTCTTAATTATCGAGAACTCAGAGAATTTACTTCAACAGTTGATTTCTCATTTCGAAAGAAAAAATACTCTGAAATATTTGCCCAAAAAGGTTTTGGTGATAATGAATCGGTACAAATAAGATCGCAAAGCCAAATTAAACTCTTGGACAGGATGATTGACGGAAGCATTTATTATCAAACTTCATCTGAAAGATCTGCTAAACTGGAAAGAGTATTTGTAAGAGTTCCGCAAGGAACAGGAGGTTATTCTTATCTTGGAGATCTGAATCAAAATGGTATAGCTGAAGAAAATGAATTTGTCCCTGACCCTTTTGAAGGAGATTTTATACAAACTACGGTTCCTACAGATGAATTATTCCCTGTAATTGATCTGAAATTCAACACTAGATGGAAAGTTGATTTTTCAAATTATTTTAAAAGCAATAATTATTTAGATAAAGCACTTAGTAGTTTAACTACAGAGACTGTTTACAGAATTGAAGAAAATAGCAGGGTGACTGAACCTGAAAAGATTTATCTTATGAATTTTAATTATTTCCTAAGCGATTCAACAACCATTAGAGGATTCAATTTTTTCCAACAAGATTTACATATTTTCAAAAATGAGAGAGATCTTTCATTTAGGTTTAGATTTACAGAACGTAATAGTTTAAATCAATTTAGTGCAGGAATTGAAAAATCTTATCAAAAAGAGAGAAGTGTAAAAGTTAAATTTAGAATGGTTGATGAAATAAATAATGAAACAGAATACATTAATGAAATTGAAAATGTTGCAGCGCCAATAAATACGGGTCGATCTAGGAAAACTGTTTCTAATAAAATTATAAGTGATTTTTCTTATCGACCTTTCACTAATTTTGAAATGGGGTTTTTGTTTTCCGTGGGCCGTCTTCAAGATAACTTTCCTATTACTCCGACAGTAATTGATGAAAATAAATTGAGTTTAAGATTCACTCTTTCATTGCTGAGCAAGGGACGTTTAAGAATGGAAGTTGAACGAACAGAATTGTTAACAAGTACTAATGAGAATATAATTCCTTTTGAAATTACAAATGGTAATTTGATTGGGAAAAATTATATTTGGAGAACTAATTTTGATTACAGAATTTCCTCTAATTTGCAGACTAACATAAATTACAGCGGAAGATTACAAGGAAAAGGAAGAGTGATAAATACTTTTACGGCAGAAGCCAGAGCATATTTTTAAAATTGGAGATATAAATTGAACATTTCAACCAACCTTATTGAAGCACACATTGTAAGAATTGTGGATAATAAAATTGAATACTTATTGCTGCAAAGATCAAAAGATAAACTATACCCAAATATTTGGCAGATGGTTACAGGCAAACCCAATAAAAATGAAAAGGCTTATCAAACAGCAATAAGAGAAATTAAAGAGGAAACTAATCTTGCTTCATCAAAACTTTTTATTGTTCCACATGTAAATTCTTTCTACAACTCGTTTGATGATAGTATTAATTTTGTCCCGGTATTTTTATCTCTTGTAAATTGTGATGAAGATGTGATAATTTCAGCAGAGCATCAAGATTATAAATGGGTCAAAAGGAAAATGGCAAAAAAACTTTTAGCGTGGCCAGGACAATCGGCAGCAGTGAATATTATTCATGATTACCTAACTAAAAAGAAAGAGAATCTAAACTTTATCGAAATTGATTTGGATAACAATTGAATTTATAATACAGTATGAAGCTTAAGATTATTTTATCAATATTTATTTCAGCCAATCTTTTATTTGCACAGACTAGTGATAATTATTTTAATGAGTCATCGGATAACAATGAAAATGCTTACAAATTAAATCTGATCTATGGAATGGGAATTACCGCAGCAACTTTTTTTTCATTATTAGTTGATAAGCCAGTTAGAAATGAAGTGTTAAAATCTGATGTAAATACAAATAGTGTCATGATGAAGGCAGGGCATATTTACGGAGATTTTTATTACAATCTTGGTATAGCAGGATTATTATATGCTTCAAATTATATTACAGACAATAACAAATATGGTTCCGCTGGTAAATCGCTTTTTGAATCATTGCTAGTTGGAGGCTTAGCATCAATTTCAATAAAATATATCTTTGGCAGAAGCAGACCTTATAAAGAGGAAGGGAATACAAAATTTAATTGGTTTGAGACAAATAATATTTTAAATTCTTTACCGTCAGGCCATGTAATTACTGCATTTACAACGAGTACAGTTCTTTCTAATTATATTGAAAATTTTTATATATCTATTGCTCTCTACAGTTTGTCCGGTTTAACTGCATATCAAAGATTAGCTACAGATAACCATTGGTTTTCGGATGTATTCCTTGGTGCCGGTATTGGAATTATTGCTGGTTCTTACTTCTCAAATTTGAATAGATCTAAATTACCAAAATCGTCTACAATAAATCTTATTCCATTTGCTTCAAAGGGTAATTACAGTTTATACGTATTTGTTGACATTTAGATATAATCACATTGCTCATCAGAAAATATTTAATAAATATTCCATATCTTTAAAATTGAGAAAAATTTAGTCAAAGGAGGAAATTTGGATTTATTAGTTGTTGGTTCAGTTGGCTTAGATTATGTAGAAACACCATTTGGTAAAATTGATAATGCACTTGGTGGAGCTGCTACCTACATTTCATTATCTGCAAGTTATTTTACAAAACCTGTAAAATTAATTGGTGTTGTTGGTGAAGATTTTCCTAAAGAGCACATTGATATGCTTGAGGAACATATGGTAGAGCTTGATAATTTAGAGATTGTTAAAGGCGGAAAAACTTTTAGATGGGGTGGACGTTATCATTATGACTTAAATGTGCGAGATACTCTTTATACTGAACTTAACGTTTTTGAACAATTCGATCCTGTTGTTCCCGAAAAACTTAAAAAAAATAGTTTTGTTACACTGGGCAATATTCTTCCTTCACTTCAGCAAAAGGTTATAGACCAGCTTGAAGGGGATAATTTTATTGTAACAGACACCATGAATTTATGGATTGAGACAACCTACGATGATCTTTTAAAAGTTCTGAAGAGTACAAACGTTTTAATAATTAATGACTCTGAAGCTAGACTTCTTTCAAAAGAAGCCAATTTGATAAAGGCAGCAGCTGCAATCAGAGATATGGGTCCGGAGTATTTGATTATTAAAAAAGGAGAACATGGCGCACTTCTGTTTAATGATGGAGTTATTTTCTCCGCACCTGCATATCCAATTGACTCAATTTTTGATCCGACGGGTGCGGGTGATAGTTTTCTTGGAGGATTTGCAGGTTATCTTCACAATTCTGGCGATATGAGTTTTGACAACTTTAAAAGAGCAGTAATTTATGGAAGTACTATGGCATCTTTCTGTGTTGAAAAATTCAGCACTAAAGGATTGGAAGAATTAGATAAGCTTCGTATTCATGACAGATTTTTAGAATTTAGGGAATTATCAAGATTTGATTATGAGTGATTTTAAATCAATTGAGTTTAAAAACAATAAGCTAATCATAATTGATCAAACGCAGCTTCCGCTTCACGAAGAATATATTGAAACTGATGATTTTGATAGGATTGCGATTTCAATAGAAAGATTGGAAGTAAGAGGTGCCCCCGCAATTGGGATTGCAGCAGCATATGCTATTGCTCTTGGAATTAAAAATGGTTTTCAATTTGAAAATATTTTTAATCGTTTGGTAATAACAAGACCAACTGCTGTAAATTTATTCTGGGCCTTGGAAAGAATGAAGAAAGTTTATAAATCAACTCTGCATAAAAATGACGCCTACTTAAAACTAATTTCAGAAGCTAAAGCAATTCATAATGAAGATATTGAAATGTGTCACAAGATTGGGGAAAATGGGTTTAAAATATTTCAAAAAAAATCTAATGTTTTAACACATTGCAATACCGGAAAGCTAGCTACCGGAGGCGATGGTACAGCTTTTAATGTAATTAATTATGCATTCAAAAAAGGTATGGTGAAATTTGTGTATGCAGATGAAACAAGACCATTATTTCAAGGATCACGATTAACTGCATTTGAGCTTAAAAAAGCCGGTATCCCTTTTTCAATAAATAGCGATTCAACAGCAGCATTTTTAATGCAAAAAGGTAAAGTTGATTTAGTAATTACAGGTGCTGATAGAGTTGCTCAAAACGGTGATTCAGCGAATAAAATTGGTACTTATAGTTTGGCAGTTTTATGCAAACATCATAACATCCCTTTCTATATTGCTGCTCCTACTTCAACTATAGATTTAAATTGTAAAACCGGTGATGATATCAAAATTGAATTTAGAGGTAAAACAGAGCTTAATTCATTCCGAGGGACTAAAATAACTTCTGATGAGTATGATGTCTTTTCTCCTGCATTTGATGTAACTCCAAATGAACTAATTACCGGAATAATTACCGAAGAAAAAATCCACAAACCAAAGTATAATTTTCTATAAATAAAAAATAGCATGGCAGAAATAATTAAAGATGAAGCCATAATTTTAAGAAAAACTAAGTTTAGTAATTCAAGCCTTATACTTCAGCTTTATTCTAAAAATAATGGGAAAATTTCCGTCCTAGTTAAAGGTGCGAGAAGTTCAAAATCTAAGATTGGAAGTAAAATTGATATTCTCAATTACGTAGAGTTTGTCTTTTATAAAAAGGCTGAACGGGAGATTCAACTTGCGACAGAAGTTAATTTAATTGAACATTATCCTAAAATAAAGGAAGGTTTGGAAAAAATTAAATATGCTTCTGCCATTTGTGAATTAATATTGAAACTAATACCGGAACATGAAGCAAGTGAAAGAATCTTCAAAGGTTCAATTAAAATGCTAAATTATTTTAACAATTCAGAAGATGATGAGAATCTTCTGTTTGCAAAATATTTATTTTTCTTTATCAAAGAAACCGGCTTTGAACTTTCATTTGAAAAGTGTTCAATTTGTGATAAAGAATTAAAAAATAGTGAGCAGAATGCTTTTAGTTATTCCGAAGGAATAATTTGTGGCGAGTGTAACCAAGATAAAATGTTAACCTATCAGCTATCAGTGGAACTTTATAATTTATTCGAGTGTTTAACTAAGAAAAATAATATTGGCTATTACAAAAAAGAAAATATTGAAAATATAATTTTTATTTTAGAAAAGTTTTTAATTTACCACAACACAGAATTTAACGGACTAAAATCTCTAAAAATATTATAATAAAGGAAGGCAGTAATGAAAGGACGTAATTTATTTGGAACAATTTCATTGTTAATTGTTGGAATTGTATTTGGGGCAATTCTTGTTTCGAGTGCGGATCTTGTGAAACCTAGTAATGCAGAAGTTAAGATCGGCAGTGCTTCGTCTCCGTTGGAAAACATATCTCTAAATGATTTTAATTCAGCTTTTATTGAAGTAGCAGAGAAAGTCACACCTTCAATTGTTAGCATAACTGTTGTAAGTACAGTTAAAGATGATCCACACAAAGGATTTGATTTTGACATTCCTTTTTTCTTTAAGAGGGACGATGGGACACCGAGAAATAGACAAGGGGGAGGAAGCGGTGTAATCATATCTAAGGATGGTTACATTCTTACTAACAACCACGTTGTAGAAAATGCCGTAAGTGTGAAGATCACTTTATTTGATAAACGAGAATTGGATGCTGAAGTAGTCGGGACTGATCCTTTGACAGATCTAGCAGTTGTTAAAGTTAAAGCAGATGATCTTCCAGCAGCATATTTGGGGGATTCAGATAAAATTAAAGTTGGTAGTTGGGTAATGGCAATCGGCAATCCTTTAAGCTATTTGACCTCAACAGTAACAGCAGGAATTGTTAGCGCTATTGGAAGGAATATCAATATAATCCAAGATAACTATGGTATCGAAGATTTTATTCAAACTGATGCTGCCATAAACCCTGGGAATAGCGGGGGTGCTTTGGTAGATCTTAACGGTGCAGTTATAGGTATCAATTCAGCAATTGCTACTAATGGTTTTGCTGCAAGTTATATTGGATATGGTTTTGCAATACCGATAAATATGGCAAAATCTGTAGCTCAAGATTTAATTGAGAATGGCGAAGTAAGTAGGGGATATATTGGCGTAAGTATCAAAGAAGTTGATGCAGCAACAGCTAAAGCGTTAGGACTTGCAAAACCAATGGGCATAATGATTCAGAATGTTGTTGAAGATGGTGCCGCTTCTAAAGAAGATATTATTGCCGGAGATGTAATCCTTAAAGTTGATGGAAGAGATGTTAATCAACCCAATGAGCTTCAGAGCTATATTGCAAGAAAGAGAGCAGGTGATAATGTTGATCTACTAATTTTTAGGGACGGTGATGAAATTACGAGATCTGTCAAATTAAAAGCTAGAGAAACTGATGAGAATAAAGACAAAGTAAATGTTGATTCGAAAAAAGAAAAGAAAAAAGATCCAAGTGAAATTAGTGAAATTACTTTTGATGATTTAGGATTGACAGTCCGTGATCTCTCTGATGATATTAACAAGAAATACAAAGTTGATAACGGCATTTACATAAAAGATGTTAAACGATTCAGTAAAGCTGCAAATCAAAGATTATTTCCAGGGCTAGTAATTGTTGAAGTGGATAAAAAAAATATTGATTCTGTAGAAGATTTTGAAGATATTTTAAAGTCAAAAAAAGGAGATGCTATTCTTCTTAAAGTTCAAGATCAAGATGGAAATACAAGTTTTGTAGGATTAGAAATTCCGAACTAAACATACGTGTCATATGTTAACCGGGAAAAAGCGTCTATAATTTATGGGCGCTTTTTTTATATTTATATTTCCAAAAGAAAAGGAGTTAAATGATTAGATTACTGACAGCCGGTGAATCTCATGGAAAAGCTTTATCAGTTATTGTTGAAGGTTTCCCCTCGAACATTCCAATCACAAAAGAGTTTATTGACAATCAGTTAAGACGCCGGCAAATGGGTTATGGTAGAGGCGGAAGAATGAAAATCGAAACAGATAAAGTTGAAATAAATTCTGGGATTAGGTTCGGTAAGACTTTAGGCTCTCCAATTTCATTTAATATTTACAATAGTGATTGGCAAAATTGGACTGAGATAATGAGTCACATACCTGTAAGTTCGAATATTGAAAAAATTAAAATTCCTCGCCCAGGGCATGCGGATTTAACTGGTATATCAAAATACAATTTTAATGACATTAGAAATTCGATTGAAAGATCAAGTGCACGAGAAACTGCTGCTAGAGTTGCCGGTTCCACCATTGCCAGAAGATTTTTGGAAGAATTTGGTATAAATGTTGGGAGTTTTGTGGAGAGTATTGGTAATGAATATCCGAAGAAAAGTATTCTGATTAAACTATTAAATAATAAATTGCCTAAAAATCTTAATGCACAAAAAATAGCTGATAAAGCTGATAAAAGCAGTGTGAGAGTTTTGGAATATGAACAAGAAGTAAAAATAATTGAAAAAATTAAATTAGCAAAAAAGAATGGTGATACCTTAGGCGGAAATATTATTGTTATTGCTACAGGAGTTCCTGTTGGACTAGGAAGCTATATGCATTTTGATAAAAAGCTGGATGCTGCAATTGCATCTGAATTTATGTCAATTAACGCAATTAAAGGTGTTGAAATTGGAAGCGGTTTTAGTTCTGCGGATTTATTTGGATCTCAATCACATGATGAGATTGTTTTAAAGAAAGGTGATTTAAATAGAAGGTCTAATAGAGCCGGTGGAATTGAAGGTGGTATTTCAACTGGACTGCCAATAATTGTAAAAGCTGCTATGAAGCCTATTGCTACACTAATGCAGCCAATTCAGACAATAAACTTAGCATCAATGAAATCGATGAAAGCCAGAAGGGAGAGAAGTGATTTTGTTGCTGTTCCGGCCTGTGGTGTAATTGGAGAAGCTGCTCTTTCTTGGGTTTTGGCTAAATTTATGTTAGATAAGTTTGGAGGAGATTCGCTAGAGGAGACAAAAGAAAATTATAATAACTTTACGAAAAAACTTAAATCAAGAATAATCAAAAATTTTAAATAGAAATTAGTTACAATTATGTTAAAATTACACAAATTTACCTTCAACCCATTTCAAGAAAATACTTATTTGATATGGGATGACCTTACAAGAGAAGCAACTGTAATAGACCCCGGTTGTTCAAATCAAATAGAAGAAAATGAAATACGGTCATTCATAACTGAAAATTCACTAAATATAAGATATTTGATAAATACACACTGTCATATTGATCATGTTTTGGGGAATAAATTTATAAAGGATAAATACAACTGTGAGTTTTATGCTCCAGAGTTAGATATTCCTTTACTTAAAAACATGGTTGAACAAGCGAAAATGTTTGGAATCCAAATAAATCCTTCACCATTACCCGATAATTACATTAGTGAGGATTTGAAATTAATGATTGGAAATTCTGAGGCGAATTTTCTATTCACTCCTGGACATACTCCAGGCGAATATTGTATTATCTTTCAAAACGAGCATATTTGTATCAGCGGAGATGTATTATTTCTTGAAGGAATCGGAAGAACTGATCTTTGGGGCGGTGATTATGAAACCTTGCTTCGGTCAATAAGGCATAAGTTATTTACATTGAGGGATGAATTTCTAGTATATCCTGGGCATGGAGACAACACAAAAATTGGATACGAGAAATCGCATAATCCTTTTTTAAAGTAAGTATTATTGATTATGGCACTTTGATTGAATAAATTAAGAGTATAAGAAAATTTATTGTAAAAAAATGCTCACTAAAATATTTCAATCAACAACAGTCAAGGTTTTATTACCTTTAATATTAGTTTTACTTTTTATTTACATTTTATTTTTTGAATTTATTTTACAAGCAAATCCAGTATTACCAAAACCTACAATTCTAATTGATTCAATACCCGCACTTTTTAAAGAGTATGATTTTTTATCATCATTTTTATTCTCTTTTACAGCTATTTATTCAGTGATGATTATCTCTTATTTTTCAATTCGGTTAGGTGCAAATTGGATGTTTAAAATGCTCCGATATTTCCCTGGAATGAAAGAGCTATTCAGCGTTAATAAATTCTTTATACCAGTATTTTTAATTTTTCTATTTGAACTCTGGTTTGGGAATTCAATTTGGGGTGAATATTTGTTTGTGCTATTTTTAACTATGGGGATACTTAAAGCAAGTATTGCTAATGAATTAGATAAAGTGAATGAAGAATATCTTCTTGCTGCAAGAAGTGTAGGTTTGCCGGAAAATGAAATTGGGGAAAAGGTAATATGGAAATCTATGCAGCCAAAAGTTTATGATTCACTTCTAAAGTTTCATATTCCAATCTGGAGTTATATTATTATTTATGAATTTATTTGTAAAACAGAAGGAGTTGGAAATATTTTCTATATGTCGCTTAGATATAACGACCTTAGTTTAACAATTGTATTATTTATATTCTTGATACTTACCTTTTTAATTATGGAAAATATTTTAAAGAACATTAAGAAAAAGTATTTCTTCTGGGAAGCATAATAATGAATAAACCAGTTTTAACTTTAAATAATATTTCAAAACACTACATAGATAAAGTTGGTTATAATATAAACTTGCTTAACAAAATCTCTTTATCTCTAAATACAAATGAGTTTTTGACAATTTTAGCACCAAGAGGTTCCGGGAAGACTTCGTTGCTTAAAATTATTTCCGGTCTTGAACAACCAACTAACGGAGTTATTGAAACCAATGGAAATAAGTTAATATTTATTCCTACCAAACCTTCATCATTCCCTTGGTTAAATGTCAGAGAAAATATTTCTTTTAATAGTAATTTGAGTTCAGAAAGAATTTCTGAGATTATTGATTTAGTTGGGTTAAATGGTTATACAGAACATTTCCCGCACAATAAAAGTGAGGGTTTTAGATTCAGAATTGCTTTGGGAAGAGCTTTAGCGAATATGCCGGATGTGCTAGTTATCGATGAACCTTTCGCCAACTTGAATAGCAGAACCAGAGAAGAAATTTATTTGCTGCTTCGTGCTTTGTACAACTCTGAAAAACTTACAATTATTTTTGGAACGACAAATATTACTGAAGCTATCTTTTTGTCCGATAAAATCTATTTGATGAAAAAAAATCCCGGGGAAATAATTGGAAAGCTTATTGTAGATTTGGAAGAGAAACGTGAGCTACCGTTAATGGAATCTAAAGAATTTCAAACTTCAAGAAATCAGATTGAAGAAATATTTAAGACAAATTTAGAAAGAGCACTTTATAATTTTTCAGTATAAATGAGTTAATTATGGAAGAAAAATTTAGAAAACTTGATCAATTAAGAAAAGAAGCCAAATTAGGCGGCGGTGATAAAAGGATTGAAAGCCAGCATAATAAAGGAAAGTTAACCGCAAGGGAACGAATAGAGCTCTTAGTTGATGAGGGGAGTTTTGATGAAGTTGATATGTTTGTTAAACATCGATCAAATGATTTTGGATTGGAGGATGAAAAATATTTAGGAGATGGAGTTGTAACAGGATTTGCAAAAATTAACTCACGACCAGTTGCTGTTTTTAGTCAAGATTTTACAGTATTTGGTGGATCACTTTCTGAATCTCATGCTGAAAAAATTTGCAAGATTATGGATATGGCAATGAAGATTGGAATCCCAGTCATCGGTTTAAATGATTCCGGTGGAGCAAGAATTCAAGAGGGGGTGGTTAGCCTTGGCGGTTATGCTGAAATATTTTTAAGAAATACTTTAGCTTCAGGAGTAATTCCTCAAATTTCAGCTATTCTAGGTCCATGTGCCGGCGGGGCTGTTTATTCCCCTGCGATTACAGACTTTATATTTATGGTTAAAAATACAAGTCATATGTTTGTTACCGGACCAAATGTTGTTAAAACTGTGACACATGAAGAAGTTACCTTCGAAGAATTAGGTGGAGCAGAAACTCACACTTCAAAAAGCGGTGTAGCACATTTTGCTATGGATAGTGAAATTGAGGTTCTCCATAACATTCGGGATTTAGTTGATTATCTCCCGCTTAATTGGAAAGATAAATCACCAGAAAGGGATTTTGACTTTGATCAAGACTTATCACTACCTGAACTTGACAGTTTAATACCGGATTCACCAAACAAACCGTACGATATGCACTCCATAATTAAGCCACTGTTAGATAATGGTGATTTTTTAGAAATACAAAAAAATTATGCTGAAAATTTAATTATTGGATTTGGTAGAGTCGGAGGAATATCAGTAGGTATTGTGGCAAATCAACCTGCTGTATTGGCAGGTGTTTTAGATATTAATTCTTCAGTAAAAGGAGCAAGGTTTATCAGATTTTGCGATGCTTTCAATATTCCACTTCTTGTTCTTGAAGATGTTCCTGGATTTTTGCCTGGTACCGAGCAAGAATGGAATGGAATTATTAGACACGGATCAAAATTATTATTTGCTTTCAGTGAAGCTACAGTTCCGAAGGTGACTGTAATAACACGTAAAGCTTATGGCGGCGCTTATGATGTAATGAACTCAAAACATATTAGAGGTGATTTTAATTTTGCTTGGCCATCTGCAGAAATTGCAGTAATGGGACCAAAAGGTGCTGTAGAAATAATTTTTAAGAAAGAAATAAATTCATCAAATGATCGCGAAAAAAAATTGGAGCAGAAACTATCTGAATATATTGAAAAATTTGCTAATCCTTATATAGCAGCTGAACGAGGATACATAGATGATGTAATTAAACCTAGTGAAACCAGGTTGAAAATTATTAATGCATTCCAACTATTAAAAACTAAGGTTGATTTAAATCCTAAGAAGAAGCATACAACTATACCTTTATAATTGCTTTTAATAATAGTTACAACAAGAAGTGTAATGAAGAAACGAAAAATAATTGAGGCTGTTAGTAATCTGGACTTTATTCCAGGAATATTTAATTATTGCGATAGATGGTGTGAAAGATGTGAAATGACTAATAAATGTGCAAATTTTGCATTAACTACTGCTGACTGCATGAAAGAAGAAGACTATCAAAACAATAATGAAAAGTTCTGGCAGAAATTCAGCGAAATAATGGAAACAACTCTTGAATTGGTAATGGAATTTTCAGCGAATGAAGGTATCGATTTAGATAGTATTGATTATGATGCAATTAAAGAAAGAGAAGAAAAAATTCATAAGCAGGCATGTCAGACAGATATTTCGAAAATAAGCAAAAATTATATTGATATTGCAGGCAAATGGTTTGATGAATCGAAAAATATTTTTATTGAAAAGGAGAAACAATTAATTACTGAATTGGAAATGGATTTGCCGAAATCTAATCCGGATGGTGAAGCTGCGATTTTAAAAGATGCAATCAGTGTGATCATGTGGTACAAATTTCAAATTCATGTAAAGATAATGAGAGCGGTAAGTGGTGCAATGGAAGACGAAGAATTAGCCGACGAATATGATTTCCCAAAAGATTCAGCTGGCTCTGCAAAAGTTGCATTAATTGGAATCGACCGATCAATATCTGCTTGGGAAAAGTTATTAATATACTTCCCCGACGAAGAAGACTCCTTTCTGAAAATTCTTGTTCTTCTAGTTAAATTGCGCAAAGAAGTTGAAAAGACTTTTCCTGATGCGAGAAACTTTATACGTCCCGGCTTTGATGAATAGGCTATTAAGTAATCAAGTAAGATAGAATATTTTATATTATATAAAAATATTTTATTTAACTTATAAATATAATATCTAAATTAACTTAGTTTAGTAAATCATAACTTCTAAAAAAGGAGATTTTATGAAAAAGCTAATGTTAGCAGTCCTCTTATTTACAATCATACTTACTTGCAATTTATTTTCACAAAAACAGCAAATTTTACCAGAAGGATGGTTTAGAGCAGGAAATAATAGTTCTGAATTTAAAACAAGTATTGATAATGAAGTACATCAAAATGGTGAACGCAGCATTTTTATAGAATCATTCAATCCAGGACAAAAAGAATTTGAAACAATAATGCAAACAATTAGCGCTAAAAAATATCTTGGGAAAAGACTAAAATTAAAAGGCTTCATTAAAAGTGATGATGTTAAAGGCTCATGCTCAATTTGGATGAGAATTGATGGTCCGAACAGAGAAAATCTAGGTTTTGACAATCTTTATGGGAGAAATGTTTCTGGAACAACTGATTGGAAAGAATATATTATTGTTTTGGACGTTCCAATCAAAAGTGTATCAATCAATTACGGTTTAATGCTTAACGGTGATGGGAAGGCTTGGTTTGATAATCTCTCCATTTCAGAAGTTGATAAGTCCGTTGAAGTTACAAACTTGAATAAAGATCCAGTTTTACCAGAAGACCCAAGAAATTTGGATTTTGAAAAATGAATTGCAGCAAGTTAAAAAAATGTTAAAAGAAAGAAGATTTTTTATAATGTTCTTTTCAATAATATTATTTATAATTGCTCTAGTGCCAAGTGTAATTGGAAAATTTCTTTTAGCTCCAACAGGAAGTTTAAAATTAATCGGTCCTGTCATTGGATTCTTTCTTGCTTTTGGAATTTATTATAAATGGCTACATATTGAAAAGATTTTCTACTTTGTGTTCGGTTTGACAATTATGGGTGATTTACTAATCTTAACAAAAAGTACCGGGAATAAGTTTTTATTCTTGCTTGTTCTTTCAGCAGTTCATATTCTATTGCTAATTATTTTCTTTACATCCAATAATATTAGAACTCATTTAGGAATAGGGAAAAAATTTTGAATAAATAATTTATGCGTTAAAAAAAATCTACAAAGAAGCCTACTCCAAATTTTTGTATTCTCTCAGAATAGTATTCACTGAACGGATTTGCACCTATGTAGTAAGAGAGATAAACAACAAGTCCCTTACCATCCCAATCGCCGAATTTTACACCACTCATTAGTTTTGTATTTAGCTGATACTCTGGTGTACCAACCAAATTAAATTGAGAAGCAATAAATAAATTTGTTTTTGCTCCAAAAGTCTCATCTAAAACTTGATCAAATGCAGCTTCAAATCCAAAATAACCAGACCATTTTTTAATTTCAGCAGGTCGCACCATTGTAGAATAAGCAGCAGTACCGTAAGTTCTTAAAGACCCAAAGTCCGGATAGAATTGATATCCAAGTGTTAACTCGCCAAAATCTCGGGTAAAAGGAATTGGTTCATCATCATTTATCCATTTTTTTTGATATCTATCATAATGTCCATCAACTAAATGGGCACTATTATGAATTATCCTGAATCTTGAAATAAACTTACCATTTTCAAAAGATTTAGAAAAGGCAGCATTCCCACCAAAAAAACCATCTAGCGCATCTATCTGCAATCTGTTTCCTCTATAACTAGTTGATAAAGCATATCCCATAAATTCAACGGATAGACTTAAAATACTTTTTGATTCATGAAAATTGAATCTTATTAGATCAACATTATTTCCGATATCAACTTTTAAATTAGAGTTTGATGTATAGTATAAAATACCTAAACGGGCTTCTTGATAATTAGCCTTAAATGGTAAAAAATGAAGCCCAGGTGCAAATAGCTGAACAGAATGTGAAGAATTATCTTGAGAAAAAATATTAAAAGATGAAATAAGCAGTAAAATTGTAAAAATTCTTAATTTCATTATTTATGCCTTGTTTTCGATTATAGATTATCAGTAAAATACCTTCGAATTTTTTCGAAAATAATTTATCCTAGATAACAATAGTTTAAGATGGGTTTTGAAAATATTAGAAGTTTATTGCGGATATTGAATATTAAGTTATTTTATTACCTAGAAGAATAATGATTACATAATATTTAACTTGATAAAAAATGTGTAATCCATTATTTTACAACAACTAAAATAAGGTTTAATTGTGAAAAAAATCCTACTTTCAATTGCTTTTTTGAGTTCATCACTTATCTTTTTTTCCTGTTCAAGTTTTAATTCAGTATCTAAAGAAGAAAGATTTAAACAAGATAGTTTAGCAACCGTAATAAAAACTGAAGATTTAATAAATCAGTTATTGGAATCATCCAGACAAAAATATGTTGATGCATTAACACAGCAGGGATTAGGTAATTCTTCCGAAGCATTGTTCGCCTTCGATTCAGCTTTAGCAATAATAACCGAACTTAGTTACTATCCCAATATTGATGAGAATGAAGCTTTTGTGGAGTTAGAAAAATCTGTTATAGATGATTATCACCTGTATATTAATAGTTTCAAGGAATTACCTGAGAATGCTCCAGCATATGCATTTGAAGAATGGATGAATAATAATATGACGGAACTACAGATTCCAGAATTAGGAGATATTGAGATTGATGATAAAAGCACCATTGTTATTGGAGATTTCCCACTTGAAGTGAACAATTACGTTGAAAGATATATTGAGTACTTCTCTGGTAAGGGAAGGCGCCACATGGAATATTGGCTTGAACGCACTGGTTATTACTTTCCAATGATGGCAAGAATATTTAAAGAAGAAGAAGTCCCTACGCAGTTAATATTCTTAAGTCTTATGGAAAGCGGATTAAAACCGCATGCTAAATCATGGGCACGAGCAGTTGGGATTTGGCAGTTCATGAAAGGTACTGGAAGGTTGTATGACCTTAAAGTTGATTTCTATGTAGATGAAAGAAGAGATCCCGAAAAATCTACTAGAGCTGCTGCTAAACATCTTAGGGATCTTTATTTTTCATTAAATGATTGGTATTTGGCAATTGCTTCATACAATAGCGGTGAGGGAAGAGTAAGAAGAGCAATGAGTAGAAGCGGATCAAATTCTTTTTGGGATATCAGAGGATTTTTACCTAGGGAGACGCGAAACTATGTTCCACAATATATAGCAGTTACCTTAATAGCAAGCCAACCTGAAAAATATGGTTTTTCTAATATCATGTATGAAACACCTATCGATTATCAAAAATATGTGATTAATGAGGCAGTAGATTTATCTGTTTTAGCTAAATGCGCCGGTGTTAGTTTAGATGAAATGCAAAGGTTGAATCCTGAATTAATCCAGCATCATACTCCGCCGAATTATCCAGGTGGTTATGAGTTAAGAGTTCCTTCTAAAACGTATGATGCATTTATCGCGAATGTAGAAGCAATTCCGCAAGACGCTAAACTTCAATATATCGTTCATAAAGTTAAAAGTGGTGAAACTCTATCCGGTATTGCCTATAAATACGGAGTCAGTTTAAGTCAATTAGCTAAGTTTAATAAAATTTCTACTAAATCAAGAATTTATCCAAATGTTCCGCTAAAAATTCCAGTTTCAAAATATATAACAAATGATTTTGAACTAAATACAGATGTTGCTGCAGCAGTTGAGGAAATCTCAACTAATGGTGTTGCTCCGTATAAAATGGTTGTTAACAGTGAAGGAGATGGAAACTTTAAAGATATATATGAACAGAAATTAGGTGAGACTAATACAGTAATTATTCCTGAAGACAAAGACTTAGTTACATACACAGTTAAAAGTGGTGACAACTTAATTGATCTTTCTGATTTATTCCAAGTAAGAGTTTCTGATATTAGAAATTGGAATAATCTTCCATATACTACAACAATTCATGTTGGGCAATTACTAAATTTTTATGTGCCAAAGGATAAAATAGAAACATTCGCAAAAATTGATAGTTATAGTAAAGCCGATAAATTAAAAACACTTTATGCAACATCAGGCAAGGAATGGATTGAACACAAAATTAGAAGTGGTGAAACGTTAGGTTCTATAGCCATTAAATATGGAACAAGCGTATCAAAACTTAAAAAATGGAATGGATTAAGAACGAGTAGAATTTACAAAGGCAAAAAGTTGATGATTTATACCGGAAGCAATCCAAATGCTGTGGCTGCCAATTCTGCGCCTTCAGTTAAAAATTCCACTTCAAATAATAAATTGATAAAATATAAAGTTAGGAAGGGTGATACACTTAGTGATATTGCGGAAAAATATAAAGTCTCGACTGCAAGTCTAAGGAAATGGAATAAACTTAAATCGAACAGAATTTATGTCGGGCGAAATTTAAAAATTTACTCCAATATAGTTGATATTCCTGATAATAATTCTTCTTTCGCAGATGGCGAGAATATTTATTACAGTGTTAAAAGTGGCGATACAATTGGTAAAATTGCAATTAAGAATAAGATAAGCATTAACCAACTAAAAACATGGAATAACTTATCATCAAATACAATTTATCCAGGTCAGAAATTAAAAATAGGTAAAACCTCAATTGCTAAAACAAATGATGCTGATTTGAAAATTCACATTGTAAAGAAGGGTGAAACACTGGGCCATATTGCAGAAAAATATCACATAAGGGCAAGTGACATAAGAGCTTGGAACGGTATTAAAGGGAGTACGATAAGAATCGGGCAGAGGCTAACTATCTACCCGAGAGGAAGCAATAAGCTAGCGAATAAAGATTAATGACAATTTCAATCTTAACTATTTTCTTCGTCTAATATATTAAACTGCTATTACTTCATTGTCATTTGAAAGGAAGAATGATCTTGAGCGCATAGGTTCATTAACAATAAAAAACCTTCCATTTATTCCAATCTTTACACCTGGATAAATTGGTCCGCCAATAGAAATTTTTGAGGATGTCGGCACATATATTTCATTAGTAATTTTTAAGTTTTCTTCTTTTAAATTTTCAATCTCGGCGACTAATCTTTTATGTTCCTCTGCTAAAATTTTAACTTTTTCTCTGAATTGATCATTTAATCTTTTCATTTGAGCAAACTCAAGAATTTTCTTATCAACTTCTTCTAAATTTTGCCTTAGCTTGATTTGAGTTTCTTTATTATCTAAAATTGAATTTCTTTTTCGGTAATCAAATCCAACTTCGACAATTGTCTCGGATTCACTTGAACTGCCAAGTGAATAAACTTCAATACTATCGCCTGCAATTGCATGTCCGCCCACAATTACTGCTTTAGTACCTTTAGTATGAATTTTATTTTTCACATAAAGTTGAGCGTTTAATGCTTCTTTACCGAGCACCAAATCACCGCGGGTATACACCTTTTGATTTTCTACAAACTTTACGCTAATATCACCTTCAGCCTTTATTATTCCTTTACCTTTTCCTAAAAAGCCTCCGCGAATTATCAAATTTTGTCCAGCTTCTACAGTGGCATCGCCAACATATCCGCCGATTTCAATATCTTTTGTTAACTTCAATGTAAATTCATTATTAACATTTCCCAGTACTTTAAGTGATCCTTTACTAATAATATTCCCCGACTTAAAATCAATATCTCCATGAACAGTAAAAGTTTCAGAAATCGAGATTGATGAATCTGATAAATTTAAAAATCCATCGATGTCTGCAATTATTTTAGTTTGATCTTGTTCTGAATACTTTGTATTTGTTCCTAATTTAAAGGGATACTCTTTCCCATGAATCGGTTCTACAGAATCACCAAAAACATTAAGACCGCTTTCACCTTCAGTCGGAGGATGAATAATAGCTATGATTTCACCATCTTTAACTGATACAACTGGATTAACTTTATGAAATTCACTGAAATCCAGATTCTCAAATTTATCTTTATTATTTGTGCAATTCTCTAATCTTCCGTCTATGCCATTAACTGGCATTTTGCCTTTAGAAATACATAAATCTAAAAATTTTCTTTTATTAGTTTTTACTTCAAAAAGTTTTTGACTTATTAGATCCCTGTCAATTGCTGTGACAACACCTAACTTTTGTATCTTATCAACAATATCATCTAATGTGGGAATTGGATGCTCGGCTACTGACGGATATATGTCAAGATATACAAACATAGAATCTTTCGATACTCTTACTTCAGCGGATCCGTCAAGGTTAAGAGGTATGATTTTGGGACGATCCCTATCAATCACAAATAAACCATCGACAGCAGCGACATAATTTCTACCATCTTGCATAATGTTGGAATTATCATCGTGAAAGTCTGAAATTATTCTATGATGTATTTTATTCTTAGAAGAGCCTTCTTCCTCATCACTATCCATTATATATCTAAATAGGGGAGTTGACTCCTTAATTATAATTAGTTTTGATAAATCTGCATTAATTCTGGTAAAGTATATTTTATCAATATATTTAATTGAATTTATTGTTTCTATTAACTCTTGATCAAGAGGATCTACAAAGATTTGAGCTAATTGCTGATCTTGTCTCAATGAAGTATTTATATTTTCTTCTACTAACATTTTTCCCTCTTATACATAAAATATCGTTTTGGGGGATATTTGATTCTATTTTCGAAAATTTTTATTGGAATTTTATATGAAAGTAAAAGATTAAGTCTTTCTAAGGATTTGGTTTATGAAAATCAATTGATAGGTTTTCTAACATCTAGATTTGATTATTCTTTGTTGATAATAGTTTTTCTTTAATATTATTTGCGCGATCTATGATTTCTCTCGGATAATTCTTTAATTCGAGCAACTTTATAGCATTTCCTGAGGAAGTTGGTCCTTTTTGTAATTTGTAATCAAAAAAATATTTAGAGTCTTGGACACGTTCACTAAAATGGTGCATATCAAATTTATTATTTAATAATTCTTGTAATTCAATGTCGTGAGTAGTCACGTAAACAATATTATTAGTGCTTAACTCTTCCAATACTGCAGTTGATGCAGCAAGTCTTTCAACAGTATTTGTTCCCCTAAATATTTCATCTATCAGAAATAGATAATTAGATTGGCTTTTCGATAAATCAACAAATTCTTTTAAGCCTTCAACTTCAACAAAAAAGTAGCTTTTTTCATCCTCAAGACTTTCTTCTCTCCTAATTGCAGAAATAACATTTAATCTTGGTATTACTGCAGAATCAGCTAAACAAATATTTAAAGTTTGAGCAAGAATAATATTTACCCCAACGGTTTTAATAAATGTGGTCTTACCAGCCATATTGGAGCCAGTTATCAATAAAGATTTATTAAAATCGTTTACTGAGTTGCGAACTGCATCAACAATTAATGGATGATAAAGATTTTTAAAGTTTATTGATTTCTCCGCAATAAATTCAGGTTTAGTATATTCTTGTAAACAAGTTAAATAGGAAGCCATTGATATTGCTGTATCAATTTGTCCAATAGTTTCAAATACCTGTTGTATATCCTTTTGATGTTTTTTTAGTAACCCAACAGATCTTGAATATTTCTTCAGATCATACAAAAAATAGATATTTAAATACTCAACTACTGCTGCCATTATTTCATTTGATCCTGCAAGATCAATAACAAATGATCCAATTTGCTTTTTAATTCGTTTAATAATCTTTTTCTTATTTTTCAAAAATTCCAGTTCCTGCAAATTGGTCTTTTCAATTTTATTAATTATAAGAGTTGTATTTAAGAGGGAATTTATAGCCGAAAATCCTTCAAAATACTCATGTATATTTTTTGAAAAAAAGTGGTTAACAACCATGTTTATAAAAAACACAACCATTGCTAAAAAGATAAATTTAGGATTTACAAAGACTAGTGAGAGTGATATCCAAGAAATATATGACAACACCCAAAATAGAGGATAATATTTAGGACGTTTTGGTAATGAGCCAAATACCAGTGGTGAAATGAAATTTGTTTTGTGTGTGTCTAGAGGAATTAAATTTAGTTGAATCTGTTCGCGTATATTAGTATTAGTCTTAAAATATTCTGCAAGTTCAATTCTTCTTGATATTAATTCATGCTCCTTTTCATAAACATGTAATATATGATAGAGGTATTGTTGTCCAATAGGGGTATTGTTTCTATCCAAAATAGCGAAAATATCATTAAAGTTTAGATCGTTCCAAGTATTATCATCAATAATTTCTTCATTTGGCAAGTATTTTAGTTTGTTCTGATGATAATATGAAATTAAATCAAAGTTGCGGAATTTATCAATCGGTTTTGCCCAACTGCTTCTAAGTAGTTTCAATTTCTTGTTATTGAATTTACTTTTCATTCACGCACTCAATAATCTTTGTATTTGCTACTCATGAGAAAACAAATGAAAAAATATAATTTAAATTATGTCTGAATTACTCCAACACTAAACTTTGGCATATCCGGATTATTATTTGCAATCTCTATTGATCTTGAGACGTATTCTCTTGTTTTTGCGGGATCAATAATTTCATCGATCCATAGTCTAGCGGCAGCATAGAGTGAACTGCTTTTATCGTTATAAGATTTCTGAATATCCTCTAAAAGCTTTTTCTTATCCTCATTACTAAAATGCTTTCCTTCTTTTTCCATTTGTCGGACTTTAATATCTAGTAAAACATTACTTGCCTGAGAGCCACCCATTACTGATATTTTTGCATTTGGATAAGCATATATAAATCTTGGATCATAGGCTTTACCACACATTGCATAATTACCGGCACCAAAGCTATTACCTACAATTATTGTTATTTTTGGTACTACTGAATTTGCCACTGCGTTTACCATCTTTGCACCGTCTTTAATTATCCCACCATGCTCAGCCTTACTCCCAACCATAAATCCGGTTACATCTTGTAGAAAGAGTAACGGAATTTTCTTTTGATTACAGTTTAAAATAAACCGTGTTGCTTTATCTGCAGAATCGGAATAAATAACTCCACCGATACGCATCTCACCACCTTCAGTTTTAACTATTTTACGCTGGTTCGCTACAATTCCAACTGACCAGCCATCAATTCTCGCATATGCTGTAATTATAGATTTACCAAATCCGGCCTTATATTCATCAATTTCGGAATTATCTACAATTCTTGCAATCAATTCATACATATCATACTGATCAATAGGGTTTTCAGGTAAAATTCCATAAATATCTTTTTGATCGAACAAAGGCTCTTTAGTTTCAATTCTGTTAAATCCGGCTTTAGGCTTTTCTGCAATTTTATCAGCTAAACTCCTAATCTGCTGAAGACATGATTCATCGTTTTCCATAATATAATCAGTAACACCCGAAATATTAGATTGTACAAGTGCCCCGCCTAATTTTTCATTATCAACAACTTCACCAATTGCTGCTTTAACTAAATGGGACCCGGCTAAAAAGACTGAACCCGTTCCTTTCACAATCAATGCTTCATCGCTCATAATAGGGAGGTATGCACCGCCAGCTACACATGGGCCCATAATTGCCGCAATCTGGGGTATTCCCATTGCAGAAATTTTAGCATTATTTCTAAATATTCTTCCAAAGTGTTCTTTATCTGGAAATATATCTTCTTGAAGTGGAAGAAATACACCTGCGCTATCAACCAAATACACAATTGGTAATTTATTTTCAATTGCAATTTCTTGGGCGCGTAAATTCTTTTTTGCTGTAATTGGAAACCAAGCTCCAGCTTTTACGGTTGCATCATTTGCTACAATCAAATAATTCTGGCTATTTATTTTCCCTATGCCAAAAATTGTTCCACTGCTGGGAGCACCACCATACTCTTTATACATATCATGAGCACAAAATGTATTCAGTTCGAGGAAATCCGATTTTTCATCAATCAATAATTTAATTCTTTCCCTGGCGGTTAATTTACCTTTTTTATGTTGCCGTTCAATAGCTTTTTGTCCGCCACCAAGTTCAGTTTGTAAACGAATAGCACTTATTTTTCGAATAAGATTTCTATAATTATCCTCACGTTTTAAAAAATCTTTGAACGATTCTTTTTGCGAGCCTATTTTTGTCATTTAATTTCTTTTATTTTTTTTAGTAAGGATTAAGTTTTTTACTAATTAATTAAAAATTTTCTTTCTTAATCAAGCTAGGATTATATTATATCAAATATATCTTAGGTAATTAACTTAATAAATTTTCTTTTTCCAACTTTCAATATACTCCCATCCATAATTTCAACAATTGTTTTTGGATCATTAATTTTATTTCCATCTAAAGTTACTCCGCCTTGGAGAACCAATCTCCTGGCTTCTCCACGGGATGGAGCAAAATTTGCCTTTATGATTAAGTCAAGTATTTCTAATGTACTCTCAGTCATTTTTAAATCAGGAATATTATCCGGAACTCCCTTATTGATAAAAATCTTATCAAATTCCTCTTCGGCCGTTTTTGCATCTTCTGCAGAGTGATATATTTCAACAAACTTTCTAGCTAAAGCTCTTTTAATATCTCTTGGATTTGTATTAGAATTGGCAAGATTATTTTTAATTTCTTTAAGTTCTTCTGAAGAAATATCAGTCCCTAATTCAAAATAAGTATAAATCAATTCATCAGGAATTGATAAACTCTTACCGTAGATATCTTTTGGGGAATCATCAATACCAATATAATTCCCATAAGATTTGCTCATCTTTTCAGTGCCATCAGTTCCGACAAGAAGCGGCATTGTTAAAATTACTTGAGGCTCCAAATTGTACTCACGTTGAATATCTCTCCCAACTAATAAATTAAATTTTTGATCAGTTCCGCCTAGTTCAACATCGCTATCAATCGCAACAGAATCCATTGCTTGAGCAAGTGGGTATAGAAGTTCGTGCATACTAATTGGTATTCCACCTTGATAACGTTTTGTAAAATCGTCTCGTTCCAGCATTCTGGCAACAGTATATTTTGATGCAAGCTTTATTATATCTTCAAAACTCATTTTCTGAAGCCATTCTGAATTATGTACTATCTTAGTTTTTTCAGGATCAAGAATTTTTCTAGCCTGTTCCCAATAACTTTTTGCATTCTCCTGTGCTTCTTCGAAAGTCAGCGGAGGACGAGTTGCATTCCTTCCTGAAGGATCACCAATCATTGCAGTAAAGTCACCGATAATTAAAATTGCAGTGTGCCCAAGTTGCTGAAATTGAGCAAGCTTTCTCAATACAACCGCGTGCCCTAGGTGAAGGTCAGGGCGAGTAGGATCACAACCGAGTTTTATTTTTAATGGTTTGTTTTCATTTCTTGATTTTTCAAGTTTTTGAACAAGCTCTTCTTCAGGGATTAATTCAGAGATGCCTCTTTTTATTACTTCTAGTTGTTCTTTTACAGTTAAAAACATTTCGTCTCTATTTTATTTTCAAATTTATGTAGTGTTGTCATTTCGAAGGAGTGTTTTTTATGACTAAGATATCTTTCTTTTCCAAAAGATTTCTCACCAACAAAAAACGTTGGATTCGAAATGACAATTATGATTTAGTGCAAAATAATTTCTATTTTCAGAAATGATCAAGAATCACATACAAAGATGCTGAAATAAATTCAGCATGACAATAACCCATTTATTACAATTTTATTTTTCTTTCAGAATCTCTTTGCATATCTTTTTTTGCTATTGCTTCTCTTTTATCATAACTGCGTTTACCTTTTGCAATTGCAAGTTCAACCTTCACCTTTCCCTTATTGAAATATAATCTAAGTGGAATCAAAGTATTACCTTTTTCTTTTACACTACGGTCTAATTTTCTAATTTCTTTCTTAGAAAGAAGTAATTTCCTTTCTCTAATTGGATCATGATTAAATTGATTCCCTTGTTTGTAAGTATTGATATGTGAGCCAATTAGCCAAACCTCACCGTAATTATCAATTCTAGCATAGCTATCAACCAAGCTCGCTTTATTATCTCTGCACGATTTAACTTCTGTCCCGACTAAAACTATTCCCACTTCTAAGGTGTGCAGAATTGTGTAGTCATGACGAGCTTTTCTATTAACAGTAATATTTTTAGAATTATCTTTCATACTTTTTTTTAAGAAAAATAAAGTTATTTTTAATGGTTATTAAAAGCAAGATTTAGGATATAATATTAATAATAAATTATTGGCAGTAATTATGAAGTATTTATTTTCAATTTTTGTTTTCAGCAAAATTTTAGTATCGATATCACTGGCACAACAACCGATAATAACCAAAATTGAACCTCCAAATTGGTGGTCCAATCACTCTTACAATAATATTCAATTAATGATATATGGAAGCAACCTCGATTCTATCAATGTAACTGTGGATTGTGAAAATATTAAAATTCAGAATGTTACTTATCCTTACAACAATAATTACGCTTTTGTAGATATTTCAATAGATAAGAATGCAGAGCCTGCGGAATATGAATTTACATTTTCCAATAGCAACGGTCAAGCAAAATACAAATATTTATTGATGGAGCGAGACAAATCAGATAGTATTCACCAGGGTTTTAGTAACGAAGATGTAATTTATTTAATCTTTCCAGATAGATTCATTAATGGAGATACATCAAACGATTATCTTTTCAATGAAAAGGATGAATTTGAATTTGGGAGTTTAAATGGAAGACATGGTGGAGATATTCAGGGAATGATTAATTCATTAGATTATCTCCAAGAACTTGGAATTACTGCGATTTGGAGCACACCTGTACTAGAAAATAATATGTATATGAGCTACCATGGCTATGCTGCAACTGATCTATATAAGGTTGATCCAAGGCAAGGGACAAATGATCTGTATAAAAAATTTGTAAATGAAGCTCATAAAAGGGAATTAAAAGTTATTTATGATCATGTGGCAAATCATATTGGGATAAATCATCCATGGTCAACGAATCCACCTACTGAGACTTGGTTTAACGGCAGACCTGGGAATCATCTTGAGGCAAACCACGATAAGGTTGGAATAGTAGATATACACAGCAGCTCAAAAACAGTTAAGAATTCTACTGAGGGCTGGTTTACGAATTATATGCCTGATCTAAATCAGAGTGATCCCTTTATGGCTAAATATATAATCCAAAATACGATTTGGTGGATTGAGTATAGTGGTATTGACGGAATTAGGGAAGATACATATCCATATTCAAATCAAAAATTTATGTCTGAATGGGCAAAAATTATTTTAGAACATTACCCAAACTTTAATATTGTTGGAGAAGTTTGGAAAGGGCTTCCCTCAGTACTAGCAGCATACCAGACTAAAACTTTTTTCCCAAGAAATTTTGATACAAATCTACCGACTGTAACCGATTTTGCTTTTCGAGATGCATTGTTTGAATATTTATCGGGTACTTCTGATCTGAATAACATTTATGAAACATTAGCTCAGGATTTTCTTTATTCAAATCCAAATAACCTTCTTGTTTTTTTTGACAATCATGATATTGATCGAGGAATGTACGGAGCAAAGTGGGATATGCATAAATTTAAGGCTGCTCTAATATTAGTATTAACAACGCGAGGAATTCCTCAATTGTTTTATGGGACTGAATTTGGCTTGGATGGAGGTGGACATCATGGACGTATTAGAGAAATGTTTCCCTTAGACTATTTAACAGCTGAAGAAACTGAGATATCGAATGAGAAAAAATTAAAACAAAAAGACATATATAATTTCACCCAAAATTTACTGAAGTTAAGAAATGATTATGAGGTAATAAGAAAAGGAAAATTAACACACTTTCCACCCAAAGATAATTATTATATTTACACCAAAGAATTTAGAAATAGAGTAGTTTTATTTTGTTTAAACAATAATGAAAAAGCAATAAGTATTGAATTAAATAATTATGTTACAAATGATGAAATCAATTCAACAATAAAAAATTTGTTAACTGGAGATGCTGTTATAATAGAACAGGATAAACAATTTACAGTTCCTTCAAAGTCAATATCCATTTATTTAATTGAACGAGAATAATTATGCTTGAAATTCAAAAGAAACTTACAAATTCATTTTATGCTTTACTAGCTTTACCGGCTACAGCAATGGGATTTGCTTTATCAGTACAAATATCTGCCTTGAGCTGGATATTAAGTTCAAAATATGGATTAGAAATCCATGATGTCGGTTTAGTTTGGGCAGCGGGTCCTTTTGCAGGAATAATCGGACAGATTTTATTTGGTGTAATTAGTGATAAAGTCTGGTTTTGGAAGGGGAGAAGAAGGCCATTTATTTTTATTGGCGGATTTTTAGCAGCAATTATGCTGTTAGCATTACCCAATCTTGGAATTATTTCGGAATTTTTAGGTATCGAAGGAATTCTTGGAGTTGCCATTGCAGTTGCACTTAGTCTTGATTTGGCAATTAATATAAGCTTTAATCCTACCAGATCTATTATTGCTGATGTTACTCCAGAGGGAGTTGAACGCACAAAAGGTTATTCATGGATGCAGACAATTTCTGGAACATTTGGTGTTTTGGCATATGTTATTGGTGCAGTATGGAATAATTATATACTTATATATTTCGGTGCTGGACTTGTGTTAGTATTATCAATTTTACCGCCACTATTTATTGAAGAACCTAGGGAATTTTTAAGCGAAAATGATGATGAAGAGTTTAACGGGCAGAAAAAGGAATCATCATTTTTGGATATTCTTGGTTATATCCAACCGTTGTGGGGATTTTTACTATATGCTGCTTATGCAATTATTGCAAGATTAGCCAATTATCACCCAAATAATTACTACGTTGAAATTATTTGTTTACTTATAACTTTTGCTTTAATAATACAAGCAGTTCTAAAGTCGACAGAAAACCTAAATAAATTTGAAGAGGGGATAGTAAGCTTTAAAAAAGTACTAGCGGCACATTCTTTTACATGGATTGGCATACAAACAATGTTTGTCTACATGTTTGCCTACGTTCAATATGAAGTCTACGGGCTTAATACTGAATCTGTAATTGCTGAGGATGTACAAATAGAAATGGGTAGGATTGTTTCAATAAGTTTTTTACTGCTCAATGCAGTTGGTGCAATATTACCTGTAACTGTACTTGAACCTTTTGCAAGAAAAATTGGAAAGGTAAGAACACATGCAATTTCAATATTAATTATGGCAGTAGGCTATGCCGGCATGGTTTTCTTTGGTTTTTCATCCATTGCTATATACGTTCTTATGATTATATTAGGCATTGGTTGGGCAGCTACAATTAGTCTTCCATTTGCAATTATGTCCCAAAAAGTGGATAAGGCACATATGGGATTATTCATGGGATTGTTTAATCTTTCCGTGGTACTGCCACAGTTAGTAGCAAGCTTTGGTGTTGGGCAGGCAGTTAGCGCTGCTGCAGATAAGAGTCTAATATTCATTATAAGTACCATCACGTTAGGTATATCTGCAGTATTATGGTTTTTAGTAAAGGAGGAAAAGCAAAAAGATTAATATGATTAAATCTTGATATTGGGTTTCTAGATTTAAAATAATTTCTATTTATTCGATTATTTTGTAAATAAAGCGAATAAATATTATCGTGATCAAACTCTTTTTAATAATTATTATCTTTTCAAATTTTACTTTTTCTCAATCTCAAAACTCAAATTTTGAATTCTCCGGTTTGGACCAATTTTGGAAAATTGTTAAAATTTATGAGTCCAATCGTGAGCCAACCAAATCTGATTGGAATAATCTATTCTCTACGCCAGGCTACAGGGTTCTTACTAGTTATGAATTCACTAAAAACTTTTTTATTGATAATTTTCGACTTGTATTTAAGCCAAGTGAATCTAAAAAACTAGAAAGTGAGCTTCAAGCCGGTAAAAATATTCATCATTTATCTCATTACATAAAAGTACGGGATAATAAAAATAAAATTAAAGATCAATACAAAAAGCTTAAAAGTAATAGATTTAACAATACAGCACTGAGTAGAACTTTAGAATACCTTCCTCAAAATCGAGTATCTGAATATCCGCCAGTTTCTTTTGTAATATTTGAAAGTAATGGAAGAGGATCATCTCCAATTGTCGTAGACCTTGCGGCTTCAATTGAATGGGATTTTATGAGCTTTCTTTCTCATGAATATCATCATTGGTATAGAAATCGCCAGCTTCGATTCAATTATGGAAATATTGAAAGAAGTGAGATTGATTTAGTAAATGCACTTAGCATGATTGAAGCTGAAGGTATTGCGGATATGGTTGACAAAAAAGATTGGTTTACAAAACCAAACTCTGCAATTTCGACCTATGCAAGACAGTTCATATATGATGTTAAAAGGACACCTGCAATTATAAAGTTAATTGATTCTGAATTAATTAAAGTACATGAAAATCCAAATTATATTAATTCGGCCGGAAAAAAAATTTTAAGAAGCTTACCTCAAAGAGGTCATACTACTGGGTATTTTATGGCAAGTTTAATCTTAGAAAAATTTGAAAAAAAAGAACTTGTGAGAACAGTTGGAAATCCTTTTGATTTTATTTTATTATATAATACTGCCGCAGAAAAGAGCGGTGGAAAATATCCAAAGTTTTCGGATCTTTCAATCAAATATTTAAATTTGCTTAATAGTAAGTATAAAAAGTAATTTTTTCAGATAATGAATCCTTACTAAATACTAAAAGAAATACAATTATTTTAATTTTGTAATTTTTGCATTTTTAATCACTCCCCTTATTGAAAATCAATTATTAAAATGATCAATTAAAATAAATTAATTCAAAAACATCAGTATTTTTATTTACATTAAAGTTTTAATTTCACTGAAATCAAGGGATATAATGAAACAAGGTCACCCAAAAGGTTTAGCAATTTTGTTTTTCACGGAAATGTGGGAACGTTTTAGTTTTTATGGCATGCGTGCCATTCTTGTACTGTATCTTACTAAAGAAACTTTAGGGGATAATCCAGGTTTAGGTTGGACAAGCTCAGAAGCTTTAGGTCTATATGGCTGGTATACGATGATGGTTTATTTTATGGGGATTCCGGGCGGTATCATTGCAGATAAATTCCTCGGTCAAAAGAAAACCGTATTTCTAGGTGGACTACTAATTGCTGCAGGACAGTTAACTTTAGTTTTAGACAATATGGTTGCATTTTATACTGGTTTGGTGCTTATCGTCTCTGGTGTTGGTTTATTAAAACCAAACATTTCTACAATGGTTGGTGGGCTTTATAAAAAAGGAGATCCTAAAAGAGATGCAGGTTTCACAATTTTCTATATTGGCATTAATATTGGAGCTGCAGGGGCACCATTATTAGTTGGGTATATTGGAGAAGTCTATGGTTGGCATTATGGTTTTGGTCTTGCTGGAATAGGAATGCTATTAGGACAACTAGTTTATATTTGGGGACAAAAATTTCTTAAAGAAGTTGGGAATTATATTCCAGCTGCAAAAATTGAAGGGACAAAAACAAACAAGCCTCTAACTAAAATCGAAAAAGATAGAGTAATTGTTCTTTTAATTTCATTTGTTATTGTCATGATCTTTTGGGCAGCATATGAGCAAGCTGGTGGATTAATGAATTTATATACATTTGAAAAAATTGATAGAAGTGTATTTGGCTTCGAAATACCTGCAAGTTTATTTCAATCTGTACCAGCGTTTTTTGTGATAATATTTGGAACAATAGTCGCAAGTTTTTGGATGAGGTGGCAATTAAAAGGGAAAGAATCATCTTCTTTGTTTAAGATGGCAATTGGTATGATTATAATGGGTTCAGGTTTCTTAATGATGTCCGGAGCTGCAATTGAATCTCTTGATGGAACGAAAGCAATGTTGATTTGGTTAATTGCCTCATACTTGCTTCAAGTAATTGGTGAGTTGTCAATATCTCCTGTTGCTTTATCTTTTATAACTAAATTGGCACCGGCAAAATATGCTTCAATAATGATGGGTATTTATTTTGCCGCAACTGGTTTGGGGAATAAACTTGCTGGATTAGTTGGTGAACTTGCTCAAAGTGCTGGTGAACTTGAAGTTTTTACTGGAATTGCAATCTTTTGTTCAGCTTTTGGTTTTATAATTTTAGTTTTTTATAAAAAACTAAAAAGTCTAACCCATGGTGCAGAAGATATGAATACCTCGTCATAGATCTTAAGAAAGGTTGAGGATATGAATAAATTAACATTTAGTTAATTCACATCCTCAACTTTTAATGTCAAGACTCCTGCAATTATCATTGAGAGTCCACCTAGCAGTAAGGCATAGATTGCTTCATTTCCAAAAAGATTTTTTACAAAAAATCCAAGTATTGCAGCTGCAGTTATTTGGGGAATTACAATAAAGAAATTAAAAATTCCCATATAAACACCCATTTTATTTGCCGGAAGCGATCCTGTTAAAATTGCATATGGCATTGCTAAAATTGAAGCCCAAGCTAAACCAATTCCTAGTTCTGATATTAAGAGTATATTTGGATCTTTAATAAAATAAAAAGAAGCTAAACTCAATCCGCCAATTACTAAACAAATTAGGTGGACAACTTTGCGTGACGTTTTTTTTGCCATCCACATAATTACAAATGCCATTATCGCAGCAAAACCATTATAAACTGCCATTAAAACACCAACCCAGTCTGCGCCTTCATTATATAAAGCAGAAGCTGTATCTGTAGCTCCGTAAATATGTCTGGTTACAGCTGGAGTAGTGTAAATCCACATAGCAAACAAAGCAAACCAAGAAAAGAACTGAACATAAGAAAGCTGCTTCATTGTTTTAGGCATATTGTAAAGATCAGTCATAATAGAAAGTAAACCAGAAGCAGAATGCGTTTTCTGTGAAAGAATATTAGTTATTAGCTGAAGAACACCAAATATAGCTACTCCACAAAAAAGGACAAAAAGCCCGTAATCCATATAAATGAAATAATTAAAAATTAGGAGTAAAACAATCCCGGTTACAAGCCAGATTATTCCATTTTTGTAGAAATTTGGTTTTATTACTTCTGATGATGTTGAAGAATTAAGTGAATGTTCGCTTTTTTTATCTTCCTCAAAATTTGCAAGTTCTTCGGGTGAATATTCTTTACTTTTAATAACTGTCCATAAAACAGCTAAAAAGAAAACAGCACCACCAATATAAAATGAATATTTAACTGAGGCGGGAATTTCACCTTCTGGAGCAATATTGGAAATCCCAAGCCAATTAGTCATAACATAAGGTAGGGCTGAAGCAATAATTGCACCGGTACCGATAAAAAAACTTTGCATAGAAAATCCGGTTGTACGCTGTTCAGGTGGGAGCATATCTCCTACAAAAGCTCTAAAGGGTTCCATTGAAATATTGATTGAAGCGTCCATTATCCACAGCATTCCCGCAGCAAACCAGAGGTAAGGAGAATTTGGCATAATAAATAATGCTAGCGAGGCTAAAATTGCCCCAACTAAAAAATAAGGTCTTCTTCTACCAAGCTTATTCCAAGTTCTGTCGCTCATGTGTCCAATAATTGGCTGAACAATTAGACCGGTTACGGGAGCAGCAATCCATAAGATTGGTATTTCATCAATGTTGGCACCAAGTGTCTCAAATATTCTACTAACGTTTGCATTTTGCAATGCAAATCCAAATTGAATACCTAAGAATCCAAAACTCATATTCCAGATTTGCCAAAAACTTAATTGTGGTTTTTTCACAGGTTACCTTAAGGTTCTTTTTTCAATAACTTTAAAATAATTAAAATTCTTCAGCTAAAAAATTACTCGATAAAGTAAATTATCATAAATCTTTATATATTTAATTTAATAATAAACAAAAACCTTATTTACGACTTATGAAATTCAATCCTCAGAAATATTACAGATCAGAAATTCAAAAATTTGAAAAAAAATATCAATTGGTTTTAAAGGGTAGAAAACCTAAATCACTATATGAACCTTGTGATTATATTGTTGCCAGTAATGGTAAACGTCTTCGTCCATTTTTGGTTTTATTGGCTGCAAAAGCAGTAGGAGCAAGGTCAAATAAGGTTATGAATGCTGCAATAGCAGTTGAACTTTTCCATAACTTTACTTTAGTTCACGATGACATTATGGATAATGCTGATAAGAGAAGGGGAAGGCCTACGCTTCATATCAAATATGATGTCAATACCGCAATTCTTGCCGGAGATAATCTACTTGCAATTGCTTATGAAAGTTTACTCAAAGACGGTAAAATAAATGGACTTAGTGCCATTGAAGATTTTACACATGGACTAATTGAAGTCTGTGAAGGTCAAAGTTTAGATAAGGATTTTGAAATTCGTGAGCAAGTAAGCTTAACCGAATATATTGAAATGATTGGGAAAAAGACCGCTGCTCTATCAGAGACATGCTGTTCTATAGGTGCAAAACTAGGCGGTGGAAGTAAAAAGGAAATTAGTGCGCTTAAACGATATGGGAAATATTTAGGTTTGGCTTTTCAAATTCAAGACGATATTTTAGACATTATGGCAGATGAGGCTGAACTTGGGAAAAAAATTGGTGGTGATTTATTAGAAGGGAAAAAAACTTATCTTCTGCTTAAAGCACTTGAAAATTCCAGAGGTAAAGAACGAGAGTTAATAGAAAAAGTAATTTACAATAGCGGAATTAAAGAAAATCAGATACAAAGATATAAAGAACTTTACATTAAACTTGGAGTTGTTGAAGATGCATCTGCAGAAGTTAAAAGATATACTCAACTTGCTCTTAATGCACTTAAAATAATTGAAAACGAAGAAGCGAAAATTGCATTAGACTGGCTTGCTCATTTGCTTACAGATAGAAAGAAATAATGATTGAAAGGGAAGTCAAAATTATAAATAATGCCGGACTTCATACTAGACCGGCTGCTACAATTGTAAAAATTGCTGCTAAATATAAATCGGAGTTTTTTATTTACAAAGATGGAATGAATATTAATGGTAAAAGTATAATCGGTGTTATGACACTTGCTGCGGAAAAAGGATCTACATTAAGACTTACTTTTGAAGGTAATGATGAGGAAGAGGCTTCTAAAGCAATTGTAGATTATTTTGAAAGAGGATTTGATGAATTATGAATTCTAAATCATTAAATGGAGTTGCAGCCGTTTCAGGGATTTCAATTGGAACTGCATACCTGTATGAAAAACATGTTGAAGTTATTCAAAATGAAGAAATAACTGATGTTGATGAAGCTATCGAAAAATTCCATTCCGCGTTACAAAAATCTAAGAAAGAATTAAAAAAAATATTTGACCTTGCCGTTGATAAAATGGGTGATAAAAGAGCTCAAATCTTCGAAGCTCAATTGATGATTCTTGATGATCCTGTTCTAATAGAAAATATTAATAATAGAATCCGCGTTGAGAAACGGTCCCCGGAATTTATTGTCAATGCAGAAATTTCAAAATATCAAAAAATATTAGCTGATTCAAAAGAATCTTATTTACAAGAAAGAAGTCATGATATTGAAGATATTAAAAATCGAATTATTCGGAATATTAAAAAGAAAAAATGGCTTTCTCGTATAGATAATGATGTAATTGTTGTTACAAATAATATTACACCCGCAGACACTGTCTTATTTTCTAGAGTTAATGTTAAAGGCTATGTTACAAACATTGGTGGTTTAACATCACATGCAGCCATTGTAGCAAGATCATTAAATATACCTGCTGTACTTGGCATCCATGGCGCTACATCTGAAATTAAAAATGGCGACCAATTAATCGTAGATGGCATACATGGTGAAGTTATTGTTTCGCCTACAAATGAACAGATAGAATACTATAAAGAAAAATTAGATAGACTGAAAGAATTTGATTCAGAACTTGAAAAACTTGTTAATGAACCGGCTATTACAACTGACGGCAGAAAAATAATTTTAAGAGCAAACTTAGATATTGTTGAAGAA
This sequence comes from uncultured Ignavibacteriales bacterium, assembly GCA_963710615.1. Lineage (GTDB taxonomy): Bacteria > Bacteroidota > Ignavibacteria > Ignavibacteriales > Melioribacteraceae. The sequence continues at coordinate 143,527 of CAVQBF010000031.1, forward strand.
TTAGATTACATATTCAAGAATGGTGCCGAGGGGACAGGATTAGTTAGAACAGAACAAATATTTAATTTAGAAGATGAATTTCCGGACGAAGAAAAACAGTTTACGGTATATAAAAATCTTTCCGAAAAACTTTATCCCCATGTTGTGATTATTAGAGTATTTGATATTGGTGGCGACAAAGTTTTTCCTGTTGATATAAAAGAACCTAATCCGTTCCTTGGGTGGCGGGGAATTAGATTCTTGCTCGATAATCAAAAATTATTTAAAACTCAAATTCGTTCACTTTTAAGAGCCAGCATTCACAAGAATGTGAAAATAATGCTTCCAATGGTTACTTTTATTCAAGAGATTAGAAGGGCAAAGGAAATAATTGAATGTTGCAAAGAAGAACTTAGAAATGAAGGGAAAGAATTTGACAATGATATTAACCTAGGAATAATGGTTGAAGTGCCTTCGGCAGCCATAATGGCAGAAGAGTTTGCTGCTGAGGTGGATTTTATCAGTATTGGGACCAATGATTTAATTCAGTATTTACTTGCGGTTGATAGAGGAAATGAAATTGTTTCATCATTATATAAGGAATTCCATCCAGCAGTTATAAGAACCCTTTATAAAATCATACACTCAAGTAAACTGGGTGAGGCAAAAGTAAGCATGTGCGGTGAAATGGCGGCTGATATTCTCGCCACTCCTTTACTGGTCGGAATGGGACTCGACTCAATGAGTGTATCTGCTTCAACAATTCCGCATATAAAGAAAATAATAAGATCGCTCAATTATGCAGATACACAACTCTTGGTTCAAGAATGTTTGGCATTTAAAACAGAAAAAGAAGTAAGTGACAGATTGTTGGATTATTTCAAAGAACATTTTGTAGATGAGATTGATAATGTTTTCTAGTGACAATGAAATTGTTTACTTATTTCTAAAAAGTGATTATTATTTGCACTTCGTAAAGAAATTAATTTTTACAAATTAGGATTGAAATCAGCTTCACTTTTTGCTTTTTCAACTGTATTGTAAACTTAAAATTTAGAAAGCTCATTTGATAATCAAAAGATTAACATACATTCTACTACTTTTTATTTTTAGTACAACCTCACTAAATTCTCAAATACACTTTTTTGGTAGAAATAAAGTAACATATGAAGATTTTGAGTGGCAAGTTTTAAAGACTGAACACTTCGATATCTATTATTATAGCGGCTTTGAAGAAATGGCAGAAATTGGAGCTAATTATGCCGAAGAAGCCTTTGATGAACTCAAAGTAAAGTTTAACCATATAATTATTACCAGAATACCACTAATCTTTTACAACACCCATATACATTTTCAGCAAACGAATACTCTCCCAGGCTTTATACCGGAAGGTGTAGGTGGATTTTTCGAATTTATGAAGGGTCGGGTTGTTATCCCTTATTTAACATCACTCGAGCAGTTCAGACATGTTATCAGGCATGAACTTGTTCATGTATTTATGACTAGCAAATTACAAAATTTGGTAAAAGATCATCGCATTATTGGAAGTGGTTATCCACCACTTTGGTTTGTTGAGGGTTTGGCAGAATATTGGTCTTATTATTGGGACACACAAGCTGAAATGATTATGAGAGATGCAGTATTAAATAATATTTTTGCTCCTTTGAAGGATATTAGCAGAATTTACGGCAGTTTTTTAATGTACAAAGAAGGACAAAGTTTTCTTGAGTTTGTGGCAAATAAATATGGTGAAGATAAAATACTTTTGTTAATTGAGAATTTTTGGCGTTTCAAAAAATTTGATGATGTGCTTGAATTTACTCTGGGTGAAAGAGTAGAGAAAATAGATGAGGATTGGACATATTATTTAAAGCAAAGATATTATCCACTCTACAAGGATAAAACTCCTCATTTTATTGATGCAAAAAAAATAACAAATGAAGGATTTAATTTTTCTCCCAATTATTTTAAGAATGGAAATGATGAAGAAGTTTATTTCATTGCAAACAGAAGTGGGTACTCCTCTGTCTATAAAATGAATTACAATCCAGATTCAATAAATTTTGTAAAACCGGAAGTTATTGTTAAAGGTGAGAAAGAAGCGGTATTTGAATCATTTCATTTATTAAAACCATCCTTAACTGTTTCGAAAGAAAAAACTCTAGCTTTTGTTACAAAATCGGGCGGTTCCGACGTTATTCATCTTTATGATATGGAAGAGGATGAAGTATTTAAGACATATAAATTCTCTGAAATTTTAACTATTGAATCACCGAGTTACTCCTTAGATGGAAGCAAAATAGTTTTTCATGGGACGGATCGAAAAGGTTACATTGATATTTTTATACTTGAATTAATTAGCGGTACAATAAAAAGATTAACAAATGATTACTATGCCGATCGAGACCCGATATTTAACAAAGATGGAAGTAAAGTGATATTTTCCTCAGATAGAACAAGCGGAAAATTTGAGAAAAAGAATAATTTATTTAGTGTTGGAGTTAAATCCGGTGATATTGAATACATTTCTTATTCTGATGCAAATTTAACATCTCCTAAATTTACTCCCGATTACAACTCATTATATTGTCTAGCCGATTCTGACGGAAATAAGAATCTATGGAAAATTAATTTTTCTAATGATGAACCCGTAAGTATGACTCAAAAAACCAGATTTTTAACCAGTATTTTTGAATATACATTTGTAACTCCCACTGAGATTATCACATCATCATTCGAGAAGTTTTCATTTCAATTTTATTCAGTCGACCTCAATAGTTTACCGGATTCCATTAATCAAGAAATTGCATTTGACTTTGATCGGATAGAAGAAGCTTGGATTGCTGATAAAATTATTGTTGACTCTGAAACTGATAAATTAAAATATGAGAATGAGTATTCTCTGGATTATGCGATAAGTCAAATTTCAACTGATCCAATTTATGGAACCAGAGGCGGTGCTGTTTTTGCTTTAAGCGATCTACTCGGCGATGATAAATATTACTTTATATTTTATAATAGTGCTGAATATCAAAGTCAATTCTTAAAAAATATAAATGTTGCCATTAATAAAGTCAATACGGGAGGAAGAACAAATTACGGTTATGGTCTTTTTCACTTTATTGGAAGAAGATATGATATTAGACAGAGTAACGATTTCTTTTACGAGAGAAATTTTGGCGGATTTTTCTCATTACTATTTCCTTTATCATCATTCCAAAGATTTGAGGCGAGTCTAGCGATTTCAAATTCTGATAGGGAATTATCTTCAGATATACTTCCGCGAAAAGCATTACTCCTTTCTAATACTATTTCATTTGTTCATGATAATTCTTTATGGAGTAGAACCGGTCCAATGGATGGCTCTAGATTTAGACTACTATTTGGATATACTTCCGATATTAGATATGGAAATGCTAATTTTTACTCTATTATAGCAGATTATAGAAGATATCTGCGGCTTGATCAAAGGATTACTCTTGCTACAAGGGCATCAATATATTACAATCATGGTAAAGATGCGAGGAAATACATTGCTGGCGGAAGTTGGGATCTAAGAGGTTGGCCAAGATTTAAAATTAGAAGTGAAAAGTTGTGGATATCTTCAATTGAGCTGCGATATCCCTTAATTGATCAAATTTATTTGAGATTTCCCTTTGTAGGACTTGGATTCAGTGGTTTAAAAGGAGCTATATTCCTTGATGCCGGAGGTGCTTGGGATACTAAGTATGGCGAAAGAATAGAATTAGGCGGGACAGAAGGGACAGTGGGAAGTATGGGAATTGGATTACGATTTAACTTCCTTGGTGCAATAACTTTTAGGTACGATGTTGGAAAACGAATTGTAAATAATTTTTCTGATTTATCAGGTCACATTTTTTACCATTTTTTCTTTGGATGGGATTTTTGAAAAAAACACTTTTACTAATATTGATATCAACACTTTTAGGGTGTACAAAAGATATAGTAATTAAAAATACAAGTGTTGAAGCTGAATCTTTAGCTATGTATGGAAAAAATCCTCAACGTAATTTTTATTATGATATTGAAAAGAAATATAATTTAGATTTAGAGTGGAATTCGGAAACTCACGGTAATTTTGGTAATACTTCGTTTGTAATCTATGATACAACTTTAATCACTACAAGCTTAAGTGGACGCGTTACTGCATTTAATTTATTTTCGGGCAAAAAGGTTGGTGAATTAAGATATAATGGTGAAATTGAGCAAACAGCCATAATAAATAATATTAGTTTAATTTTTATCGTAAATGAACTGAAAGAAAAGTATTCTACATTAGTTATTTATGATTTTAAGAACTCAAGAGAAATCAATTCTGTAAGACTTAATGGTAAGTTTAATAATGAATTGTTGTTAGTGGGGAAAAATATTTTTGTAATTTCAGATTTTGGAGACCTTTATAGTTTTTCGCCAATAGGTAATATTTTGTGGAAAAAGCGACTTGGCTTTGAAGTTCATTCAAATCCCGCTGCCGACGATCAATTTATTTATATTGCTTCTCTTGATGGAAAATTACTAAAAGTTGATAAAGATAATGGAGAAACTATATATGATAAAATAGTTAGTCGGGGTTTTCAAAGTGGAATTTCTCTAGACAGCAATAATATATACATTGGAGACATTGAAGGGAATATTTTTTCAATTACCAAGTTAAACGGTGATACTAATTGGAAATTTAAAACAAGCAGTAAAATCATTTCTACACCGGCCTTGGATAGAAAAAACATTTATGTCGGCAATTTAAACGGTGATTTGTATTCGATAAATTCAAATAACTCGGAATTAAATTGGTTTCACAAATCAAATGGATTGATAAATTCACCTTGTATAGTTTTTGAGAATTTAATTATTCAACCGAATTTATTTATGAAAATAGAAATATTAGATAAAAATGATGGACAAATTTTAAATCTAATAAAATATGATTCGAGAGTTAGAACCACGCCAATATTTTATAAAGACAAATTGCTTATTGGTGTTGATAAGGGAGAAATTTATTGTTATTCATTCAATGATATTGAATTAAACTAGAGAGATACAAACACTATGAATCTTGTTTTTATTAGAGGAATTACTTTTTCAAGAATGTTGTTGCTGCTATTATTTGCGGCGTTATCAGTATTTGCACAAGACTCTACAAACAAGGTTATTCATAATAATTTTAGTATTGAAAAAAAGGACATATCTTTAGTAAATAATGAGCTCAGCAGGGACAATATAAAGTCTCTGCTAGAATTAAAAAGTCAAAGAAGATGGATCCCTTCAACTCTTAACGGAACAGCCAATATAACATCTACACTCAATCTGAAACAGAAAGATCCCGATTTTATCGATTCCGACCTTTTTCTCTTTGTGGTTGGATCTGCTGTTGCTTTTGGAGCGACTGCGGCATACCTAAAATTTGAGGCAGATGACAATTATGATAAATACAAATTGACTAACAATAAAAAGTATAAAGACCGGACTGACCGATATGATCTGTATAGTGGCATAGCTTTGGGTGTTATGGAAATAAATTTTGGTTTTTTAATCTATAAGTTTCTTACTGACTAAGTTTCCTCAAATTTGCAAGAGTATTAAGTTAAACTATATCAGTAACACTATAAACTAATAAATTGTAAAAACTTTTAATATTGATTTAATTTTTTCTTAAACTTTTTTAATGAGCTTCCAGCCAGTTATTTCCAATACCTGATTCAACAATAACTGGTACTTTTAACTTCATCGCATTTTCCATTGTAGTCTTAATAAGCGGAACTAATTCATCAATTTCATCCTTATAAATATCAAACAATAATTCATCGTGAACTTGCAAAATCATCTTTGTCTTAGTTTCTCTTTTTTCTAACTCATTATGAATATTTATCATTGCAATCTTAATCATATCTGCAGCAGTTCCTTGAATAGGCATGTTAATAGCAACTCTCTCTTCAAATTGGCGCACAACACGATTTTTACTATTAATGTTTCTTAAGTATCTGCGTCTTCCATTTAATGTTTCTGCATAACCTTTATCTTTTGCAATCTCAATGAAGTTATCCATCATTCCTTTTACGTTTTTGAATGTATTAAAGTAAGTGTCAATTACTTCTTGCGCATGTGTCCTAGAAATTCCTAAACGGGATGCTAAACCAAAAGCTCCGATTCCATACAAAATACCAAAATTGACTTCTTTTGCCTTTCTTCTCATATCTTGCGTAACATCTTTCCTTTCAACCATAAAAACTAGTGCAGCAGTTGATGTATGAATATCCTCAGCATCTTTAAAGGCTTTAATCATTGCCTCGTCATTACTTAGATGAGCCATTATTCTAAGTTCAATTTGACTATAATCAGCACTAAAGATTTTGTAATTTTTATCTGTAGGAACAAATGCTTTTCTAATCTCTTTCCCAAGCTCAGTTCTTATTGGAATGTTTTGTAAATTAGGATTTAAACTTGAGAGTCGTCCAGTTGACGCAACAGTCTGATTATAAGTAGTATGTATCTTTCCAGTTCTCTTATTTACCAATTTAGGCAAAGAATCGGCATAGGTAGATTTTAACTTTGTGATCTGTCTGTAATTTACTAGATGGTCAATTATTTCATGTTCACCTTGGAGCAACTCCAATGATTTTGCGTCTGTTGAAAAGCCGGTCTTTGTTTTCTTAGTGGGTTTTAATTTAAGTTTATCAAAAAGAATATATTGCAATTGTTTTGTCGAGTTTATATTAAATTCTTCATCAGCCAACAAAAATATTTCCTCTGTTAACTTATTAATACTCAATTCAAGTTCCTTGCTGAATTCATTTAATCCTTTAATATCTAATCTAACGCCACTTGCTTCCATTTTTCCTAAGACGGGGACTAAAGGAAATTCTATTTCATGTGCAATTTTTTCTAAGTTGTTTTCTTTTAATTCCTTTTCTAATTTTTTATAAAGTTGATAAGTAATATCTGCATCTTCACTTGCATATTCATTGAGTCTTTCTGGTTCAACGGTAAAAACTTGTTCCGGGTTTTTCTTTACATCAAATAATTCTTTTAAATGTATTGGCTCATAATTAAGATATTTTTCGGCTAGAGCATCCATACCATGTTTTTGATCAGGATCGATTAAGTAACTTGCCAGCATAGTGTCAAAATAAAATCCTCTAAGCTTAATTCCACAACTACTCAATACAGCAATATCATACTTTCCATTTTGGCAAATCTTTCTAATATTTTCATTTTCAAAAACAGGCTTAAATATTTTAACAAATTCATCAATAGTTATTCTGTCACTTAAATCATTTTGAAATAGATCACTACTTTCAATAAAAGGATTAGTCGGGATAAAATAAGCTTCGCCTTTATTAGTACAAAAAGATGCTCCGGCTAAATTTACATTTAGTGTGTCGAGTGAATCAGTTTCGGTATCAAATACAAACTCCTTTGACTTTTCCAAAGTTTTAGCTAAGCTTTTAGCCCCAGTGATTGTTGTAATTAAATGATACTTAACTTTTTTGTTATCAAATTTTTCTAATTCATTTTCTTGAGAATCCACGTGTTCATCACTTAATTCATAGTCATCCTTGTCATAAATCTTTTTAACCCGGGTCAGCAAATTTCTAAATTCTAGTTCGTTAAAAATTTGATCTAATTTTTCAAAATTTGGCTGTTTAATTCCTTCACTAAAGTTAAAATCTATATCAACATCAGTTATAATTGTTGCCAACTTTTTTGAAAGGAATGCACTTTCCTTATATTCTTCTAATTTTGTTTTGACTGATTTCTTTTCAATTTGTCCAATATTAGCATAAATGTTTTCTAAATTTCCGAATTTACTTATCAGCGGTTGAGCAGTTTTAGGACCAATACCCTTAACGCCAGGAATATCATCGGATGAGTCACCCACCAATGCTAGGTAATCAACCATGTATTTAGGTTCAAATCCATATTCTTCAGTGGCTTTTTCAAAATCAGTAATTATCAATTCTTCGTTGGATTTACCTGCTTTAATCAGTTTAACATTTTTAGTAATTAATTGAACATAATCTTTATCTGGCGTTACAGCGAAAGAATCAAGTTTCTTTTCTTCAGCAATTTTAACTGCAGTGCCGATAATATCATCAGCTTCAAAACCTGCTTTTATGTACAGAGGAATATTAAATGCCTCAACCAAATCTTTTATCCGTTGTAATTGGGGAATCATATCATCCGGCATCGCTAATCTGGATGACTTGTAACCTTCATACATCTCATGTCTAAAAGTTTTCTCCTTCGAGTCAAATGCGACAGCTATTATATCAGGCTTAGTACTTTCAATTACTCTAATAAGTTGATTTAGAAATCCATAAACCGCAGAGGTTGCTTCACCTTTAGAATTTACCAGTGGTCTGCTAATAAAAGCGAAATACGCTTTGTATGCCATGGCCAGAGCATCAATAATTACAAATTTTTTACTGCTCATTAAATATTCCTATCCATTTAACAATTATTATCTTTATTTTTATTTTATGAAGATATAAATTGTTTTAGATAATAACTATTAATTATTCGGTAATTCATGAGAAAAATTTTTATCAATGTGTTGTTCTCATTTTTCGTTTTTACAACCCTATCTTGTACGGAATTCAATAAACAATCAATTGATGATAAAAGTAATTTTTACGTAGCCAGTTGGAATGTTGAAAATTTATTTGATACTATTGATGACCCGGATAAAAATGACGATTGGTTTTTACCTGACAGCGAGATTGAGTGGACAGAAAGGAAACTTACTAAAAAATTAGCAAACCTTGCCAAAGTTATTGACTATATGAACAATGGGGAAGGACCTGATATTTTAGGAGTCCAGGAGGTTGAAAACGAAGCATTACTCAGAGACATTGTTGATAATTATTTAAAAAGAAGTAATTATGAAATTGCTTACTCTGAATCACCTGATGCTAGAGGAATAGACAATGGATTAATCTATAATTCTAGTAAATTTGGACTGAAATCAATTAATCCACTAACTATCAAGTTTGATGAACCAAAATCTTCCAGAGATATACTTTATGTTCAATTGGTGGACATTCGGAGTAGAGAAATTATTAATATTTTTGTAAACCACTGGCCAAGTAGACGGGAAGGATTAAAGGAAACTGAGAAATTTAGAATTAGAGCAGCCAAAACATTAGTTGAAAAAGTTGAACAATTGAGAAATGACGATCCTTCTAGTAAGATCATTATACTTGGAGACTTTAATGATTTACCGAGTAACATTTCTTTAACTGAAACCCTAGGCGCAACAAGTTTTGTCTGCAATGAAGAAAATAAAGATTCTTTTTTATTTAATCTTTCTTCAAAACTCTTTATGGAAGGGAAAGGTTCTTATAAATACAGGGACCATTGGAATATGCTAGATCAAATAATTGTTTCTACTTCCTTAGTGGATAAAAAAGGATTAGATTTTGATTGTGATTCTTTTGAAATAATTATGCCTACATTTATAGTAGAGAAAACAGGCAAATATGCGGGAACACCACTACCAACATTTGGTGGGAGAAAGTACTTAGGTGGTTTTAGTGATCATTTCCCGGTAGGCGCTAGATTTATAATTAAATAAATAATAAAATTTAATTACTATTAAAAAAAAAACTTTTTTGCTAAGTTTGAGTAATTAAAAAAAGCGGCAAATTTACTTATTGACTTTTTTTTAGATAATACTTAATGTTAGTCAACATATTTTTGATATTTAACTTTAATTCAAATAAAAACTATATCGGAGGAACCTTCGTATGCAAATTACAGAAGTTTTAGGATCACTTTCGTACATCTTAGCTCAGGTTGATTCAGGCGGTCCATTGTCTTATCTACAAGAAAAATTCTTTCAAGGCGGTCCTTTCATGTATCCTATATTAGGCGTGCTTATTTTAGGACTTGCATTTTCATTTGCAAAAATCTGGTCTTTATCCCGTTCATCAATGAACACAAAAAAATTCATTGTTGAGGTAAAAGAAAAATTAACTAACGGTGGCGTTAGTGAAGCAATGAAGCTTTGTGAAAATACCAGAGGTTCAATTGCTTCTGTATTTCATGCTGGGCTATTAAGGGCAGACGAAGGTGTTGATGCTGCTGAGAAAGCAATTATGGCATATGGTGCTATTGAAATGAGTTTCTTGGAAAAAGGACTTATCTGGATTTCATTATTTATTTCCGTTGCGCCTATGCTTGGTTTTACCGGAACAGTAATGGGTATGATTGGTGCTTTTGACGATATTGCTGCTGCTAACCAAATGTCTCCTGCAATTGTTGCTAGTGGTATTTCTGAGGCATTATTAACAACATTATTTGGACTCATCGTTGCTATTATTCTTCAATTCTTTTATAACTATTTTGTTTCTAAAGTAGACCACATTGTTGGTGATATGGAAGAAAGTTCTATTGAACTAATTGATTCACTTTATGAAATACACAAAAAAAAATAAACTAAATTGAGAATAATAAATGGTTAATATAAAAAGAAAAAAGCGACCTGGAGGTGAATTCTCAGCTGGATCTATGGCTGATATCACTTTCTTATTACTTTTATTCTTTCTTGTAACCACCAATATTGACGTTGATACTGGAATTGGTCTAACTTTACCTGAATATGTTCCACCAGAAGAACAAGAAACTGTTCCACTTTCTAAAGAAAGATTAGCTGCACTTTTAATTAATGAAAATGGTGATGTTCTTCTTAATGGTGAAATAATTGCAATTCCCCAGATTACCGCCAATCTTAAAGAAAGAATAGAAAGTAAAATTAATTTACCAAAAAATAAAAAGTTAGTTGTTTCTATTAAGACTGACCGAAACACAAATTATAATCTCTATATTCAAGCACTTGATCAAGTTAAAGAAGCCTTCTTTGAAGTTAGAGAAGCTTACTCAATGTCTGTATGGGGCAAGAAGATTATGGACTTAAATGAAGATAATTTGGAAGAGCTTAGAGATAAAATCCCTATTATTATTTCAATTGCAGAACCTGAAGCAGTAAAATAGGAATTAGGAAAAATTATGAAATTTGAAAAAAAACGATCGGAAACTAAACAAGAGATTCCAACTTCATCGATGCCCGATATTATTTTCATGCTTCTTTTATTCTTCATGGTTGCTACTACTTTGAGAGAACAGGAAATCTTTGTAAAGTTTACTCTTCCCGAAGCTAAAGCAGTGGAGAAAATAGAGAACAAAAGACTTATCTCTTATATCTGGGTTGGTGATAATGAAAGAATTCAGATAGATGATAACATTGTTAAGTTGGAAGAAATACAAAAAATAATGTATGATAAAAGAGTAACGTTACCTAGTGTTATCGTTTCTCTTAGAATTGATAAAAATTCTAGAATGGGATTAGTAACTGATATTCAGCAGTCACTTAGAAAAGCTGATGCACGTAGAATAAACTATTCTGCTGTGGCCAAGTTTTAGTTATTATTAAATTCTTAATTGAGCAGGTTATAGTTTTATAACCTGCTTTTTTTTTAAATATTTTAGTTTGAGTCCATAATGAATCTTAAAGATAAAATTAATGCCGATCTAAAAGAGGCAATGAAAAGCAAAGATAAAGTTAAATTGAATACAGTCCGTTCAATACGAGCACTTATTCTCGACTTTGAAAAAAGCGGTGCTAATAAAGAGCTGACCGCTGAAGATGAAGTTAAAATGCTCAGTAGTGCTGCAAAAAAAAGAAGGGAAGCAGCTGAACAATTTGAAAATGCAGGCCGTAGCGAACTTGCTGAGAATGAAAGAAATGAATTAAAAGTAATTGAAAGTTACCTTCCAAAACAACTTAGTGAAGATGAGATTTTAGTTAAAGTAAAAAACTTTGCTGCTGAAGTTGGCGCTGAAACAAAAGCTGATTTTGGGAAGCTCATGCCTATTGCAATGAAAAGTTTAAAAGGTCAAGCTGATGGTAATATTATAAGAAAAATTGTTGAGCAAGTCCTCTCTTAAAATGAATTACATTGATTATATACTTATTGCAATTATTTTAATTGGATTTATTTTAGGATATAAGGATGGGCTTGTTCGTAAAGTTATAGGATTACTTGGGTTGGTCGTTGCAATATTTTTGGCAATTACTTATTCCGGTAATTTGGGTGATTATTTATCTCCAATGTTTAACAACGAAAATTATCTTGCAAAAATAGTTTCCGGATTTGTTATATTTTTTTCAACTTTGCTCTTATTTGCCATCATTAAAAGATTGATCCATCCAACAGATAAAGTAAATAAATTTCTGAATCAACTTCTGGGTGGTATTGCAGGAACCTTACAAATTGTTTTTATTACAAGCGTTTTTCTTCTTATTCTTAATACAATCAGTATTCCTAATAAAGATGATATCAATAATTCTGTTCTTTATTCATCAATTTATAGCGTTGTTCCTACTACAATCGACTTAATAGTTGGTTCAGATTTTAAAACGGAAGGATTTCTTAAAGATTATCTTGAAAGCAGAGATAATAAAGAAGTTCCTGAAGAATTTTCGAATCCCATTGATTTAGATACATTGTTGAATAATGATTAGTAAAATAACATTCGAAAAATTAGAGTATCAAAAAGTATTAAATTACATTTCTAATTACACCTCAACAGATCAAGGTAAGGAAAAAATACTTACTACTTTGCCTTTTACAAATTTAATTGGTGCTGAAACTGAAGGCTGCTTTGTAACAGAAGCAAAGAATATTCTAATCAATTATGAGTATCCGCCAATTAATTATTTGCCAAATCTGCAAAATGACTTGTCAAGAAGCACGATTGAAGGAACAGTTCTTGGTCAAGACTCAATAAAACGAATTTTAGATTTAGCTGTAATTTCAAGACGGTTGTTTTCTTACTTAAAATCTAATGCACTTAACACAAATCTTAATAAAGAATTTTCAGCTAGCTTTTTTATTGATAAAAATTTTGAATCTCATATATCAAAAATTTTTAATCAGCAAGGTGAAATAAATGATAATGCAAGCAAAAAATTATCTGATATAAGAAAAGAAATCATTAGAAAAAGTGCTGGATTAAAATCAATAATTGAAAAACTTCTTAAAGGATTTAGCAATTCATATCTTGTACAAGAAGAATATGTAACCCAGAGGGATGGAAGATTGGTACTTCCAATAAAAGCTGAACACAAAAGACACGTTAAAGGCTTTATTCATTCAGAATCCAATACAGGTCAAACTGTATATATTGAGCCCGAGGAGACACTGGAGCTTAATAATGAAATTTTATCTTTAGGTTTTGCAGAAAAAAGAGAAATTGAAAAAATACTAAAAGAAATAACTACTCTAATTGGTAATAATGCTCATTCGTTAAAGCTTGCCCTAAACGCAATTGTTCATATTGATTCTATTTTTGCGAAAGCTAAATATTCTCTCGAAATTATGGGAAGTTTTCCAATTTTCAATAAAACTAAGAAAATAAAACTAATAAATGCACGACATCCAATTCTGTTAAAAAAAATGGGATTTGAGAAAACAGTTCCGTTAAGTTTTAATTATGTAAATAATGATGTGACATTGATTACCGGTCCTAATGCTGGCGGAAAAACTGTTGTAATTAAGACTATCGGATTAGTCTCACTTCTTGCTCAGTCGGGTATTCATATTCCCACTGATCCAGATTCTGAGATGTTTTTCTTTAATAAAATAATGTTGGATATTGGTGATGAACAATCTCTTGAAGATGATCTTTCAACTTTTAGTTCTCATCTATCAAATATTAAAAATATTTTAGATGAAGCAGATGAATATTCATTAATCTTAATTGATGAAATTGGGACTGGAACTGATCCTAGCGAAGGAACTGCGCTTGCTGCATCTTTCCTAATAAAAATGCAAGAGAAGAAATCAATTGTTATTGCTACTACGCATCATGGCAACTTAAAAATAATTGCTTCTGAGCTTGAGAATTTTCAAAATGCTTCAATGGAATATGATTTAAGTAAGCTTCAGCCGACCTATAAGTTTAGACAAGGTATGCCTGGCTCAAGTTATGCTTTTGAAGTTGCTGAGAAAATCGGTCTTGATAAATCTATCTTAAAGTTAGCAGAGGAGTATTTAGATTCAGATAAAAATAAGATTGAAAAATTTATTACCGATCTTGAAAATAAATCTATGGCACTTACTAAAAAATTAAACCAGCTGGAAATTGAGAATACTAGACTTCAAGGATTAACAGGTTTATATGAACGTGAGAATCAAAAACTAAAAGATCAAAAAGAAAAAATCATTAAAGAAACCAGAGAAAAGGCTGATCTATTTTTAGATGATATTAATAGTCAATTTGAAAATACGGTTAAAAGAATCAAAGAAAGTAATGCGGAAAAGCAAATAATCAGAGAAGAGAAAGAAAAAATATTAAAACTGAAAAGAATTGTTGAAGAAACATACAAGCAGCCGGTTCCCAATATAATTGATAGGGGTGAATTTAATAAAACAGATTATGTACAGATTAAAGACTCCTTAACTTCCGGAGAAATAATTGAAATTGATAATGCAAAAGGGACTGCCACAATAGAAGCAGGAGCATTAAAAATAAAAGCTAAAATAAAAAATCTAATTCATATCGAAAAACCAAAAAATAAAGTTTCTCAAAAAATATTTGTCAGTTCATCTTCACTTGAAAGTACAAAACTAGATATTAGGGGAAGAAAACCGGAAGAGATTGAATTTGAGGTAGTTAAATTTATTGATGACGCACATTTATCGGGTTTGCGTAACGTTGAAATAATTCATGGAAAGGGAACTGGTGTCTTAAGAGAATCAGTGCATCAATTGTTAAAAAATCATACTTTAGTAAAATCTTTTGAGCTGGCCGATATTGAACTTGGTGGAGCAGGAGCAACAGATGTAAAATTAAAGTAATAAATTTAATTTTTATCATTCCTAATATTTTAATATCTTATCCAATAACACATTATAGAATGATCAATGTTTAAAAGAATACTTATTGCAAACAGAGGCGAAATTGCCGTTCGTATAGTAAAAGCATGCCGGGAATTAAACATAACTTCAATAGTCATGTATTCCGATGCGGATAGAAATTCACTTCATGTAAGAGTATCTGATGAAGCTTATTATATTGGAAACTCACCTGCTTCAGATTCGTATTTAAACTCAGAGAAAATTATTGCACTTGCCAAAAAAGTTGATGCAGATGCTATTCATCCAGGGTATGGTTTTTTTTCAGAAAATGCTGAATTCATTAAAAAAGTTACTGATGCAGGAATTAAATTTATTGGTCCAACAACTGAATCAGTCAAACTTATGGGTGATAAAACTTCCGCAAGAACTCTGATGAAAGAAAATAATGTTCCAATTGTTCCGGGCACAACAAAACCAGTTCTCAACTACGAAGATGCTGTTGAGATTACTAAAGAAATTGGATTTCCAATAATGATTAAAGCATCTGCTGGCGGTGGCGGAAAAGGTATGCGAAAGATTTCTAAAATGGATGATCTAAAATCTGGAATCGAAAGAGCACAAAATGAATCTCAAAAAGCATTTGGTAACTCAGATATATATATTGAAAAATTCATTGAAAATCCAAAACATATAGAAGTTCAAGTACTGGCCGATGAATTCGGTAATTACATTCATCTTTTTGAAAGAGAATGTTCAGTTCAGCGCAGGCACCAAAAAGTAGTAGAAGAAGCACCCTCAAGCTCAATAAATAATGAGCTTCGTTCAAAAGTAACCCAACAAGCAATAAAAGCAGCAAAAGCTTGTAATTACTTTAATGCAGGAACAATTGAATTTCTTTATGATCAAAAAGATAATTTTTATTTTCTAGAAATGAATACACGATTGCAAGTTGAGCACCCTGTAAGCGAAATGATAACTGGCATCGATTTAGTTAAAGAACAAATAAAAATTGCTGCCGGTAGAAAGTTAACTATCAAACAGAGTGATGTAAAAATAAATGGACATGCAATTGAATGCCGAATTTATGCGGAGGATGTTGATAATAATTTTGCTCCTTCAATTGGGAATGTGGTACACCACAGATTACCTTCAGGCCCGGGAGTCCGTGTTGATAGAGGGATAGATGTTTTATCAGAAGTATCAATTTATTATGACCCTATGTTGTCTAAACTAATTACTTGGGGTAGAAACAGAGAAGAAGCAATAATACGTATGAAAAGAGCTTTAGGAGAGTATCAGATTGCCGGCGTTAAAACAAATATAAACAGTTTCTTCTGGATACTTGATCACCCAAAATTTCTTGATTCTTCATTTAGTATTTTATTTCTAGAAGAAGAATTTATGCCACTAGTACCTAATAAGTGGCGAGAAAATGTAAATGCTCAATATAAAAATGTTGCGGCAATTTTGGGGGCATATATAAAAGCCAAAGAGCGGACATTAAAATCAGATAAAATTTGTGTGTCTAATCAAAATCATTGGGAAAACTTAAAATATGAGTGATTTTATTGTAACAATTGATGAAGAAAAATTTTCAGTAAACACAAATAATTTCCATAATATAAGGCTAAATGGAAGTGAATTTGATTCGCAAATAACTCAGCTTTCTGAGCATACGTATAAAGTAAATCTTAACAATAAAATATTCCACGTTACTACAAATAAATTAAGTAATAATGAACTATCATTTTTAATTAGCGGACATTATTTTGAGGCTTTTGTTAGAACTAAACTAGAAGATGAAGCCTCAAAAATTTTAAGTAATAAAGCACATGCTCAAGGAGAATATAATATTAAATCCCCAATGCCTGGTTTAGTTTTAAAGCTTTATAAAACTATCGGTGATGAGGTAAATGAAGGAGAACCTCTTTTATTACTTGAAGCAATGAAAATGGAAAATATCATTAAATCCCCAGCAACTGGTATTATCAAAGAGATTCCAGTAAAAGAAGGTAAATCAGTTGAGAAAAATCAATCGTTAATTTTTATTCAATCTATTCAAAAGTAGTTTTAGTAAGTCTTAAAAAAATAATATCAATCATTTAATTTATTACATAAAGTATTTTTTTAAAATAATAAATGGAGGTCAAGTGAAGAAAGTGTTAATGATTATTATTGTTCTTTTTTCCCTCAGTTCAAATATTTGGGCAAGTGGATTTCAAATAAATGAGCATGGATCAAAAGCTATGGGAATGGGTGGAGCTTTTGTAGCCTTGGCTAATGATCCATCTGCAATATATTTCAACCCATCTGGTATTACTCAACTTTATGGCACACAATTACTTTTTGGGTCAACACTGATATTGCCATCATCAACTTTCAGAGGACCGTCACCTTCAATAGCAGAGTATGAGCTTGAAAGTCAAATTTTTACACCTATTCATTTATATGCAACGCACCAGATAAATGATAAATTGTTTTTGGGTTTTGGTGTTGGTAATAATTATGGTTTGGGGACAAAATGGGAAGATAATTGGGTTGGCAGATTCATGGCAGTTGAAACCGAAATAAGAACTTTCTTTTTTAACCTAGTTGCATCGTACAAAATTATTCCCGAATTATCTATTGGTTTTGGTTATGTTTTCACCTATGGGGATGTTTTAATTGGTAGAAAATTAAATTTGAGCCCATTTAATGCGGAACCGTATCTTGAATTAGAAGGGACAGGAACAGGCTCCGGGTTCACAGCTGGAATAATTGCTCACCCAACTAAATCAATTTCAGTCGGTTTATCATTTAGAAGTCAGGTTACAATTGAATTTGAGGGAGATGCAACTCCTTCTAATGTACCATCACTTTTTGATGGTCAATTACCTAACGGGGATATTACGGCACCACTGACGACGCCCGAAAATATTACATTTGGTATAGCAATTAAGCCACTTAAAAATTTTACTTTAACGGCTGACTATCAATATGTTGGCTGGGACAGTTATGAAAAATTAGAAGTTGAATTTCAAGATTTTATAGATTCAGATACTGGTGAAAAATTAGTAAATTCATCGGAAAGAAATTACGATAACGGATTTATTGCTAGGTTAGGTGCAGAATATCAATATACTACTGACTTGGATTTTTATGCTGGATTTCTATATGATAGTAATCCCGTTTCAGATGAAAGACTTGATCCGACTTTACCAGATTCGGACAGGTTAGGGTTTAGTGCGGGTGTTGGATATAAACTTAGTGCAAATCTTACTGCAGAAGCAGGTTATCTATTTTTGAGATTTGAGGAAAGAGAGATTACTAACTCATTAGAAAATTATAGCGGAATTGAGAACAGCATCACTCCAATGAACGGTGTTTACAATTCTGTAGCCCATTTAATTTCACTTTCATTATTATACAATTTTTAATAAGGAGTTAAACAGAAATGAAATTATATAAATATATTTTAGCATTTTTCTTCATAAGCCTATTATTTGCTTCTTGTGAGGATAGAACCGATTTAACGGAACCAACAGAATCTGTAAATACCGGTGAAGCTAATTTTTCAAAATTTGTTTCTATCGGCAATAGTTTAACTGCAGGATATCAAAGCAGTGCATTATACAAAAGTGCTCAAATTTATTCTTATGGTAATTTAATAGCAAATCAAGTAAATACAACATACGAACAACCGATAATTTCTGATCCAGGAATTGGCGGCAGAATAGCAATCAAATCACTTGAACCTTTTTCAACTGAATCTCAGCCTAGTACAGGAATACCTGAAAATGCAAACTTAGAAACGACATATAACAATTTGGGAATTCCAGGTATTGTCCTTGCAGACGTGTTAACAACTGAAGCAAGTCCCTCAAATTATGTTGGAGTTAATCCATTAATTGATGTTGTATTGAGAGGTAAGGGAAGTGTGCTTGCTCAAGCACTAAGCTCTCAACCAACTTTCATGACAATCTGGATTGGTAATAATGACATTTTAGGTTATGCTACATCCGGAGGTTTGAGACCTTATACACCCACAGAAGGTGATGTTACATTTGGTGTTTTATATACACAATTACTAGGAGCTATTGCTCAAGCAGGAGTTGAAAATGTTGTAGTCGCAAATATTCCTGATGTTGCTGCAATTCCATTTTTTACTACAATCGGTGGACAATTACTGTCGCAAGGAATTCCTGCAGTTGTTGGGACCAAATCTGATGGATCAGTTGCACAGTTAGATCTTACTAAAAATCTTTTAACCCTTCAAGCCTCATCTGAGTTAGCTGAAGGCAAAGGTCAATCAGCGGATAACCCACTTTCCAATGGTGTGATATTAGATGAAGATGAAATTAGAACTGCTAAAACAGTTATTGCTTCATATAACAGCTCTATAAATGCAGCTGCTTCTCAATTTGGATTTAAACTTGCTGATATGCATTCATTTTTTAACAATATTGCGCAGAATGGAATAGTTGCAGATGGTGTTGAGTTTTCGGCACTTTATATTAGTGGTGGTTTATTTAGCTTGGATGGTGTTCATCCTTCAAGTCAAGGTTATGCTATTGTTGCAAATAAATTTATTGAAGTAATTAATAGTGAATATTCTGCAAATATTCCTTATGTAAATGTAGCTACGATTCCACCTAGTTTAGAAATAGCAAAAAGAGTGGAGTTTAACAAATTGGGCTTGCCTTTATTTGAAGCCGGCACATTTGATTCAATCTTTTATTAATTGACAATTATAAATCGGCTGACTATTTTTGAATAGTCAGCCACAATTTTTAAGATGAGAAAATGAAAACAATATTAGCGTTATTATTAGTAGTCACTTTTGTTAGCTGTTCAATATTTCAGACGACTGAACAACAAGAAGAAGCTGTTGCAAAAGAAGATAATAAAGTTGAAGAAGTTTATGTATTTGATGATGTATCTGAAAATGAGATTAAGACTGAAGAAATTGATCAGTTGAAAAAGGAAATTGACAAATCACTTCAAGAGAAGGATAAACAAGAAGTTGATGTTTTTGACGAACCAATTATAAAGGATGGCACTCCTGAAAAAAGTGGAACTAAATATTTTTTACAGCTTGGTGCCTTTACAACACTCGGTAGAGCAGAGCAATACGTTAAAGAAATTGAGAATACCGCTCCCTTTGTACTCTCAATAATTTACAATCCGGACAACACTTATTACACAGTAAGGAGTTCGGCGTACTCAACGAGAACTGAAATTGAAGAAGTGCGAGCAAAACTTTGGAGTAATAATTTATTCAAAGACGCATTTATCATTACAGAATAATTTGTAATCATTTTTTTATTTAAGATAGGAGATCTAATGGCCTTTTCACTTAATAAGATAATGCTTATTGGTAACTTAGGACAAGATGCTGAACACCGATTTACAACGAATAATACTGAAGTTTCCTCCTTTTCATTAGCTACTACACATAGTTATAAGGGAAGAGATGGAAATTGGGTTAATGAAACCACTTGGCACAATATAGTGATATTTGGTGCATCCGATTTTTTAAAAGGTAATCTAAAAAAAGGCAAGAAATTTTATGTTGAAGGCAGACTTGCTAAAAGAGACTATGAAAATAAAGATGGTCAAAAGGTTTATGTTACCGAAGTAATAGCTGACAAATTTAATATTATCCCACTTGATAGCGGTGATGGCAGCTATCAGTCAAGTGGTAGTGCAGACACTACATTTTCTGAACCGGAATCAATTGATAAAACTGCTCCCGATGATGATGATTTACCATTTTAGCTAAGATTGTTTAATAAACGAGGTTAATAATTATATTTGGAAATTGGCTGGCTCAATAGAGTAATAATTCTCTTATTTCTACTTTTTTGTTCTGCTATTTTTTCCGGATCTGAAGTCGCTTTATTTTCTCTTGATGAAAAAAAAATAGACGATATAAAAAAAGATACCGGCATTTTAGGCACATACATTTCAAAGTTACTTCTTTTCCCAAAGAGGCTTTTAGTCACTATATTAATTGGGAATACTCTAGCAAATGTTGCTGCCTCAATAATTTCTGTCTCAATTGCTCTGGAAATTGCAAATCTTAACAATATTCCTGTAGATATTGCATTACTGATACAGATTATTATTTTAACTATTATTGTAATTCTATTTGCAGAAATTACGCCAAAAGTTTGGGCTAACAGACATCCAATATATTTTTCGAAAATAATTGCTTTTCCGTTATATTGGGTTAGCTTTTTTCTAAGTCCTATTTCTAAACTTCTAACTATTCTTATCAAAAAGGCAACTTCAAGAGTTAAATATGATAAATCCAAAACAGCACTATCATCAACAGAAATTGCTGATCTGGCAGATATTGGGGTCGAAAGGGGAACAATTGAAGTAGAAGAACATGGATTAATTCATGGTCTTGTTGCTTTCAAATCAATTAATGTTCGTGAAATTATGACTCCCAGAGTGGATATGGTTGCCATTCCCAACAATATAAAATTGTCTGATTTAATTGATCTTATTAAAGATTCCGGACATAGCCGAATACCAGTTTATAAGGATGATCTAGATAATATTTTAGGTATATTGTACGCAAAGGATTTACTTCCATATCTTAATTCAGAATTAAATCTCTCTGCATTTGAACTTGAAAAGATTATTAGAGAATGTATATTTGTGCCGGAGACAAAACTAATAAGCAAACTTATGCATGAATTTCAGGAAAAAAATATGCATTTG
Organism: uncultured Ignavibacteriales bacterium; assembly: GCA_963710615.1. Taxonomy (GTDB): domain Bacteria; phylum Bacteroidota; class Ignavibacteria; order Ignavibacteriales; family Melioribacteraceae. Next base: position 165,096 of record CAVQBF010000031.1, read on the forward strand.
AGTATTGTTGTTGATGAATATGGAGGGACATCTGGACTAATAACTCTTGAAGATATTTTAGAAGAAATTGTTGGTGAAATTAGAGATGAGTTTGATGATGAAGAAGAAGAGATAGTTGAAGTAAGTGAGAATAAGTTTATTATGTCCGGTAAAGTTGATATTGATGAAATTGAGGAAAAATTAAATATTAATATTGATGTTCCCGATGAAGATTTTGAAACACTAGGCGGATTTATTTTTAATCATGCCGGAACAATTCCGGAAGTAGGATTTTCTTTTTCACAGTACGGATATTCATACAAAGTTATAGAAATTGAAAATAACAGAATAACAAAAGTTGAAATTGAAAAACTAAATCAAACAGAATAATGAAAAAAGGATGTTTTCTAACTGTAATTATTACTTTGACAATTATTGTTTTGGGAATATTTTATTTAGTCAAATTTCATGGTGAAGATCTATTGGAAATGGGTAAGGAACAGTTGGTTGAAATTGCACAAGATCGAATTTTCTCAAATTTAGATGAATTGGGAAATAGCCAGTATTCTGATTCATTAAAAATTGTAGTTAATAATTATTTTAAAGATATAAATTCATTAGATATCGAAGATGAATTAAAGCGCATTGAAGAATTCTCTGATGATATCGAAGTTATTTTGCTCGATTCAAAAATTGATTCTGCTGAATTTGATTTTATTACTAATATTCTAACTAAATATGAACGAAGAAAAGAAAACTGAAGTTAAAGTTGGTATAACAGTTTTAGCTGCCATAATTGTATTTATTTTTATTTATGGTTGGGCAAAGAATATTGATTTAAGTTCAAATGATACTAATATAATAATCAAATTTGAAACTGTTGCTGGTTTAGAACTTGGGGATTTAGTAAGTGTTAATGGTGTACGTAAAGGATTGGTAAATTCGATTACTACAAAAGAGAATTATGCCTTGGTGGAAGTAAAATTTAATGAGGCCGTTAACCTAAAACAAGATGCTACTTTTTCCGTAATGATGCTCGATTTAATGGGCGGAAAAAAAATTGAAATAAATCCTGGAAATTCTGAGAATTTTATTAATTACGATGAGATTCAAATCGGTAAGTTCGCAGGTGATATTTCAACTGCAATGGCAACTCTAAGTTCAGTTGAAACGGATTTAATTGAAGTTATTGGAGAACTTAAAACATCATTACATAATGCGAATAAATTATTTAATAACGACAAGTTGACTGACAATATTATTTCATCGATGGAACAAATAAAATTACTATCAACAAATTTGAACCAGTTGATAATTCAGAATAGAACTGTATTCAATGAAACAATTAGAAATGTTAGTAAATTATCTGAAAGTACAAACAATCTTCTAAATAATAATAGCGAGAAAGTCGGTTCAATTCTTATCAAATTTGACTCTACATTAACGGCATCTAATATACTTCTCCAAAATTTAAATAATTTTAGTAATGAGATCGCAAATTCAGAGAATAATATCGGCAAGATTATGTATGACGAAGATCTACTAAATGATCTTCAAAATTCACTTAAGCAAATTAAAGAACTTACTAAAACTATAAATGAACAGTTAAAATCGGGTGGACTTGAGGTTAAAGCCGATGTTGATTTATTTTAATAAGTGTTAGAGGAAGTCAATTAATGATTTTTGGAATTGGTATCGATATTATTGAAATTGAGAGAATTCGAAAGAGTATAGAGCGTTTTGATAAAATCTTTCTTAACAAAATTTATACTAAGACAGAACTAGACTACTGCTTGTCGAAAAAAAATAAATATCAACATTTTGCAGCTAGATTTGCAGCCAAAGAAGCAATTGCAAAAGCATTAGCCACCGGCTGGAGCAAGGGATTTAGATGGAAAGATATAGAAATTTATAATGAGAAATCTGGGATGCCAAATGTAAAACTATCCGGAAATCTAAGTGAATTTTTAGGCAGCGATAAATTATTAAAAATTACAATGAGCCACTCTGAGCATTATGTAACTTGCTTTGCAATAATTTATGTAAACAATTCAAATTAAAAATTCTTAAAACTTCAATTGAAAAATTATCTTTATATAGTAAATCCAATTTCTGGAAGGGGAAGAGGGAAGAAGGTTGTCCCTTTCATTCAGTCTCTTCAAAATACAAAAAACAATATTCAAATCATCGAAACCAAATATCCCCTTCATGCAACAGAAATTGTTAGGAATTTAGAAACTTTCCCTGATGTCATAATATCTGTAGGCGGAGATGGCACATTAAATGAAGTTATTAACGGAATTGCCAAAGGAACAGAATGTAAAATTAGCGTGCTCCCGGTTGGAAGCGGAAATGATTTTATAAAGAATTTTAATCTTAACAAAAATATTAAAGATACAGTGTCATTTATTCATAATCCAAACATGCACCATATAACCAATGTTGATATTGGAGAACTTATTTTCACTGAGAATCTTGATAATTCACTTAAATCACACAAATTTATAAATAACGCTGGTATCGGTTTTGATGCTCAAGTTGGTTATTTAAAACAATCTAATAAGAGATTAACCGGAATTGTCTCATATATTTATGCTGTTTTTCAAGCGCTTTTTGATTATAATATGATTAATGCTGAACTCGAATTCAATAATGATAAAATATCAGGTTGTAAGTTAATGATATCAATAGGTAACGGTATTTCATCCGGTGGAGGTTTTTATCTCAATCCAAATGCAATTGTTGATGATGGCTTACTTGATTTGAGTGTCTTTGATCAAGTTACTCGTAGAAGGCTTTTATCTGCTTTACCGATGGCACTATTCAATAAAGTTGAAACTATCCCGGAAGCAAAACTATTTACATCTGATAGATATAGAATTTATTTACAGACGCCAACATTTGTACACTGCGATGGTGAAATAATTTCAAATAACTTAAAAACAGCGGAAATCAAAATTCATAGAAATGCCGTTAAATTTATTTCAAAAATAATTAATTAGTTAAATGTTTATTAAAAAACCAAGACATAAAAAATTTGATTATCAACCAAGATATTATAAGCCTGAAAAAGATGAAGAATTAAAAAGGAAAAGGAAACTCGGGTTTAGGTCAAATTACAGAGAGAAAACTTCAACAAAGAAGCCGTATGCCTATATTATTATGTTAGTGATAATCCTATATATCTTTTTAAAGTATAATGGATACATTTAGCAGAGCATAAGTAAGTTTACATAATATACATTATAGGACATATATCGATTCAGCGGTTACCAGGCGCTTAGTCGTACTTAAAGAACCCTTCGCCGCTTTTTCTTCCTAATTTATTTGCTGCAACCATTTTTTTTAATAGTGGACAAGGTCTATACTTTGAATCATTAAATCCGTTGTATAAAACATTCATTATTGCTAAACAAACATCTAAACCAATAAAGTCAGCTAGTGTTAATGGCCCCATTGGATGAGCCATTCCCAACTTCATTACGGTATCTATATCTTCTGCAGTAGCTACATTTTCATAGAGTGCATAGATTGCTTCATTGATCATTGGCATTAGTATTCTATTTGATATAAAACCAGGATAATCCTGAACTTCAACCGGAGTTTTGCCTAATTTTACGGATAATTCTTTAATAGTTTTATATGTTTCATCTGATGTTGAGTAACCTCTTATTATCTCAACTAACTTCATTACCGGAACTGGATTCATAAAATGCATTCCAATAAATTTTTCAGGTCTTGAAACAGTTGCTAGTTCAGTTATTGATATAGATGAAGTGTTTGAGGCTAATATAGAATCAACTTTAATTATATCATTTAAGCCTTTAAATAAACTTAGCTTAGCATCTTTATCCTCAATTATGGCTTCAACGACTAAGTCATTATCTTTTGATATGTTTTCAACACCAATAACTGAACTAATATTTTTAATGGTTGTATCCTTTACCTCAGGAGTTATAACTTCTTTTTTAAGTTGACGATCTAAATTCTTTTTAATTGAATTCAGACCTCTTTCTAAGTATTCTTCCTTTAAATCAATAAATTCTACTTTATATCCATTTTGAGCAAAAACATGAGCAATACCGTTGCCCATTGTACCAGCACCAATTACTGCCACTTTTTCAATATTCATTATATGATCCCTTATTTAATTATACCTTTTTATAATTAATGACGTTGCTTCAGCTCCGCCATTTACATTTTCACCAGTTAACCCTACTAAATCATTTACGGCTAAGGAAACTAATGCAAATGCCTCATTAATTTCATAAAGATCGATATCACTTTTATCTAATTTTGTTTTATCGAAAACTTTTTTTATAGAATCTACAGAAGCGGTTGTAAACTCAATAGGTTTCTTTGCTGCTGTAGCTTGGGCTATTATCTCAGCAATGGGCATGAGTTGAAGTTCAAGTACTTTCTCTTCTGACATTATCATAATTGCAGATGCTCCATCATTTATTTTTGATGAGGTTGCTGTGGTAACAATGCATCTTTTTCAAATGCAGTTCGTATTTTATAAATCTTTTCAAAATTAACTTTATCAATTTCTTCATCTTCGAATATATCCATCTCCCCTTTTCTTGTTTCTATTTTTACATCTACTATCTCATCCTTAATTTTACCTTCAGCTTTTGCAGCTATCGCTTTTTATATGATTGAATTGCATATTCATCAACTTGTTCTCTAGTAAATTTAAAGTCCCTTGCACAAATTTCTGCACAACTACCCATGTGAAAATCATTATAAACCTCCCAAAACCATCCCTGATCATTGAATCAATCAGCTCTCCATTATCATGTAGCCTATAGCCAGAACGTGCCTTAGAAAGCAAATATGGAGCATTTGACATTCTTTCTCCATACCTCAAGCAATTACAACATCAGCATCACCGCATTTAATAGGTTGATCGGCAAGCATTACTGCTTTTAATCCACTGCCACATACCTTATTAATTGTCATTTATTCAATATTATCATGTAAACCGGCTCCAAGATCTGCTTGTCTTGCAGGTGCTTGTCTGAGCCGAGCAGATAAAATATTAACCAACAATACTTTATTTATTTCATCAGATGGGAGGTTAATTTCATTAAGTGGACTTTGAATGACAATGCTTTCTGATTGTGTTGCTGAGAGGTTCGATAAACTTCCATTAGATGATCCAATGGGTATTCTTTTAGCTGCAATTATGACTGATTTCCTCATTGATAATCTCCTTTTGGGCCTGCGGAAAAAGGATAATATTAAAAGTAAGAAAAATCTTTAGACTTCAAACGATAAGCAACATTTTAATTTTCCGCAAGGACCTGTATATTTTGATATACTTGTAGAAATATTATTTTCAATTGCAATATCAGTAGTGATTCTCTTAAAATTACTAAGGAATGATGAACAACAATACTCTCTACCGCATGTAGCAATTCCACCCAATCTTTTGGCTTCGTCGCGCACACCAATTTGTCTGAGTTCAATTCTAGTTTTAAAAGTTGATGCAAGTTTCTTTGCTAATTCTCTAAAATCTACTCTTCCATCAGCAGTATAAAAGAAAAATAGTTTTTTTCTATCAAATTGATAATGAATATCAACTAACTTCATTTCGAGAGATAATTCTTCAACTAGTTTTAAGAAGATAGACTTTGCTTCGTGAGCGTTGTTAAGGTTATGTAGATGCTTCTCAATATCATATTCAGAAGCAGTTCTTTCAATAATCGGTAAAGTTTCATTTTCCAGTTCTTGTTTTAGCTTTTTGAAATTAGCAAGATCACCTAATTCAAGAACCGTTGCAAATTCAAATTCCTTATCTACTTTGACAATTATACAATCATTTAATTTTAGTACCAAATTTTTAGGATTTTCACAAAAATGAATTCCCAAAAATCCTTTGCATTTAGCAATTACATAATGATGCTGTGTAGTATTTCCATTTCCGTCATCAAGAACTGTGCTAACAGAACTATCGATACTTTGACTATTCAATAATTCCTTAGTAATCTTATCATGAACAAGATTACAATAATTATCAGTTATTAAATCATTGTTAAAAAATGAAGATTGATTTTTATTTGGTTGGTCCTTATCGGTCATATTTTTTTCATTCCAAGAGAAGCCAGTTCAAATATAACATTCATCACTAAGATATTCAAGTTAACATTTCTATTAGGTGAATTGCGATACTCCACCAATTTGCTTGTTAGTAAACTAATATCTGCTGATTTAAAGCGAGCATTAAATTTTTCAAGGGTTTCTTTATATTTATTAAAGCTAATATTATCAAGATTAAATTTTTCCTTTATAGAGTCGTTTAACCAAGCTAAAATCAAATCAATAATTATTTGAAAAGACTTTACTGAATTCTGATCCATAACATCGTTAAACTCTTTAAATGCGGTTTGAAATTTTCTGGCTAAAGAATATCTTAGAATTAATATAGTTCGTGCTAAATATTTTTGGATATCATTTTCTATTAGAAACAAAGCGTTTGAAACGGACCCATTTGCAAAAGGTAATACATCCTCAAGGTCAGCTCTAGAGAAATTATATCTACCAGTAAGAATGCTCTCTAGGTTTTTGTTACTGAGAGGAGCAAAATTAATCTCCCAGCAGCGGGACTTAATAGTAGTTAATAGATTATCCGGGTTATCAGTTAATAATATATATATTATACCTTCAGGAGGTTCTTCCAAGTTTTTTAAAAATGCATTCTGTGCTTCAATGCTCATCTTATGAGCATCCGAAATAATTATTCCTCTGTAAGTAATTTCATCAAAGTTGAGAGATATAATTTTATTTATTTCTTTGATGCTATTTATCTTAATATTATTTGCATTAGCTATATTAATTTTGTGATAAGGGTTGGCTGCTTTTAACTTGATCTGATCAGAAATATCTTCTACAATATCCTGGCTTAATTTTGAAGTAGGCAGATCTGAATTATCTTCACCTTTGCCTCTAGGGAGAGGAAAAATTAGTTTTACAAATGGTTCAGATAAAGAATCAAATTTATGAAGAGCTGATGATGAAGTATCTTTATTTAATAGTTTAAGAAATTGAATTGCAGTAAAAAATTTACCACATCCTTCAACTCCGGAAAATAATAATGCATTAGGTATTCGCTCCTTGGAATGAAGCTCGGAAAGAATATTTAGTGCATTCTCCTGTCCCTGTATTCCAAGGAAAAAATCATGCATTTACAACCCTTTTTGAGATCTAGTTATAATCATCATCATCAAAGTAGAAGTAATCTTCATCTGTAGGATAATCAGGCCAAATGTCTTCTATATTCTCGTATAACTCTTCGTCGTCTTCAAGTTCTTTTAAGTTTTCTATTACTTCTAGAGGACTTCCAATTCTGTCTGCATATTCAATAAGTTCTTCCTTGGTAGCAGGCCAAGGAGCATCTAGTAGGTAAGATGCTAATTCAATAGTCCAAATCATTAATATAACTCCTAGAATGACCCCTTTTCAGATTGAGAATCAAATGCTTTAATATCACTAAAAATAAAATTTTTAGGATTTAAATGAACACCATTATGTTTTACTTCATAATGCAAATGCGGACCGGTTGCTAAACGACCAGTTTCACCGGATAACCCAATGAGCTCTCCCCTGTTAACAGTCTGTCCTTTTTTCACATCAATTTTGGATAAATGAGCATAAAGTGTTGTGTAGCCGAATCCATGGTCAATTTCAATAGTTTTTCCATATCCACCATTATAACTCGCTCTAATTACTTTCCCTTTCCCGGCCGCAAAAACTTTATTTCCTGTATTAACAACGATATCTATACCTGTATGCATTCTTTTTACTTTTAGAATAGGATGTTTTCTCATTCCGAATCTATCGCCAATTCTACCTTGTGTTGGAAGAAGTGCAGGTAGAGCATCAAATAATTCTAAATTTTCTTCTAGAGATTCCTCTATCTTTTTGTAGTTATCTTTTGCAAATACCACCTTAGATTTTAGAACATCCAAGGAATTGTCAACTTCTCCAACAATATCTTTAACATCAGAAATCGACGATATATTCATTTCATTGAAGGCAGCACCACCAATACCAAAATTCTTTTCTTCTTCAGACAGCGGTTCTAAATTAACAGATAGTCTAAGTTCGTCTTCTTTATCTGTTAAAAATTGAATATCTGAATACAATTGATTTATTTGAGATGACATCTCAACATATTTTTCTTTCAATTTCTTATTCTCTTTTCGTAAATCTGAAAGATCAGATTTAGGATTAACCAGACTAGAAACAAAAAGATATGAACCAAGAAAAATAAGTGCAAAAACAGTCGAGAACAATGCCAAAAGTGAAATAAATTTTGAGTAAAAATTATTTATTTCGACATACTTTAATTTTTTTTGAGAATAATAATATATGTTTTTTTTCATGACCTCTTTTTATATTTTTCGGTTGGGAAGATAACAAAACAGTTAAACTTAGTCAAGCAACATAATTTTGAATAATTTACACAAATTTATTCAAAATCATGCTCAAAATAATCTACTGATCTATCGGTTTCACTATTTTTAGATTTTATCTTAGACCGAAGCCTCTGATTCAATACTTCAGCAGCATCATAGCCATAATGTTTTAACAAATAATTGAGTGCAATTACCTCACAAATTACAGTAATATTTTTGCCTGGAACTATTGGGACTTTTATATATTGAATTCCAACATCCATAATATTGACTGTTTTTGTGTCAAGCCCAGTTCTAGTATATTCACTATTATCATCCCAAACTTCAAGTTCGATAACAACTTCCAATCTTTTTTGAAATCGAATAGCCCTGATACCAAACATACTTCGTATATCTAAAATCCCAATACCTCTAATTTCCATAAAATGTTTAACTAATTCAGTGCCAGAACCCATAATTATTCCTTCACCTTTTTTAGTCATTATCACAACATCATCGGCTACTAATCTATGTCCTCTTTCAACGAGATCTAATGCTACTTCGCTTTTTCCAATCCCCGATTGTCCACTTATGAGAATTCCAATTCCATAAACATCAACGTAAGAGCCATGTACAGATAACCTGGGTGAGAATTGATCATCCAAAAAATCGCTTACTAAATAAACGAGTTTAGTTGTTGACAACTCAGAAATAAAAATTGGTATTCCGTATTCTGTTGCCAGCTGAAGAACTTCATCAGTAGGTTTGTTATAATTGGTAAAAATTACACAAGGAATATTAAAACTAAGTAATTTTTCTATTGCACTTTTACGTTTTTCTTTGGTTAATTTGTTTAAGTACTGTACTTCTGTATTTCCGCAAATTTGCACTCGCTTGTAGGAAAATAAATCAACAAACCCGGCAAGCGCAAGTCCGGGTCTGTGCAAATTTTGTTCAGTAATAGATCGTTCTAAAGAAACATCATCATTTAAAAGTTCAATAGAAAATCTTTCTTTTGTTGACTGATAAAAAAAATCTACAGAAATTTTATCTTTCCGAAAAATATTTTTATCGGAAATATTCATCATCTTGATTTAGCAATTCTTTTTGATTTCAAAGTTTTTAATTGCCTTTCTAATTTTGTAATAGTTTTTGTTAGCGCTTTTCCGTATTCATCACTTGTTTCTTCGGCAGTTAGTATTTTTCCCGGAATAGACAAATTAATTTCTACAGTTTTAATACTATCTTTTTGATGAACATAACTAAGAATTACATTTGCATCCAAAATATCATCATTAAACTTCTTTAACGATTGTAATTGTTCAGTAATATCATTTTTAAGTGAATCTTTCGCTTTAAATTTTCTAGATGTTATTTGTACATTCATAATAACTCCTTAAGATTTTGGATGTGCGTTTTTATAAGCTTTTTTTAATCGCTCAATACTAACGTGTGTATAAATTTGGGTGGTTGATAAATTTTCATGTCCTAAAATCTCTTTAACTCCAACTAAATCTGCACCATTATCCAGCATATGAGTAGCAGCAGTATGCCTCAACACATGCGGACTTTTCTTAGAAACATCAGTCACTTTAGATAAATATTTATTTACTAACCTAGCAACATAACGTGGATAAATTCTTTTTCCCTTCTTGGTATTAAAAAGTGGAGCAAACTGAGATGCGAATGGATAATTTGAAATATAATTTTTATAAACGGTAATAGATTTATCACCAAACGGAACAATTCTTGTTTTGCTGCCTTTTCCAAAAACTCTAATGCTTTTGCGACTCAGATCAATATCTCCACGATTTAAGTTACAAACTTCTGAAACTCTTAGAGCACAACCGTACAAAAGTTCAAAGATTAATTGAATATCTGAATTATCTTTCTTTTCCTCTTCTAACAATTTAAGAATTTTTTCGTAAGAGTCAAGAGTAATTATTTCAGGGAGCTTTCTATTAGATTTCGGATTTTTGATGGAGGCAAGCGGATTGGAATCCATTATTTCCTGTTGATTCAGGAATCTAAAATATCCTCTTAAGACAGATAGCTTTCTTGAAATTGAAGTTTTATTAAGATTGGAATCATTTAATTCAACAATGAACAAACGTATTATTCTTTCATTAATTTTACTAAAGGAATCAATCCCCTTTTTATTCAAAAAAAATAAAAACTGTGAAAGGTCTTTCTGATATGCAGTTAAAGTATTCTGAGAAACTCTTTTTACTCCATTAAGTTCAGATAAGTAATCCTCTATCGAATCATTAAAAATCGACTTTTCCATTAAGGTATTGACCTTTCAAATAAATAATTACTATTTTTCTTGAACCTCTTCAGCTTTTGGTTTGTTCCAACTTACATAATCACAATCGGGATATCTACTGCAGCCATAAAAAAATCTTCCGTTTTTAGATCTTCGGGTTACAACTTCCCCTTCTCCACATGTAGGACATTTTATACCTAAAGTAAGTTGTGCAGTATAGTTGCAGTCGGGATAATTTTCACAACCGATAAATTTGCCGAATTTCCCAGATCTGATCAAAGTTTTATTACCACATTCCGGACAAGTTTCACCTGTGTATTCAGGTTCACTCGTAATTAATTCGTTAGTTGATTTTATATTTTTACAATTAGGATATCCTGAACATGCAAAATATTTTCCAAATCTGCCTATTTTAAGTTCCATTTCAGAACCGCATTTTTCACAGATTATTTTTTCCAGATTTTTTTCAACTTCATCTAATGTCTTTGAAAATGGTATATAAAAATCATCCAAAACTTGTTTATATTCATTATCTCCTGAAGCAACTAAATCGAGTTCTTCTTCCATTCGAGCAGTAAAAGTAACATCAAGTATGTTTGGAAAATTTTTAACTAAAACGGCATTTACTTTTTTGCCTAAATCAGTTGGTACTAATTTTTTCTCCTGCTGGTCAATATAATATCTATCTTGAATAGTACCTATAATTGATGCATAAGTACTCGGTCTGCCAATACCGTTACTTTCTAATTCCTTTATTAATGAACTTTCTGTAAATCTAGGTGCTGGTTTTGTAAATTGTTGATTTTTAGCTACTGAATTTAATTGCAGTTTCTGATCCACCATAAGTCCAGCAGGAATTTGGGAGTCCTCATTACCATTATCACCGTTTTCTTTAGTCTCACTATAGACTTTTAAAAATCCTTCAAAAGTAATTACTGATCCTGAAGCCTTAAGAATATAATTTCCAGCACTTACAGAAACATTTGTAGATTCAACATCTGCAGATTCCATTTGACAAGCAACAAATCTTTGCCAAATTAATTGGTAAACTTTAAATTGATCACTATCTAGAAATTCTTTAATATTTTCCGGAGCATGCACTAACGAGGTTGGTCTAATGGCTTCATGAGCATCTTGGATATTTTTCTTATTTTTCTTCTCATATGATCTAGTTCGACCTGGCAGAAAATCTTTGCCGTAATTTTCCAATATATAATTTCGGGCGCTATCAGTAATGTCATTGCTTAATCTTGTAGAGTCAGTTCTCATATAGGTTATAAGACCGGTAATTTCTCCTTTACCCAATTTTATACCTTCATACAAGCTTTGAGCTATCCGCATAGTTTTTCTTGGTCTATAACCAAGCTTTCTCGAAGCTTCAGCTTGAAGGGTACTTGTAATAAAAGGTGGAGAAGGATTTCTTTTTGATTTTTTCTTTATGATATCTGAGATATAAAATTCTGGAGCATTTTTTATTTCATCCAATATTTTACCAGCGTCTTCTTCATTAGAAATAGCGAAATTTTTAATTAAAAAATTATTCCAGTCATTTTCATCCATTTCCGGTTTGGGCTGAATTTTTAATTGTTTGCCTTCTTTTTCGGCCAACTTAACGGTTAGAGTTTCACCATTTTCTGTTAAAAAATCAGCAACAATAACCCAGTATTCAGTTGGAATAAATTCATCAATTAATTCTTCCCGTTCGCATATTAATCTCAAAGCAACAGATTGAACACGACCGGCTGATAATGAATTGCCAGATGCTTCTAAAATTGCTCGCCAAAGTAAAGGACTAATTTTATAACCGATAATTCTATCCATTACTCTACGTGCTCTTTGAGATTGAACTAAATCACTATCAATTTCTATGGGAGCTTCCATTGCTTTTTTTACTGCAGCCTTGGTTATTTCGTTAAATAACACCCTATAAATATGAGCTTTAGTTTTGCCTTCTAAAATTTCTACAACATCTTGCGCAATTGCTTCACCCTCGCGGTCAGGATCAGTTGCAACAAATATTTTTTCTGCTTTAGATCCTAGACTTCTAATTTTTTTTATTAGATCGCCTTTACCTCTGATATTTAATAACTGAACTTTATATCCGTCTTCAATATCAATACCAAGTTTAGTCTTAGGTAAATTTTTAATGTGCCCAACTGTCGATTCAACAACATATTTGCGCCCAAGATACTTATTAATAGTCTTTGCTTTTGATGGAGATTCCACCAAAACAAGATTCTTTGCCATTCAAATAACCTTTAATTTATTGTATCGGATGAGTAAAGGAGAACCCTGCTTCCAGGTAAGATTTCAGAATCAAAATCGACCAAAGAGAAAAGGATAATCCAATTTATATCATCTTTGGAAACCCTTTCTTCAGGAAACATTGTCATTTGTTCAATTAGTAATTCTACATCAAGCGGCTCTAATAGACCAACATTGACTAAATGCTGAATATATTCGTTATTTTCTGAGCCAATAATATTTATTTCTTCACTTGTCAACAATCTAAAACTTTTAGAGGTAGTATTACCTTCCTTGTACAGTTCCAGCCGATTTGTGAGAAATTTATCGAAAACAAGACCAAGAGCAGCACTAACAGTCTGTTCATCAAAATCTTTATTGGTATTTAAGTGCCGTGTCACTTCTTCAATTGAAATATTATCTTTCAAACCTTCTAATATTTTCGCAAGAACTTCAACAATTTTAGCTGTCATATATCAATAGTAAATTTATTTATAGAATTAAGGTATTTATTTACCAGACTATTTTCAAGTCTTTTCATTTTCTTCTTATCTTTTTCCACTTTATCATCGTAACCAATCATGTGAAGAAAACCATGAATTATTAATCTTAAAATTTCATTCTCCAAACTTACATTATATTTCTTTGCAAATAAAGAGGCATCGTCCAAAGATATAAAAATTTCGCCATCTAAAGTATAATTTTCTCCTGAATAATTAAAGGTAATTATATCAGTGGAATAATTATGCCCTAAATATTCTTTATTTATTGGTTTTATTTGATCAGCGGTTACAAAATTTATTACCAAAGAATCTATCTCAAAATTTAAATCTGACTTTAGCCTTGAAATAAAATTATGAACTGTACTTTTTCTAAGCTTATTTTTAGTAGAATTTGTTATGAATAAATTTTTAATCAAGTTTTTTTATTTGCTAACTTTTAATGAATTAAGAGTGATTTGAGTATACTTTTTATATCGCTCTGCAGATGCTTCAAAATCATCCATTTCCTCTTTGGTCAGATCACGGATTATTTTACCAGGGACCCCTGCGATTAATTTCCCCGTTGGAACTACAAATCCAGGTTTAACAACTGATCCGGCTGCAACCATTGATTTTTCTTCAACAACTGCTCCATCTAAGACTATTGCACCAATCCCAATTAGTGATAAATCATAAATCGTGCATCCGTGTAGTTTAACACTATGACCTATTGTAACTTTATTACCAATATTTAAAGGAAATCTTTTATTGGTAACATGCAGCATGGATAAATCTTGAATATTGGTATCATAACCAATTTTAACGTAATGAACATCTCCTCTAATCACAGAATTGTACCATACACTTGAATTGGCCCCAATTTCAACATCACCAATAATTTTTGCACCTGATGCAATAAAAACTGACTCCTCAACTGTGGGAAATAAATCTTTATATGGAAATAAATTTTGTTCCTTGCCAATATTGGTATATTTTGATGACACTTAGTTATCCAGTAATTTTATAATTTTGCTCTAACAATTCCTTAGCTTTTTTAAACTGATTGTCTGTTCCAAGTAATATTCTATACCATCCATCACTTTTCCAAAATGTTCTTGCCACATGAGCCTTTAGCCTTAACATAATATAATTTTTATCTTTTTCAAATTCATCTTTATTGAATTTTACTTTATTTTCCTCAGCAAAACTAATGAAAGAATTTATTTCATTTTTTGGAAAATAAAATTTTTCAATAAATTTTTGCAAATCATTTCCATACTCTGAGATGATTTTTTCGGAGTTATTATCCAAATACTTTCGCACATACCTAAAATATAAATCCTTACTACGAAGTAGAATACTATAGTATGTTAGATCATCATTATGAACAGTAAAATCTGGAGTGATTCCACCATTGGCATATAATTCTCTCCCAGCTTCTGTTGTAAATATTTCTTTTGTTGAATCACTTTCTTCAATGTTTATTACTTCAGTCAATTCATCATTTGCTTCTGAAGGCATTACAGCATAATAATTTTCACGATCAGAAAAATCACGCTGAATTATTCTTCCCGAAGGCGTATAATATTTTGAGATAGTAATTCTAACAGCTGAATTATCAGCTAGCGTAAAGGGCTGCTGAACTAAACCCTTTCCAAATGTTGTTTCTCCTATAATTATTCCTCTATCCCAATCTTGTATTGCTCCTGAGACAATTTCACTTGCCGAGGCACTACCGCTATTAACCAAAACAGCCAATGATAAATTCTCATACGGATACGGCCGTTCGGCAATTCTCTCAACGTCTAAATCTGATTTCCGACCTTGAGTGTAAACTATAAGTTTATTGTCATCAAGAAAGAGATCGGCAACCTTAACAGCTTGATCCATATAACCGCCGGGATTGTTTCTAAGATCAAGAATTAATTTTTTCATCCCAAAATTTGTCAACTGCTCCAATGCTGAACTAATTTCATAAATTGTTGTTTCAGCGAACTTTGAAATTGATATATAGGCGATTGTATCGTTAACCATTAAAGCTGCTTCTACAGTATTTAATGGAATCTGGTCACGAATTAATGAAAAACTGAGTTCGCTATTTATAAAAGGTCGGTAGATTTTTAATTCAACTTCACTTCCTTTCTCACCACGCAAGTTTGATACAACTTCTTTGTTTGTATAGCCAATTGAATTTTTACCTTCAATCTCAATAATTCTATCACCAGGTAGTATTCCAACTGATTCACTAGGTCCGCCTGAGATTGCACTAACTACTGTAATTGAATCATTAATAATTTGGAACTCGATTCCAATTCCCTCGAAATTACCTTTTAGCTCTTCACTTATACCAATTTGTTGAATTTCAGGGATATATACTGAATGTGGGTCAAGGTTTTCCAACATACCAGATATTGCATACTCAACCAATTCATCCTTATTTACATCTTTAAAGTAATATTCCTCTGTATAATCAAGCACTTCACTAAATTTCTCAACAGCATCATCAGACTTTGAATTATATAAAACATCCTTTAAATTTACTCCAATAAAAACACCTACAATAAACACTATTCCTAAGATTAGTGTGAAATATTTTGATTTGAGCATTAAATTTTACCTATAGTTTGATATATAGTGAAAAGGTAGCGAATAATTCTTGAGGATATTGTGATCTAGCTAATGTTTTTTTAGAATAATTTAACACTAATGAAAAAATCCAACTTTTTATTGGTTCAATTTCCGTTTTGAAATGGTATTCTCTGAAAATTTCTTTTTCACCCTGAAGAAAATATACTTCTTCGGAATCATTAACTCGGTGTCCTAAATTAATGTCTCCACCATAATTAATAATTTCACCATTATCAGAAATTGTATTTGCACCGTGAACCGTATAGCTAAATCCTAAATTAATATTTACTCGGTAGTGAGGTCTATAATAAATATTTATTGATGTTGAGCTTGAATTAGGCTCCAAAACTGATCCCAGATTAAAATTAGAATTTGTAAAATTATTATCATAAATTCTATGAGAGAATACATATGGATCAATTTTAATATACTGCAATTCTAAATCAAGAGGAATTAAATAATAAAGTTGACTTGAGTAGGCACCGATACTCAACAAGGTTTGATTACCATACCAGCCTTTACCAATTTTACCAAAATCAATATCATCAATTAGGATTGTTGAATATAATTTTAATTTATTAAATGAATTATTTTGTAAATCAAAAAAGAGAAAAGTATTATCTCTATCCTGATTAGCATGCTCGGCACTTTTATAAAAATTGAATGGATTTAAATAAGCAAAATCAATATTTCTGTTAGCATAGATTATCATTTCACCCAATCCCAAATTTAGGTGCCTTGATGGATTGAATCCAAATCTATGATAAGCTAAGTACTTATCATTAACTAGATTAATGTTTCCTTGAATTGGATCTAAATTAACTGTTTGCATGCCAAGTAATTTCCCATGAAAAAAAGAAAAGTTGAATGCTTCGTAATTTAAATTTAGGCTAATGTAATCCATTCTTGGAGCATTATCGCTAAGTATTACTTTATTGATGCCATGACCGATTAATTTTCTATCATTACCGATTTTTAACTTTAAATAACTATTTTCTAACGTAAGGTATGTAGAAGTTTCATCAAAAAAATTATCCCCAAGATCAGAAGATGTCGTACGATTAAATTTATAATTGTATTTTAATGAAGAAAAATTTTTTGCTAAATCTTTATTCCCAAAGAATGATCCATTCGTTGTATTTATTTCAAAACCAATTATATTATAAAATGAACCTCTAAAGTTGCCACCGAATCGGTAAAGAGTTGAATTTGCATTAACTTTATTTGCAATATCTGAAAGATGCAAGTAATCAGCTTTACCAAGAAAATTTAAAAATATTGAAGTTCCATTATTATTATGATATGTATAAATATATTTTTCGTTTCCCGAAAAAAGATAATTTAGGTTTAGGCTTGGGACTAAAGTCTCACTTTTCTGTAGAGTTGATACTAAATCAAATTCAAACTCAGCAACAAAATCAGCTAGTTTATTTTGATCAATCCGATCAAGTTTTTCATAATTGTTGATTATCTCAACAAGATAACTTTTAATTTCATTTCTTGTCTTTGGTAATTCAAAAGAATTATAATTTGAGATAACTTCTATCGTCTGCATTCTATTTAAATATTCATAAATTTCATCTTCGATTCCCACATATCCAACTTGAGCCCAGACATTAAGCGGCAAAATACCGCTTAGAATTACGATATATAATATTTTTTTCATGATTATTTTTTAACAACTATAGGGTCTAACCCTATCTTACTTCTTTCCATTCAGTTGATTTTGAAGATTTAGCAAAAATTATATAAATACTGTTGATGAGCCAAGTGAAAAGAATTCTGAAATGACCAATTTTTCTATATCGTCTTGGAGATTCATAGACAGTTAGATTCCGTGCAAATAAAATTTTACCATCTTTTCGAATTCTTCTAAAAAGATCAAAATCTTCCCCAGCAGCTAAATCTTCATTATAACCGCCGTAGTCATCAAAAACACTCTTTTTAATAATATGACATTCTCCCCTTCCCATTCCTAATCCAATGATATTTAAAAAATGAAAATAATAGTTGTAAAATGTCTGGAATACAATATCAACGAATTTTTGTTCTTCCGGAAAAACTTTCACACAGCAAGTCATAGCCAGATATTTATGCTTTAAAAAGCTATTGATTATGGCTGTAAAAACTGCTTCAAAATTCTTTATATAAATATCACCATTATAAAAAATCAATATTTCACCGTTTGCAGCATTAGCACCAACATTTCTTCCCATGGAAATATTTTGATTAAATCCATCTTTGTTCTTTAGGATAATATCAGCATGTTTTTCAGCAATCTTTAAGGTTTTATCAGAACTTCCTCCATCAGAAATAATAATTTCATAATTATACTTCTTTCTTAGATCAGCGTTATCAATCACCTCTAATAATCGTGGAAGTAATTTTTCTTCATTTAGCGTTGGTATAATAATGCTGTATTTAATCATACTAGTATATAAATAAGGCTAATTTAATCCCGTCTTCCGATATTTCAATTCCCGGCATAGGAAAGTGAATGTAATTTAATGTATTTTTTATGAATGACCAAAATTTTCCATACAATGGAATTACTTCAGCATCAAAATCGAATGCTAAATAATAATATGGTTTGACATTTTCTGCTGTTGAATAATCTCCAATTCCACTTACAAAATATCCAACCGAAAGCATTAAAAATGATGGCCAGTACTCAGCAATACTTGCAGGGAGCAAGTTTTTCATTCTAAATGCCAACCACATTTTTTGACCTTCATAATCATCTGAGAAATTATTGTCCGGTTTATCACCATTACGCAATGCTTTTGAGGGCCAATAACTCACGCGCATTTGAAAATTATTTAAATATGGGAAATAATATCTTGATACAAAATAACTAGCCCCAAATAAATTCGAAATTGCATCACCAGGACTAAATCCCCATTTAGGTTTACCGCTTGCTTTTTCAATTGGAGCAAAACCATCTTGAATTTCAACATATAATTGCATACCTAATCCACCCAGAGCTCCATACCAGACGGCAGATTCTTCATCAAAATTAGCTGCTTCAAAACCAGCAGATAAAAAATGTGAAATGACAGCAGCACCAAATGCATGTCCAAATTTATCTATATTTTTAGCATATTTATTATCCGAGACAACGTGAAAACTGCCATCATAAATATAATTTGAATCCGATTTCCACCATGTATTTTTGTAATATTCATTGATCTGATAGAGTATAAGCGAATAACCCAATCCAATTCCGCCAAGTGTGTAATAATCTTTTTCTTGATTAAAAGGCTCTAGCTTTTGTGGAATATTTTTACTCATTAAGCTAAGTGGAATTCTTTCAGGGTCAAGTTTATTTGATACTGTTGAATCAATTGACTGTGGTACTAAGTTAATATTAAAAAATAAGAGTATCATTAAAATCAATAAAAAAATCTGTAAATATTTCATTTTAATAATACTCTAAAATATTTCTAATGTTTTTCCGGTCTCATTTGTGGGAATAATATTACGTCCCGAATAGAAGATTGATTTGTAAACAGCATAGCCAAGCGGTCGATACCAACCCCCAATCCTGCTGTTGGTGGCATTCCAAATTCAAGAGCCCTTACATAATCTTCATCTATTTGATGTGCTTCTTCGTCACCCTCATCTTTGAATCTTGACTGCTCAACAAATCTTTCTTTCTGATCAATCGGATCATTTAATTCACTAAAGGCATTACAGATTTCTCTCCCTAAAACATAACCTTCGAATCTTTCGACAACGCCTTCTTTAGTTCTGTGTTTTTTTGCTAAAGGTGAAAGTTCAACGGGATAATCAGTAACAAAAGTAGGCTGAACTAATTTTGGTTCAACAACAATTGAAAAAAGTTCATCAATCAATTGTCCCTTATTTTCAATACCTTCGAGCTTAACTCCTCTCTTTTTTACTTCTTTTGCTAACTCTTCAGTAGAAACCTCCAAAACATTAATATTAGTTTCCCTTTCTAATTCGTCAATCATCGAAATACGTTTCCAGGGTGGTGCAAAGTCAACTTCATTTCCTTCAATATTTAACTTTGAGCTTCCCACAACTTCCCTTGCTATATGATTTACCATTTTTTCAACAAATCCCATCATCCATTCATAATCTTTATAAGCTGCATAAAGCTCCATCATTGTAAATTCAGGATTATGCGTTCTGTCCATTCCCTCGTTTCTAAAATCTTTCGATATTTCATAAACTCTGTCCATGCCGCCAACAATTAATCTTTTCAAGTAAAGCTCGTCTGCAATCCTTAAATATAATCGCATATCAAGAGCGTTATGATGAGTTACAAAAGGCCGGGCAGTAGCACCACCGTAAAGGGATTGCAAAACTGGTGTTTCAACTTCAAGGAAATCATTTGTGTCTAAAAATTGTCTCATTGAAGAAATAATTTTTGATCGTTTAACAAAAACATCTTTTATATGCGGATTAACAATAAGATCGACATATCTTTGTCGGTAACGTAATTCCTTGTCGGTAAACTGATCATAAACTTTCTTATTCCCTTCTTCATCTATAACTTCTTTTGCGATTGGAATCGGTCTAAGAGATTTTGCCAGTAAAGTTAAAGATTTGGTATGTACAGAAATTTCTTCGGTTCTTGTTTTAAAGACAAATCCCTCAATGCCAATAATATCTCCTATATCAAGCAGCTTGAACAAATCGTATTGTTCATTCAATTCATCTCTTTTTAAGTAAATTTGTATTCTTCCTTCTTTATCTTGTATTTGAGCAAATGAAGCCTTCCCCATTTTCCTCAAAGCCATTAAACGTCCGGCAATTTTTACCGTTTTCTCTGCATACTCATTATAATTATTCTTAATCTGCATAGAATAGGAATCCACTTCGTAAGCATATTCAAAAGGCAATATATTCTTACTTTTTATTGCTTCAAGTTCTTCGAATCTCCTAGCAATTAAAGTATTCAGTTCTTGATTTTCCAACATTCCTCCACTAAGTAAAAATTTTGAGACACTATCAAATTATTTTAAATATTTATTTATTTCTTTTTTAGTTATTGTTCTAAATTCACCGGATCGTAGGCTTTTCACCGTAAAATTATCAAATCTTATTCGTTTAAGTTCTTGAACTCTATAACCTAGAGTTTCAAACATTCGTTTCACAAAATGATTTCGTCCTTCAACTGTGATTACATTTGCAACTTTAAAATTATTTCTTTTAGGAAAAGATATGTTTGTAAATAAACTTTTACGTCTATCAATATATATCCCCTTTAATAATTTCTCTTTGTCTTCAATAGCAAGTTCTTTATCAATAGTAACTTCATATTCCCGTTCAATCTTATTTTTTGGATGTGTTAAAAAATTTGAGAAATCTCCATCATTAGTGAGAATTAGAACTCCAGTTGTATTAAAATCTAATCTCCCGACTGGGAAAATTTTTTCTTTAGATCTGATCAGATCTGTTACAGTTGTTCTATTTTTTTCATCTTTGGTAGAGGTAATAACACCCTTGGGCTTATTAAGCAAATAATATACTTTTTTCTGAGATTTTAGTTTCTCACCATCAATAAACACTTCATCAGTATCAGTATTAATTTTGGTTCCAAGTTCAAAAATCAATTTCCCATTAACAGAAACACGTCCCTCATTGATGAGTTCATCAGATTTTCTTCTAGATGCTATACCGCATTCCGATAAATATTTATTCAGCCGAACTATCATGATCGCTCGTATTTATTATGTCATTTTCTAAGTTTTCTTCAATTTCATTCATCATAATTTTCCTTTTCTGTTCAAGGAAATCAGCATCTTTTACAATTTCATCAATTTCTCTTGGTTTTGGTAAATCACTTAATTTGTTTAAACCAAAATACATTAAAAACTCCGGAGTTGTTGCATATAGCAAAGGTCTGCCAATTGTTTCTGATCTTCCCTTAATTGTTATTAAAGTTTTTTCAAGCAAAGTGTTAATCATATAATCACAATTTACACCACGGATGTTTTCTATTTCAGGCTTTGTAATTGGCTGCTTATAAGCAATGATAGAAAGCGTTTCAAGAGCAGCTTGACTCAATCTTCGTTTACTTTTTTCTGTAGATAAATAACCGACATATTTAGCATACTCAGGTTTAGTTCCAAATATAAAACCGTCTGCAATAGAAATAATTTTGAAAGATGCTTCATCAGAATAATATTTTTCATTGAGATCACTGACAGATTTTTCAATATCAGAAGTAGTTATACTGATATCGTTGCCATCTATTTCCTTTATTGCTTTAGTGATTTCATCAGCAGAAATTGGTTCATCAGAAGCAAATATTAATGATTCAATAATTGATTTATATATATTATCCATTATGCACTAGGTAAATTTCAAAATCATTAAAATTAGAAGATTCTCTTAAGCCAATCTCTCCCATTTTTATGAGCTCAAGTAAAGCAATAAATGTTACAACAATTCTTATTTTTTCCTTTACACCTTTAACCAAATTAATAAAATTTACATTCCCAAACTTTCTTATCTTGTTCATTATAAATTCAATCTGTTCATCAATAGTTACATTTGATTTTTCAACTTGATGAACAATTTCTTTAGGCTTTTCTTTTATTGCTTCTTGAAAAGCTTTAATAAGATCATAAATTGAAATATTTCTTAACAGTGTATCAAGTTCAGGTTGTTTTTCTTTTTCATCTTTTTCAAAATTTCCTCGGAAAGAAACTTTTCTTTGATTTGATTCTAAGTAAGAAAACTCTTCCGACATTTCTTTATAACGTTTATATTCTATCAATGCGTTTACCAAATCTGCTCTCGGATCAATCTCCTCACCTTTCTCATCAATTTCTTTTGGCAGCAGCATCCTGACCTTTATCTGCATTAATGTAGCCGCCATAAGAAGAAAATCACCTGCAACTTCCAAATCAAGCTGTTCAAGTAAATGAAGATAATCAATAAACTCTTTTGTGATTCTTGAAATTGGAATATCATAAATATCCAACTCATCTCTTCTTATAAAAAAGAGAAGTAAATCTAACGGCCCTTCAAAAGTATTTAATTTTATCTTATACAAAGTCAGCCTAAATTCATTACAGATCTTACATCATTCATTGTTCTTTCAGCGGTCACTTTTGCCCTTCGTTCTCCATCTGCAATGATATCTTTAACCGTATTTAAATCACTTTCATAGTTTTTTCTTGATTCAAGAATCGGAACTAAAAATTCGTTTATTTTTGCTGAGCATTTTAATTTACAGTCAACACATCCAAGTTCACCAGTGCGACAACCACTTTCAATTTCATTAACCTCATCCGGATTAAATTTTTTATGATAACTGAATACTAGACATACTTCGGGTCTACCTGGATCATTACGCCTAATTTTCTGCGGATCAGTTTTAGCCTTTTTTAATTTTTGCTCAACTGTTTCAGGTTCATCAGATAGCAAGATAGTATTATTTAGAGATTTACTCATTTTGGCATCACCATCTAGCCCAACTAAACGAGAAAATTTTGTTAGAAGATGGTTTTGGTTCTCTGAACACAAATCCATATTGTTTATTAAACTTTCGTGCGATTTCTCTTGTAATTTCAACATGGGGAACTTGATCTTCACCCACAGGAACCGCTTCACCCTTATATAATAATATATCCGCTGATTGTAATATCGGATAACCAAGATGTCCGTAAATAATATTTTCAATATTAAGATCGCGGACTTGATCTTTAAGGGTTGGATTTCTCTCAAGTCTTGCTTTAGTCACTAACATAGAAAAAATTAAAAATAATTCGTTGTGTTCTTTTATCTGTGACTGTCTAAAAAAAGGACTTTTTACTGGATCTAGTCCAACTGCAAGCCAATCTATTACCATTTCAATAGTGTTTTCGTAAATTTGAGTTGTATCTAAATTTGTTGTTAAAACATGTAAATCTGCAATTAAATGATAGCTCTCATATTCATTTTGAAGTTTTACCCAATTTTCTAATGCCCCCACATAATGTCCTAAATGTAATTTACCAGTTGGACGCATACCGCTTAAAATTCTTTTTTTCCGTTCCATAGAAATAATAAATTCTCAATAATTAGTTTAAACAAACTTAAAATTACAAAAAATAAAAGATTTTAATGAAGCATAAATAAAAAAATGTCTGATTGAATATTTATAAAATTCAACCAGACATTATAATAAGATGAAAAATCTATAAAAAACTACTCTACCAATTTAGTCTCTTCGAAATCAAAGTTATCTTGTCTGCCCCCAATCTTGTTACCAATAAAATTAAATCTCCAAGTTCCATCAAGCTTTTCTGGGAATCCCCAATTAACAGGAATTCCTTCTAAATATGTTGCATTGAAAGGAATAAGGAAAAAGTCACCGTTCGCAGTTGTAATTCCAATCCTACTCAAGAAAATAGTCTGATTAAATAAGAACGAAAACTCTAATCTCTGTGTAGAAGGATTAACTGAATAAGAGATTGCGACTCCCACTTCTGGAGTTATATCACGTAAATAAATAGAGCCCAAGTTAGTTGTCAGCCCGCTTTCTACACTAGCAGAAATTGTTGTATCTGCAAAATCCTCAAGCCTAAGTGTAATGTTATAATTTCCAGCCGGTAAATTTTCTATTGTAAATGGTGTCTGTTCTCCAATAAAATTGTTATTTAAGAAAATGTTTGCACCTTCTGGATCGGATTCGACTAAAATATTGCCATTTTCAATGAAGTTCGCAATAATATTTCTGTCTGATTCAATAATAAAAGTATATTCCGAATTATCTGAAACCTCTAATGAATTTTCTGTCCAATTAACGAATGAATAACCGAAGTTAGGAGTTACAGAAAGAGTCACATCTTCACCATGATTGTAAGATCCTGCACCTTCAATACTGCCGGCATCTAAAGGATTAGAACTTACTGAAACAACATATGAATTGATTAAAAAGTTTGCTACAAGATCTCTGCTTCCATTAACCGTAAAGGTATAGTTCTGCTGGTCAGAAACTTGGGTACCATTTTCTGTCCAATTAATGAATGTATAACCGACTGTCGGAGTTGCTGTTACAGTTACTTCATCACCAAAATCATAACCGCCGCCGCCGCTAGTTATACCGCCATCTTCTGGATTCGAAATGGTTGTAATTACATAATTATTAATTGAGAAGTTGGCAACTAAATTTCTATCTCTTGTAACAGTAAATGAGTAATCTATATCATTATGGACAGGAGAGCCGTTTTCTGTCCAATTAACAAATGTATAGCCTGAGGAAGGCACTGCGCTTAAGTTTGCAGTAGTACCGTAATTAAAAGCACCTCCTCCACTTGTTGAACCACCTGATTCAGGATTTGAATTCGTAGCAATCAAATAAGAGTTTAATGAGAAATTAGCAACTAAATTTCTATCGGAATCCGCGGTAAAAGAATAAGTTGGATTTGTAGAAACTTCAGTGCTATTTTCAGTCCAATTAACAAATGAGTACCCAGTATTTGGCGTAGCTTCCATCACAACTTGATCGCCTTCAACATATTCTCCACTACCATCAATTGTTCCGCCAATTTGAGGATTAACCGAAGCGGTAATGTTAAACAATGCCTTTAAAAAAATATTTTCCGAAGTCAACAAACCAGTAGTAACAGTTGATGAAAAAGTTGTATCTTTATAATTCTCAAGCTGAAGTTTAATTTGATAAATTCCAGCTGCCAATGGCTTAATTGTATCTGGGGTAACTTCCCCGGTATCAAAATTATCTAATATTATTTTGGCACCAACAGGATTGGATGTTAAAAATAAACTACCTGCAGTCCCTGCAATTATCATTCTAGTATTTTTTTCAACTTTTTGATCTTTTGACAATTGAACTGTGAATTCTGAATCATCATAAAGATTTAAAGAGAGTTTAACTTGATATGTTCCCCTTTCAAGATTGCTGAAAGTTGCAGGAGTAGTCTCCCCGGTATTTACATTATTAACAAATACAGCTGCTCCGGAAGGCTCGGAAGTCAAACTAATTTCTCCATCTGGATTTATCTCTTTCAAGAAAAGGTCATAATTCAAAAATTGCCCATCATTCAAATCCACACTAAATGAAGTGTCAATAAATTCATTCAATGAAATTGAAATTTTGTAATCACCGCTTAATAATTCTACTAAACTATCTGGTGTGACTTTTCCCGTATCTTCATCGTCTAAAAAGATTCTGGCCCCAACTGGGTCAGATGAGACAAATATAGTCCCAAAGTTGGGCAGAATGTGGTTTTCTACGCAAGTTAGTAATACGAAAGAGAGTACAATTACTGCAAAAAGTTTAATTTTAATACTGATTTTTCTCATTGTTTTTGTGAATCAATTTAATTTTCTAATTACAATTCTACGGTTTTTCATCTTACCATAAACTGATGAATTACTGGCAATCGGGTTCGTATCACCAAAACCCACAGCTTGGAAATTCGAAAGCTGGTAGACCTTTTGACACAAAATAGGATAAAATTGCATCTGCTTGTGCTTTCGTTACTCTAGTTGCTTCACCACGTGAAGTTTGCTTATCAATATGCCCTTCGATTCTCCAGCTTGTATTTGGATATTTCTTTAACTCATCGACTATTCGATTAAGTTCGCCATATGCAGAACTCTTTATATTCGAAGAATTTGAGGCAAACGTAGTTTCAGAAAGAATTAACAACTCACTAGGTACATTAGAAACCGGTTTCTTTGGTTCAATAGGTTTTGGTTTCGGTTTAGGGGTTTCTTCTTTTGGTGTTATTTCCTTTATAATGGGAGCAGGCAATGTATCGGGACAACCATCATCATCTAAATAACCATTAAAGTTCTCTCGCTCATTAACACATTTATCATCAACATCTAAAATCCCATCTCCATCATTATCAACATCCGGACAACCATCATCATCCTCGTAACCGTCAAAATCTTCTATAAGATTTGGGCATTCGTCATCCACATCTAAAATGCCGTCGCCATCATTGTCGAGATCTGGACAACCATCATCATCTTGAAATCCATCAAAATCTTCCGCTTTATTGGGACAATTATCAGCAATGTCAAATATGCCGTCACCATCATTATCTTTATCTGGACAACCATCTTCATCTTGGTATCCATCATAATCTTCTTCTTCATCAATACATTTATCAATGTCATCTGTTATTCCATCTTTATCGGTATCTTTTTCATTCCAAATTCTAAATGAAACTCCAAAATTACCGGAAAGATAAAAATCCTCATAATCGCCATACTTTACCGCATCAATATTATCATTCTGTACAAAATTATAACCAAGGCCAAAATAAATATCAAAAATATCAGTAACCTTATATTTTAAACCTCCCCCAATATTATAAACAAGTGAGTTTTTTTCACCGCCATTTTTTAGTTCCAAGAAGCTGCTTGAGATATTTTCGCTGTTGAAACCAAACATTAAGTAAGAAGCACCAATACTTGCATACGGTAAAAGCATCCCATTAATTGAATAAGAATAAACTAAATCTAATCCAATATTCGATGTTTCTGTATCAAAGATATCAGCAGGTATTTTAAGACCTAAGTTATTTGTATTACCACTCATATATTGTTTAGCAGCATTTAGTTTCAATCCAAATACATTTCTACTATCTGAAGGGAAGTAATATTCAAGACTTCCTCCAAAGGAAATCCCCAAATCAGCAGATTCATAATCAGTAAAGGAATAGTTGCTCCCCCCTTCCAGTGAAATCAGCAAACTTTTACCAAGCGGATGGGAAAAGCTGTAATCAGATTGAGCAATTTTTGATTCACTAAAAACGAACAAAAAAACAAAAGGAAAAATAAATTGTAACTTTTTCATATTCATGTATTTGGAATAAAGAAATTTATTTTAGTAAAACTAATTTACCAACTTTTATATAATTATTATCGGAATTATTTGATTGTGCTATAATTCTAAAAAAGTAGACTCCACTTGGAATTCTTTCACCATTTCTTTCAATATTAAATCGACTTTTATAGTTTCCTGCTGGAAGCATAACCTGATCCATAACTTTAGTTACTAATTGACCATTTATATTAAAAATATAAAGATATACTGTTGATGGTTCAGGTAAACCAAATTGAATATTTGTTTCTGGATTGAACGGATTAGGATACGCATTCGATAAATAATATTTCTCAGGAATTTGATCAAAATCATCAAGTTGCTCAATATCATCAATAAGATCAAAATTAGCTACTAAATTTCTATCACGCTCAACAGTAAAGGTAAATTCTGCTGACTCAGAAACAATATTATCGCTTTCTGTCCAACTAATAAATTTCCACCCATTATTAGGAATTGCATTTAAGATCATAGTTTCTCCATAAAATGAAATTCCGCAACCTGATGTTGTTCCACCTTCATTCGGCATTGAGGAACACATAATATTAAATGGTGTTTTTGAGAAATTAGCTTTAATTGTTCTATTACCGTTTACGGAAAATTCATAAACTGGATTTGAGGAAATTACAGATCCATTCTCTGTCCAATTATCAAAATCCCAACCGGGATTAGATGAAGCAATTAATTTTGCTGTCTGACCAAAATAGAATGTCCCTGCACCTGAAATAATTCCCGCTCCAAGTGGATCAGGTGTAGCAAGAATTGAGTAAAGCTCATGCGCAAAGTTCGCAGTAATATTACGATTTTCTAGTAATTCTAAAAGTATAATGTTGTAGTGTCCGATATATTTACTCCATCTTCTAGTCCAATTTGCAAATAACCACCCATCAGCTGGTGATGGCAATAATTGAAACGGAATCACCATGGGTGTATTTACCTGCTCCGCTTAATGTCCCCGTCGGTTGGATTAGTAGACAAAGTTACAGTATAAGTTTTCAGTCTGAAATTAGCTACAAAGTTCTATTATTAGTCGCAGTAAATGAATAACGTATGAATTAGATCGAGACAGTATTCCCATTTTCTGTCCAATTTACGAACTCATAACCAATTATTACGTTTGGGATTGCCCTTAAAGTAACATTATCGCCATGAGTATATGTAGAATCACCACTAAGTTACTCC
The DNA here is from genome assembly GCA_963710615.1 of uncultured Ignavibacteriales bacterium. GTDB lineage: Bacteria > Bacteroidota > Ignavibacteria > Ignavibacteriales > Melioribacteraceae. The sequence goes on from CAVQBF010000031.1 coordinate 194,094, forward strand.
TCCTTCAGTATGGTGATGAAGATGTTGATATTGTATACACTTTTTTGCTAAAATTAGCTGTAAATGATCTATTACCGGTAATTGTAAAAGTATATACGGAATCCGTTGATATTACTTGTTCGCCTTCTGTCCAATTATTAAATTTCCAACCCATATTTGGTGTAGCAACTAATTAGAGACTGTGTTCCATGTTCATAACTTCCTGTTCCTGTTGTATCACCTCCTCAGTTCGGATTTGAATATATTGAAACAGAATATACTTTTTTCTTAAAATTGGCTAGTGATATTTCTTTCACCTAACAAAACAAAAGTAAAATTAGAATCAGTAGATAATATTGTATCATTTTCTGACCAATTTACAAATCTCCAACCAATATTTGATTTAGCTTCAATCTTAACCAATGTACCATGATCATAATTACCTGCTCCTGTTGTAGTTCCACTGCCCAAGAGGATTAACTGCTAATGACACATTATATTTTTTCTTTGTAAAATTAGCAGTTAATGTTCTTTGAGATGTTGCAATAAAGGAAAAACTTGAATCATTTGAAACTAATGTTCCATTTTCTGTCCAACTTGTAAAATTATAACCAGTTGCAGGTGTGGCAACGAGAGTAACAGTTGTTCCATGATCAAAAGTTCCTCCGCCACTTGTTGTTCCACCTTGGAAATGGTGACGATAGAGTAACTATTTGATATTTATTTAGTGTAAAGTTTGCTGTAATTATTTTATCTGAATCCACAATAAATTCTAAAGGATTAGCTGTAGAGATAATATCTCCACTCCAACTTGTAAAAGAATAGCCAACTTCGGGTGTTGCTTCCAAAGTGGCAGTCGATCCATGTGAATATAGCACCACCTCCTGTTACAGTATCCTGTGCCAATTGGAGCAACAATAGTCGAAACAGTATAGCTATTCAAAGTAAAATTAGCAACCAAACTTCTACTGCTTGTAGCGGTAAATATATAATTTATATTTGATGATACTACAGTACCGTTTTCTGTCCAATTGTTAAAAGTATACCCAGTAGTTGGGTACAGCAGTTAAACTAACCTCATCTCCATCAAAGTAACTTCCAGTTCCGGTTATTGTTCCACTGCCAATTGGAGCTGAAATTGCTGATATTGAATATTTCCCGGCTTGTGTTACTGTTACACTTCTTGTTAAATCTCCTCCACTTATAGTTATTGTTCCAACTCTCTGATTGGTTGTTCCATTTGCAGCATAATTTACTGTTATTGTTCCATTACCACTTCCACTTGGTGTAACTGATGTTACCTTAACCACTTAGATTTTCACTCACACTCCAGCTTACATTTGATGTTATATCAAATGTTGTACTTCCAGCTGTGTTTAATACATTCTGATTTAACGGTGTTACTGTTAACTCATTTAATATGAAATTGGCTGATAAACTTCTGCTTCCGGTCGCTTCAAATGTTAATGTTGAATTTGTTGATAAAATAGTCGAACCCTCTTTCCAATTTACAAACGAATATCCAGTATTTGGAGTAGCAGTTAAAGTAACATCTTCACCATGACTATAACTTCCGGTTCCAACTACTGCACCACTGCCAATTGGAACTACTAAGGCTGTAATATTATAACTATTCAAACTAAAGTTTGCGACCAAACTTCTACTACTTGATGCAGTAAATATGTAATTTATGCTCGATGATACTACAGTACCATTTTCTGTCCAGTTATTAAAAGTATATCCGGTAGTGGGTACAGCAGTTAAACTAACCTCATCTCCATCAAAATAACTTCCAGTTCCGCTTATTGTTCCACTGCCAATTGGAGCTGAAATTGCTGATATTGAATATTTCCCAGCTTGCGTTACAGTAATACTTTTTGTTAAATCACCTCCACTTATAGTTATTGTTCCAATTCTCTGACTTGTTGTTCCATTTGCTCCATAATTTACTGTTAATGTTCCATTTCCGTTCCACTCTTAGGACTAATACCGGTTATCCAAGTTACATTCTCATCTACATTCCAATTTACATTCGATGTTATGTCAAATGTGGTACTTCCCGCAGTGTTTAATACATTCTGATTTATCGGTGTTACTGTTAGCTCATTTAATATAAAATTGGCTGATAAACTTCTACTTCCGGTCGCTTGAAATGTTAAAATTGGATTTGTCGATAAAATAGTCGAACCCTCTTTCCAATTTACAAAGGAATATCCTATGCTGGTGTTGCAACTAAACTTACTTGTTCTCCATCAAAGTAGCTCCCCATTCCAGTTACTGTACCACTTCCAATTGGATCTACTATCACAGAAACTATATATTTTCCGGCTTGGTTTACTGTTACATTTCTGCTTATTCCTCCACCGGTTATAGTTATTATTGCTGATCTTGAACTCGTTGTTGAATTTGCTGTATAACTTACTGTAACTGTTCCATCATTACTTCCACTTGTAGGATTTAAGGTGATCCATGATGCATTATCACTTGCCGTCCAATTTATATTCGATGTAACAGCAAAAGTCGTTGTCCCAGATGTATTTGTTACCGGACGATCACCTGGACTAACTTCTAATTGATTAAGTATAAAGTTAGCGACTAAACTTCTATTACTTGATGCAGTAAATATATAATTTATGCTTGATGATACTACACTGTTCCGTTTTCTGTCCAGTTGTTAAAAGTATATCCGGTAGTGGGTACAGCAGTTAAACTAACCTCATCTCCATCAAAGTAACTTCCAGTTCCAGTTACTGTTCCACTGCCAATTGGAGCTGAAATTGCTGATATTGTATATTTCCCGGCTTGTGTTACTGTTACACTTCTTGTTAAATCACCTCCACTTATCGTTATTGTTCCAACTCTCTGATTGGTTGTTGTATTAGCTGTATAATTTACTGTTACTGTTCCATCATTACTTCCACTCGTAGGACTTACTGTTAGCCACAATGCATTATCACTTGCTGTCCAACTTACATTTGAACTTACACTAATTGGAAAACTTCCCAATGTATTTCCTACCGACTGACTGGTCGGACTAACCGTTAAATAATCTCCCGCAGCTTGGGTTACGGTTACTGTCCTAGTAATCGTTCCATCCGTGATTGTTACATCCCCAAATCTTGAACTTGTTGTTGTATTAGCTGTATAATTTACTGTTACTGTTCCATCATTACTTCCACTCGTAGGACTTACTGTTAGCCACAATGCATTATCACTTGCTGTCCAACTTACATTTGAACTTACACTAATTGGAAAACTTCCCAATGTATTTCCTACCGACTGACTGGTCGGACTAACCGTTAAATAATCTCCCGCAGCTTGGGTTACGGTTACTGTCCTAGTAATCGTTCCATCCGTGATTGTTACATCCCCAAATCTTGAACTTGTTGTTGTATTAGCTGTATAATTTACTGTTACTGTTCCATCATTACTTCCACTCGTAGGACTTACTGTTAGCCACAATGCATTATCACTTGCTGTCCAACTTACATTTGAACTTACACTAATTGGAAAACTTCCCAATGTATTTCCTACCGACTGACTGGTCGGACTAACCGTTAAATAATCTCCCGCAGCTTGGGTTACGGTTACTGTCCTAGTAATCGTTCCATCCGTGATTGTTACATCCCCAAATCTTGAACTTGTTGTTGTATTAGCTGTATAATTTACTGTTACTGTTCCATCATTACTTCCACTCGTAGGACTTACTGTTAGCCACAATGCATTATCACTTGCTGTCCAACTTACATTTGAACTTACACTAATTGGAAAACTTCCCAATGTATTTCCTACCGACTGACTGGTCGGACTAACCGTTAAATAATCTCCCGCAGCTTGGGTTACGGTTACTGTCCTAGTAATCGTTCCATCCGTGATTGTTACATCCCCAAATCTTGAACTTGTTGTTGTATTAGCTGTATAATTTACTGTTACTGTTCCATCATTACTTCCACTCGTAGGACTTACTGTTAGCCACAATGCATTATCACTTGCTGTCCAACTTACATTTGAACTTACACTAATTGGAAAACTTCCCAATGTATTTCCTACCGACTGACTGGTCGGACTAACCGTTAAATAATCTCCCGCAGCTTGGGTTACGGTTACTGTCCTAGTAATCGTTCCATCCGTGATTGTTACATCCCCAAATCTTGAACTTGTTGTTGTATTAGCTGTATAATTTACTGTTACTGTTCCATCATTACTTCCACTCGTAGGACTTACTGTTAGCCACAATGCATTATCACTTGCTGTCCAACTTACATTTGAACTTACACTAATTGGAAAACTTCCCAATGTATTTCCTACCGACTGACTGGTCGGACTAACCGTTAAATAATCTCCCGCAGCTTGGGTTACGGTTACTGTCCTAGTAATCGTTCCATCCGTGATTGTTACATCCCCAAATCTTGAACTTGTTGTTGTATTAGCTGTATAATTTACTGTTACTGTTCCATCATTACTTCCACTCGTAGGACTTACTGTTAGCCACAATGCATTATCACTTGCTGTCCAACTTACATTTGAACTTACACTAATTGGAAAACTTCCCAATGTATTTCCTACCGACTGACTGGTCGGACTAACCGTTAAATAATCTCCCGCAGCTTGGGTTACGGTTACTGTCCTAGTAATCGTTCCATCCGTGATTGTTACATCCCCAAATCTTGAACTTGTTGTTGTATTAGCTGTATAATTTACTGTTACTGTTCCATCATTACTTCCACTCGTAGGACTTACTGTTAGCCACAATGCATTATCACTTGCTGTCCAACTTACATTTGAACTTACACTAATTGGAAAACTTCCCAATGTATTTCCTACCGACTGACTGGTCGGACTAACCGTTAAATAATCTCCCGCAGCTTGGGTTACGGTTACTGTCCTAGTAATCGTTCCATCCGTGATTGTTACATCCCCAAATCTTGAACTTGTTGTTGTATTAGCTGTATAATTTACTGTTACTGTTCCATCATTACTTCCACTCGTAGGACTTACTGTTAGCCACAATGCATTATCACTTGCTGTCCAACTTACATTTGAACTTACACTAATTGGAAAACTTCCCAATGTATTTCCTACCGACTGACTGGTCGGACTAACCGTTAAATAATCTCCCGCAGCTTGGGTTACGGTTACTGTCCTAGTAATCGTTCCATCCGTGATTGTTACATCCCCAAATCTTGAACTTGTTGTTGTATTAGCTGTATAATTTACTGTTACTGTTCCATCATTACTTCCACTCGTAGGACTTACTGTTAGCCACAATGCATTATCACTTGCTGTCCAACTTACATTTGAACTTACACTAATTGGAAAACTTCCCAATGTATTTCCTACCGACTGACTGGTCGGACTAACCGTTAAATAATCTCCCGCAGCTTGGGTTACGGTTACTGTCCTAGTAATCGTTCCATCCGTGATTGTTACATCCCCAAATCTTGAACTTGTTGTTGTATTAGCTGTATAATTTACTGTTACTGTTCCATCATTACTTCCACTCGTAGGACTTACTGTTAGCCACAATGCATTATCACTTGCTGTCCAACTTACATTTGAACTTACACTAATTGGAAAACTTCCCAATGTATTTCCTACCGACTGACTGGTCGGACTAACCGTTAAATAATCTCCCGCAGCTTGGGTTACGGTTACTGTCCTAGTAATCGTTCCATCCGTGATTGTTACATCCCCAAATCTTGAACTTGTTGTTGTATTAGCTGTATAATTTACTGTTACGTTCCATCATTACTTCCACTCGTAGGACTTACTGTTAGCCACAATGCATTATCACTTGCTGTCCAACTTACATTTGAACTTACACTAATTGGAAAACTTCCCAATGTATTTCCTACCGACTGACTGGTCGGACTAACCGTTAAATAATCTCCCGCAGCTTGGGTTACGGTTACTGTCCTAGTAATCGTTCCATCCGTGATTGTTACATCCCCAAATCTTGAACTTGTTGTTGTATTAGCTGTATAATTTACTGTTACTGTTCCATCATTACTTCCACTCGTAGGACTTACTGTTAGCCACAATGCATTATCACTTGCTGTCCAACTTACATTTGAACTTACACTAATTGGAAAACTTCCCAATGTATTTCCTACCGACTGACTGGTCGGACTAACCGTTAAATAATCTCCCGCAGCTTGGGTTACGGTTACTGTCCTAGTAATCGTTCCATCCGTGATTGTTACATCCCCAAATCTTGAACTTGTTGTTGTATTAGCTGTATAATTTACTGTTACTGTTCCATCATTACTTCCACTCGTAGGACTTACTGTTAGCCACAATGCATTATCACTTGCTGTCCAACTTACATTTGAACTTACACTAATTGGAAAACTTCCCAATGTATTTCCTACCGACTGACTGGTCGGACTAACCGTTAAATAATCTCCCGCAGCTTGGGTTACGGTTACTGTCCTAGTAATCGTTCCATCCGTGATTGTTACATCCCCAAATCTTGAACTTGTTGTTGTATTAGCTGTATAATTTACTGTTACTGTTCCATCATTACTTCCACTCGTAGGACTTACTGTTAGCCACAATGCATTATCACTTGCTGTCCAACTTACATTTGAACTTACACTAATTGGAAAACTTCCCAATGTATTTCCTACCGACTGACTGGTCGGACTAACCGTTAAATAATCTCCCGCAGCTTGGGTTACGGTTAATTCTACAGCACTAACTCCAGTTCCGATTAATGTAATTGTTCCAACTCTTGGGCTTGTTGTTGTATTCTCACTAAATGTAGCCGTTAATGTTCCGCTTCCAGTTCCACCAGATGGTACTGTTAACCACGGTGCATCTGAACTTGCAGTCCAAGTTATATCAGAATTTACATCAAAATCTGTAGTTGATGCAGAATTTCCAACATCTTGATTTGATGGAGTTGCAGTTAACGTCTGACCAAATATTGAACTAAATGAAACTAAAAACAAAGCAGTTATTAGTATAGAGATTCGCTTTTTCATCTTATTTCTTTGAGTTATTGAGGTCTTAAAATAATGATTTTGCAATAACTAATAAAGTAATTAATTATTGCAGCAATTCGATTAAACGCAGGAATTGGGGAAAAAGAGGATTTTAGTAAATTTTAGCTCATAAATATTAATGAGGCTCAGACTAGTTATTCCTAAACTATTATAGAGTTTAGTAAGTATAAATTGTTTTAGTTGTAATATTAGATTTTCAATCTTATTTTAATAATACAAGCTTGCCTACCTTTTTAAAGTTATTATCAGATATTTCTGATTGTGCTAAAATTATGTAAAAATATATTCCACTAGATAAATTTTCAGCATTAAAATTACTTGAGTAATTTCCAGCAGATAATTTTGCATCTGAAAATAATTGTACGAACAATCTGTCCGTTAACATTTGTGACCAAAATCTTCACTGAAGAATCTTCCGGTAATCCAAAATTTATTTTAGTGGATGGATTAAACGGATTTGGGTATGCATTTGAAAGATAAAAATCATCAGGGATTTGCTTTTCATCGCCAATTACTTCAATATCACTTATTAAATCAAAATTGGCTACTAAGTTTCTGTTTCCTGACACGACAAATTGGTAATTAATGTCATTGGAAACTATTTCGTCATCTTCAGTCCAATTTATAAATTGCCATCCTTCATATGCCGATGCATTAAGCACCATTTCCTGGTTGTAATATGATAATCCACAACCAGTGGTGAAACCTGCATTTGCTGGTGAAACAGAACAATTGATTGAATAGTTGATTAGTTTGAAATTTGCTTTAATATTTAAATTATTTTGAATTGTTAGAGTAAGAACGGAATCTTTAGAAATTTCATTGCCATTCTCGGTCCAATTCATAAATTCCCACCCCATATTTGCAATAGGTATTAGAGTTGCTTCTTGACCATAATAAAATGAACCGCTTCCTGAAATAACACCTGCATTAGCTGGTTCTGGTAAACTTATAATTGTGAATAACTCATTCGCAAAATTAGCCGTTAAATTTCGATTTCTCGTAATCTCGAATTTGTAAATGGGATCATTTGAAACGTTATTTGTACCTTCTGACCAATTAGCAAATAGCATTCCCGCAACTGGTTGAGCTGCTACAGTTACACTATCCCCATGAACAAAATTGCCTTCACCGTTAACATTCCCGGCATTATTCGGATTTGAGAACAATTCGAGATAATAGGTTCTTAATTCAAAATTTGCTACTAATTCAGCATTTTCACTAGCTATAAATGAATAATCTTTTTCTAAAGATACAACTGAACCATTTTTTGTCCAATTTATAAAATCCCAACCATTTATTGAGTCAGAAATTGCAGAAATATTAACCATATCACCATGTGTATAGATAGAATCTCCAAAAGTTATTCCCCCATTGTCTGGAATAGCAGATGTCGTAATTGAATAAATTTTCTTCTCAAAATTGGCTAATTAAATTTCTGTTTTTAGCTACTTTGAAACTAATTACTAGAATCTGACTGAAATGATTGTATCACTTTCTACCCAATTGATAAAATTCCATCCAATATTAGGAGTCGCGGTAACAGTAACAAGTGAATCGTATTCATAGTTACCACTTCCAAATACAAAGCCACCGTCTTCAGGATTTGCACTAAGTGTAATATTGTAAATCCTCTTGGAAAAATTTGCAATCAAATTTTTGTTTTCAAAAATCACGAAAGTATAATTAGAATCATTTGAAATTATATTTCCATTATCGGTCCAATAATCAAATTTCCATCCAAAATTTGATCTTGCACCAACCGTAACCATTGCACCATGAGCATAACTGCTATCTCCCGACGTAATTCCACCTTCAGTGGGTGCAGCAGTAGTAATAACATTATATTGATTAAGGGAGAAATTTGCGGTAAAAGTTTGGTTCCCCTTGCAAATAAAAGTATATGATGAATCTGAAGAAACTAATGTATCACTTTCCGTCCACCCAGCAAACGCATAGCCATCTGCTGAAGCTGCTGTTAATGTAACTAGTTCTCCATAGTCAAAAACTCCGCCTCCACTCGTTACACCGCCTTGCATTGGATTCGATTTTGTGAAAATCAAATAATTATTGATTGTAAAGTTCGCAACCAGTACTCTATCTTCTGTTAATGTGAGTGTAAAGACCGAATCAGTGGAAATCTGAGTTCCGTTTTCTGTCCAGTTAACAAATGAATAACCTTCTGAAGCCGATGCTTTTACAGTTACTAGATCGCCATAAAAATAAGTTGAATCTCCCAAAGTTATGCCACCTTCCAAAGGTTCAGCTAAAGTAGTCAGAGTAAGGGATTTTAGTTCAAAATTGGCAGTAAAATTTTTAGTTTCTGTAACAGTAAAATTGTAAATTGAATCAGATGAGACTGCGATACCAGATTCTGTCCAATTAACAAAATTATAGCCGGTCGATGGGAAAGCAGTTAATGTAGCCAAATCTCCATGAGTATAAATTGAGTCACCAGTTATATTCCCAGAATTTATTGGTTCTGCATTACCTGTAATTTGATATGTTTTTAGTTCAAAATGTGCGATTAAATTACTATCAGCTGCTGCAGTAAATGAATAACTAGAATCTGTTGAAATGGACAAATCATTAACTGTCCAGTCTATAAATTTGTATCCAACTGATGGAATAGCTTCAACAGTAACATTTTCACCATAAGAATAAATTCCGTCTCCATTAGTTGATCCACCAATAATAGGATCAGCTGCAGTTTCTATACGAAATGTTTTTAGTTCAAAATTTGCAATTAATTTTCTATTTGATTCTGCAGTAAAAGTATAGCTTGAGTCTGTTGAAACTGAAATATCATCAACTGTCCATTCAACAAAATTATAACCAATTGATGGAACAGCTTCAACAGTAACATTCTCACCAAATGAATAAATTCCATCCCCTGAAGTTGAACCACCAATTGTAGGTTCAGCAGCAGTTTCAATATTATATGTTTCTAATACAAAATTGGCATCGAAACTAGTATCACCTAAAACAATAAATGAAAAATTTGTATCATTTGATACATCCATTCCACTGCTAGTCCAATTAAGAAAATTATATCCTGTATTAGAAATCGCATCCAATTGAACCAAGGTGCCGACAGTATAAATTCCTTCACCGGTAACAACTCCACTACCGCTTGGAAGAATATTCACTGCAACATTAGCTGTTTGTGAAAAAATGCTAGAAAATAAAATTAATTGAAATATTATAATGTTCTTTAACTTTTTCATACTCTTATTCTTAGTTATTAAGAAAATTTTGCTGCAAAAATAAATTTTTGCGATTATGACTTTAATTAATAGAATGGAGTATGATCATTTGTGATCAATATCACACAACGCAGCTAAAAATGAAAGGTAATAATTTAAAATTATTGAAATAAATATGGTCGCCAATTTTCATCAATTCTACTTACAGAATTTAAGATGAACATAATATAGTTTGGCTTATGAGGTTTTGTTTTTAATTTCATGTTTGCTTCATCAGGAGTTCTGTTCCCTTTTTTATTATTACATGGTAAGCAAGCAGTAACTAAATTATCCCATGTATCTTTTCCTCCTTTTGATTTGGGAACTACATGATCAATAGTAAAGGTTAAATCACCTCTACCACAGTATGCACATTTGTGATTATCTCTTCTTAAAATATTTTTTCTTGTGAGATTTATATTTTTGTAGGGAACTTTAATGTATGATTTTAAACGTATTACACTTGGCCATGGAAATGTTTTGCTTATTGTTCGAATATTAAGTTTCGGATTATTGCTAACAAGCTCAGCTTTTCTTAAATAGACTAAAACAATTGCTTTTTTTGTCGTGCATAAAGTTAATGGCTCATAACTTTGATTGAGTAATAAAACTTTTGCATTTAGTACACCGTTATTTGAATATTTGTGTTCGAAACCAACTCCATAAAAATTTTATTTTACAAGTTTACCAATATTTTAGATTTAGAATACAGAAATATTTCTGCAAAATTTTGAAATTTATGTTCTAGCGCCTATGTAAAATCGATAAACTAATACTAAAAATTTATTCTATTCTTTCGTAATAACTCCACCGCATAAAAGATAACCCTGCTCATCATAAATTGCCAAAGATTGTCCTGGCGTAATCGCTCTCTTTGGTTCTAAAAACTCTAAAATAATTTTATGGTTATCGGCATATTTAACATTTGCAAGAGAACCTTTATCAGAGTAACGAATTTTAGCAATTACTGTTGAATCTATCTTTAAAGAATTTGCACTAACATAATTAATTTCTTTAGCTTCAACAATGGTTTTTAATAAATCTTCATCATCTCCAAGTTCAACTACATTAGCCTCTTTATTTATATTTTTAACATAAACCGGTTTGCCTAAAGCAATTCCTAGACCTTTTCTTTGCCCAATTGTATAAAAAGGAATACCTTTATGAGTTCCAATTTTTTCGTTTTTGTAGATTAGGTCACCTTCTCTAACTTGTTCAATTTTTTCCGGTACTCTTTCCCTTAAGAATCTTTCATAATTATTGTCAGCGACAAAACATATTTCTTGACTATCAGGTTTATTAGCAGTCTTAATTCCCAATTCTTCAGCAATTTTTCTCACTTCCTCTTTCTTATACTTACCAAGCGGGAGCAAGGTTCTGCTTAAACTTTTCTGAGTCAATCCCCAAAGAGCATATGTTTGGTCTTTTCTGGAATCAGCTGAATTTTTAAGCGAATATCTATCGGTCTCCTTATTGTATTCTGTCCTAGCATAATGTCCAGTAGCAACATAATAAGCGTCCAAAGAATCAGCTTTTAGAAGTAGTTCTTCCCATTTGATTTTTCTGTTGCAAATTACACATGGATTTGGTGTTCTACCATTTAAGTATTCATCAACAAAATCTGTAATTACCGTTTCTTCAAATGCCTTTGTAAAATCAACTGTGTAATGGGGAAAATCAAATTTTGTGGCTATACTTTTTGCGTCGAATATTGCATCAAGGGAGCAGCAGCCTGACTCATGTTTAGGAGCACCACCGACTTCCATAAAACCCCAAGTTTTCATGGTAATGCCAATTACCTCGAAACCTTCATTTTTGAGTAATGCTGCAGCAACCGATGAATCAACACCGCCGCTCATGGCTACTATAACTCTATTTTTATTCAAAATAATATCTTTCTATTTTAATTAGTTCAGATAAATAAGAGTATAAATATAACAAATTTGAAATCTTTTTACTAAAAAGACGTTTGGTAGTATATTCAGGGAGTTCGTTAGCAGATCATTTTTTTAGATTAGATAATTAAGCTCTATCCAAAATTCTTATAATTCAGGAAGATTTTAAATACTAATCAAAATTTAGTCGAAAATTGCGTTGACAAATTCTTTTGAATCAAAGGTTTGCAAGTCTTCAATTCCTTCACCGACGCCAATGTATTTTACTGGAACGTTTTGCTCTGCTGTTATTTGGAATATAATTCCACCTTTTGCAGTTCCATCGAGTTTGGTTACTATTAAACCAGTTAATTCTGTAAATTTAGAAAACTCTCTCGCTTGAATTAATCCGTTTTGACCTGTGTTGCCGTCAATTACCAAGAATGTATCATTCGGTGCATAATCTAAAACTTTAGCTAAAACTTTTTTTATTTTTCTTAACTCTTCCATAAGATTATTTTTTGTGTGAAGCCTTCCTGCGGTATCAATAATTACAATATCTGCATTTTTCTGTTTAGCGGCAGTTAAAGTTTCGAATGCCACAGAGGACGGATCAGCTCCGTGTTCACGCTGAACAACTTCAACTCCGGCTCTATTAGCCCAAATTTCTAACTGTTCATTTGCCGCTGCTCTAAATGTATCTGCTGATCCGATAACTACCTGAAGTCCGGCTTTCTTATAGTTGTGAGCTAATTTACCGATTGTTGTTGTTTTGCCCGCTCCGTTTACACCCACAATTAAAATTACATAAGGTTTATAATTATCTAATCTTGAAAATTCAGAAACTCCATCATTATTTTCTTCAAGTGTATAAACAAGTTCATTCTTAATAACATTGATAACATTTTCTTCAGTTCTATCTTTTTCACCTTTAAGAAATTCCCGAGTGGCTTCAATTATTTTTTCTGAAGTATCCATTCCAATATCGCTCGTGATTAGTATTTCTTCTAAATCATCCAATATTTCTTCATCTAATTTAGCTTTACCACTAATTGTCTCTGAGATGCTAGTAAATATTTTCTCACGAGTTTTTGATAGTCCGCCTTTGAGTTTATCAAAATTTAGATTTTTAAACAGTTTCATTATTTACCTTTTGAACTTCCTTAAAGCCTCTTAATCCATACGAAATTACAGAGGCAAAACTTAGAATTAAACTTCCATAGAAAAATATTATATGCAAAAAATTTGCTTCATTTATGCCCAATGTAACCACAATTATATAAAAACCAATACATAGAACTGTTGCTTTACCTAAATAGTTAGATGGTAAAACCATACCAATTTTTCGACTTACAAAAATTCCACCTATGAAAATGATTAAATCCCTAGAAACAATAATCCAAAAATAGTAAGCTGGAATAATAGAATAATAATATAAATATGTTACAACTAAGAAAACTAATAGTTTATCTGCAAGAGGGTCAACAATTTTACCAAGTTCAGAAACTTCATTAAATTTTCTTGCAAAATAACCGTCGGCAATATCGGTTAAATATGCTAAAAAATAAAGTGCAACAAGAATATAACGTGCTCCTTCAATTGTATTGATATTGCTCACAAAAATAAAAATAGGGATTCCAAGCAGCACTCTTGAAAAGCTTATGTAATTTGAAACAGTATTTATTTTTTTAAAAGTAATTTTCATAACATTATTAAAACCGTCATTCTTAAGAGCTAACCTGGGTGAAAATCTGATAATCCTCTCAAAAAAAGTATTCTGTGAATAAATACGATATAATGAAGTAAACCTATCTAATAAGTTTTATTTAATTACTGCAAATTTACCTATTTTCTCTTGCAATTTATTATCAAAATTATCAAACGAAATTGCTTTGTAAAAATATACTCCGCTGCTTACTTTTTGATTATTCTCATCCAATAAATTCCAATCAACACCACCATTTCCATCATCTTCAATAATCTTTTTTACAAAAATTCCATCAATTGTAAATATATAAATGTCAACTTTGCTTGTAAGATTTGCAAAAGTTAATTTATCAATAGAATTAAGATTTGCCGGGTTCGGATAAACATAAATATCATCAAGATTATCAGCATTTGATGTTAGAACTATTTCACTTCCTGAGTTTTGGGAAATTGGGAATGAGCCAGTTTCTAAAGTAGATCTAATATTTTTGATCTTTAAAACATATTCCATACCTATTGAACCGAATGGTTTCTCAGTTGTTAAATGAACAGTATTTGCCAAATTATTATTAAAAGAAATATCTTTAAGTGAGTTATTAGGTGTAAATATATAATTACTTTTATTTAAGGTAGATAATGAATCTAAATTCAAGTTAAAAGTAATAGTTAAATTATAATTATCCAAAATTTTATAACTAGATACGAATAATCTCTCCTCTTCCTGTAATTGGCTAATTTCGAAGATTAGAGTTGTATCCTTAATTGGTGAATTATAAAAATCCCTTAAATTCTTTATTCGTAAAGAATGATTTCCAAGAGATAATTTTTCTGTCAATGTAATAAGGTATGAATTATTTGAAGCAACCGAAACTGAACTAGGAAAATTATTACCGATTAAAAAATTATTAATAGTTAATTTATTTTTCTCAACGGGTTGTGTAAAAATCAGTTCAACTTGCTTATTGTTATTTACTAAAATATCTTTAACTTGACTGGGAGCATGGCTATAAACATTTACTTTATTAGACCATTTTGAAATTAGCGAGCTATCATATTTATCATGGTACTCTAACAAATAATCATAATAAGAATTTGGTTCAACACTATCTATGAAGTTTGTGGATGCAATTGAAATGAATCTTAATTTAGTAGCTGATCCATTGATTCCGATTCTTGAAATATAAACCGGAAAATCATTATTATTCCATTCAATATAAATTCTATTCGAATCCAATGCATAGTAATCTGTAATGATTGGAGGAGAAATCATTCCGTCCTCCCTAAATTCATTAAAATATATTTTATCTCCTCTAGGGATTCCAACTTCTAATATTCCATTTTCATCTATATCGCCAGTGAAAATTGATTGTGAATTAACATCTTTTTGATAAAATAGTAGTTGCGAATTCTCTTCAAATTCGAAAATATATGAATTCGGATAAGTGAAAATTATTAGATCATCTTTATCATTATTGTTTATATCTGCAAACGATATCGCTCTGTATTGTTTATCAAAACGGCTTACAAAACTATTTTCTGTTGTAATGAACATAGTTTGAAAGTGCAAATCGATATCACTGCCATTTATTGAAAATACTGAACAATAAACCAAAGGCGTTTCAAATACATTTTCTTCAAATTCCATTAAAACCGCTATATCAAGTTTACCATCATTATTAAAGTCACCCTTTGCAAAATTTGTATTTGATTCAATAGGATAAAAATGTTCAATTATGTTTTCATTTTGATAATTGTCATTTCCATTTATCTGATATAAAATTATTCTTCCAAAATTATCGAACGTTGCAATTTCGTTCTCCAGATCATCATCAAAATTATCTACTAAAACATTATTATTTCTAAATATTGATTTTTCAGTTGAATTACTCTTTACAAAATTCTTAAGTTCACTCTCTTTTCTCAGATTAAAATCATCTCCAACTTCCCAAATTGTCAGAGTTGAATCTGAACTGAAAACAATAATTTCATACTTATTGTCATTATCAATGTCTTCAGCCAATGCCGGCCAAAAAGAACCAGAGCTATCAGAAAAAACATTTTCAAATTCTGTCCCTCCAGTAGAAACTTGAGAATCAATAAAACCATTTTTGACAAAGAGACTTAAAATATCAGTTTTACCATCTTTATTAAAGTCGCCGACTGAAATTGGTATCCTATTAGTAATTTGATTTACTTTTTC
This sequence comes from uncultured Ignavibacteriales bacterium, assembly GCA_963710615.1. Taxonomy (GTDB): domain Bacteria; phylum Bacteroidota; class Ignavibacteria; order Ignavibacteriales; family Melioribacteraceae. The sequence goes on from CAVQBF010000031.1 coordinate 210,106, forward strand.
TAAGTTTGTATTTGAAAGCTGATAGATGCTTAAATCAGAGGATGTTTTATTTTCATTAATAAAAACAAAACTTAAATTACTACCATTCAACTTAATATCTTCAGAAAATATTCTTCCGTTTGGCAAATAATACTCAGTTGGTAAATTTGTAATTGGACGATTTTCAATAAGGTTACTTGCATTAAAATTTTGATCATTATCTTTAATTACAGTTACCAAACCAGCTTGATTAATGACCTCAAAATAAAATTCATGATCAAATCCGGTTAATTGTTCTTCAATTGGGAGTATACCAAAATGTGATTGTGAAATATTTCCTATATCTCCATTAAATCCATCCAAATAAATAAATTTAAAGTTCTCTCCAGAATTATTTCTCCTGTAATAAAATTTAACCTTTGAGGCTTCATCAGTCAATACTGATGCTTGAAGGATTTCTTTATCATTCAGCATTGCGGGAAAATAATTAAAATTTAATACTTTAGGCGGTGTTCTATCAATTGTAAAATTTATTCGCTCCTCTAGTGTGTTACCATCTACTCTATTTACCAACAATCTTAGGGTATATGAAGTATCAATTAGCTCAGATATATTAATTTGGTAAACATTATCTTGGTAAGTCTGATAATTTTCATTTCCGGTTATCAGTTGATCCCAATTATTTGGATTGTAGCCTAATCCATAATATAGTTGATAATCTTTAAAATAAGGTGACAAACAAGTCAAGTTAATATCGATTGTTCCACTTGAAAAATATAAATCTTGAGTCGGATGATTAAATTTTATTTCTGAAGGACTGAGTATTTTAACTGCCTTTAACATATCTAGGTTACCAGCTCCATATTTGTCATCCCAACCTGCTTGTCCTAAATCTCTTGAAGTTGTCTTTAAAATTTGCTTAACTTCTTCATTTGCAAAACTTTTTTGCGAAAGAATTATTGAAGCTGCTGCACTAACAAATGGAGCCGAGGCTGAAGTACCACTTACTTTTTTGTAAGTGTTATCCAATCCTAAAGTGTAAATTTGTGATCCGGGAGCAACAAGATCTATTGTTGAACCGTAATTTGAAAAGCTTGCAAGAGTTTCATTTTCTTGAATTGCTCCAACACTGATTACTTCTGAAAAACTTGATGGGTAGTGTGGTTCATCTGAAGAAGAATTACCAGAACTTCCAACAAGCACTACCCCATTTTCATAAGCAAATTCGATAACATCTTTTAATAATTGAGAATATTGATTATCTCCCCAACTCATATTAATTACTTTTGCACCCATTTTAACTGCGTAAATAATTGCTGATGCGGCATCATCTTCTTGTCCTTCTCCATTTTTATCAAAGGATCTTAAATTTAGGATCTTCACATTCGGTATCAAGCCAGCAATTCCAATTGAGTTATGTTCAGCTGCAATTATTCCGCTAATATTTGTACCGTGTCCATTTTCATCCATCGGATCATTATCCCACTCGGTAAAGTCATAATTCGGTTCGATTGGAAATATGTCAATTTTATTTACAAAATCCCATCCCCTGAAATCATCAACAAAACCATTTCTGTCGTCATCTATACCATTTGTTGATTTATCATTTCCCTCGAGATCAGTTCCCTGCTCACCTAAATTATAGAAAATATTCTCATCAATATCAGGGTGGAAATAATCTATACCTGTATCAATTACTGCAAGCAGAATATCTGCAGAATTTTGATCCATTAATTCCCAAGCATCATGTGCATTAACACTTTGAATCCCCCATTGTTCACCATATAGTGAATCTATTGGAGTATAATCTATAACTAAAGTTGAAGCTTTTTGTATGTATTCAATTTGAGTATCGATATTCAGCTGAGAAATAATTTCTTCAGCTGAAATGTTTGGAGGTATTTCTAATTTGATAATTCTATTCAATTCTGAACTTAAATTACCAAACTCCTCTTTAAAAGAAGTAATACGAATAATTTCTTTATTCAAAACAGCATTCTTTGCCGATTTATGCGGACTAAGAATTCTGGTAATTTGCGAATGCGACTCCGCTGCTGTTTTTTCTGATGTATACTTAATAAAGATTGTGGATTGAGCGAAATAATTGGGAGCATACAAATAAAAATATGAGAAGATCAAATCTCATAAACTGACTTTTCAAATTTAGTATTGACAGGTACCGGATATTCACCGGAAAAACATGCAGTACAAAAATTATCTGGTGTATGATCTACCATTGCCTCAAGCATTTGATCCTGAGTCATATACTCCAAAGAATCTACCGCAAGATAATTTTCAATCTCATTTAAATTACCTGAAAATCTGTTTGCAATTAATTCTTCTTTCGATGGGAAATCCATTCCATAATAACAAGGGTTTAAAATTGGCGGTGAAGAAATTCTTAAGTGTATTGATCGTGCTCCCGCATCTCTTAACAGGTTAACCAACTGTTTAGAAGTTGTACCTCTTACAATCGAGTCATCAATTAAAACTACTTTTTTATCTTCTAAAACACCTTTTACTGTATTGAATTTAATTCTGACACCAATTTCTCTTTTCCCTTGTCCAGGGATAATAAAAGTTCGTCCAATATAATGGCTTCTTATTAATCCAATTTCATGTTTTGATGGAATTCCCATTTTCTGAAGTTGATTTTGATATCCAATAGCAACGGTATTGGAGCTATCGGGGACACTAATTACAATTACTTTTTCGTTGGGATTATCAGGCTTTACTGGATGATGACTAGCTAATACCTTTCCTAGTTTTCTTCTCATTTTATCAACATTCGATCCGAAAATTCTACTGTCTGGTCGTGAAAAGTATATAAACTCAAAAACACAATGTTTTTTTAACGTAGGTTCTTCTAAAATTTTAAAAGATTTTAAGTCTTCAATCGACTTAGAACTTGAATCAATAACTAATACTTCACCTGGTTCAATATCCCGAATATATTCAATTTTATTAATATCGAATGCACAAGTTTCAGAAGCAATTACAAATGATCCATTAACTTTACCAAGGGCAAGAGGTCTAAAGCCATTAGGGTCCCTAGCAGCAATAAGTTTATCATCTGTTAAAAGAACTATAGAATATGCTCCCTTTACTTTTCTAAGAGCTTCTATTATTTGTTCTTCTTGTGTATTTAATTTACTTCTCGCAATAAGATGGGGAATTACTTCTGTATCACTTGTAGTTTGAAATATTGCGCCGTCTTCAATTAAATCTTTCCGGATAATATCGGCGTTCGTTAGATTACCGTTATGAGCTATTGCTAAATTTCCCATTCGATAATTAACAAAAAAGGGCTGAATATTTTTATGAGAATCAGAGGCCCCGGTAGTTGAATACCTATTATGCCCAATTGCAGCAAATCCTTTCAGTTTCTTCTCAAAAAGTTCTAATTCAGAGTAAACTTCTGAAACAAGTCCAATTCCTTTGTGTACATTAAATTTTGTTTTATCAAACTCATTTTTCTCTGCTGTAATAATTCCCGATGCTTCTTGCCCTCTATGTTGTAAGGCATGTAAACCATAGTAGGTAAAAATTGCTGGATCTTGGATCCCAAAAATGCCAAAAATTCCACAATGGCACTGAGGCTTGTCAAATTTCACTATTTCACTGAGTTTAATGATAAGAAAATAAGATAGATAACTAGTCGGAACGGCGGGATTTGAACCCGCGACCACTTGACCCCCAGTCAAGTACGCTACCGGACTGCGCCACGTTCCGAATATTATATCTTAGAACGTAAATCTACTAAAAAGTTTCTTAAATCTTCAAGATCCTTTTTCATATCTCGTTTTTCAGGCGGGATGGGTGCAATGGAACCATTACCATTATTTTTTGAAAGATTTCTCTGTGCTATATTTTTCAATTCTCCAGGGTCATCTAAAATTTTCTTAGCACCTTCAATAGTATATTTTTCTTCGCGGAGTAAATTCTTAATAAGCAGAATCATCTTGATGTCTTTATTCGTGTAGATTCTGTTTCCTGCTCTATTCTTTGAAGGTTTAAGTTGATCGAATTCAGTTTCCCAGTATCGTAATATGTACTGCTCCAGGTCGGTTAACTTACTTACTTCAGAAATTGAATAATATAATTTTTTTAACCCGAAATCTTTCATAATATACCCTGATTTGTGCTTTAGCTAAAATATATAAAGTGTTAAGAAATAGCAAGTTCTCTGATTAATTTAATTTTTTGGTTGAAACAATCAATCTATTTATATACTTAATATTTAGCAAAATTATCAAGCAAATGCTTAAGCCATTTTTGCTCTTTGAAATTTTTATTCATTTTTATGAATTATCGAATATAAATATATCTTATTTAATATCCTTAATTAGTTAATTTTATATACGTTGATATTCATTATTATGTATATGGGGTTTATTTTTTGCTGAAATTGAACAATTATTTAGGGAGCACATAATTGTTTAAATTATTAAGCTTAAGGCGTCGTTGTTAAAATATTATTTAGAAAAAGTATTTTAAGATATTTTACTAAGAAGATATACTGCAGCAAGATAGCCATTTTCTTTAAATCCGGAGATATAACCATCAGTACTTTTAGTTGTAACCATAACCTGCCTAAAGTCTTCCCTATTTTGAATATGAGAGAGATGAACTTCGATTTTCGGAATTTTAACAATTTCGAGTGCATCTTTTATTGAAACTGAAGTGTGAGTATAACCACCGGGATTAATTATGATCGCATCAAATTCTGAGGGAGCATTCTGAATTTTTGTGACTATCTCTCCTTCGATATTACTTTGATAGAACGAGAAACAATGTTCAGGGAATTCTTTTCTAATGATTTTTTCTAAATCATCTAGTGTGAATGTTCCATATTGTTCAGATTCCCTTCGACCGAGCATGTTTAAATTGGGGCCATTGATAACCAGAATTTTCATCTTGCCTCATCCATTTCTTCTATTATTTCTCTTAATTTGGGTTGAAGATAAATATCATCAATCCCAAGTTCTTTGAGTGCTGCAGAAAGTGTCATTACTTTTCTTTGAGTAGTTGATAATTTATTTATAACAATAATTTTGCTATCCTTTACAAGGCAGTAGCCGCCCTTAAAATCTCCTCGTTCAAATCTAACTTTTGCTCCCATTTGAGCTGCAAGAGATTTAAGATCCTCCAAAATAGTTTCAAACTCTTTTTCTTTTATTTTCATTATTATTAAAAAATTAAATTAGTTTTATAAAATAATAAAAATTCAATAAGTATTGAATATGAATATTGCATCAATTGATATTGGATCAAACACAGTTTTACTTTTAATAGCTTCTATTGAAAACAAGATTTTAACCCCAATTATCAATAAGTATGAAAGCCCTAGACTGGGTAAGGGCTTAAAGATTGGAGGCAAAATTGAGGACGCAAGAATAATCCATCTTTTAGAAATACTTTCAGATTACAAAAATCTAGCTGACAAATATAATTGTGCTAAAATAATTGTTACTGCAACAAATGCAATGAGAATTGCTTCCAATTCAGACGAAATAAAAAATAAGATAAAAGATGAACTTAAATTACAAGTTGAAATAATTTCAGGTGATAAAGAAGCAGAACTATCATATTACGGAGCATCTTCCTCTATGCCCGATATTTATGAGAAAGTTGTAATTGATATTGGAGGTGGCAGCACCGAGATAATTTATGGTAATAATTCAGATATTCTATTTAAGAACAGTTTTCAAGTAGGAGTTGTTAGTCTAACTGAGATGTTTTTAAAAGATTTCCCGCATGAAAATCAATCAATCAGAAATGCTATTTGTCATCTTCAAAACATTTTTTCGCCCATAGATTCAGCAATTCCTAAAGGAATTAAAATAATTGCAGTTGCAGGCACTCCAACTACTTTATCATGCATAAAACAAAATTTAAGAACCTACGAAGAAAAAAAAGTTGAAGGATCAATTATTGACCTCAAGGATCTAAATAGTATCTATAAAAAAATGCTACCAATGTCCCCTGCTCAAATAAAAAGTAATTTTGGCTCAGTCGTATCTGGTAGAGAAGATGTTCTTTTTGGCGGTCTACTTATTCTGCAACATTTAATAAAAATGATAAATACGAATATAATTAACGTTAGCTCTAGAGGTATAAGATATGGTAGTATAATAAATTACTTAAATTAACTAAATCATTTTATATGGTATAAACATAATTGCAATAGCAAAGAATACAGTAAAAATAAATGTAACAATTATTGAAAATAGCTTTGAGTTTGATTGAATATGAAATGCCTTGAACAGAATTGTAATACTCCAAAGAATCATCAGAACTTCTAGTCCCAATAAAATATACGCCAGATTATTCTTAATCATAAATGGCGAAGGATTAAAAACAAACCAATGTTCCCCAAATATTCCATATTCTACGGGAGTTAAGATAAATAATGAAAAAATTATTGGAATTGTACTAAATACAAATAATGCTAGATTATCTTTGAATCGCGTTTTACTAATTTTATTTAACGAAACAGTTAAAAGTTTTACACATAGTAATATTATTAAAGTATATATTGCCGTTAAAAGGATTAGATTGTAAACATTAAAATTAGATTCATTGGGCAAAGGACTTAAGGCTGACTGAATCGAGGATGAAAAAAGAAATAATTTAATGCTTATAAAGAACAATAAAAATATCATAAAATTTTTGTGTTCTGCATAGACAATATTTTTCAGTGACTTTCGCGGATTCTCAAAAATCTGATAAATTGTACTCCATAAATCTATATTTACAACTGCTGAACGAATATAATGTTTACAACCAGAACAGTTCTTAAAGTATAATGGATTCTCATTACCGCAGTTAGAACATATATTTACATTTAATTTTGTCATAATCCAACTTTAATTTGAAGTTCAGGCTTCTTAGTATAATTATTAAAACCAACATCAAAATCAAACAAATGGGCATCTACATAGGCATCAATTAAATTAAGAAAATAAGTCAAGCCTAAATAGATAGCATATAAATCTCTGTCATCTCTGTAAAAATCTCTCGCTCTTTTATATTGGGAGTTACCATTAGACGATTCAGAGAGACTTTTGTTGTATAAATCCTTATAAAATTGATAGTTGTCATTTCTGTCATTCCAAAGATAAATAAACCAAGCAGATACTCCCCAAACAATTGGTATTTTCCAGTAGGCTTCATTGTAAAACTGTCCCCAGCCAGGTAAAACTGTACTCCGGAGCATGGCCCCCATCGGTGATTTTTCCATGACAAATCCACTGTCAGTAAGAATAGGATTTGTATCCAAGCTGTCGGTAGTTTGAGGATAAACCGGAATGGAAATTAAAAAAAAGAAAAATAATATTTTAGCGATTAAAGTTTTCAATTATCTCAAATAGTTCAAATAATCGGTCAAGTTCGTCATTGGAGTAAAAATCTATGGTTATTTGTCCTGCACCATCTTTTTTCTGCCTGCAAATAACTTTAGTACCAAATATATTTCTCAACTTATTTTCAATATCTTTTTGTACAATTAACTCTTTATCATTACTATTGATTCTTTTTTGAGGGTCAGATTTTTTTTCTTCGTTAAATTTCCTGACAATTTGTTCAACTTTTCTGACAGAAAGTTCATCCTTTTTTATTTTTTTAAGAATTTGTAATTGTATTTCTTCATCAAATATATTTATTAATGCTCTTGCATGTCCTGCCGATATTTCATCTTTAATTAAACTTTGTTGAATTTCTTTTGGTAATTTCAATAATCTGAGCGAATTTGTAATTGTGCTCCTATCTTTGCCTACTTTTTCAGAAACTTGCTCCTGAGATAAATTGCATTCTTCAATTAATCTTTTATAAGCGTGAGCTACTTCAATAGGATTTAACTTTTCTCTTTGAATGTTTTCAATTAAAGCCAGAGCAAGCATGGCTTCATTCGAATCCACCTGAATAATATATGCAGGGATTTCTTTATAACCGATATCTTTACATGCTCTTAACCTTCTTTCACCTGAAATTAATTCATAATTTCCATCAGCTGCTCTTCTCACAGTTATTGGTTGAATTAAACCATTCTGTAGAATTGAATGTTTTAGTTCTTCTAAACTTTGTGGTTCAAAATCAGTTCTTGGCTGAAAAGGATTTGGCTTTATTTTATTAACATCAATTTTAACTAAAACATCATCAGAAGTCCCGTCATCTTTTGTGATATTTGAACTATTAACATCAACGGGTCTGTTCAGATCTTCTTGAGTTGAAGGGTTTATCAGAGCATCCAAACCTCTACCTAGTCCGGGTCTAATTTTATTCATAATATTTCACTCTTTAAATTATGATTACATCTTTTAATAACTTCAGAAGCAAGTGAAATATAATTCTTTGCTCCCGTTGAAATAGCATCGTATAAGATTACTGGTTTAGCATGACTCGGTGCCTCTGAGATTCTTACATTTCTGTGAATTATTGTTGTAAATACTTTTTCACCAAAATACTTTTTCACTTCTTCAACAACTTGGTTAGATAGGTTTAATCTCTGATCATACATAGTTAGCAGGACACCATTGATACTAAGTTTTTGATTCAAATGTTTCCTCACAACATTTATTGTATTTAATAATTGTCCTAAACCTTCAAGTGCAAAATATTCGCATTGAACAGGAATTATCACTGAATCAGCTGCTGTAAGTGCATTTAAAGTCAATAAGCTTAGTGAAGGTGGACAATCAATAAAAACAAAATCATATTCATTCGTATTTCCATCAAGGGCTTCTTTCAATAATTTTTCTCTATTGTTAAAAGAAACTAATTCAACTTCAGCTCCTACTAAGTCAATAGTTGAAGGTAAAATATCCAAATTTGGCATGTATGTATTATATATGCAATCCTTTACAGATTCTGCGCCAATCATAACATCGTAAATCGATTTTTCATTATCATAAATTCCTAAACCATGAGTAGAGTTGGATTGGGGATCAATATCAATAAGTAGAGTTTTATATTCCGCTGCCGCTATGGATGCAGATAGATTGATCGCGGTAGATGTTTTCCCGACTCCACCTTTTTGATTAGTAATTGCAATTATATTTGCCATAAATTTCCGTAAATTAGTATTTCAATTGAACAATCTCAATAGACTTAATGTATTAAAGATCAATCTCACTGCCATAATCGATAACTTTGCACTCTTTGCCTATAGCATTTAGCTTCGACTTAAATTCATTTGGATCAGCTTCAATTGGGGGCCATGTACTATAGTGCATTGGGATTGCTACTTTTGGATTCGCAAATTCAACCGCTTTAACAGCATCATCAATACCCATTGTAAAATTATCTCCAATAGGTAAAATCATATAATCAATAGAATTCATCTCCCCAATTAATTTCATATCAAGAAATAATCCAGTATCACCAGTATTATAAATAGTCTTCCCATCGATAGTAATTAAAACACCCGCAGGTTCACCTGCATAAGTTCCTTCAGGAGTTTGACTGCCGTGATGAGCAATTGTCCATTTAACTTTGCCAAATTCAAAATTATAAGCACCGCCAATATGCATATTGTGAGCATTAAATCCTTTTTCAGCACAGTAATTTGCAAGTTCATTTACACAAATAAATAAGGGATTAGTCCTCTCTGCTATCTTGAACGCATCTCCAATGTGGTCACCATGACCATGAGTCAAAATAATAAAATCAGCTTTTTCAATTTCGTCAGATTTTACTGGAGAAGTCGGATTATCATCTAGAAATGGATCGATTAAAATAACTTTTCCCGAATCTGTTGTAATCTGAAAAGCAGAATGTGAAAAATAACGTAATTTCATATTCTCACCTTTAATTTTATTCAAAATAAAAATATACTAATATTTTATTTTATTATGAATTAGTAATGATTGCGAAAAAAATTAAAATAGTAATTCAACTTTTTAGAAGTACTTTAATAAATCCGATTATAGTGGGAATAGCTTTCATTTTGCTATCATCATTGCCGTAAGTTGTTGGAATTTCAATAAAACATAAACTGAAGTTTTTGCGGCAGATTTTTACGATCATCTCACTTTCAGCTTCAAATCCTGAAAAGGTCGGTAATATTTCATTCAATATTATTGTTCTAAAGCCTCTAAATCCAGATTGGCTGTCAATAATTTTCTTTCCGGTTTTAATACTCAATAATTTTGATGTTAAAAAATTACTTATTCTTCTTGGAATAGGCATTGAGGAATTAATTTTTCTGCTGCCAATCACTGATTCAAAACTTTTCAATGATTCAATAAATTTTGGTATTAATTTTGGATCGTGCTGAAAATCTGCGTCAATTGTAATAGTAAATTTAGTGTTTAGATCTATACTTTTATGAAAACCGCTTAACAATGCAGCACCTTTTCCCTTATTAACAGGGTGTGAAATTAATATAGTATTTTCATCAATGAAGATATTTTTTGTGGAAATATCTGTGGAACCATCATTAACAAGAATTATTATATCAACATATTTTTTAACTTCAGATACTATTGAATTGAGATGTTTTTCTTCATTGAAGAATGGTATTATTGCGCAAACTCTATTTTTGCTTTTTGAAGAAGTCAAGTATGCTCTTCATTCCTTTGTCTTTGGTGTTCATCATACTTTTTGCTAATCGGTTTCTTAGATTCTCTTTTGAAAGACCGCTTGTGATATGACCTTTTTCGGCAACAGATATGCTTCCCGTCTCCTCTGATACAATTATGCTTATAACATCAGCATTTTCTGTAATACCAATACCAGCTCGGTGCCTCATTCCTAGCACACGTCCATCTATTGAGGTTAAGTCTGTTAATGGTAAGGTGCAACGTGCCGATTCAATATTATCATTATTTACAATAACGGCACCATCATGAAGAGGGCTTCTTGGGAAAAATATTGATCTCAACAAATTTTTACTTAATTTAGCATTTAGTACTTCCCCACCTTCAATAACACTTTTCAGACCTGTGGATTTTAAGTAAACTATCAAAGCACCGTGTTGATGCTGTGCAAGTTCGAAAGCAGCTTCAGTTAAAATATCTGAAACTGATTTTTCATCACTTTTTACAAAAACATTAAATAAAGGATTCTTTCCAAGAATTACGAGTAGTCTTCTAATTTCAGGCTGAAAGAGCACAATAAATGCAAGGATCCAATTATCGGTTACAAGATTAAGCAGCCAGCCAAGAGCACGTAAATTTATGGCCTGTGTAACAAAGGATAAAAATAAAATTATTACTAAACCAATAAAAATTTGTGCGGCTATTGTGCCCTTAATTATTTTATATAGTTTATAAATAATTATTGAAACGAGAATAATATCAATCAAATCCAGAAAGGTAAAAGGCAGAAACCCTATTTTAAATAGCTCAAACATTAAAAGCCATACTTTCGCTTGTTAATAATGACATCATCTTTTTTAACTCCACCGCATTCTTTACATTATGAGTTCTAATAATATTAGCTCCGTTTTTAACAGCTATTGTCTCTGCAATAATTGTTGAGTTTTTTCGTACATCAATTTCTAAATTTAATGATTTACCAAGAAATGATTTATTGGAAACTCCGATCAATATTGGATAACCAAATTTATTAAATGAACTAATGTTGTTTAATATAGCATAATTATCTTGAATTCTCTTACCAAAACCAATACCAGGGTCGAGAATAATTTTATTAACATTCTTTTCCAAAGCAACTTTTAATCGTTCTTCAAAGAAAACTGAAATTTCGTTAATAACATCATTATAATAAGGTGAATCCTGCATATTACTTGGGTTACCTTTGATATGCATTATAACAAAAGGAATCTCGTATGTGGATGCAATATCTAAAATTCTGGGATCAAATGTTCCACCACTAATATCGTTTATCAAACATGCACCGGATTTAATAGCTTCTTCAGCAACTTTCGATTTGGTTGTGTCAATTGAAATTCTAGTTCCAGGATAATCCAAACATATTTTTCTAATTACCGGAATTACTCTATTTAACTCCTCATCAACAGAAACTGGTAAAGCACCCGGTTTGGTTGATTCACCTCCAATGTCTATTATTTCTGCACCGTCGTTTAATAATTTTTTTGCGTGCGTTACTGCATTTTCAATATTTAAATATTTACCACCATCGGAAAATGAATCAGGTGTTACATTAAGTATCCCCATAATCGTCGGAGATGCAGAATTTACAATATCTAAATAAATATCACTCACTTTAACTCATCATATTTGGAATAACGGATTTCACCCTTCATTATTGTCATCTCTACATTTAAGTCTTTATCTAAAACTACAAAATCAGCAGGCTTACCGCTTGAAAGAATACCTTTATCCAATTTAATAACTTTTGCAGGATTTACTGTTGCCATTCTTACTGCATCTGTAATTTTCAACCCTGTAGTTTCAATTATATTTTTAATGGCTTTATTTAGTGTTAATGTGCTACCAGCAATAGTACCATCATCCATTACAGCTTTATCACCTGAAAGAGTAACTTTCTGATCAGAGAACTGGGTTTGTTCCCCTTCATGCATTCCACCGACTCTGATTGAATCAGTTATAAGAACAATTCCCTTTGGTGTTTTCGATTTAATTAGAAACTCCATTGTAGCAGGATGGACGTGATAAGTGTCAGCAATTAATTGAATTTTTAACTCATCTCTAAGTAAAGCAGCAACTGCAACTCCAGGATTTCTGTGATGGATTGGTTTCATTGCATTAAACATATGAGTAACATGTGCAGCACCATTATCTATTGCCAGGTCAACAACCTCATAACTCGCTGTCGAATGCCCAATAGAGCAAACAACTCCATGAAAAGAAGCTTCTCTAATAACATCCAAAGCACCATCTAATTCTGGTGATATGGTCATCATTTTCATTGTTTTCTCTGATGCCTTCCACATTTCTTTAAAAGATGAAATGGAAGGTTTCCATAAATAGTTAGCGTTCATTGCTCCTTTTAATTCCAAATTCAAGTAAGGACCTTCCATATGGATGCCAACAATATTAGATTGCGGGTTTTCTTTAATATATCGGCCAACTCTATTAAGATCATCCAGCAATGCTTGCTTTGGTTTAGCATGCAAACTGGCTAAAAGTGAGGTTGAGCCTTTTTTTAGAAAGTAATTACTTATTTTTTCAATACTTTCATCAGACTCATCAGAAAAGCCATAACCACCTGCCCCACCGTGAACCAAAAGGTCAATAAATCCTGGAACAATATATTTATCACTAACATCAATTATTTTTTCAGTATTTGAATAATCGAATTGTTTTTCCGGTCCAACATGATAAATCCTTTCTTTCTTTGTAGTAATGACACCTTTTTTAACTACTCTAAAAGGTGTAACTATATTCGCTCCAATAAATGCAAGGTCCATCAATTTCAATCCTTATAATATTAAATTTTTTAGTTTTGTTGTTTCTTCAATAATATCTTTACTTTTAAAGATAGCTGTACCCGCAACAATAATATCACATCCAGCATCTTTTACTTTTACAATGTTATCAGCATTAATACCACCATCAATTTCAATTTGGTAAGAGAATTTATTTTCTTCTCGAATTTTCTTTAGATATCTAACCTTTTCTAATGTATACTCAATAAAGGTTTGCCCACCAAAACCAGGATTAACAGACATAATCAAAATAAGATCCACTAGATGAAGTACATGTTTAAGAGTTTCAACAGGAGTACTTGGATTAACGGATACTCCGGCTTTAATTCCTTTTTCTTTAATGCTGTTTATTACCTTATCAAGATGTCGAACACTTTCTTGATGAACAGTAATATAAGATGCTCCGGCACTAATGAATTCAGGAAGAATCAATTCAGCATTCTCAATCATCAAGTGAACATCTAGTGGCAGATTCGTAATATTTTTAACCGTTGAAACAATTTTAGGTCCGAATGTTATATTAGGGACAAATTTACCATCCATAATATCGCAATGGATTAGATCTGCTTTTCCAAGCTCTACTGCTCTAATTTGTTGTGCTAAATTGGAAAAATCTGCGGCTAGAATTGAAGGGGCTAGTAAACTCATAATTTAGTTCTGACTTTTAGTAATAAATAGATCAATGGATTCCCCGATGTTAATAAGTTTATTTTTCGTCGGGTATTGAGCAATAATAGTATTTGGAAGCATATTGGGAGAATTTTGATAATTTATTTTTCCAACTGCCAAAGAATTTTGACGAAGTGTTGTTTCTGCCTCAGTAAATGACAATCCAACTAAGTCTGGAACTCTTACCATCCCAATATTAGGACCGTAACTAATTTTTAAATTTATCTTTGTCCCCTTTTCAACATTAGTTCCCTCGTCAGGATACTGTTCAACAACCGTATTAGCTTTTTCTTCAGATTTTACTTCACTAACATTACCTAGCTGAAAACCTAACCTCTCTATTGTAACTTTCGCATCCCTAAGTGTTTTGCTAATTAAATTAGGCATTTTAGTGAGAGGATTTCCGCCGCTAACGACAATATAAACTCTTCTATTTTTTTTAACGATTGAACCAGCTTCAGGGTTTTGAAAAATTACATGATCAATCGGAAAATCATCATTGTATCTAGGCTCAGAGAATATTGGATTGAGTGAGCTGTCTTTGAGAATAGATTCTACTTCAGACTTACTTTTCCCCACTAAGCTAGGCACTACTATTTCTTCACTATCAACATACCAGGGCATTATAAAAACATCAGCAATAAATGCCAAGAGTACTAAAAATAGGGATAAACCAACTACTGAAATTAATATTTTTTTAATTAAAGGATTCATTTGTACAAATATATCAAATGACCGTTTTTATAACAACTTAATATTTTTTATTATCTTCAAAATGTTGTAATTTTACTAGATATGATAGAAAATTAACAAGTTCTACTTTTCAAAAAAATGGAGACTTTATGTTTAAAAACCATCCTAAAGGATTACCTGTTTTATTTTTTACCGAGATGTGGGAGCGTTTTGGATTTTATACTATGCTTGCAATTTTTGTCTATTACCTTCAAGAGAATTTTGGATGGGATCAGGCAACTGTAACAAATATATATGGAATATTTTTAGCAGGTGTTTATTTTACTCCAATCATTGGTGGCTGGATTGCTGATAATGTTTTAGGTTATGGAAAAACTATTACCTTAGGTGCTATTACAATGGGTATTGGTTACGCTATGATGGCGATTCCCACTGATCAACCCTATTTACTCTTTGCTGCTCTGGCAGTAGTTGCTATAGGTAATGGATTATTCAAAGCTAATATTTCAGTACTTGTTGGTAATCTTTATGGACATTCACAAATTTCATTAAAAGATGCCGGATTTAATATTTTTTACATGGGAATAAATATTGGTGCTTTTTATGCTCCTTTTGCAGCTGCAGGTATTAAAAATTTCTTCATGGAAAATTTTGGAACTACTTTAGCACAAGGCTATAATGCAGGTTTTGCTGTCGCTTCAGCCGGGATGGTATTTTCTTTGATAATATTTTTACTTTTTAAGAAACATTATAATGAAGCTGATTATCAATCTAAAAATACGACCAATACTGATAAAGATGTGGTTTTAACTAAAGCACAAGAAAAAGAAAGAATTATAGCTCTCTTAACTATTTTCGGTATAGTTATTTTCTTTTGGATGGCATTCCATCAAAATGGTGCTGCACTTTCTTTATTTGCAAGGGATTATACACACCCAATAGTTGGTAAATTTACATATTTACTTTTTGATGTTATTGGTCTTCATGCAATCTTATTTATCATCTTAGGATTAACTGCTGCGTTAAAAAAATCAAGCTCTCCTAAAACGCGAGCAATTGGCGGAACTTTTGCTGCTATTGGTGTAGCAGTTTTAGCTTATAAAATAAATACATTACCTGCTACTGGACAAATTTCACCAGAACAATTTCAAGTTTTTAATCCGATGTTTATTGTTTTAATGACACCTGTTGTTGTGGGTTATTTTGCATTTTTAAATAAAAAAGGTAAAGAACCTTCCTCGCCAGCAAAAATTGGAATTGGTATGTTAATTACTGCATTGGCATATGTAATAATGGTAGTAGCTTCCATTGGTTTAGCTCCAGTTTATACTTTAAATGGCGGAACTTCAGCTATAACAGTTAGTCCATTCTTTTTAATTTCAACATACTTTACTCTTACTATTGCTGAATTGCATTTAAGCCCGATGGGACTTTCATTTGTATCAAAAGTTGCTCCGCCAAAAATGAAGGGGTTGTTAATGGGCGGATGGTTTGGTGCAACAGCTATTGGTAATTACCTTGCTGGATTTGTTGGACGCTTCTATCAAGAATGGGAAATGTGGCAATTCTTTTTACTACTTATAGTCTGTGCATCTTTAGCTGCATTTATGGTAGTATTAACCTTAAAGAAACTTAAAAAAGCAACGACATAATATTTTATGGAGAATTAGATGTTAGTTATTGTAAAGAAGAATTATGAAGAACTTAGCATTGAGGCAGCAAAAGTTCTAGCTGATAGACTTAAGAAAAAACCTAATTTAGTCTTAGGTTTAGCAACGGGTAGTACACCATTAGGTTTGTACAAGGAACTAATTCGGATGCATAAATATGAAGGACTCGATTTTTCTAAAGTTACAACATTTAATTTAGATGAATATGTTGGACTTCCCCCTTCTCATGATCAGAGTTACCATTATTTTATGCAGAATAATTTCTTTGACAATGTTAATATTGATCCAAGATACATTCACGTACCTCAAGGCATGGCAAACGACGTTGCCCAATTTTGCGATTGGTATGAAGAAAGGATTAAATCATTTGGTGGAATTGATGTGCAAGTTTTGGGTATTGGCGCTAATGGTCATATTGCTTTTAATGAACCGGGTTCTTCACTTGGTTCAAGGACTAGAATAAAAACTTTAACTTCAACTACTAGAGAAGCAAATAAAAGATTCTTTAAAGATGATGAAACTGTGCCCAAATATGCAATTACCATGGGTGTTGGAACAATTATGGATGCTAAGGAATTATTGTTAGTTGCCTCGGGCAGTGATAAAGCCGCTGCAATAAAATCTGCAGTTGAAGGACCTTTAACAGCAATGTGCCCAGCATCAATAATCCAAATGCATAAAGAAGCATTCGTTATTGTTGATAAAGAAGCTGGTTCTAAATTAGAAGGGACATACGTTGATACTTGGGAAACTATTTTTTTTGACTAATTAAGGATATTTAATTTGAAAAGTATTTGCATTTTTGAAGATGAAGAATATAAACAGCTTCAACCACTTACATATTTTCGTCCTTCTTATCATTTGAAATGTGGGATTTTATCTCTTCATAGAAAAATTAGAAGAAACTACCCCAACGTAAGGATGGAGCTTAATACAAGGGACTATCTAAGAAATATTATCCGTCAGAACAGGCCGGACGAAATTGTTAGCCACGTCAAATCAGAGATGATGTTATTCCTTAATGGAAGAATTCTTGTAGATGATGATTTCCATAAACAAATTCCTCTTGATGGCAAAGATGAATTATTTATATCAAAAGGCAATTTTATTGGTGCAAGAGTAAGCGGAAATAATCTTCAAAAAATCAATGACTCCCTTAAAGATGTACTGTCAAAAAGTGATTTTCCCGAATTGCCTATAAAAGAAGTTGACGTAACCATTATAAATTTCCCATGGGATCTAATTACTTATAACTCACAAGAGCTTGTTAAGGATTTTAAGAAATTGACAAGTGACGCTGAAAATCACATGAAAGAATATCCTGGAGTTTATTTTTTAAATCCAGACAATATTTTCATCAGTAAGAATGTAAAATTAAAGCCTGGTGTAGTGCTTGATGCAGAAGAAGGCCCTATCTTTATTGGTGAAAACGTTCTAATTTATTCTAATTCTGAAGTTCAAGGTCCCGCTTTTATTGGTGAAAACTCTATAATTAAAATGGGATCAACTATTTACCATAATACTAGTATTGGAAAAGTAAGTAAGGTTGGCGGTGAAATAGAAAATTCAATAATTCATAGTTATTCTAATAAACAGCATCATGGCTTTTTAGGAAATTCTTATCTTGGCTCCTGGGTTAATCTTGGTGCGGGAACTACAAATAGTGATTTGAAGAATAATTACAGTACAATTAAAGTTAGAATTAATGATAAACTAGTTGATAGTGGTAAACAGTTTGTTGGATTAACTATGGGAGATCACTCAAAATCTGCAATAAATACATCATTCAATACGGGTGCGATTGTTGGTGTATCAAGCAATGTATTTGGTGGGACCTTTCCACCAAGATATCTTCCTTCTTTCAGTTGGGGAGGTTCAGAAGCACTAACAACCTATGATTTGGATAGAAGCATCGAAGCAGCTGAAAGAGTTATGCAGAGAAGGAATGTAATTCTAACGGACATTGACAAAGAACTATTTAAGACCGTTTTCAATCTTACGGTTCAAGAACGTCGTTATTTCGGTTACCCAAAATAGTTTTAACTTATATTTTTATGTTCAAAAATTATTTTTTTCTTCTCCGCTCAGTAAACTATTTAGATAAAATTCTGAGTGGAGCTAGAATAATTGATATTTATTCACAAGAAAAAAACAAATTGTTTCTTCATTTACCGTCCGATGAGAATCCATACAGACATTTAATAATTTCTACTAATCCTCATTCTCCCTATTTACTGATTAAAAATATTCACCATAAGGCAAAAAAAAATGTGGTCGATTTTTTTTCAGATTACTTGCCATCTAAATTAATTGAGATAAAGATTGCAACAAATGATAGATTGATAAATTTCACTTTTGATTCATTTAACCTTTATTTTTCGATTTCTGGTAATAAAACAAATGTTTATTTGATTGTAAATTCAAAAATTGAAGGGTTTAAAAAAATTAAAGAACCCATTTTTGAAAAAATCAATAGTAAGATTTTTACAAATGATCTTAAGTTGACTTTTATTGAGAATGACAAAAATAATTACAATGAGATGAATGCCCTAAAGCGAGATTTTCCTATGATCTCTGGTGAGATTAAAAGGGAAATTATATTTAGGAGTTCATCCGATCCGAGTAAAAGTATCTTTGAAATATTTAAGGAAATATGCATAGAGATTTTACGGAACAAAATTAAAATCGGATTTAGCGACGAAGAACAAAAATTTGTTTTTATTCCGGAATCCTTTATAGTCTATTTCTCTTGATGAAAATTCTCAACTCTTTAGTAACTTTAATGATGCACTTCAATATTATTTAAGTTCATTTTACCGGCAAGAAAAAAACAGAGATATCAAAAAAGAACTTGAAAAATACTTTGACAAAGAATTAGCAACACTAGCGAACAAACTAAATAAATTGCACTCAAGAGTTGAATCCGGTTCTAACGAACAAAAATATTACGATCAAGCTAATTTACTTTTAGCTAATATTTATGAACTGAAGAAAGGTATGAGTGAAATTAGAATTACTAATAATGATATACATACAATATTAAAATTAGATCCAAAACTATCACCAAACGATAATATTAAGAAATATTTTGAAAAAGCTAAAGGTGAAAAACTAAACTACAACAAGTCTGTTGAGTTGTTTAATTTTACTAAACAAAAATATGATTCATTGAATAATGATTATAAAATTTTTATAGATTCGAAAAATTTCGATGAATTAGAAACTCTTCATAAAAAACTATTAGTAAAAAAAGAGAAACCAATAAAAATGGATTCAGGATTAAAGTTTAAATATTGGCACTTTTTAATAGATGATAAGTATCATGTTTATATAGGAAGAGACAGTAAGAGCAATGATTATCTCTCACTAAAATTTGCGAAACAGAATGATTACTGGTTTCATGCGAGAGGATTACCAGGCTCACATGTTGTATTAAGAGTAGAAAATGTTAAAGAAGGCGTTCCAAAAGATATAATTAAAAAAGCGGCTTCATTAGCAGGTTACCATAGCAAAGCCAAAACTGCAGGATCTTCACCAATTTCTTATACATTTGCAAAATTTGTACATAAGAAAAAAGGGATGGAACCTGGTAAAGTGTTACTTCAAAAAGAACAAACAATTTTGGTAAAACCGGAAATCCCAAAAAATTGTGTGCTTGTCGATGAATAAGGAATTATATAATATTATTAAAATTAGTTTTGCTAACGGTGATAAAGAATTACAAAATGCCAAAGAGAACATAAACAAATATTACGATGGTAAGATTAGAGCAATTGCTAGAAGAGCAGCTGGCTTTTATATCGATGGTTTTGTAAAGTTAACCAATAAAGATCATTATGGTTCAAGTTTTATGAATCATTTACGTGGAATGAACAATGACCATGAAGTTCCAAAAGAAATTAGAAAATCAGCAAATTTGCTGATCATGAAAATGACGAATGATGAATTGACTGGTCAGCAAGCAATTAACCAAGCTGAAATTATTAAAAAATATTGTGTAGATGAATTAAACAAAGTAAATGAGGACAATGAAAAATAAAATAAATTATAAAACTATTTTTTTAATTCTTTTAATATCTATTGTTTTAGCATTTATATATAATACTTTTTCCGTTGATGGGATTGACCTGATACGAAAACCAATTATTGTTAAAACAGTTGCTTTTGGAGAAGGAGAAAGTGAGTCAAATAGTATTCTTGGACTGGATTTAGCTCAAACAATAAATCTATATAATCAGAATGTTGCAATTTTTATTGATGCCAGAGATCAATGGGATTTTTCTGATTCTCATATTCAAGGAGCAATTAATATTCCCGAATTTAGTTTTACAAAAGATGATTCAGTACTTGGGACAATCTCACTTGATAAACTCCTTGTTATTTACTGTGATGGCGATGATTGTGATACAAGCAAGAGGCTTGCAAATGAAATTGTAAATCTTGGATATAAAAATGTATATGTTTTTCTAGGTGGTTTTAAAGTTTGGAGAGAAGCTCAACTTCCTATTAGTAAAGGAAATGCAGATGAATAAAAAAATTATTTTAGATTACTTGATTGCAATAACTAGAATTTATTTAGCTCTAGTTTTTATTTTAAGTGGATTAGATAAAATAGGTAATCTTTCTGCCTTTGCAACTTCAATTGAAAATTATGATTTGTTTCCCATTCAAATAATAAATCTAATTGCGATAGTAATTCCATGGATTGAAGTAATAACCGGCGGTTTACTTTTACTTGGTTTTTATATTAAAGAGAATTCCATTATTATTGGGACTTTGTTGACAGTATTTACCTTGGCAGTATTATCTGCGGTTATGAGAAATTTAGATATTGACTGCGGTTGTCAAGGAACATTTGACGGACAGAAGGTTGGTTTGCTGAAAATAATTGAAAATGTTTCTTTAATAATTGTCTCAATACTAAGTATAAAATTTCCGAGGCAAGTTCTAACTTTTGTTCGGCAGCAATAATAAAACAATTTAATTGAAAAATATTTGAATAGATTCAAAAGATATATTGGAGATTTATTTTTTAATCTTTTTTTAAAGATATTCTCAAAAAAAGATATCCAGAGAAAGATTTATTTCCCCAGCAATGCTAAAATATTAATTGTCAATTTCAGTGATATTCAACACTCCTTAAATATTACTCCGTTTATTAAAATATTAAGTCAAAATTTCAATTCAACTATCACGCTTTTTACTCTAAAAGAAACCGCGGATGTTTTTACGACAAATAAATATGTTGCATCAACCATAATTTATAATAAAGCTGAAAAAAAATTTATTAAGATATTATCAAATTTATTAAGCAGAAAGTATGACGTTATAATCGACCCTGATGAAGACCTAAATATATTAAACTCATATGCTGTTGGATTATTAAGGTCGAAATTCAAAGTAGGATTTGCAAAAAAAAGTGATAGTTTATTTTCTCATAGAATTCCCTTACTTGAGAAGAATAAAATTCATGTTGTTGATAGGATATTACATTTGGCTGATTCTTTTGAAATGGAGATTAACAAATCTGATTTAAATATATATTATTCTTCATCTGAAAAATCAAGATCAGTGATTGAAAAATATTTTATCCAGCATGATTTGTTGCATAAATTTACCGCTGTTGTCAATATTTCCAACAAAATGGAATTAGGATTTTGGGGATTCGATAACTATAAAAATCTGTTAAAATATCTTCGTAATTATGATATAAATATAATAATAGTATCATCAATTGAGGACATTGAAGTTGCCGAAAAAATTGCAGAAAAATCTAATTTAATATTTTATAATACAGATTTAGATATCTATGCCGAATTATTAAAAAATAGTAATTTCATTTTTTCTCCGGATTCATATACAATTCAATTAGCTGCGGCTTTCAAAGTTCCTACCTTCTGCTTGTTTGTTCAGCATAAAGTTGCTGAAATGATCAATGTTCCTTACAATTCAGATTTTGATTTTGCGTTAACTGAGAAAGATAACTTAAAAAGTATATCTTATGGAAAAGTACTTAATAGCTTTGTTCCCTATTTTGAATATGTCTTCGAAAGGTATAGTAAGAATTCAACAAATTAATTATATTACGCAATAGCTGATTATTAAAATAGGATATTAGAACAGAAGACTTTATTCTATTATATTCAATAATTAATAGCAGGAATTTATCTTTAATTTTAGTAGAAAAATGACTCTCCCAAATAAAACATTATGTGATTTCAGTAAGAATGATTTAGATAAGTATCAAAAAGAAATCAAAAAAATGATTAAAAAACCAAAACATTTATGCAAAAAGTGTTTACGCGTAAGTTTTGATAAAAATTATTTATGTAAACCATCGAAGATTTAATTTTGGAGTTTTAGTTGAAAATACTTTTTCCAAATATTATTCTTATTTTATTGATCATATCTTGTTCTGATAATGGCACGAATCCCGAAATTAATAATCCATTGGAAGTTAATATAAGAATGGAAGTGCAAATTCTTGATTCTACATATCAATTATATTCCAGACCTTTCACCAAAATATACTTTACATCTTATAAACTTACTAAAGACAATAATAGAGAAAATTTTGAACAATCAGACACAACTTCTTGTCCGAATGGCTGGGGAGTTAAACCTCTCAGTTTTATTTTAAATAATGAACAAGAAATAATTGTTATAGGTGCAGCTTGCGATAGTTATGATGGCAAAAACTATAGAGAATTCATGATTAAGTATGATGAAGCTGAAAGAAGAATTGATTCTACAGGAATTTCAAATATGATAAAAACCTTTGCGATTTATTATAAATAGTACTCTAATGAGTGTGAATCAAATACTAAGTCAAAAATAATATTATTCGATGGCGATTGTGTGTTATGTAATTCCGCTGTTAATTTTTTGTATGCGAGATTAGACGATACTGATTATGATTTTATAGCTTCCCAATCAGATGAAGGGAATAGATTATCAACCGAGTATTATTTGGGAACAATACCTTCTCATTCAATTGTTCTAATTAAAGGAAATAAAATTTTTACTAAAAGTGATGCGGTTTTAGAAATAACAAATGACCTTTCTTTTGGTTGGCGTTTATTAAAATTCTTTAAATTTATTCCTAAAAATATTAGAGATTGGGTTTATAACTTTATTTCTAGACATAGATATAAACTATTTGGCAAATTAAAGTGAATAATAAAAATACAAACAGAATAAATATTTCCTCCAATTCACCATGGGAAGATATTGTTGGCTATTCCCGAGCAGTAAAAATAGATAACCATATTTATGTTTCCGGTACTACTGCTACAGATGAAGATGGAACCATTGTAGGTATTGGTGACCCTTACAAGCAGACAATTCAAATTATTAAAAACATTCAGTCTGCCCTAAACAAAGCAGATGCAGAATTGACCGACATAGTTCGCATCACAATTTACGTAACTAATATAGAACATTGGGAAATAATTGGGAAAGCTCTATCAGAATATTTCATTGATATTAAACCAGCTGCAACTATGGTGGAAGTTAGTAAACTGATTTCACCAGAAATTATTGTAGAAATTGAAACTGATGCATATATATCTAAATCTGAATAATACTTATGAAATTTATTTTTCCATTTCTACTTTTTATTTTCTTAATTAATCATTCAAATGCCCAGCAAAAAGAAAAACTAAATTATTTTGAAACCATAATTTCTGATGTAGAAATTTCACTGATTGATGCGGGCACTTTTATCACTTATCCACTACGGATGAGTGGAACTGAGTGGATTGCGACTGCAGGAATTGGTGCTGGCAGTTATTATTTAGTCAAAAACGATGATAAAATAAGGAATAAAATAAATACCAATGTTGATCAATTTGAGAGCAACTTTTGGGGAATCTTTGAAGCATATGGCGTAGTTCAATATGCGGAGCTGGCCGGAGCAGCTGTTTACGGAGTTGGATTGTTTGCTGAAAATGATGAAGTCAGGACTTTAGGCAGGATGATAATCCAATCGTTAACTTATTCCGGAGGATCAGCAATGCTTATCAGAATGATTGCCGGAAGAAAAAGACCTCCATATACAGATGATCCACTTAACTTTATTGGTTTTACGACAAATAATTCCTACCAGTCCTTCCCTTCTGGGCATACAACCGTTGCGTTTGCACTTTCAACTGTTTTAGCAGAGTATTTTGATTCTCCTTGGTCGCGAATAGGATTTTATAGTATTGCCGGATTATCAGCTACTGAAAGGTTAATTAATAACGAACATTGGTTTAGCGATATTCTACTTGGTGCAGCTTTGGGAGTTGTAAGTGGAATTCATGTAATAAATGAAGAAGCAAAACGAAAGAATGAAACATTAAGTAAGCTCTCAATTCAGCCTACTTTTAATGGAATAAATTTTAGATATAGTTTAAATTAAATTTTACATATATTCATACTATAATAAAAGAGGAAGTTATATAATGAAATATTTCAAACTCTTTATTCCTGCCTTAGTTTTAAGTTTTTTGGTTTTCTCATGCCGTGATGAGGATAATATTAATAATCCGATAATTGGTGAATTTGATGATCTACCTGTAATTGTTAATACTGAAAACAGTTTTACCTTCACAGTAAATGCAAGTAAACTTGATTATTACATTGAGGACAATTTAACATTCACAAAAGATTCTCTTGTATGTGCAGTAACACTAACAAATGCCTCATCCGATGGAAGTATTGTTCGATTATTTGATGAGTCAAATAGCATAATCTTTGCAGAAAGCCTCAACCAAAGCAAAGTTGTAGTCAATACTGAGCTAAATGGTAAATTACCAAAAAAAATTATTGTTGATTTGTTTAACTTTACTGGTCAATTAACAATTGTTGTTGCACCGGAAAATCCATAAATAAATTATCTTGATAGATGCAGCTTTCCGAAAAAGAAAATCAAATAATATTTGATACCGAATTTTTAATCAATAAAATTAGTGTCATCGCAAAAATTCAAACACTTTTTGAAGAAGTAAGAAAAAGTTTAGTCGCTGCTATTATTTCCTCCGATTTTGTTTTTCCAGAAAGTGTGGATATTGAGTTAGGCAAAATATTTAAGGGTGAAAATTATCAATCACTCCCCTACATCAATTTAGATTTCCCAAAATATTTTTCAAATGAAGATATTTTCACATTCAGAACAATGTTTTGGTGGGGAAATTATTTTAGCTCAACACTCCATCTTCAAGGTAAAAGTTTGGAACACTACCGGCACAATATCATCAATAATTTGGATAAACTAATCAATGAAGAGATTTATATTTGCATAAATAGATCTCCTTGGGAATATCATTATAATTCTGACAATTACATTTTACTCTCCGAATTTAATCTTAAAAAATTATATGATTTAGACTTTCTAAAACTTAGTGAAAAGTTCAACTTAGCTGATTATAATAATTTACCAAAGCTTTCTTCTGACTTTCTGCAGAGAGTTTTGTCAATACTAAAAATCTAAAATAAATGACTAAATCGGAAC
This sequence comes from uncultured Ignavibacteriales bacterium, assembly GCA_963710615.1. Classification (GTDB taxonomy): domain Bacteria; phylum Bacteroidota; class Ignavibacteria; order Ignavibacteriales; family Melioribacteraceae. The sequence continues at coordinate 235,985 of CAVQBF010000031.1, forward strand.
TGAAATCTTACATAAGAAAATTAAAGAAGCCTTTAATTCTTGATGGTGCAGTTGGTAGTTTACTTGCAGCAAACTGAGAACGATGTTGATAACAATTTGTGGACAAGTCATTTAAATTTTCAAAAACCGGAAGTTGTGCAGAAACTCCATGAAGATTATTTAGAAGCGGGAGCCGACATTATTACAACAAATACGTTTAGAACAAATCCCGCTGCAATAAAAAGGGCAGGTAAAGATTTAGACATTAATAAACTGCTGAAACAGAGTGTTGAGTTAGCAAGAAACACGGCAGATAAATTTAACCGACTCGTAGCCGGTTCAAATCCACCCGCAGAAGATTGTTATCAAACTAAGAGAACATTAAAATATTATGATTTGGTTGATAATCATGAGCAGCATATTGATTTACTCTATTATCATAAAGTTGATTTTATTCTAAATGAAACTCTCAGCCATTTTGATGAAATAAAAATTATTTGCAATTATTGCTCAAGGAAAGATATTCCATTTGTAATTAGTTTATTGGTAACTGAAGATCTTAAAATTTTAAGTGGTGATTATCTTACGGATGTAATTAAATTTGTAAAAAAGTATAATCCCCTTTTAATAAGTTTTAATTGTATATCGAAAAAAGTTTTAGATAAAATTGTCAATACAATCAGTCTAAATTTTAACTGGGGCTTTTACCTGAATTGCGGCGGAGGAAATTACACAGACCAAAATATTAAATGTGGAATTGATGAATTTGAATATGCCGAAATAGTTAAGACCTATTTAGATTACAAACCCAAATTAATTGGCGCATGCTGCGGTTCAAATCCCAAGCATATTTATGAATTAAAGAAAATATTAAATGGATAAATTAACACTAAACTCCCCTGCTAAAATTAACATCGGATTAAACATTGTTTCTAAGCGATCAGATGGATTTCATAATTTGGAAACATTTTTTTACCCTATTTACGATTTGCATGATAAGTTAATTTTTGAATTCAGTGACAATTATATTTTTGATTCTAACAATACAGACCTTGTGAAAGATCCTGATAATCTTAATTAGCCGTGCTCATACACTTTTAGAGGAATTTACGAGTAAGAAAATTCCAATAAAAATTACACTGATAAAAAATATTCCAATCGGAGCGGGACTTGGCGGAGGCAGCTCAAACGCTGCGTCTACCTTGGTTGGAATAAATGAAATGTTCAAGCTTAATATTAAAGAAAAGGACTTATTCGAACTTGCTTTGAAGTTAGGCTCTGATGTTCCCTTTTTTATTAAATCCAAACCTGCTATAGGTAGATCCAGAGGTGAAAAACTAATACAATGCAATACATATTTTGAGCAAACGCTGGTAATTGTAAACCCTGGAATACATATTTCAACAAAAGAAGCCTTTTCAAATATAATTCCCAAACCTTCTGAATTTGATTATAATTATTTTTTTGTTAAAGAAGTTGTTGATCTCGACTACCTAAGAAATAATATTTCAAATGATTTTGAAAGATCTATCTTTGAAAACTATAAAAAGATCGCAGACATAAAAAATCTTTTTTATAATAATGGAGCTTTATTTTCCATGATGAGCGGAACCGGCTCTACAGTTTATGGAATAATGAATAGTGAAGAAGATGCTGAGAAAGTATTGAATCAACTACCTGATGATTATTTTAAGTTTATATCAAAAGTTTAATCGGGACTGATATCAACAAATTTAATATTCTGTATTTACTATTTTAATATTATGCTGCTTAATTCCAAAAAAACATTTTAATGTTCAGCATCAAATATATTGTATCTTATTATATAATATAGATTTACGGATTATTTTTATTGATACTAAAATTTATTTTAATTAAGTTCTAAATATAAGCTACTGTTTAATATTTTAATTGAGTTGATTATTCTGCAGCTTAATAAAAGGTTATGTTTACAATAAAATGGATGTAAATTATGAGTGAAGAAATAAACCCAATGGATAAGTTTAATTTTTTACTTGGTGCTTGGAAATTAGAATATCAAGTTCCGAAGAGTCAGTTTAGTGAGTATGATAGTGGTGAAGGTGAAGGAGAATTCAAACGTATTCTAAATAATCAATATGTTACTTTTGATTATTATGCAAAACTATCAAAAGGTGAAGGAGCAGCCCACGCAATATTTGTTTGGGATAAAATAAGTAATATTTATAGATATTGGTGGTTCGAGGATTCTGGTGAATTTATGGAAGCAACTTGTAATTTTCTAAATGAGACCACTCTTTGTTTAAATTGGCATGACAGTTTACTTGTTCAGACATTTCAACTGATAGAGAATGGAAAGATGATTCTTCAGATGAGGTATCCATCAAATCAAAACGATTACGAAGTTGTATTAAAAGTAGTTTTTACCAAAAAGAAATAATTACTTTGAAAATATTATTAAAAGTAAACATAATATAAGGTTAGGACGCTACACAATGTATAAATGAATTAAAAAAATGAGGAGTAAGTAATGGAAAATAAGATATCACCAACTGTTAGTAAGCTTGGTTACTGGTCTGCAATCCTAGCTTCACTATTCAGTCTTATTTATATAATTGGTCAGCTTGCCGAATGGTTTGATCTGTTGGGATCAGGAGGCGGACCAGAAAACGCAAGCACTGCGCTTGGTCTGATAGTGCTTCTAGTCCCCTCATTGCTTCTTGCACCTTCCTTTGCGTTACTTATTCTTTGTGTTCATTACTATGCCCCTGAAAGCAAGAAAATATGGAGTCACGCGGGAATCATATTTGCAGTGGTTTATACAGTTATGGTTAGCATCAACTATTATGTGCAGCTTACTCTTGTTGTGCCGCATCTAATGAGTGGCGAGGTTGAAAGCATCCGACCTTTCCTCTTTACTCCTTTTGATTCATTTATATATTCAGTTGATGTATTAGGGTACAGTTTTATGAGTCTATCAACACTTTTTGCAGCTTTCGTTTTCAATGGGACTGGGCTAGAACGAACTGCTCGTCGCTTTCTGATTGCAAATGGTCTTTTAATACCTTTTCTCGCCCTTCAGATTTATTATCATCCTTTGATATGGATAGCTTCATTGTGGGCAATAACCTTTCCCGGTTCAACAATTTCTTTAGCTATAATATTTAAGAAAACAAATAAATTATTTAATGAACTCCAAATTAAAAACAGTTTGTAAAAATTATGATGGAAACAAAATAACTTAAGTTTGATGTTTTTGGCAGCGGGTTATTTGCGGCGACATTATCTGTCTGAAAAAATCTTTAGGAGGTAAATCAATGAGTTCACAAATTGAAAACATTAATATTGTTCAGAATCTTTATTCTTTCTTTTCTGATAAAAATATTAACGCTATTCTTGAAATGTTAAGTCCCAATGTCGAATGGGGTGAACCTTCAAATCCATTTAATCCGGCCGGTGGCACTCGCTATGGTCACAAAGGATTTTTAGAATGGATAAATATTGGACGTCAGTCTGAAGATATTTTGGAATTGCAGCCAAAGAAGATGTTAACAGATATTGATTCTGTTGCAGTGGTTGGTTTTATTAAATGCCGTGCAATTTCAACCGGTAAAATTTATGAATCTGATTTTGTTCACTTAGTTACAATTAAAAATGGTAAGGTGATAAAATTTCAAGAGTTCTTTGATACATATTTAGCTGGTGAAGCATTTAGACAAGTATAATTTTAGAAGTGATAAATATTGTCACATAAATATAAGTTTGATCGCAGTTAATTTTTATTTTCTTGACTGTTTTAGAAGTGTAGTTTAGTACTTTATTATAAGGATTCTCATACAATATGGAAACCTCATTATCTTGGTTCTTTTGGTTATTTCCTATTTCATTCGCTCTTCATAACATTGAAGAAGCACTTTGGTTTCCTGCTTTCTCAAAGTCAGCCGGGAAATTTCATAAACCTGTAGATACATTTGAATTTACATTCGCGGTGATTATTCTTACTCTTTTTTCAATTGTCATTACATTTCTATTCTTTATTAATGGTAAACAAAGTTTTGCTTGCTATTTGTATTTTGCATTTAACTTTGGGATGCTAATTAATGTTTTCTTTCCACATTTGGTAGCTACAATTGTTTTAAATAAATATTGCCCTGGATTATTGACTGGGATATTGTTTTTGATTCCGACTACGGTATATATCCTTTTATTTGGTTACAGTAACGAATATTTTATATTTCCAACATTTTGGTTCATTACAATACCTTTTGCTGGTCTTGTAATAGGATTGATCCCAATTCTTTTTAAGGTTGGTAAGTATGTGCAAAAAATACTTGCCAAAAATATTTCAGTTAATAATACGCCCTAACAAGTGCCTCAAGCCGAAAACGTTTTCGCATTTGGCATTTGTAAAGTTAATGGTTAGTAGTTCCGTTTCTGCTTTGTTGTTCAGCATAGTTTGTAAATGAAAGATTATTCTAAATACAAAGTTATTTAATAAAAGTGGCATTGCTGTGCTGGTCTTCGACTTATGCACAACGCCGTTATACTGCTGATAAAATTTAGGGTATCTTTATGAAGAATAAAACTTCATCTATGATTTTGCAATTGCTTCTGCCAACTTTAGTTTTTATTATTTTAGGCCTAGTTGTTTTAGGTGACTTTGTTCTTCAACCAAATAACACTCTATTTACTTTTACTATTTTTGGATTTTCAGCTGTTTTGTTTTATTATCTAATTGTTGAATATAATATTAGAACCTTTGTTCTAATTGGTTTACTCTTTACGATACTAATGCTTGCCATATTTTTGCAAACTCCAAATATTCTTATAAATATTAGAAATCTAAATTGGTTTTTTCTTATTGGAGTTTTGTCATATTTAATTTCAAAAATTAAGAAAACAAATTGGTACCTGGACTCAAAAATATGGGTATCAATATCATGGTTTTTAGGTTTTATTGTAATTTACCTAATTATGCTTTTACTGAATATTTATGTGTATCAGTTTTATAATGTTGATGAGAGATTTACTTTTTCATTTTACATTCAACAAGCATTGAAGATTGGGGGAGTACTGGGAGTTGGATTATGTTGGGGATTTTTATTAACACAATCAATAAGAGAATATTTAATTAAGGCAGAAGGGAAAGCAGTATAACGCCGTTATTTCTATCTATACCTTCCCCTTCTAAATTTTTCATTTATTTTATAGACACACTAATATCTAGGTTTACAAAAAACATTTCATTATTTTCATTTGAACAAAAGGACTAATGAGTACTAGCACTATAATGTTAAGTTTGGGAAAAATGAAAGATTGGAATAATAATAATTCTCTTCGTGTAAAATATATTTTTAGATTTTTCTGCCTTAACCCTAATTATGTTAATAGATAAGCTCCAATAAGCATAATAATTATGGCAATACCCTTCTTTAATAAATAACTCTCCGAAAATATTTTACCTCCGAATATTGATGCGAAGAAAACGGATGTTCTTTTAATAGAAAGGACCAATGCAACCGGAGCGATTTTTACCGCTTCAATTTGTGTATATCTATATCCAATTGTAATTACTGATATCATTACAATCCATCCAATATTATTTTTGAAATTTTCTTAAATGTAGCTATCGGATTTTTAGATTTTATCATTAATAATATTGTAAAATTAATGCCTAAAAATATTTGTTGAAATAAAACAAAATTGAAAGGTGATAAACTAAATTCATTCAATATTAATTTATCAATTACTGAGGAAATAGAAAATAAAAGTAGATGCATAAAAAATATACTTATGATATTGAGATTTTACCAAGGTTTTAAATGGATCAATGAATTTGTCATTCTTCTTTATCTCAAGAATGTAAGTGCCAATTAGTAATAATGCCATTCCATAAATTTCAATACTATTTAATGTTTCATTTAAAATAAAAAGAGACATCACCGCTACAAAAACAGGTGTCAATACCATAAGCGGAAGAGCTCCACTGATTTCCATATTTTTTATTGCTAGCATCACATTCCAAAATGCTAAAGCACCCAAAATTGTCTTTAAATAAAGAATAATTAATGCAAGTGATGACAGACTTGAAAAGTTAACTTGAGGCAAAAATATTAGAGCAAAAAGGAGATTGAAAATTCCCAATACAAAAGAGAACTCCAAAGCGTCCAAATCGAATAAAACTTTTTTCTGCAATACTGCAGCAGATGCTGAAAGAATTGCAGAGATAAAGGCTAAATAAAACCAGTCCATTTTTCGATAAATTAACTTAGTTGAAATTAAATATTAATTTAACAAAAATATTTCTGCCTGGTTCAAGATTATTTATTCCTCGGTAGGTTGAAAGATGTTCTCTATATTTTCTATCGAAAATGTTTTGAACCCCACCGATAACATTGAAATTGAGAAACCCAAAATTGATATCATTACTCATTACTTTAACGTCATAGTAGGTAAATCCGCCGGTTTTATCCTCTCCCAATCCAATATTATTCTGACTTGAAGAAAAGGTGGCTGATAAATCAAATTTCATCAAATCGGTAATTGGAATTACGACTCCCAACAATCCATTAAATGGTGATATTTGAGGAAGGTTTTCATTTTTTGTTAGATCTTCTCCCCTTACATAAGCTGCATTTGCGTAAACTAAATAGTCATCATAAAAGTTAAAATCTACTCTTGCATCAAACCCGTAGAGCCTTGCTTCACCAATATTCTCTTTAACAAATATGCTATCGGGAATAAGTATATCATCAACTACAAGATTTGAGAACTTATTAAAGAATCCGTTTATTCTAAAACTTAAATCATTTTCCCAAATCCTAAATCCAGCGTCAAAAAAAGTACCTTCTTCTGGCTGAAGTTTTGGATTGCCAAGATAAACTATCCCGCCAAGATCAATAAATTGGTATCTTTCTTCAAGCGAGGGTGATCTGAAATTATAACCAAAATTAAATGTAAAATCTAGATTAGTATAAAACTTATATACCGCTCCTATTCCCCCGCTGACTGATTTATTATTCTCATCATAAGCATCATAAGAAGCTAATGGATCCGGTGGTCGGTTGAATTGGATTTCCATTAACTACTCTAGAAACCGGATTATTAGTTTTTTCATTTGTAATATTTATAAAGTCATATCTGCCGCTCAAAGAGAGATTTAACTTATTTTCCATCAGACTAATTTCGTCTTTAGCAAATATTCCAATACTTCTAAATTTTGAATTCGGTACCGGTTTATCAACTGATATTACATTTTTTGCTTTATTTATTGTATGTTCTAGTTCCTTCATATTCCCTCTGCCATACGTCAATTCCCGCAACTAAATAATTAGTTTTTGAAATAAACCAATCAGTTTGAAATAGCATTCCATTTGTGGTATGATCTGCCACAGGATTTGCGGTAGCCATTGGATTGGGTCTTAATTCTACAGATCTGCTAATAAGCTGCTGATAAAATTTTAATTTAGTCTTTAATAAATATGAAGTAATATTTTTATACTCCACGGAAGCATCAATTAGCTGACGACGGGCATATTTATATTTTGCTAAAGCATTTTTTGGAAAAGGATCGCCACCTGGAATTCCAACGTCATATCCGGCAAATTTTTGGTAATCGATATTTAAAATTAAATTCTCAATCGGTATATATTTAAAGGATGCATTTAAGCTTTCATCTCTAAATGAACTATTTTCTAATTTTCCTTCCGGAGTCTCTGTATCATCTGCTTTTCTAAACGAACCATTTAGTTTTGCACTCCAATTATTGCTTCCGGTTCTAATGTTCAAATAATTTGAATAACTATTATTAACTGAGTTATAGCCATTGATAAGCTGGGATGAAAAATAAATATTTTCGTTAAATCCGGCATCTTTTGTTTTAATATTTATAACACCACCGGTAGCTCCGGTTCCATATAAAGATGATAAGCCGCTTTTAACTACTTCAACACTTTCAATATCATTCATATCCATTAGTGATAAACCGGCTGCAATATTTGTAGACGTTTCAATTCGGCTGCCATTAATCAAATAAACAATATTTTGTTTTCCCAGTCCCCTAATATTTACAGTTGTAGCCCATGGTCCATCTTTTACAACAGATAATCCACTTTCTTTATTTAGCAGATCTGATATTGTATTGTTCGGTGTATTTTCAATTTGGGATTGTGAAATATATTCTAAGGGAAGAGAAACATCTTTAATAATTTGCTCTGATCTTGAAGAAGTAACTTGAATTTCACCGATCTGGATTATGCTTTTTGCTAGAATAATATTGAGTTCGTACTTTTGGCCGTTTTTAATCTCTACATCTTCACTTCTTTCTTTATAGCCTAAATATGAAAATATTAAAGTATACCTTCCATTTGGAATATTTGAGAATGAATAACTCCCTTTTTTATCTGTAAATGTAGTAAGTGCTAACTCATCTATCGCTATATTTACATTATTTATAGGTTGCTCATCCTTTACGACACCAAATATCCTATTATTTTGCCCAAATATTTGTGGAGTAATTAATAAGAAGATTAGTAATAATTTATGTAAAAGTAACATATCGGTTCCGCTATATATTTTAAACATTTTGCAATATGGGGAGTTTGACAATAACACATGCTCCCGGATTATTTTTAGTACCAATCTTCGAGGGACTTTTTATCTCAATCTTACCATTGGACCTTTCCACAATTTCTTTTACAAGAGATAACCCTAAACCGCTGCCTTCATATTTTTTGCTTGGTAAGTTAGTAGCTCTATAGAATTGTTGAAATATTTTTTCTATCTCATTCTGTGGAATACCTATCCCGCTATCTGAAATTATTGCCTGTAAAAATCCATTTTCATTCATTAACTCAATTAATATTTCTCCATTTTCAGGAGTGTATTTAACTGCATTGCCAATTATATTTGAAAAAACCAATTCTATCAGCATTGGGTCACTATCAATCTCATCTTTATCTTTTCTTAAATCTTTTATTTCATACTTAATATTTTTTGTTTGAATCGATTCGGATTTATTATCTGTAACCAAGTTTATAGCATTTAATACATCAACCTTTTCAAAAGAAACTTCACCAAGAAGTTTTAGTTTAGAGATTCTTAAAATATTATTTATTAGTGCTAATGCTTCTTCCGTTCTTACTATTGTCCTTATTAATTTTTCTTCAACCTTTTTAGAAACATCCCCAACATAACCTTGTTTTACCATTTCAATAATTGACTGTGCGGCAACTATTGGACTTTTAATCTCATGAACGACAGCCATAATATATTTTTGCTTTGCTTCTTCTGCTTTATTCAGTTCTTCTAATGTCTCTTTGAGCTGCTGCTCCCTTTTATAAAGTCGTTTTGCTATTCTACTTGTAATACCAACAGAAGTGTAAATTGTAAAAATAAATATTCCTAAAGAGGATAAAATAAATCTAACGTTATGAACATTTTCAGCAGAATAGATTTCTTTAATATGATAATGAGGAATAATTGCAAAAAATTCCAGCACAACAATACTTGAAAAAATCAAAATCATTGCTGATGCTAAAACAAATATCACTCTAACAGGTAAAATTAAACTACCAATTATCATATGAAAAATGTAAAGCATATAAAGCGGTGTCTCTATACTTCCTGAGAAATAAACTATGAGTGTAAGAGCAATTAAATCCAATATCATCTGTATTAACGAGTAATGTAAAGGATTAAATTTTCCTGGATGTGCATTTTAATCTGGATCTAAAAACATGTAAAATAATATTGTAAAACAATATGGCTATTGAGATACCAATTGACCAATATATCTGAACTTTTGAAAGGCTCAATTCAAATATATAAATAGCAATTGTGAACATCGCAACAAGCATTAAAAAAGCAGCGTATCTAATCTGAATAAACCAGAGATTCCTACTTCTTATCGTATTCCAATATTCTTCGTAATTATATGCCCATTCAGGTACTAGTTTTAACATAATTTTATCTACAGACCCACTTAGAACTAAGTGGGTCTTTGGATTATTTTTTAAGCAATGTATTTTCCACGTTTAACATAAGATGTATGTAATAATTCATGCGATTTATGACTGCAAGGACCTTCTGTTATGAAATTCTCATAAAAGTATGAGATATGAGGATTTTCATGAGATTTTCTAATAGGTAATTCAGCTTCTTCTTCGTAAATAGCTTCTGCCCTCTTTGCTCTAATTTCTGCATTTGTTGGTATTGGTTGACCGCCGCCACCTAAACATCCACCAGGACATCCCATAAACTCAATAAAATGACATTCACTAAACTTACCACCATTTTCTATATCATCCATTACTTTCTTAGCATTTGCAGTACCATGTGCTACAGCTACTTTTAAGGTAACTCCTTTTAGCCAGTCCCAATTTGGGAAATGTGGTTTTAGCATATCTGGAACCGGTCCAACTTCTGTAATTGGAAGTTCTGCATAACGAATTCCTTCGAAACCTCTTATTGGAGTGATATTAGAATTTTCAAAAACTGTTTCAACTTTTTTGCCTGTTACAAGTTCAATCACAGTTCTTAAAGCAGCTTCCATTACTCCGCCGGTTGCTCCAAATATTAATCCGGCTCCTGAAGCATTTCCAAATGGATCGTCAAAATCTGACTTCGGCATCTCTGGTAAGGATATTCCTGCTTCTTTAATCATTTGGGCTAATTCCCGTGTTGTCAATCCGTAGTCTACATCCTTAAAACCTGAATCCACCATTTCGGGACGGTTGCATTCATATTTTTTTGCTGAACATGGCATAACCGCTACTGTAACTATATCCTTTGGATCAACTTTTGCTTCTTGGGCATAGAACGTTTTAATTATTGCACCGAACATTTGCTGAGGTGATTTTGCAGAACTTAGATTATCAATATGATTCGTAAAGAAATGCTCCAAATATTTAACCCAACCAGGCGAACATGAAGTAAATTGTGGAATAACTGCAGTTTCATCTTTTTCAACTAATGCTTTGTACAATCTTATTAGTAATTCAGTACCTTCTTCCAAAATAGTAAGATCAGCAGTAAAGTTAGTATCGAATACTTTATCAAAACCGATTCTTCGAAGTGCAGTATTTAATTCACCGGTTAGTGAATGTCCCGCTTCTAAACCAAATTCTTCACCAATTGCAGCTCTTGGAGAAGGTGCTGTTTGAATGACCACATGTTTATTTGGATCATCAATAGCTGCCCAAATTTCATCTCGAGGATCATTTGCTCTTAATGCTCCGGTTGGACATCTGTTAATACATTGACCACAATTGATACAAATTACATCAGCTAGAGGTTTTTCAAAGAAAGTACCAATATGTGTTTCGTCCCCTCTATTTATTGCTTCCAATACACCTACTTCTTGCAAATCAATACAGGTTCTTACACATCTTTTACATAAAATACATTTATCCATATCTCTAACAACAGAATATGATGATTTATCAACTTCGTATCTTGGTTCTTTAATATGACCAAAATTATAATGATCAACTCCATACTCTTTTGCTAATGACTGAAGTTCACAATTATTGTTTCTGACACATGAATAGCATTCACCATAATGTTCACTTAGAAGAAGATCAATAATATGTTTCCTTGCCTTTCTCACCATTGGTGTTGAAGTATGAATTTTGATCTGAGAAGTTATTGGGAAAGCACATGATGCTTGTAATGTTCTCATTCCTTCAACTTCAACTACGCATAATCTGCAAACACCGGCTACACATAAATCGGGATGATGACATAAAGTTGGGATATGAATATTATGCGATCTGCATGCTTCAAGAATAGTAGTTCCTAAGGGAACAACCAGTTCTTTTTCATTAATCTGAATTGTAACAGAACCGCCAATGTATTCGGGATTTTTTGGTTTTTCAATTGTATGAGGTTTCTGACTAACCGGAGCCCTATCTTTTTTATAATCCTCCATTATTACCTCCATTATTATAATTTAGGACTTCATCTTTAAAGTTTTCTAAATATTGAAATAAATGCATTTGGACTCGATTGTCCCAATCCGCATTTGGATGATATCTGCATCGTTCTTCCAAGATCTTTAAGTTTATTGATATAAGAAAAAGTATGTTCCCCTTTTTCAATCATTTCAATTCCTTCAAGAAGTTTAGTGTTTCCAATTCTGCAAGGTGTACATTGTCCGCATGATTCTTCAACAAAAAATTCCATAAAGTTTTTTAGAACTTTTAACATATTTCTACTTTCATTGAATATTATTACTGAACCACCAGTTGCAACATCTTCATATGCTAACATTCTATCAAATTGAGATTTTGGGTAACAATACCCTGAAGCACCGCCAATTTGAACGGCTTTAGTATTCTTTGCACCAACAAGATTCAATAATTCATTAATTGTTGTTCCCCAAGGTAATTCATAGACACCCGGATTTTCACAGTCACCTGAAACTGAAAACAATTTTGAACCGGATGATTTCTCAGTTCCAACTTCTTTAAACCACTCTGAACCTTTAAGAATAATATGCGGTATTGTAGCTAATGTTTCTACATTATTTACTGAAGTTGGTTTTCCATTGTAACCTGTATTTACTGGGTAAGGAGGTCTGTTTCTTGCTTCTCCTCTATGACCTTCCAAAGACTCAATAAGGGCAGTTTCTTCGCCGCAGACATAAGCTCCTGAACCTAAGAAAATTTGAATATCGAAATCAGAATCCTTCTTTGCCAAGGATATCTTTACCCAATAAATTATCTTTTCTCATTTCTTCTAAATAATCTTGAAGCGGTTTTAATAAATATTCGTATTCACCTCTAAGATAAACAATACCTACTTTTGCACCTATTGTGTAACCAGCAATAACCATTCCGTCAAAAACTAATTCAGGATATTCAACCAATAATACTCTATCCTTAAATGTTCCAGGTTCGCCTTCATCAGCATTACAGATTATATATTTTTCGTCACTGATTGATGCGGCTGTTAACATCCATTTTGTAGATGTTGGAAATCCGGCTCCACCTCTACCTTTTAGTTTAGACATCTTTTATTTCGAATAAAATTTCATCTCGTTCTCATAGAGACTGCTTTTATTATACCTCCTCCTCTTTTATATTCAGAGAAGATTACTTTTCCTGTTCTTTCTTTTTTAATTTTTTCCATTTTCACCTCTACTTAACTTCATTCAGAAGCTGAACTGCTTTTTCTGGTGTTAATCGAGTATAAACCCGATCATTAATTGACATAGCTGGAGCAACATCGCATAGGCCTAAACAGTTGGCATATTCAACAGTAAATTTTTTGTCTTTTGTTGTTTCCCCAATTTTAATTCCTAATTCTCTTTCAATAGCTTTTTCAATTGCTGCTTTCCCTTTCATTTCGCAAGATATTGTTTTGCATAATTCGTACAATATTTCTACCTTTTGGTGTCTGAATTAAGAAATGCATAAAATGAAATAACACTATAAACTTCCACAGGTTGAATATTTAAATGACGTGCTACTTCTTGCTGCGCATAATCAGAAATGTATCTGTGCTTTTTCTGAATTTCGTGAAGAATTGTGAGTAAAGCTGATCGTATCATCTCCATATTCTTAACTAAAGATTCAATTTCTTCAGCTAAAGAAGTTTTTTCTTCAACTAAGCATTTTAGTTTCTCCCAATAACTTCTAGTTTAATAAACTTTTTACCTTTTGAATCAGTTCTTCAGATGATATTGGTTTTTCAACAAAATCATCTACCGGTACTAATTCATTTGCCCCAAACTGCAATCCAATAGTTTTGGAAATAGAAGTGTACATTAAAATTGGAATTTTCGGGACATCTTTTTTAAACTCTTGTGCCAAAAAGAAACCATCATCTGGTTCATCCATCATAACGTCTAAAATTATTAAATCGGGATGATTTTTCCTTAACAATATCAAAACCTGTTATTGGATTATTTGCTGTAATTACCTCATATCCATTAGCTTCTAAAATCAGTGTACTCGCTTCTAAGGATATCAGGATCATCATCAATTACGGCGATTAGTGCCATATTTTCTCCTATATTTAGTTGATATATTTATTTAAATGGAAAATAGTATTAGTGAACTTTGTTCCTTTTTCTAACTCACTTTCAACCTTAATTTGACCATGATTAGCTTCAACTAATCTTTTAACTATCGATAAGCCTAAACCCGTACCACTAATCTGCTCTTGTATATTGATTTTTAGCTCTAAAAAATTGTTCAAATAATCTATTCTTATCCTCTTCCTTTAATCCAATACCAGTATCTTCAATTTCAATAACAACAAAATTATCTTTTGTAAAAGTATTTATAATTATTTTACCATTCTAGCCTATTATACTTTACAGCATTGCTGATAAGATTATTAATAATTTTAGTTACTTCTGTTTTATCTAATTTTAATAATGGGAGATTTTCTTCTATATTAATATCTATATTAAGATTTTTCTTTTTGATCTCAAGTTCTTGTAAATCAATTGCTTGTTCAACAATTTCTGATAAATTAATATCTTCAATTTCTCTTCGTTTAACATTCAGTTTCCATACGCGAAATATCCAGTAAATCATTTACCATTTCAACGGATCTTTTTAATCTAAAATCTGATCTATTAATATATTCTACTCTTTTTTCATCGGGAATATTTATTGATTTATCTTTGAGAATATCCAGATAACCAAGAACTGCTGCCATAGGTGTTTTTAGTTCATGTGCAACCATTGATACAAATTGAGATTTTAGGTGTTCAATCTGTTTTAATCCAGTAATGTTCTTTAAAACAACAACAACTCCTGCAAATGTTCCATCAGGATGAGGTACAGGAGAGCATGTGGCTTCAATTACTAATTTCCCTTCCGGTAATATTTCAACTTCTGTTGTATATGATTTTATTGTTGAATTTTCTTCAAATAATTTTTCTACCAATTCTGTTATTTGATGCGGGAGTTTACCAAGTATATTATCTTCAATTGTGATCTTTTCGAATTGCAATTTATTGTAAGCATGCTCTATTAAAGTAAACTACTTTACCTTCCTTATTAACGAGCAATACACCACTGCTAATAGACTCAATAATTGTGTTTAGTCTGCTCTTTTCATGAGCAATAGCTAATAGATTTCTTTCTCTTTCCTTTCTTAATTCCTCTGCTTCGAGAAGAAGTTTGCGTTGGGTAAAACCTTTTTCTATTTGGTGAAGGAAATCTTCGGGAGTAAATGGCTTAAGAATATAATTAAAAGCACCAAGACGAGTTGCCTCAATAGCTGTCTCGTAACTGGCATAGGCAGTAACTATAAAGCAAACTGTTGAAGGTTTATTATTTTTAATTTCTCTTAAAACTTCTAGACCATCAATGTCAGGCATTTTAAGATCAATTAGAACTAAGTCGAAATCTGATTTAAGACCTTGAGTAATACCATCCGTTCCATTTTCAGCAGTTTCTACTGCATAACCTTTCCTGGAAAGCAATTTTTGCGTTCCAAGCCTTAAACCTCTTTCGTCTTCAACAATTAATATTTTTGGATAATTATTATCCATAGTCTAGAGAGATTTCTCTCTTTTATATTAAAAATGCATAATTAGCTATTCATAGAACTTGTTAATTTTTGAAACAAGTTCATCAATTACCACAGGTTTATTCAATAAACCGTCACATTTAATCCATTTCTTTTCTTCTTTAGTTGAGGTACTAAATTTAAATCCGGTTTCATAGGTAGCAGATGTTAAAATATAAACTGGAATATTTTTACCTATATCAATTTTTTTTATTTTATGACAAAGTACAAATCCACTATCGTGCTCTTCCATAATCAAATCAATTATTGCAGCATCGGGCTTCACTTCCTCATACTTTTCAAGTCCTTCTTTTACTGATTCAGCTGTAAATACTTCAACACCTTTTGATTCGAGCAATGTTCTATTTTGTTCAAGTAAATCTATATCATCATCAACTAAAAGTACTTTTTTAACTTTTTCATTCAATTGCATTCTATATTCTCCTTAATAAAATCTCTTTTCATTCCTTTGTTAATTGGTAGAGTTAATATAAACACTGATCCCTCTCCCACTTTACTTTTGACCGTAATATTTCCTTTGTGCATTTTAATAATGCCATAGCTAATAGCTAGTCCTAGACCTGTGCCTTTACCAATTTTTTTAGTTGTAAAAAATGGTTCAAATAATTTATTTATATTACTCTCCGGTATTCCACATCCGGTATCTTTAATTTCAATAATTAAATCGTTATTGATGGTAGTAAGATTAACATGTACTTCTTTTTTTCTGATTCTTCCAAAGATTCGCAAGCATTTGTAATAAGATTAACAAGTACTTGTCTTATTTGGTCAGAATCAAAATTGTAGTTTTCTTCAATAAGATTTGAATTAAAAAATAAATCAATATTTCCAAAGCTTGGATTTAGCTTAATTGACTTAATTATGTCGTTTAATAATTTGATTATATTAACATTCCTTAATTCAAGTTTCCCTTGTCGAGCAAAATTTAATAAATTCGAAACAATAGCTTTACATCTATTTGTCTCATCAATGATCATCTTAAGATCTTCCACATTGGAGTTATTTTCTTTTAATTTTTCTATATCTTCCTTGAGCATAGAAGAATATAATAAAATTGTTCCAAGAGGATTATTAATCTCATGGGCAACACCAGCAGCCAACTGACCTATGGAAGCTAACTTTTCTGCATTCTGCAATTGGATTTGAGTTTCTTTTAATTCGGTGTATGCAAGTTCCAGTTTATCAATCAAAAATGGTAGACACATATCTTTTTCTGCAATTCCTTTGGCAATATTAATAGCGTATTCCCTGCATGTCTTGTAACCACATGAACCACAGTTAAGTTCGTCTTGTTTTGTGTACTTATTTGTTTCTGCAAGAATTTCTCTAATTTGTTCTTCTGCAGGCATTGGTATTCGTTGAGATTTACTTTTAAACTTTCTATTAAGATCAATGTTTCTGCTATTATATATTTCACTTTTCCAAACATTTTTATCTACGTGAGTAATATTTTCTTCTATGTATTCAATTACTTTTTCTCTTCTTGAATAATAGTTCATATCACTTTCAATAGCAGGACCGCTTATGCAGCCTTCACAAAAAAGCACATCAACAAATTTTGATTTTATTTTTCCTTCGGAAATATCTTTTATTAACTCTTCTATCTTTTCTTTTCCGTCAACCACAATTACATCTTTAGATAAAACATCTGAATTATAGCTTGCAGTTTTTAATAAACCTCCTGAAATAGGGTAAGATTTTCCCATATGTGCATAGGGCGGATCAAAGTAAGAATCTTTGAATGAGTTCAAATCTATTTTAAGATGATTAAAAAGATCGTTAAGTTCAGTAAATGTAATTACTGCATCTATTGAACCTTCAACTTCTTCATCAACATATTCACTTTTTTTAGCAACGCATGGACCAATAAAAACTACCTTAGAATCACTCCCATATTTATTTTTAAGATATCTGCCCATTGCAATCATTGGGGAAACAATTTCAGCTAAGTTACCGACTAAATTTTCAAAGTATTTTTCAATGTAATTATTTACTGCAGGACATGGTGAACTAATAATTAGCTTCCCATTTTTACCTTCTAAATACTTTTTATATTTCTCACTTATAAGATCAGCACCGAATGAAGTCTCCATCACTTCAGAAAAACCAATAGATTTTAGAGCATTTGGAATTTTTTTATAAGTATCAGGATATGATGCTACAAAAGCCGGAGCAACAATTGCCATCGTTTTATGATTGGGAATAAATCTATTTAAGACTTCATCAACATCACTTATTATTTGTTTAGCTCCCAAAGCACAAACTTTTACACAATGTCCGCAGCTAATACATCTATTAGCTAGCACATGAGCTTGTCCACCATAAACTCTTATAGCTTTTGCGGGACATTCTCTAACACAAGAATAACATCTCTTGCATTTTTGTTCAATTGTACTGACAATTCCAGTAATCATTTTAATTGTCTAATTTTTATTCCTCAGCAAATCTCTTCTATTAACATAGGTAGTATGAAGTATTTTATGAGCTTTATGACTGTTCGGTTCTTCAAAATATTCATCGTAAATCTTTTGTACTGATTCATTTTCGTGCGATCTTCTATGCTTCATTTTTTCATCAATATCATAAAGAACTTTTATACGCTGCTTAATTTTTTCAGTCTTTTGATGAATCGGTTGACCGCCACCGTTTATACATCCACCTGGACAAGCCATTACCTCAATAAAATGATATTTTGACTCACCATTTTCAATCTGATCAAGAATTGGATCTACATTTCCAATTCCGTTTACAACTGCAACACTTACAATTGTGCCATTTATATCTATAGTACT
The DNA here is from genome assembly GCA_963710615.1 of uncultured Ignavibacteriales bacterium. Taxonomy (GTDB): domain Bacteria; phylum Bacteroidota; class Ignavibacteria; order Ignavibacteriales; family Melioribacteraceae. The sequence continues at coordinate 254,284 of CAVQBF010000031.1, forward strand.
TTCTTTTATACCGTCCATCCCTCGAATATCCGATAGTTCAAGATTTTGAAGTTCCTCTCCAGTCAATTTAAAGTATGCGGTTCTTAAAGCTGCTTCCATAACTCCTCCGGAAGTCCCAAAAATTGCAGCTGCACCAGTAGATTCCCCAAGAGGATTATCAAATTCTGATTCAGGTAAATCTTCAAACTCAATTCCCGATATCTTAAATAATCTAACTAATTCTCTAGTAGTCAAAACTGAATCAACATCTTGCAAATTTTCCTCATTCAGTTCAGGTCTATCAGATTCGAACTTCTTAACAGTACAGGGCATAATAGAGACCACAAACATATCTTCTGGTATTTAGACCGGTTTTTTCTGCATAGTACGTTTTTAGAACGGCTCCTTCCATTTCATGAGGTGATTTACATGTTGATACATGATCTAAGACTTGAGGACGATTCTGTTCAACATATTTTACCCAACCCGGGCAGCAGCTTGTAAACATAGGTAAAGAACCACCCGTTGAAATTCTGCTTATCAGTTCTGTTGCTTCTTCCATTATGGTTAGATCGGCAGCAAAATTTGTGTCAAAAACATAGTTAAAACCGAGTCTTTTTAATGCTGTAACTAGCTGACCTGTTACGTTAGTACCCAATGGCATATTATATTCCTCACCAATTGATGCTCTAACAGCTGGTGCAATCTGAACTATGGGAATTTTAGTTTTGTCATTTAATGCGTTAGTAACTTCTTTAAGGGAACTTTTCTCTCTCAAAGCTGCAGTTGGACAAACAAGAATACATTGTCCGCATAAAATACAATCGCTTACATTCAAACCTTTGTTATAAGGTGTTGTAACGTTACTTCTAAATCCACGATTAGTAAAATCAATTGCTCCTACTTTTTGGACTTCATTGCATGTGCGAACACATCTACCACATAAAATACATTTTGCAGGATCCCTTTCCATTGAAGCACTAGATATATCAATTGCATGACATTTACTTTCACCAATGTATCTATGCTCACGTATGCTATATTGCTCAGAGAAATCTTGAAGTTCGCAGTTTTTATTTCTTACGCAAATCAAACAATCTTGCGGATGATTTTCGATTAATAATTCAACGATAGTTTTTCTAGCTTGTCTAACTCTCGGAGAATTTGTTTCTACTTTCATTCCATTAGCAACAGGATAAGCGCAGCTTGGTGTCAATCCTCTTGTCCCTTCAACTTCAACAACGCACATTCTACATGCTCCTGTCGGGAGCATATCTTTCATATGACATAATGTTGGTATGCTAATTCCAACAGATTTAGCTGCATCCAGGATTGTCATTCCTTCTTCGGCGTTAACTTTGATATTATTTATTTGTAATTCTACCATTTTATCTCCAAATTCTAATTATGCTGCTTCAATTGCGTCGAATCTGCAAGTTTCAACACACATTCCACATTTAATACATTGTGATTCAACAATTGTATATGGATGTTTAGGTTCACCGACAATTGCTTCTGAAGGACATTTTCTAGCACAAAGTCCGCAACCGTTACAACTTTCAACAACCACCCTGTAGGTTAAAAGTTCTTTACAAACACCGGCTTCGCATTTCCTTTCAAATAAATGACTTTCATATTCTTCGGGAAAGTATCTTAATCCTGAAAGAACAGGATTTGGAGCAGTTTGTCCCAATCCGCAAAGTGATGTATCTTTAATAACTTCTGCAAGACGTTCAAGATGAATAATTCCTTTAAATCTTTGTAGCTGATCTAATTTATTTTTAGTATCTCTGTAACTAACAGGTATTCTTTCAATAATTTCCAACATTCTCTTTGTTCCTTCACGACAAGGAACACATTTTCCGCAAGATTCATTTTGAATAAAAGTTAGGAAAAATTTAGCAACATCAACCATGCAAGTTCCTTCATCCATAACAACAAATCCACCGGATCCCATCATAGCACCAACAATTTTAAGCGATTCATAATCAACTTGAGTATCCAAGACACTTTCAGGTAAACATCCGCCGGATGGACCGCCAATTTGTACTGCCTTGAATTTCTTGCCGTTTGCAATTCCGCCAGCAATATCAAATACAACTTCTCGAAGAGTTATTCCCATTGGTACTTCAACTAAACCACTGTACTCTACCATTCCGCTTAAAGCAAAAACTTTAGTACCTTTACTTGATTCTGTCCCGATGCTTGAGAACCAATCGGAACCATTTGCAATAATTGCAGCTACATTTGCAAATGTTTCAACATTATTTATTATGGTTGGTTTGCCCCATAAACCGGATTCAACCGGATAAGGTGGACGAGGTTTTGGCATTCCTCTTTTACCTTCAATTGACGCAATTAGTGCTGTTTCTTCGCCGCAGACAAATGCTCCTGCCCCTTTTTTAATTTTCATTGTAAAATTGAATCCGCTGCCTAAAATATTTTCACCCAGCAAACCGTATTCTTCGCATAGTTTTATCGTATTCTCTAATCTTTCAATTGCTAATGGATATTCAGCTCTGCAGTATATATAACCGAAGCAAGCCCCTATTGCATAAGCACCAATTATCATTCCTTCTACTAATCTGAATGGATCGCTTTCCAAAATTGATCTATCCATAAAGGCGCCTGGATCTCCTTCATCGGCATTACAGATGATATACTTTACATCACCAGCTTGCTTATATGCAAATTCCCATTTCTTGCCTGTTGGGAATCCACCGCCGCCTCGTCCTCTTAATCCACTTTTTGAGATTTCATTTACAACATCTAGAGATGAAAGATTGTTTAAGGTAATATCCAACGCTTTGAAGCCTCCGCTTGCTATATATTCATCTATTGAAGTTGGATCAATTATCCCACAATTCTCTAAAACGATTTTCTTTTGGCGTCTAAAAAATGGAATATCGTTTATATATTTGACACCTTCAACACCTTCATCGTGTGAACCCAGCAATTTTTCTAGGTAAATGTCTTGTTCAACAATTGTTTTTCTAATTAAGGTTGGAACATCTTTAGCAGTAATTTCACAATAAGAAATTCGACTCTCTCCCGGAAGTTTAATATCTACTATTACTTCTTTTGCACAGAAACCGATGCAGCCAGTTGGAACAATTTCAGCAGTTAAATTTAATTTTTGCAATTCATTTTCAATTGCTTCTTTAACTTTCTGCGCTCCTGAAGCTAATCCGCAAGTACCCATTCCAATAAAAATTATCGGATATTCGTGTATTTCGTACTTCAATTTTTTATTTAATGATTCAATTTCATTTTTTGTATCAACGGAAATACCATCATAACTATTATCACTACAGCACTTAATAAAATTTTTATGATCAGTTAAATTTGCTTGATCTAATATTTCTTTGAATGATTTCATGCAACACTCACATTTTTATTTTCTTCTTTTTTCGCCATGTTTTTATACTTCTTAATTATTTTGGGAATTTCATTAACTGTAACTCTCCCAAAATATTCTTCATTGATATTTATAACAGGTGCAATACTGCAAGCACCAATGCATGCAACAGTTTCTAATGTAAATACTTTATCACGTGTAGTACAACCAGCCGGAACCCCTAATTCATTCTCAAGAGCAATTAAAACATTGGCAGAATTTTTAACATGGCAAGCGGTTCCCCGACAAACCCTTATAACATATTTGCCAAGCGGAGCTAATCTGAACTGATTATAAAAAGTTGCAACTCCATAAACACTGGCAAAAGGCATATTAACAAACTCAGATACTTGCGCAAGAATATCTTCCGGAAGATAACCGTAAGCTTCTTGAATATCTTGTAGAAGCGGAATTAAGCAGCTTCTATCATTTTTTGCATAATTTTCTGTGATTTTTTCGTACATGATTTTCTCAATAAATTTCTAATATTACCTCTTTTGTGCAATTTATATGCCAAACAAGATATTTGGGTAATATTATGTTTAATTAACTTAAAAACATCTAAAATTGATCAGTAATTTAAATTTTTCCTATGTTTTAGAAATTACTTTATGTTTTTCTAATAATTGATATTTATAAAACAGTTTATAGGGTAAAACGATATCGTTAATTTTATTCGATTTACTTAATTATTGTAATTATATTATTTATTGAAAATATTTATTTTAGTAAAATGTCACAGAACAATATAGACCGGCTTAAAATTCAAACCGCAAAATTATCTTTGATTATTGGCTTAGCCGTTTTTTTTATAAAGATAACTGCATATTTTATTACTAATTCAAGCGCTATTTTTTCAGATGCTGCTGAATCCGTTGTCCATATTCTGGCAACTGGAATGGTTCTATACAGTATTATCCTTAGTTCTCGTCCACCAGATAAATCTCATCTTTACGGCCATGGTAATATTGAATATTTTTCTGCTGGAATTGAAGGATTGTTAATTATTCTCGCAGCAATAACAATTATTTATTATGCCGTTTCCGATTTAGTTCTTGGCAGTAAACCTATTGATTTAGACACCGGAACTTTAATGATTGCAGCTTCGGGAATTATAAATTTAGTCCTTGGTTTATATATTGTTAAAAAAGGTAAAGAAACAAATTCTTTAGCTTTAGTGGCTGACGGAAAACACATTCTTACTGATTCATATACGAGTATTGGTGTGGTTTTAGGATTAATTTTGGTTTTAATTACTGACATTTATTTGATTGATCCGATAATTGCGATTTTTGTTGCAACTAATATTATTTTTACCGGTTACAAATTAATAAGAGAATCCATTGGCGGATTAATGATGGAAACAGACGACGATCTGCTTGAAAAAATAACTCTTTCTCTTAAAGAATTTCGCAAAGATTATCTAATAGATATTCATCAGCTTAGATTTTGGCGTTCAGCTAATAAAGTATTTATCGATTTTCACTTAACTCTACCCTTTTATTTTAATATAAAGAAATCTCATGAAATAGAAGAAGAATTAGCTGATAAAATATCAAATGATATAGAAAACGCACAAATTAGAACTCATTTTGATTATTGTGAACCATTTTTATGTTCATACTGCAAATACACGCCTTGTATGGAAAGAAAATCAGAATACAAAAATTTTATTGAATGGGATAAAACAAAATTAATTAGTGAACCAATTAGCAATTAGGTAAATGATATGGATAATTCAAATAAATTTAGTCTTTCAATTGCAATAGTGATCGCATCTATAATTTTAGGGATTTTCTTTTTTATTTCCCGGGAGAAAGATAACAGTGTAAAAGTAGTAGGCTATGCAATAGAAGCTTTTGAATCGGATATTATCCGATGGAGTTTTAATATTTCAGAAACTACTAATCAATTTGAACTGAAAACCGGATATAAAAAACTCAACGATAAGATTAATAACTTTAAGAAAATAATAAATACGGTGGATCTTGATAGTCTTGAACTGCTTTATAAACCAATTCGGATAAATGATATTTATGATAGAAATGGAATTACATCTGATAAAAAATTGACACAGGATATCATTCTCACTTCTACCAGTATTGAGAAAATTGAACTGCTTTCAACAAATCCAGAAGTATTTATTGATAAGAATATACTTTTCGAATACTCCAATATCGATTACTATTATACAAAACTTGATGAAATCAAAAAGGAATTACTTGGCAAAGCAATAGTTAACGCAAAAGAGAGAGCATCCGAAATCTTAACTGCCGCCGGTAATAATGTCGGTGATCTCACTACTGCCAGGAGTGGAGTTTTTCAAATAACTGAGCCATTATCCACAGAAGTCGCTGGCTATGGGATGCACAGTACATCCACAAAAAAGAAAAATATTAAAGTGACTGTTTCTGCGGAGTTTGAGATTGAGTAAAAAAAACTGCCAAATTATTTTTGCATAATTGGGCAATGAAAATTACTAATTCAAGACCTTAAAGGAGCTAAATATTTACTTTTTCGTTCTTCTTCATTGAATCTTCAGCCATTTTAACTTTATAATCTGCAAATTTTTGCCGAAGAGTTTCATCACCGGTAGCTATTATTTGTACAGCCAATAAGCCTGCATTTTTAGAACCATTAACTGTAACAGTTGCAACCGGTATTCCTGGTGGCATTTGGACGATTGACAAAAGTGAATCTAATCCATCTTGAAAACTTGATTTGATAGGTACTCCAATAACTGGTAAAATAGTCTGCCCTGCCGTAACTCCAGGTAAATGAGCAGCCATTCCAGCAGCAGCAATAATCACTTTCAATCCCCTTTCAGCAGCGGTTTTTGCGTATTTCGAATGTGCTTCGGGTGTTCTATGAGCAGAAAGAATTTTTACTTCGTAAGGCACTCCAAATTCCTTAAGGACACTAACTGTTTTTTCCATTACTGGTAAATCTGAATCACTACCCATAATTATTCCCACAACAGGTTTATTTTCCATTACTTGATCCTTTCTTATTTAATATTATTTTAAATATTTATTATAAATATAATTACTTCGCGAAAATTTTGTAGGTGTAATTAATCAATGAATATTTTGCTCAATTTTAAATTTGACCAAAACATTCTTAGAAAATCATATTTGGATGTCGAATTTAGAAAGGAGTATGTAACATTTCATTACATAAAAATTACTTCTCTGTAAACTAATAAGCTATAAGATAAGTTTTCTGTTTTATAAAATTATTTATTTTAGGCTATCTTCTTTTAAGTGATCCTGCTCCTGATATATCCATATTTACATCCTGAGCATCCCCGTAAAGTTCAATAAATCCGGCACCGCTTACATCTGCAACACATGAAATACTTGCATATACAGAAGCATTTGCAGCACCGCTAACGTCAATTTTAATATTTTCAGTAATAAGTTCTTCAGCACGCAAATCAGCAGCACCACTCACATCAATTTTAAGCTTTTTAGTATTTCCTTTTATGTCAATACTTCCGGCACCACTTAAATCAATATAAAAATCATCGGCATTTATTCCTTGTGCAAATACATCATTTACACCGGAGCATTCAATTCCATTCAAGTAAGGGATGGTTATTTTTATTCTTAAATCTTCTGTAGGTTTTAAGTTCTTTCTTGTTGAAATAAATAGTGTGTTTCTTTTTACATATGTTTTTATATAATCTTGTAGATTATTCTCTGCGATAACCACTAAACTTTTGGGTTGTCCTACTTCAATTCCAACTTCAAAATTGCCGGAAACATCAATTTTGTCAAAATTATCAATTTCTCGTGTTTCAGTCTGCAAATCCCCATCTCCTCTAACTCCGGTAAATCTGCATGAGACTAAGCTGATAAGTAAAATAGCTATCAAAATAATATTGTTTTTCATTTTAGCCACCATTTTTTTCTTTAGACGATGCAATAATAATTATGTTTCATTTAAAAAATTAAATTTTACAAATAAAAATTGTAAATTATTTTTTGCGGTGTGATATTAGATACTTAAATTACTTGTAAAATCTTTATATTTAACAAATTAAGTAATAAAAATAATTAAAGGATCAAATGTCTTTTCCATCACCGTTTTATAAGTGGCGCCCTCATCCATGGCATGGCCTGGATTTAGGTTCTGAATCACCCGAAATTGTTAATGCATATATTGAAATCACACCGTTTGACTTCATAAAATACGAAGTTGAAAAAGTTACAGGTTACTTAAAAGTTGATAGACCACACCGTACTTCGTCTCAACCGCCATCGCTTTATGGATTTATTCCAAAAACTTATTGCGGAGATAGAGTTAGAAATTTGTCACCAAACTCAAAAAAAGGTGACGGTGATCCGCTGGATATTTGCATAATTAGCGAACGTCCAATTAATAAATCTGAAATAATTCTTAGTGCAAAAGTAGTTGGAGGAATTCAGATGGTTGATCACAAGGAAGCTGATGATAAGATTATTGCTGTATTGGCTAACGATAATGTCTGGAAATCTGCAAACAGTATTAATGACCTGCCTGATGTAATCATAGAAAGACTAAGACATTATTTTCTAACATACAAACTCATCCCTGGTGAAAAATCAAAAGTTCAAATAGATCAAATTTATGATCGTGAACATGCCATTAAAGTTGTGGAAGCCTCAATTTTAGATTACGAAGATGAATATGGATCGTAGTATTATAATTTTACCCTGGGGAAATTGCAAAAATTTTAATTCTGACTTTGGAAAAAAGCCAAATGGATAATAATTCAGGTACATATAAAAATTCGGAAGATGTTCATTTTGTTGAATACAATGATAAAACTCTTATTATCATTGGCACTGCTCATATCTCAAAACAATCAGCAGAATTGGTTGAAGAAGTAATTAGCTCTGAACATCCTGATATTGTTTGTGTTGAGCTTGATAAACAAAGGCTTGAGGCTTTATCAAACAAAAAAAGATGGGAAAATCTTGATCTTAAATCCATTATAAAAGAGAAACAGCTGAGCACACTTCTCATAAATATTCTTCTTTCTTCATATCAAAAAAAATTAGGTAAAAAATTAGGAGTAAATCCCGGATTAGAATTATTAAGAGCTGTAGAAGTTGCAAAAGCAAAAAATACTCCAATAGAACTTGGCGATAGAGATGTTAGAATTACACTTAAACGTGCATGGCGTTCAATGAGTTTTTGGCAAAAGACCAAATTCATGACAATGGGCTTAGCAAGTGTTTTTGATAAAGAAGAAATTACTGAAGAAAAATTAGAAGAACTTAAAAACAAAGATGTCCTTTCTGAGTTGATGAATGAACTTGGGAAAACAATGCCTGTATTAAAGGAAGTCTTAATTGATGAAAGAGACTCCTATTTAGCTAAAAAAATAAAAGAATCTGAAGGTAAAAAAGTAGTAGCAGTAGTTGGTGCCGGACACTTGAAAGGAATAATTAAGAAAATTAAAGATGATGAAGATATTGAACTCTCTAAAATTGAATTTATACCTGAAACTGCTCCACTTGCTAAAATAATCGGCTGGGGAATTCCTGTAATAATTATCGCATCTCTATTTTATATTGGTTTTGATAAAGGGATTCATACTGCTGGTGATAATGCTCTTTTTTGGATTTTAGCCAATGGTATTCCAAGTGCAATTGGTGCTCTAATTGCTTATGGCCACCCTCTTGCAGTTCTATCTGTTTTCTTTGCCGCACCTTTAACAAGTCTGACCCCATTGATCGGTGCGGGTTATGTTGCAGCTTTTGTTCAATCCTATTTTCGACCACCCGTAGTATTAGAAATTCAAAATGTAAGTGATGATGTAAACAAAGTAGCTATGTGGTGGAAGAATAAATTATTAAGAATTATTCTTGTATTTATTCTTTCAGGATTGGGAAGTGTATTAGGCACCTATCTTGGTGCATATAAAATTATTTCAAACCTCTTTTAGGAATGGTGAGTTTTGAATGATGAATGTCGAGTGATATAGTTTAAAAATAAAGTTTTAAAAATTATTAATAGTACAAATAGTATCTTAGTTTAAGATGTCTCATGAAAATTTGAGAATTAGAACCAAACTTTTTGCACACAAGTGTGTTAAATTTGCTGTTTTACTTCCAAATACTTTTTTAGGGAATCATATTAAAGGTCAATTAATTCGTGCCTCAACTTCAGTTGCAGCAAATTATAGAGCTACTTGTGTTGCCCAATCAAAAGCAAGTTTTATTGCAAAAATAAGTATAGTTGTTGAAGAAGCAGACGAATCTTTATTTTGGTTAGAATTCATCAGAGATGAGGAAGAAATATCAGCTTATGATTTAAGTGAGCTTGAGTGGTTAATTAATGAGGCAAATGAATTAGTTTCCATTTTTATTACTTCAAGGAAAACAGCTCAAAATAGAAAATAGTTATTATCCAGTTTATCATTAAGCATAATTTATTTATTATTCTTCACTCAACAATCATCATTCTTCACTCAACAATCATCATTCTTCACTCAACACTCTGATCAATCAACACTCAAAATTCTTAAATCATTTCGCTGAGTAGTTCTTTTCTAGGCTGAGGAATTACTACTTTGTTGACTAACAATCCTTTTTCTGCAATAATATTGGCACCTGAATCAACTGCTGATTGAACGGCAGCAACCTCACCAGTTAATGTTACGAATGCTTTACCGCCTAAAGCCATCGCTAATCTAATTTCAATCAATTTTACTGTCGCTGCTTTTACTGCAGCATCGGCACCTTCAATTAAAGATGCCACAGAAAAGGATTCAATTATTCCAAGTGCTTCAAGGTTATCTACATTTGAATGTCCTGATAACGCTGGGAAAATGTCAGGGTGAACATTGGGGATTACAAAAGTGTCAATAACAGAAAATTCAATTTGATTTGCTGCATTATCAACTGCTGAAGTAACTGCTGCAACATCTCCGCCAACTAATACCATATATTTACCGGAGCAAATAGAACGGGAAATAATTAGCTCAACTTCAGATGTTTTTAACATTATATCTGCTGCCTGCATACCGGAAGCAATACTTGAAAGTTCTAATAAACCGATTGAGTTCAATTGCATAATTTATATTCCTAAATTTTTTTTATTGTATTGAAGAATTATTTCCAATAGGATTCTGAAAATAAAAATATAGATTTCCGATTCAAACATTCGGAAATGACAATATTTTATATTGAAAGATTCCTCAGCCAGTAAAAAATAAATACTGATTGCCAAACACTCATTTGTGCAAAATTTTTGTAAGTCATTTAACTTCCTTCGCCTAAGCCGTTGTCTTTTCCTTAAACTTCATTTGTCAACTGGTTTCAATTCTTACAAATTCTGAGTTTACATCTTTAATGACTCCATCAATCGAAGCATGAATATTTGCCCCTAATTTTCCATCATCCATTTTACCTATCAAATCACCCTTGCTTACCCGTTCACCTACATTAACAATCGAGTTTGCCGTCACACCAACGTGCTGTTTTAGTTTTATTACCACTTCATTCGGTTCACCAAAATCTGCTCTGTAGGGTGTAGGTTTATCGTAACCAAGTACATCCATTCTTTTCATCAACTGTTTTAGAGGAACTCTTCTTCCCTCTTTAATTGGATGTACTTTTAATTCTTTCGTTTGAACAAACTTAATGGAATTTTCTCTCAGATAATCTTTCCCTTGATCACAAGCCTCACGAGGATAAAGGTCTTCGGGACAAGCGTATAAAGAACAGAGTCCGCAAGAACAGCACAAATCGGCATACTGATTCCACACCTTTTCACCAGTTTTTGTAAACTCAAGTGATCTCATCACTTTATGAGGCTGAACGTCATAACCTAAAAGATAGCGGGGACAGAATTCTGTGCAGTAGCTGCATTGGTCGCAAGCTGATTTGCCGATTCTGTTCATGCTATCAATAGGTCTATCCATTCTATCAATTAAATAATGTTTTTTGGGAAGAATAATCAATCCCGCACAAGTTTTTGTAATTACTTCATCAAGATCGAAAGATAATCTGCCCATTAAAATACCGCTTACAAAAATACCATAATCACTAACCGTGCTCCCGCCGACAAATTTGATAATATCTCTGAATTTTGTCCCAACAGGTACAAAAAAAGATGAAGGATTTTTTACAGCACCAGCGACACATATAAATTTTTCTGTTAATGGAATATCTTTTGCAGCATTTGCAACATTGTAAAAGGTCTCAACATTATTTACTAAACAACCTACATCCAGCGGTAAACCTTTGGGTGGAATTAATCTCTTTGTTGCATGATAAACCAACTCATATTCATCACCTGAAGGATAAAAGTCACCAAGTAAGCTCATCTCAATATTTGAATTTTCTAAATGAGGTTCAATTGCTGATATTGCTGCGGCGTTTTTGGCTTTAATCCCAAAATATCCTTTAGAAGCTTTTGTGCTTTCGTACATTAGCTTCATTCCTTCAACTATTTCGGGAGCATGATTTACCATTATTTCAAAATCTTTATGAAGCAGCGGTTCGCACTCGGCACCATTAGCAAGAATAAACTCAACATTTGATTTAGCTTTAATATGAGTCGGAAAACCGGCACCACCGGCACCGACAATTCCAGCATTAAATATTTTCTCTGATAAATCCAATTTTAATTCCTCTTTATTACTACGACTGTTTTATCGTCTTGGTATTTGCTATCATTAGTAGAAAATTTTTGTACATCTTCAATTATTGCAAGTGCAATTTCTTTAGGTGATTTATTAAAGTTGCTTGAAATGACTTTTTCCAATCTCTTTTCTTCATAAAAATCATAATCCTTATTGGCAGCTTCAGTTATTCCATCAGTATATATAATCAGTAAATCTCCTTTTTCAAAATTTAGATGGTCAGTTTCGTATTTTGAGTTTGGAGCAGGACCTAATAATGGACCAGTTGGATTGAGCAAAGATATTTTTTTGCTTTTTACATTAAAAAACATTGGCGGGTTATGGCCTGCATTTGCATATAAGAATAATCCTTTTTTATCATCTGAAATTTCACCATAAAAAAGAGTTGAAAATCGATCATCGCTAAAAATTTTATTTACTAAGTTATTCATTCTGTACATCATTGGTGAAATTTTAATCTGAAAATTACCTGCCATCCTTATAGCACCGGAGATATACATAGCTTCGGCAGAAGCACTTAAACCTTTCGATGCTGCATCACCAACAACAATACCTAATCTTTCTTCATCTTGCCCAATTGTAATATAATCGTAAAAATCCCCTCCAACAATATCGGCCGGAACCGTAATCCCAAAAATATCATAACCATGAAATTTATACTGATGCTCAGGCAGGATTGATCTTTGCAGCTGCTTGGCTCTATCAATATCAGCAATAATTTTTTTGCTGGAAGAAGATACTCTTCTCTCCCTAATTTTTGACGTTAGAACTGTTGCCACAATATTTAGTACATATCTTAGTGAATCGTCTAAATCATCGGAATTAAGCGAAAGTAAATATTCATAATAAGAACTATCGCCGACCTTTATTTTTGAACCAATTCCCGATGCAGAATATTTAAATATTCCTTTTTTTAGCAATGTTTCATTAGTCTCATCTGCTAATATGGTTCTGTATTTAGCCACTACACTTAAAATTGGATTTTCTTTTAAAGGAAGTACAAAATCTTTCTTAATTTTTTGTACTTTTCCCATTTGAAAAAGTAGTTCATAAGCATGTTTTGCAGGATTCAGTTTCCAAATTCTTCCTCCATTTATGGTTGTTTTTGAACTTTCAACCAATTGAGAAAGAACTTCATAGAGCATATCATTTTCAGAATTAAACCTTTTTGATGCAAGTGCATCTATTGTTTTGAATAAACGTTTTTGTTCCATTTATATTTTTCTTAATAGTAGATATAGATATTTATAGGCTTGAAATATAAGAAGAATGAATAATAGATATCATAAAAATAACAAAGCAAACTTAAAAATAAATTTGGTCTGTCATTCCCTGCTTGCTGGCAGCAGGCAAGCTAAACTGGGAATCCATAAATTTTAATAAAAGATTTCCGATAGAAACATTCGGAAATGACAACTTGGAAATAAGAATTTAGTATTAAAGAATACTAAGAAAATCTTCTCATAAACGAGTATCAATTATTTTCTAAAATCACTGCAATCTTTAAAATCTTATTCCCAATTTCCGGTAGTTCGATATAAGCAATGTACAATCCACTTGCAATGAAAACATTGTGGTGATTTCTTAAATCCCAATCGATAAAATCATATCTGCTATCTTTTTCTATTTTCTGAATAAATGTGCCGCCTAGATTGAATATTCTGATAGTAGCCTTTTCTGGTAAATTTATAAAACGAACGTATCTTTCAGAATTACTTGTTTCCAGCCCATGAGTTCCATAATAAGGGTTTGGAAAAACATTAATTTTATCTAATTTGACTTTTTGCATGTTCTTTGCTGTTTAAGTCTGCTTTAGGCATTGTTATCTCAAATATATTATCCTCAACTAGTGGAAATGCCGGAACTATTCTTATAACAGTTCCTTCTGCAGGTTGAGAACCATGAATAACCAAAGCTCCAAATTTATGGTCAGTATAATCAGATGTACCGGATTGTTCAGGTAAATTATCCGGATCCAGAACTGAATCTTGGTATGCATAAATCTCTTCCCAGTTGCCGGATGGAAGCTGTGACCATTTATTGTCTTGAATCGTTGAATCTGGTCTGGCTCTATTGTAGTCCAAAATTTTTACAATTAGTCTTTCATCATCTGAAGGATCATCCAGAGTCTGTTTAACGTTCCAAATTTCAAATGGTACTTTTCCATCTCCTTTTGAATCATCTTTAAGTATAATTGAGAGCGGCGTGCCAAAATTATCTCCCGAAGCAAAAAAGTCTGATCCGGTTGAAGTAAATCTGATTTCATAAAAATCATAGCCTAAACCTTCTTGATTCTTTCTGCCCTGCCAGTTGTATCTGTCAGATAGGACCTTGAGGAAATACATACCATTCTCCGGTTGAGTTAAGGTTAATTTCATATGGTCTATCCCAAGTTATAACACTATTTACACTAACTGGATCTTCAAGAATTATTCCTCCGGGTCCATTAATTTCCAATACATCTTGAACTGCATACAATGTTTCAAGTTTATTAATCAATTCTCTTCCATGGTCACGAATTGTGAGAGTAAATCCATCAATTACAATTTTATCAAGTTCATTTTCAAGATATTCATTACCAAGACCATCCTCGGTTAAGTAAATAAAATCAGTCATATTTTCTAAAATGATAGAATCCTTTGATATATTTTTTAAAGAATATGTTACTGAATTATAAGAAACAGAATCGAATGTAACTTGATAAGTATCTCCAGTTAAGCAATAGTGGATCTACAATTTCAAATCTGATTTCGGCATCAGTAAATCCTTCTAATAACTTTGGGACCAAATAATTTTCGGGCTTATTTCCTTTGTCATCAATATTAGTTGGAATAGACCCCGGAAAGACTTCAATAATATTTCGTTTACTCTCAATAAACATTGGATCACTATTTTCGTTTACTGCAACCGCTGAGAGTGAATAATAATAGGGATTGTTATTGTTCAGCTTTTTTTCTTTTAAGGAATCTCTTGTAATTGTAATTTTTCTTTCAAGTCCTTTATTCTCAAATTCATAAAACAGTTCATAATTAATGTTTCCTAAAGATCTTTTTCTTTCTACAAGTTTACTTAATATCATTCTTAATATCAAAAGAAGCAATAATCTTTTCATCTGAACCATTCATATCGCTATACTGCCTTAAGATATAGCCTTCAAATGAATAAGTAACATCATCATATCCCTCATTTTGGATTAATTTATCTATCTCATCATAATCTTCAACATTTGTCTCCCAATAAAGAGTTATTGAGTTATCTGCAGGATAAACATTAACTTTTGGAATAGGAATTTCCGGAACAGTATTAAAATGATTATCGCTTAATATTATTGCCTTTTTTGCAGCTTTTCTTAGTTCGGCAATACTTTGAATGTTACTAGAACCTCTTGCCATTACTATCCCTATTACAACTTCTTGAGTATCACCTGGAGCCATTGTAAAAGGACCGGAACCCATAAGTTGTCTTCTATCATCGGGATTCTGGACCGCCCGGCCATCCTTCTCCTTCATACCAGCCAGTTTTGTCAACTAGGATCTCCGGTTAGAGATTCTTGTAATAGTATCTCCAGTAATAGGATCTTATAAAAGGATCGCCATTCCAAAATTTCCCTGATAAATAATTATACATACTTAAATGTGGAGTACGGATCAGGATAAATAGGATGCCAAAATTTGTATGGAATAAAAAATGAATAAGATGTCATTGGTAAATTTGTAATTCCTTTTTCCCAATTATTATTAAATATTCCGCTATCAGGTAAATTAAATCGCTTAATTGTTTGATTTTGTGGATTATACGGAATTATTGGACCTTGAAGTAGAGCATAACCTAAAGCTGGCGGAGCTGTTCCATAGTAATTTTCATCATTATTATCTGCATTATAAGTGTAACCCATATTTAATAGAGTATCGCATCCGACAAAATCATCACCAGCATAACCTAAGTCGGGATCAGCCCAATAGCCAACATACATTGAATCAAGAAAATAATCACTTTTGTTAATAATTTTATATTTTTTGAATACCATGTTGCCAAGATCGCCCCCATTTTCAAATCCAAAAACAGTGGTTTGAAATTCCAAGCCAATCGGCAAAGAACCATAAGTAAATGTTGATCTGCTTGAGGTCTAAATCATTTGCAACATACCAAAGCATTTCATCACCCAGGAATTCCGGTTCATCAATTCCATTCGTATAAATACCGTCTCCATCAATATCAATCCAAGGAGCGCCATCCTCAACAGGCCATTCTTCATAATCTTTTTGATAAGCTTTTCTGGTTGGTCCGTCAGGTAATTCTTCCCAGTTTTTTCTTATCTTGTAAATTCTGTATCTGGGATTTGCCGGATCGTCTGCAGTAAATGTATCAATTATTTTACCGGCTTGAAGCCCATATCTGTAAGTTGAACCATTGACTCTAATTTCCCCTTCTACATTTGCTCCCCAAATTAGTCCATCTGCAAATATTGCTGATAGTTTAGCATCTTCTCCTCCCGGCCAGTAAAATCCGGCATCATCAGTTATGGGATTATGTGAACCCATCCCATTATTCCCTATCCACATAAAACATTCGTTTACTGCAATGTAGGCAACATCATCATTTGTGGAAATTTTTGATAATGATTTTTTATCTAGATTCTTGATAGAAGCCGTAAATAATTAAAAGCAGAATAAGAAGTGCAAGTAAAAGAAATTTACGTTTCATTTTATCACCATATAATTTGAATTATCAAATTATTATAAAAATAAATTAAAGAAGCTTAAGTTTGATATCTCAATTTAATATAATAAGACTGAATTGTCTATTAGATAATAAGGTAAATTTTTGGTAGCAAAATGACATATACTTACCATCTGGTTTGATAGTATGCACTATTGAGGAATTTTATAGTATTTCGGAACTTTAAATTCTTAGAATCCGGTATTCGCTTTCCTCAACCGGAATGACAAATTTTATTTATTAGCTATTCAGAATAAAATTTAATTATTTTCTCAATCGCTGTTTTGCTTACTTCGTTAAATTCATCAATATCAAATGCTTTCATAATACTGTTTGGAGTTGAGCGGTAAACACCTTTTGCAACATATCCGGCTCCTTCATAGACACCTAACTCTAGCTCTTCTTTTCCACTAACTTTAGTTGGAATTTTTACGTTCTCATCAAGCATTTTCTTCCATTTGGAATCAAAATCCACTAATGTAGTAATATTTGGTTCCCAAGGTTCAACATCAAGCGGATAAAAATCTTGATAAGATACTTCAGATGTATAGTACTCGTCAGCTAGACCTACTAAACCATGTCCTAATTCATGAATAAATATCTTTTTTGATCTTTCATTATCAACAACAGTAGTTGAATAATAATTATAAATTGATCCTCCGCCATATTTTTCAGAGTTCACAAGTATGTAAATTTGATCATAAGGTGCGTTTGAAGCATAATTTCTCACAGATTTATTATCCATCGTCATCACATATCTTTCACTATCGAAAGTATAAAATGATGAATTGAGATTAGTAGTTTTCCAAATCGAATCTGCCGGTATATCAATTCCGCTTTCAGCAGAAGGAGCCAATATTCCCCAAATATTTATTGAATTTTTGAAATTTGAAAATGGATCGTAATCAAATAGATATCCTGCAAATCTTTCACAATCAGACTTAAACTTTTCCATTTCACTTTCTGAATAGCCATCCGGTATAAAAACAATATCAAGGCTTTTTGAAGGATCGCCTGAATAATGAACTTTAAAATTCTCAGCTTTATCCAGTTTTTCTCCTTTTACAAAATAACTATTTGGATCAATTAAAAATTCATGTCTCTTTTGAAAATTATTATTTCTGTCTCTATCATGGATTTCAACACGAACGCTATCTTTTGGGTATGGAAATATCAAAGATTCATTTAGTGATCTGCTGATAATTTTAGCTTCTTCCGTTGTTTGCCATTCCTGAAATAATGTTGAATATCCTCTTGAATAAATCAGTTTATTTGATTTATGATCAAAGACAAAAAACATGAAATTTCCGTATCCGATTGTATCAATCAGATTGGTTTTTGAACCACCCCAAAATGGTTCTTCAATCAATTCATCAAAAGTATAAAAATCATTTACGGAATTGCCGGAATGGAAATAATCAAGTCTTAATTGTTTATTAAGGAAATATTCATCAAAAATGATTTGACCAAAAACAGATGATGAAAAAAGGATTAAAAATGATATAATTATTTTATTCATTACTTTCCTACTGTTAATTTAGATTCCTAAAAAACCTTTAGCAAATTCAATTAATATTTAAGTGACAAAATAATTTTCCATAGATTTTATTTAATCTTAGATTCCGAAACAAGTTCGGAATGACAATACATTAAATTCCCACTATTTGTTGGCTTCATGGTTCATTTATATTTTTCTTGAGCCCGGCTTTACAACAGGCTTCCCTTCTTTACACATTGGGCATTCATCCGGTAAATAAGAAACAACTTCCATTTGCAACGTGCTAATTTGCGGAACTCCGAAATTGACTTTACCATTACTGCGATCTACAATCATTCCGACTCCAACCAGATTAGCACCATATGATTTTACAATATCGATTACTTCGAAAACCGATCCGCCCGTGGTAACAACATCCTCACAAACTAAAACATTCTCATCTTTGGAAATTTCAAAACCTCTTCGCAGAGTTAAGTCTTTGTTCTCTCTTTCTGCAAAAATGAATTTTTTATTCAGCTGACGTGCAACTTCTTGACCAACAACAATACCTCCAATCGCTGGAGAAATAACTGTATCAATATCATAGTCCTTAAAGAATTCCGCAATTTTCCTGCAAATTGTTGTTGTATGGTTTGGATATTGCAATACCTTAGCACATTGAAAATATTGGTTACTGTGTCTTCCTGAAGTAAGTAAAAAATGACCATTTAATAATGCTTCTGTTTCTGTAAAAATATCAAGTAATTCTAAATTGCTCATAAATTTTATTCTCTATTTAATTCTTAATTTCAACTTTTTAGTCATTCTGAATGAAATGAAAGCATACTCCGATATATTAGCGGAGAATTTATATTTGTAAAAAAAAATATTTACCTTACTCAATAAGTAAAATAGTAATTTCAAAGATAGTTTAAATTGAAGTCAAAAAAAAAGAGCATTAGAATTTTTCTAATGCTCTTAACATGTTCATGCTAATCTCCGAATGTTTCCATCAGATTTTACAATAAGATCTATAGATTCCCAATCAGATTGGGAATCACAGATAATTTTAATCTACTGCTTCTTCTGAAGGATTTTCTTTCTCCTCCGGTGGATTTTCAGATTTAGAATCTTCGACTTTTGGCTTTTTACTATGCTCAGCAGTAAAATAAAGTTCGTCCTTATCTTTTTTACGTTTTACTATTATCTTATCACCTTCTCTGAAAGCTTCACGTAATATTTCTTCAGCCAAAGGATCTTCAATATATTGCTGAATTGCCCTTCTAAGCGGACGTGCTCCAAATTTTGGATCAAATCCTTTTTCTGCAATAAATTCTTCAGAGTCAGTATCTAATGCTATTTCCATCTTACTTTCTTTAAGATTATTTACCAAATCTCTCATTTCGATATGAGCAATTTGCTTAATATCCTCAATCTCAAGATTTCTAAATACGATTGTTTCATCAATTCTATTTAAAAATTCAGGATTGAATAGTTTTTTCATTGCATCTTGAACAGTATTTTTTAGGTTTTCATATTTATTAGCTGTGCTTTCCGCACCAAAACCATAACTACCTGTTGCTTTTATTTCTTTAGTCCCAACATTGGAAGTCATTATGATAATTGTATTTTTGAAATCAACTCTTCTTCCCAAACTATCTGTAAGCATTCCATCGTCTAGAACTTGTAGAAGAATATTAAATACATCCGGATGTGCTTTCTCAATTTCATCGAACAAAACTACCGAGTATGGTTTCCTTCTTACTCTTTCTGTTAACTGACCGCCTTCCTCATAACCAACATATCCCGGAGGTGCTCCGACTAATCTTGAAACAGCATATTTTTCCATATACTCGCTCATATCAATCCTGATTAATGCATCTTCAGAATCAAATAAATATTTTGCAAGTTCTTTAGCAAGCTGAGTTTTACCAACGCCGGTCGGTCCCAAGAATACAAAACTACCGATTGGTTTATTCGGATTTTTTAGTCCCGCTCTTGTTCTCCTAATTGCCTTTGCTAAACGAGTAATGGCTTCATCTTGTCCAACAATTTTCTTTTTAACAACAGATTCCATTTTCATAATTTTTTCAGATTCAGCTTGTACAACACGAGTAACCGGAATTCCAGTCATCATAGAAACAACTGTACCAATGTCCTCTTCAGTAACATCGTACACTTCAGATTTTGTTTTTTCTTCCCATTCAGTTTTAGCAGTCTCTAATTCTAACTGTAACTGTCTCTCCTGATCACGTAATCTTGCTGCTTCTTCGTAATCTTGCTGCTTAACAACATCAATTTTCTGCTGTTTAATTGCTTCAACTTTTTCTTCCAGTTCCAATATTTCTTCGGAAACTGTAAAATTTCCCATATGGACTCTTGAGCCAGCTTCGTCCAAAACATCAATGGCTTTATCTGGTAAGTGGCGATCCGTTATATATCTGTCGCTTAATTTTACCGATGCTTGAATTGCTTCATCATTATATTTTACATGATGATGTTCTTCATACTTAAATTTAATAAACTCAAGTATCTCAATGGTCTGATCAACCGAAGGCGGTTCAACCATCACCTTTTGAAAACGCCTATCAAGTGCACCATCAGTCTCAACGAATTTTCTATATTCATCAAGTGTAGTAGCTCCAATACATTGTATATCACCACGAGCCAAAGCAGGCTTAAACATATTCGATGCATCTAGCGATCCTGAAGCACCACCGGCACCAACAATTGTATGGAGTTCATCAATAAATAAAATTACGTCCGTTGCTTTTTCAAGTTCATTCATCAATGCTTTCATTCTTTCTTCAAACTGCCCACGATACTTTGTTCCGGCTACTAGTCCGGCTAAATCTAAAGTTACCACCCTTTTGTCTTGAAGAATTCTTGGAACTTTTCTTTGATGGATTCTTAAAGCTAACCCTTCTGCAATTGCAGTTTTACCTACACCGGGTTCGCCAATTAATACCGGATTATTCTTTTTTCTTCTACTTAGAACTTGAGCAACTCGTTCAATTTCTTTTTCTCTACCTACAACTGGATCTAATTTATCATCAGCAGCCATTTTGGTTAAATCTCGACCAAAATTATCAAGAACAGGAGTTTTTGTTCTCTCAGCTTTCTTCCCTTGGGGAGGAGGCATTTTAGAACCGCTTTCTGTTGAACCGGATTTGCCGCTTAGAATATTATTAAGCTCAGCTCTCGCAGTTTCGTAGGTAACGTTGAACTGATTAAGAATTTGAGTAGCTACATTATCCTCATCTCTTAAAAGAGATAAAAGAATATGTTCTGTCCCAATAACATCCGATTTATATATTTTTGATTCAATTTGAGTAATTTTTAAGACTTTTTCAGCTTGTTTCGTTAAAGGTATATTGCCAATTGTTAAAGTTCCACCCGAAATTCTTACCGTATCTTCTATTGTTTTTTTAAGTGCCGGTAAATCAACACCAAGATTTAACAATATTCTAACAGCAACTCCATGATTTTCACGAATTATCCCTAATAACAAATGTTCTGTACCGATGTAATCATGCCCAAGTCTAAGTGCTTCTTCCCTACTTAGCCTAATTACTTCTTGAACTCTTTCAGAAAAATTTCCTTCCATTATAATACCAACCTTCTGTTTGTATAATAATACTGTATTTATTTATAATAAATATATAGATTGTATTTAGTGTAATCAAGGCAAACAACTTTATTATCTATAATCGAGATTTTGGTGAATATATTCAACAAAAAAAACTAATATTAGTTTCATTCTGTTTACTAAGTGCTTGATATTTACTAAATTGAGAAAGAAATAAAATAGAAAATGAATAAATAGGAGTAAATATGGAAGCGTTATCCGGTCTCTCTGTGGTAGTAATTATTGGTGTAGTATTCTTTCTTATACTATTTACCTACTTTGTTCCAATCGGTTTATTTATCACCGCTTATTTTTCCGGTGTTAAACTTAAAATTTTCAGAGATTTAGTTGGAATGAGACTTAGAAAAGTTTCACCTACTATTATCGTTCGTAATTTAATATCTGCTACAAAAGCCGGATTAAAATTAGAAGCAGGACTTTTAGAAGCCCATTATTTAGCCGGAGGAAATGTTACAACTGTTGTTAATGCATTAATTTCTGCAAATAAAGCAAACTTGGACTTAGCTTTCGAAAAAGCTGCTGCAATTGATCTTGCAGGTAGAGATGTTCTTGAAGCTGTAAAAATGTCGGTTGTACCAAAGGTAATTGAAACTCCATTAGTTTCAGCTGTGGCTAAAGACGGTATTCAGCTTAAAGCAATTGCAAGAGTTACAGTTAGAGCAAATATTGAAAGATTAGTCGGTGGTGCTGGAGAAGCAACTGTGCTTGCAAGAGTTGGAGAAGGTATTGTATCAACAATCGGTTCAAGTGATACTTATAAAATGGTATTGGAGAATCCGGACAAAATTTCAAAATCAGTATTATCAAAGGGATTGGATGCAGGAACAGCATTTGAAATTCTCTCGATCGATATTGCTGATGTTGATGTGGGCACAAACATTGGGGCTGTACTTCAGGCAGATCAAGCTGAGGCCGATCTTAAAGTGGCTAGAGCTAAGGCAGAAGAAAGAAGAGCTGCCGCTGTTGCACTTGAACAAGAAATGCGCGCCAGAGTGGTCGAAGCCGAAGCTGAAATTCCGCAAGCAATGGCAGAAGCATTTAGAAGCGGTAATATGGGGATTATGGATTATTATAATTTGAGAAATATTCAGTCAGATACCGATATGAGAACTAGTATTGCTGACAGTGATAAAGATAAGGACGAAAAGAAATAATTATGGAAGATCTCTTTCAAATAATTATCATTGTCATTTTTATTCTTAGCTCAATTGTTTCTTCAATGAATAAGAAGAAAAAACAACAGCAAAAGAATAAGAGTAATAAATTGCCGTCACAGACTGATGTTCAAAATTCAAAACCTAAAAAGAAACAAAAAACAACAGCTGAAATTCTTGAAGAGATGCTGGGATTAAAAATAGAATTACCGGAGCCTCCTGTAAAAGAGGCTCCAAAGTCTTATCCTGAGGGCCTAGAGAGAAGCGCTGAAACTTGGGACCCCGCAAATGATTTTAAAGATTATTCTGAAGAGAATCTTTCAAGAGCTAAGGATAAAGAAGTTTATAAATCGTCATTAACTTCCGAAGATAAAAATAAATTTAGGTTATCTAAGGAAGGAATCAAACATGTTCGATCTAAAGCTGAACCAACAAAAATCCAAAAGTTATTTTCCGATCAAAGTAATTTGAAAAAATATATTCTTATTCAAGAAATATTGAACAAACCTAAAGCTCTTCGGAAGTAATGGCTAAAAAGTATCGCCTTACAAAGATCAACAAGACCGCTCCTAAAAAGCCTATTTTTGACGAATCAAGGTTTGAGATTGATTATCAGAATGAGTTAAATCCTTCTCAATATGAAGCCGTAGCATCTACTGAAGGTGCATATTTAGTAATTGCCGGAGCAGGAACAGGTAAAACTAGAACATTGGTTTATCGAGTTGCCAGATTAGTTGAAATGGGTATTGATCCAAAATCGATTTTACTCTTAACTTTTACAAGAAAAGCTTCACGTGAAATGATGAACAGAGCTGCTATTTTGTTGGACAATAGATGTTCGAAAATTAACGGCGGCACATTTCATTCATTTGCGAATTTAACTTTACGTAAATATGCAAAATTAGTCGGCTTGGATTCCGGATTTACTATCCTTGATCAAGGAGACAGTGAAGATGTAATAAATTTGATTAGAGCTCAACTTGACTTGGTAAAACTTAAAAAGCGATTTCCAAATAAGCAGACAATCAATAAAATTCTTAGTCTCAGCGTAAACACGGGTAAAACAGTTGAAGATATACTCGCTGAAGAATATCCTCATTTTTCTGAACATATTGAAAAAATAATTGAAATTGGAAAAATTTACACTTCTTATAAAAAAAGAAGCCAGCTGCTGGATTATGATGATCTGCTTATTTATCTAAGGGATTTTTTAAACGATAAAGCTAAATCAAATTCCCTTACAAGATCAATTCAATATGTAATGGTTGATGAATACCAGGATACAAATAAACTCCAGGCAGATATAGTTTTGGGATTAGCTAAGCACAACAATAATATTATGGTTGTTGGGGATGACTCACAATCTATCTACTCTTTTAGAGGAGCTAATTTTAAAAATATTATGAATTTCCCAAAACTTTTTCAAAATGTTAAAATAATTATGCTCGAGGAAAATTATAGAAGCACCCAGGAAGTTTTAGACTTTGGGAATCATGTTATTGATGCTGCAATTGAAAAATATCCTAAAGAACTATTTACAAGAAAAACGGGTGGTGATCTTCCGGCAATCATTTCTGCTAGTACTGAAAATATGCAATCCAGATTTATTGTGGATAGAATTTTGGAATTACGCGAAGAGAATGTTCCACTTAATGATATTGCAGTTTTATTTAGATCATCTTTTAGTTCATTCGATTTAGAAATTGAGCTTAATAAAGCAAATATTCCTTACCAAAAGTTTGGGGGAATGAAATTTATAGAGACAGCACATGTAAAAGATGTTCTGGCATTTTTGCGAATAGCCGAAAATCCTAAAGATGTAGTTAGCTGGTACCGAATTTTATTACTTCATGAGGGTGTTGGTCCCAAGAAAGCTCAAGAAATTCTTGCAAAAGTTACTTCAAATGAATGGCAGATCAAATCTCACCCAGAAAAGGTTTTGGAAAAAAGCATTAAAGAAAATATATTTAACTTATTTTTATGCCTTCATAGAATTCACACAAGCAGACAATTACCTACAGAATTAGCCGAAATTGTTCTTGATTATTATCAGCCTTTTTTCAAGGCAAAATATGATGATCATAATAAACGTAAAAAGGATTTAGATATTTTTATAAACATTACGGAGAATTATAAATCTTTAACTACTTTGCTTACCGATATGGCTTTGGAGCCTCCTAGAGATAGCGTTTCTGATATCAGTGAAGAGCAAAAGGAAGATGAGTTTGTTACATTATCTACTATCCACTCGGCAAAGGGATTAGAATGGCACACTGTATTTATAATTCATGCAGTAGAAGGCTTCTTCCCTTCCAGTATGTCTTACGATAAAATTGAAAGCTTGGAAGAAGAAAGACGTTTGATGTATGTGGCTGCAACTCGTGCTAAACAAAATCTTTATATTTCCTATCCAATGAATATATTTGATAGACATAATGGAATGACTCTTTCGAAACCCTCAAGATTTATTGCTGAAATAACTGAAAGTCTTGCAGAGGAATGGCTGCTTGAAGAGGATTTTTAATAATGATTGTTGCCGTATTAATCGTATTGTTAATTTATATTTCCATCTTCTACCAATTAAAAAACACACCAATAATTCGTAATTACCAGTCTGAAGTTAAAATAAGCATTATTGTTGCTGCAAAGAATGAAGAAGCGAATATCGCAACTCTTATTGACTCTTTGCAAAAACAAAAATTTAGCATGGATAATTTTGAGATAATTATCGTTGATGATAATTCAACCGATTCAACATTCGAAACTGCTAAAAATTTTTCTACCGAACATAATAATATAAAAGTTATTAAAGCAGAGAATAAAATTTATAAAGGTAAGCGAGGAGCATTGCAGGTAGGAATCGACAAATCGGAATACGATTATATCTTGATTACTGATGCAGACTGTATTGCAAGCAAATATTTTGTAAAATCTTACTCAAATAGGTTTAGTGAAAATTACGACTTTGTATTTGGCGTCTCCCCAATATTGCAAGAGAATAATTTAGTAAATAAAATAGCATGCTTTGATAATCTCTGGGTTCATATTCTAACTTTTTCATTTGCAAATATAGGACTTCCCTACTCAGCTGCAGCAAGAAGTTTTGGATTTAGTAAAGTTTCATTTAATAAAATTAGCGGATATAAATATACGATCGACACTCTCAGTGGAGATGACGATTTATTATTGAGAGAAGCTGTAAAAAATAAATTAAGAATTGGTACTATCTTCAGTGAAGATGCATTTGTCTTTACAGTGGCAGAAAAAACTCTATCACAGTTTATTAATCAAAAATCGAGACACACATCTACCTCAGGTTATTATTCCAAATTGGTTAAGATTATGCTTGTAGTTTGGCATTCTCTAAATATTTTTATGATTTCATCACCATTATTGATATTCACTAATTTTAATTTTATTTATCTTTTTATAACAAAATTGATTGCGGATATATTCATTATCAAATTTCTTATGAAAAAATTCTCTTATAAATTCACAATAATGGAAATAATAACTCTTCAAATTATTTATGAGTTTTTGCTAATAATATTTTTTATTAAAAGTTTCTCTATGAGAGACAAATGGTCAACCTAAATAAGTTTATCCTTAATTACATTAATTAAATCACTTTCCAATTCTTCTTTGATTTGATTTTTCAAAAGACTATTTTTTAAGAAAAAATAAGAATTACTTATGAATTACGCAGAATTGCTACAAATAGCCAACAAAGTTAAATCTAATTCTTACTCACCATATTCAAAATTTCGTGTTGGTGCCGTATTGGTCTCTGAAGAAGGCAATTTATATTCCGGAGTTAATGTTGAGAATTCCTCTTACGGATTAACAAATTGTGCAGAAAGATCAGCTATTTTCAAAGCTGTAAGCGAAGGGGAAAGAAAGTTTAAAACTATTGTTATTGCAAGTGATGCGGAGGATTTTATTACTCCATGTGGTGCTTGCCGACAAGTAATGATGGAAATATGTGGCAAGAATTTGGATGTGGTTCTTAGTAATAGTGACAATGAAATCAGAATACTGAAAATGGAAGATCTTCTTCCCCTTTCATTTAATAAGGATTACTTAGATAAATGATGGAATTCACACCTCACTCCACACCTGTAAATACTGGATGGATTGAAGTAATAGCCGGTTGCATGTTCAGTGGAAAAACTGAAGAACTAATCAGAAGATTAAGACGTGCTAAAATTGCTAAACTTAATGTCACAATATTTAAACCAAAAATTGATACACGATATTCATCTGAAGAAATAGTTTCTCATAGTGAGCAGTCTCTTCCATCTATTATGGTCGAAAGTGCTGAAGATATTTTAGAACAAGCGAATAATGCTCAAGTGGTTGGAATTGATGAAGCTCAGTTCTTTGATGAACAATTGGTAAATGTTTGTAATTTGTTAGCTAATCAAGGTAAAAGAGTAATTGTTGCGGGATTAGATCAAGATTATCGCGGAATTCCGTTTGAACCAATTCCCCAACTTTTAGCAATTGCTGAATATATTACTAAAACCCTTGCAATTTGTGTTAAGTGTGGTAATCCTGCTGATAAGACACAAAGGACTATTCGCTCGCATGATAGAGTAATAGTCGGTGCCTCTGATAGCTATGAAGCAAGATGCCGCAAATGTCATTACATTCCGGATGAGGAATAATTTATGGATGTGCTTTCAATTTTTCGTGGTGTCCTTGGAATTTTTGTGATTGTACTAATTGCCTTTCTATTTTCAAATAATAAAAAAAATGTGAACTGGCGGCTCGTTGTTATTGGTCTTTCATTACAATTCATTATTGCCATTTTTATAATTAAAGGTGATGTTCTGGGCACTTATTTTGCTCCTCTTGGTTGGATCAAAGCTGGATTTAAATTTGTAAGTGGAGTGTTTGTTCTAATACTAAATTTTACTAGTGAAGGATCAACATTCATTTTTGGAAGTCTGGGTTTATCTCCCGGAACCGAAGGCAGTATGGGTATGTTTTTTGCTTTTCAAGTTTTACCAGTGATCATCTTTTTTGCAAGTTTAATGGCTGTTTTGTATCATCTTGGAATTATGCAAAAGGTTGTTCAAGGTATGGCTTGGATAATGTACAAAACTATGGGAACAAGTGGTGCAGAGTCTTTATCCGTATCAGCAAATATTTTTGTCGGTCAAACAGAAGCACCACTGATGGTAAAGCCATTCTTAAAAGGATTAACTAAAAGTGAACTTCTGACAATTATGACCGGTGGAATGGCAACAATTGCCGGAAGTGTAATGGCTGCCTACATTCAAATGTTAGGATATTCATTTGCACAATCAATGGGCGTTAGTTTGGAAGAGGGGCAACTATTGTTTGCAACTCATTTATTGGGAGCAAGTGTAATGGCGGCTCCAGCTGCATTAGTCATTTCCAAAATTATTTTTCCTGAAACAAGTGAGCCTGAAACACAAGGCACTGTAAAAGTTAAAGTTGAGAAAACTGCATCTAATCCAATTGAAGCTGCAGCTATTGGAGCTTCCGAAGGTGTACAGCTTGCATTGAATGTAGGCGGAATGCTGATTGCATTTATAGCTTTAATTGCATTAATAAATTATTTGCTACAAGGTTTTGGTGATATTATTGGAGTTAACTCATTTTTAATATCGGAGTTTGGTAAACCTCTCAATCTTCAATTAATACTTGGTTTCATTCTACAGTATTTAGCTTTAGCTATTGGAGTCCCCGCAGAGAGTGCGCTAAATTTTGGAAGTCTAATTGGAACTAAAGTTATTCTTAATGAATTTGTTGCTTATTCGGATATGAGTAATTTAATTCAGATAAAGGAATTAGTAAATGAAAAAGCTATTTTAATGGCAACTTATGCATTGTGCGGTTTTGCAAATTTCAGCTCAATAGCAATTCAGATTGGGGGCATAAGTCCGATTGCTCCAAATCAGAGGAAAAATTTAGCTGAGCTTGGGTTAAAAGCTGTACTTGGAGGGACTTTGGCAACTTTAATGACTGCTACTTTAGCTGGCATTTTATTTTAAGTAGATAAATATGATTAATCTTGATCTTAAATATGCAAAATTACTTAAGTTTTTAGAAAAAGAGATTCCATTCAAACCCGATTTTGCTTTAATTCTAGGAAGCGGATTAGGTGATTTCGCGGATAATATTGAAATTGTAAAATCAATTCCAACAAATGAAATTCCTGATTACCCAGTTTCAACAGTCGAAGGTCATAAAGGATTTTTACACTTTGCGAATATTTTTGGAAAGAAAGTACTAATTTTTCAAGGTAGAATACATATTTATGAGGGATACACAATTGATAAATGTATTTTACCAGCTTTTATTTCAGTCAAACTTAATGTTAAGAAAATACTAATTACTAATGCTGCTGGAGGAATAAATAGAAACTTTAAGCCAGGGGACCTTATGCTGGTAACTGGTTTCTTAGCACAAAGCATTAAAACTGAACTTTCAACCTTATTTAAAGTACCCTCTTTAGATCAACGTAAGAATATCCAAAATTTGCCTAGTACTGAGTTTAACGAAATTGTTAGGGATGCATCGTTAGAAGAAAATATATTCTTAAAAGAAGGACAATATTGGTTTGGGAAAGGTCCTTCCTATGAGACTCCTGCCGAGATTAGAATGCAAAGCATTTTTGGTGCCGATGCTGTTGGTATGTCAACTGTGCATGAGGCAATATTTGCAGCATTTCACGGAATTCAAGTTTCTTCAATTTCCTTAATAACAAATTATGCTGCAGGCTTATCTCCTTTGAAACTCTCCCATTCAGAAGTAATTGAGACTGCTGATTTAGCAAAAGAGAAATTCGAAAGGTTAGTAAAAAGAATTATTAAATTTAGTTAATAATTATCACCAAGTTTATGCTGAAAAAAATTATCTCAATATTTTTGATTATTGTCTTATTCGCACCATTTTGGTTAACTTTCTCCATTTATCATTTACAAAAAAAAACAATTAAGAAGTCGGTTAAAAAACTTCTAATTTCTCAATTAGATGATAACCAGTTAATTATTTTAAAATTTTCAAAAGATGAACTTTATTTTAAATTGAGATGGGAACATTCCAAAGAGTTTGAATATAATGAAGTAATGTATGATATTGTTAAAAGCGAGGAGAAAGGAGATTCAGTTACATATTTATGCTGGCAGGATGATGAAGAAACAGCCATTAATAAAAAATTTTTGAGTATACTTCATTCTGTGCTGCAAAAAGATAAAAAAGCCAACAAATTATTTTCACAGCTAATAAATATGCAATTTAATTACCTTTTGTTTGAATTTCCGTTTATAGGAAAGAATAATTTATATGAAATTATTCTTTACCGTGCTCAAATCAATAATTTTTATCAAAGTATATACATTTCTCCCAGTCCTCCGCCACCTAATTATAAAGCCTTTGTTTAAATTTTTCTTATCATTATCTTAATGAAATATTCAAAGGAACAATTATGAAGCATAAAATTATTATTGCTTTCATTGCAGTTTTTGTGTTTAAACTTAATGCTCAAGTTGTAACTGTAGTCGATAAAGTAAGCGGTGAAAAATTAGAATCGGTAACAATTAGCAGTGAAAATCCAAAAGCTATAACTGCAACAAATTCGCTTGGAAAAGCTGACTTAAAATCATTTACCAAATCTGAGAATATAGTTTTTCGGCATCTGGGTTTTAAATCGATATCAAAAAGTTATGAAGAAATAGAAAAAAGTGACTTTAAAGTATATTTAGAATATTCAAATATCACTTTAGATCAAATTGTGGTCTCCTCATCAAAATGGAGTCAATCAAACACAGAGGTTACGTCAAAAGTAATTAAAGTAACACCAAGAAAAATAGCATTACAAAATCCGCAATCTACTGCGGATATGCTTAACTCAACCGGTGAAGTTTTCATTCAAAAAAGTCAGCAAGGAGGCGGCAGCCCAATGATTAGAGGCTTTGCAACTAATCGTTTACTAATCAGTGTTGATGGGGTAAGAATGAATACAGCAATTTTTAGAAGTGGAAATATTCAAAATGTAATTTCACTTGATAATTTTGCTTTACAAAATGTCGAAGTACTATTTGGGCCCGGATCTGTTATGTATGGAAGCGATGCTATTGGAGGTGTAATGAGTTTTTATACTTTAAATCCTCAATTTAGTTTAGATGACAATATTTTTGTTAATGGAAATACAGTATATAGAAATTCTTCAGCAAATAGTGAATATACTGGTCATTTTGATTTTAATCTAGGTTGGAAGAAATTGGCTATGCTTACTAGTGTTACTTATTCAGATTTTGGAGATGTTAGAATGGGCAATTTTGGTCCTTCTGAATATTTGAGAAACAATTATGTTGAAAGACAAAATGACACAGATATTATTATTAATAATTCAGATCCACTTTTACAAATATCTTCAAAATACAACCAAATAAACTTGATGCAGAAACTTAGTTATATGCCTAATAACAATTGGTATATTGATTATGGTTTTCATTACTCAACAACATCTAATTATAACCGATTTGACAGATTATTACGTTATAGAAATGGTTTGCCAAGAAGTGCTGAATGGTACTATGGTCCCCAAATTTGGATGATGAATAATTTGAGTATCACAAATAATTATTCAAACTTGTTTTTTGATAATTCTGTGCTAAGAATTGCACATCAAAAATTTGAAGAAAGTCGACATGATCGTGATTTTAATAAATCAACTAGATCTGACAGATTTGAAAAAGTAAATGCGTTTTCTGTTAATTTAGATTTTAACAAAAATATTACCGAAACAACGAATATTGTTTATGGAGTAGAATACATCCATAACGATGTTGAATCAATTGGAAAAGAGACAAATGTAATTTCTAAAATATCAGCAACTGGTCCATCAAGATACCCGCAATCAAAATGGCAATCCTTAGCAGCTTACTTTGATTATAAAAATTATTTGAGCAGTAATTTAATTTTTGAATTAGGTGGCCGTTACAGTTACTATATGTTGGATTCAGATTTTGATACAACTTTTTATCCCCTGCCGTTTATAAATGCAGAAATTGGCGACGGAGCGTTTTCCGGAAATACAGGAATAATTTATAATCCGGATACAAGGACAACAATCAGTCTAAATTTATCAACCGGCTTCCGATCACCAAATGTTGATGATTTGGGAAAAGTTTTTGATTCAGAACCAGGTTCGGTAGTTGTCCCAAATCCAGATCTAAAAGCTGAATATGCCTATAATATTGATTTGGGGATAGCAAAAATAATTGGAGATTTTGTAAAAATCGATTTGACCGGTTTCTATACATTTCTTGATAACGCAATGGTAAGAAGGGATTTTACATTAAATGGATTGGATAGTATTAATTATTCTGGTGAAATGAGTAAAGTTCAAGCAATACAAAATGCTGCAAATGCAACCGTTTGGGGTATCCAAGGAGGAATTGACCTTGATTTGACATCAGGATTTGGTTTTTCAGTACGTGCAAATTACCAAAAAGGTGAAGAAGAATTAGACGACGGCAGTAAAAGTCCTTTAAGACATGCTGCACCATTATTTGGTTCTGCAAATTTAACTTATTCATCAAAAAAAATAAGATTAGATTTATATGCTCTAGCTAATGGAGAAGTTTCTTATGAAAATATGCCTGAAGAAGAAAAAGGAAAAGATTACATGTACGCAACTGATGCAAATGGAAATCCTTATTCTCCAAGTTGGTATACAATAAATTTAAAGATTGAATATAAATTTGAGAATAATTTTTCCGTTGGTGGAGGAATTGAAAATATAACGGATCAACGATATAGACCTTATAGTTCAGGAATGGTTTCAGCTGGTAGAAATTTTATTTTATCCTTAAAATTGAGTTATTAGCTTTTTTTTGATTCCTTGGATAATAATTTTAATGATTCAGACTATTGCTTAATCAATGATTTATAATTAGCAAATTATCTATCTAAAATTTATATTTAATGCTATCAAAATAATTAGGAAAGGATAAATGCATAAACATATTACTGCAGTTGCAGCACTTCATATTGGTTTTGGAATATTTAATATTGTAGTTGGATTAGTATTATTTCTTTTATTATCAGGAATTGGATTTTTTAGCAATGACAAAGAAGCAGAATTTGTTCTTAACATTGTTGGTGGTTCAATTGCTACATTTTTGATACTAGTTTCAATTCCCGGAATTATTGGCGGTATTGGCTTGCTGAAGTATAAAAATTGGGCAAGAATACTTGTTTTAATTATTTCTGCAATAGGATTATTAAATGTGCCATTTGGGACTGCACTAGGGATTTATTCAATTTGGACAATAGTTCAGGATGAAACAATACAATTATTTAATGTGAATTAGCCTTTACTAAATCCAAAAATAAATCCAATTATTGCTCCAATTGAAAAAGGAAGATTTCTCATCGCAATCTCTTTAATTGAAACGGATGGAATTTTTGCATGCTTTACAGCGGCAACAGCTGTATCTTTCCAGTAAAGCCAATCAACCTGAATGTAGCCATTATAAACTGCTAACTGAATCAAAATCAATACCGCTGCAATAATAAAAACTAACATTTTGGAGACTTTTTTAAAGATAAATCCAAGAAGCGCTCCAGTAAATAATCCAATTCCAACTAATTTTAATATAAAAATTATTGTATCAAAATTCATAAGTTATCCTCTTCTTAAAATGAAAAACCGGTTTCAATAATAAATTCACCTTGATTTTGTTCATTAAAGGCATATTCAAAACGGAATGCATTATAAGGCAGAACAAGTAAAGTAAATCCAAAGCCCCAACCTGAATCCAAGGCTCTAGCTAAAATCGGCTCGTCATTGTCAAAGGTTGTTCCAGAGTCAACAAATAAATTAGCAAATAATCCTATTCTTGCTGATGTAAGACTTTGAGGCAATAAAGGCAGATCAATGCTGAAATTCCATTCTTTTATCAAAGGGTAATTAATTTCAAGTGAAGTTAGAAAATAATTATTACCTTCCCTTTTATCAAATCTATGACCACGTATATATTCATCATCACCCAACAATGAAAGTGCGTAAAATGGAATTGATTTCCCGAATGTGCTTCTTAATAATCCGCGCCATTTCACTGCTAAATCTCCAGTA
The DNA here is from genome assembly GCA_963710615.1 of uncultured Ignavibacteriales bacterium. Lineage (GTDB taxonomy): Bacteria > Bacteroidota > Ignavibacteria > Ignavibacteriales > Melioribacteraceae. The sequence continues at coordinate 288,413 of CAVQBF010000031.1, forward strand.
ACTAAATTATATTTCCTTACATCAACCTTAAGAATATTATACGAAATATCATTTATACCAAAACCTTTATGCGTAATATTTGCATTGGCAAATGTACCTTCATTGGAAAATTGTTTTAAATTTCTGTTATCTAATTCATAGTTAAGACCAAATGAATAAATCCTATCAATATTTTCTTTTGATGCAGTAAGCTGCGATACAGTATTGGGCATTTCAATATATTCATAAATTGTTGTGGCTGTTAAGATGTTGTACTGATTTAACCAATACCCTAATAAAATATTTCCAAAAATATAGTTATAAGAAAAAACATCCCCGTTGAGCAATTCAGATTGAATACTTCGATTTGCTAAATCAGTATAACCAAGACTAAAACCAAATGATAAATTTTTACCCGTAATTAAAACCGGATTATAATACTGAATTTGATAGGTCGGATCATAACCAAAAGTAACTAATGCCCAAATGGACTCGTTTCTTCCTCTAAAATTTTTGTATAGTAAATTTAATCCGTATGAAGATCTTTTAAAGGAATTTTCGCGTAGCTTTAAGAATGGGAGTGGATATATATACCAACTTTCCTCTACTGTAATTTCAAGAACATTCAATCCTTTATTGGAAAATATATTGAAGTTAACTTTATTAAATATACCTAAACTAAAAACACGTTCTTCATTAAATTCAATCTGCTTTTGCGAAACAATATCGCCAATCTTAAAATTCAATTCCCTTAAAATTATGTGTTCCTCAGTTTTTTCATTACCTATAATTTTTATTGAATCAATTTTTATTGTTTTTGTCGAATCTTTATCTACAGATATGTTACCATAGATAAATGAACTCAAACAAAAAAGGATTATTGATATATATAACTTCAAATAACTATTTGTCCTAGAATAGAAATTAAACTAAAATTTTTTAATTATTAAAACACATACTGTGATATACTTTTATGCATGTATCTTGAATTACTTTGATACCTTTGTCTTCAATTTTCTTAGCTGCTTCATCATTTCTTATTCCTAATTGAAGCCAAACTGCTTTTGGATTAATTGAAATTACGTCTTCAACTATAGAAGGGATATCTTCTGATTTTCTAAAAACATCAACAATATCTATTTCGAGCGGAATTTCCTTTAGACTATTATATATTGTAATCCCACCGGCATCTATAAAAGATGTATTAGGATTAACGCCGAAAATATTATATCCATTCCTTAGAAGATAATCTGCAATGACTCTACTAATTCGAGCAGAATTTTGGGATATTCCAACTATAGCAATATTCTTTGATTTTTTCAATAATTCGCAAGTATTATACATTTAAATCAACTCCCAAGGACTTCATATTCTTCGATAGGCAAACAACTGCAAACAAGATTTCTATCTCCATATGCATTATCAATCCTACTAACAGAGGGCCAAAACTTATTTGCTTTCACCCAATCAACCGGAGCGACTGCTTTATTTATTGAATATGGATGTTTCCATTCTCCGAGGATATCATCAAATGTATGCGGAGCATTCTTCAAAACATTATCTTCCTTATCAAATTTCCCATCTTCAATTTCTTTTATTTCTGAATAGATCATTTCCATCGTATCACAAAATTTATCAAGTTCATTTTTTGATTCGCTTTCCGTAGGCTCAACCATTAAAGTCCCCGGGACCGGAAATGATACAGTTGGAGCGTGATAACCATAATCCATCAGACGTTTAGCAATATCTTGGACTTCAATATCACTACTTTGTTTAAATATTCTTGTATCAAATATTAGTTCATGGGCTACAAAACCTCTCTCACCAGTATATAATACTTTATAGTGATTAGATAACTTTGCCTTAATATAGTTTGCATTCAGTATTGCAATTTCTGATGCTTTTCGCAATCCATCATAACCCATCATTCTAATATATGCATATGAAATCGTTAAAATACTAGCACTGCCCCAAGGAGCCGAAGAAACAGCAGTAATTGATTTTTCTTTATTAATATCAGTAACAGAGTGTCCTGGTAAAAACTGAGATAATTCTTTAGTAACTGCAATTGGTCCAACACCAGGACCGCCGCCGCCATGAGGGATCGCAAATGTTTTGTGAAGATTAAGATGACAAACATCGGCGCCAATAAATCCTGGACTAGTTATGCATAGCTGAGCATTTAAATTTGCACCATCCATATAAACTAGTCCGCCATTATCATGAACTATTTCTATTGCCTTGCTAACTCCTTTTTCAAATACTCCATGTGTCGAAGGGTAGGTAATCATTAGTCCGAAAAGATTTTCTTTATATTTCTCAGCCTTTTCATTTAAATCGTTTAGATCAATATTTCCTTTATCATCACATTTAACAATTGTTACGATATTACCTGCTAAAACTGCACTTGCGGGATTTGTTCCATGTGCAGAAGAAGGGATTAGAACTACATTTCTATGTTCTTCTCCCCTGTCTTTATGGTAAGCCTTTATTACCAGTAAACCTGTATATTCACCTTGTGCACCGGAATTCGGCTGCAGCGAAACCCCCGGTAGTCCTGTTATTTGACCAATTTCGTATTCTAATTTTTCAAATAACTCTAAATATCCTTCAGCTTGATTTAGAGGAGCAAATGGGTGCAGCTTACTAAATCCTGGTGTAGTTAATGCGAATAACTCTGAAGCTGCATTTAACTTCATTGTGCATGAGCCTAAAGGAATCATTGAAGTAGTCAGTGAAAGATCTTTTCGTTCTAGAGATTTTATATATCTCATCATTTCCGTTTCTGAGTGATATTTCTTAAAAACTTCATGAGTTAAGTAATCAGTCTCTCTTTCCAATTTTTCTGGGATTGAATTTATAGACTCATAATTTGAATTCTCAGTTACATTTAGTTCAGAATCAAATAGATCTAATATAGAATTTATATCTTTGATAGTTGCAGTTTCGCCAATATTTATTGATATCTTCTCGTCATCTATGTATCTGAAATTAATTTTAGCTTCGATTGCTTTCTTTTTAAGATCAATTAAATCATCCTTACTCAATTTAATGCTAATAGTATCAAAAAAAGTAGAGTTAACAATTTCAATATTTCTACTGGCTAGCTTTGAGTATAGATGTTTTGTTAGTGTATTAATTCTTAATGCTATTTCCTTCAATCCTTCAGCACCATGATATACTGCATACATTCCAGCCATAATGGCTAATAAAACTTGAGCAGTACAGATATTGCTAGTGGCTTTCTCCCTCTTAATATGTTGTTCTCTAGTTTGCAAAGCCATTCTTAAAGCACGCCTTCCTTTCGAATCAATTGATACCCCAATAATTCTTCCGGGAATTGCTCGTTTAAATTCTTCTTTCGTAGCAAAATACGCTGCATGTGGCCCTCCAAAACCTAATGGTACACCAAATCTTTGTGTTGAACCTACAACGCAGTCAGCTCCAAATTCACCGGGAGGCTTTAATAAAGTTAGGCTCAATAAATCAGCGGCAACAATAGTAAAGATCCCTTTTTCTCTAGCTTGATTGAACAATTCTTCATAATCATTTATACTTCCATCATTAGCAGGATATTGAACTAATATTGCAAAAACTTCATCAGATAGATTAAATTCACTCTCATTAACTATCCTTAATTCCACACCAATTGGTAAAGCCCTAGTGGATAGAACTTCGAGAGTTTGAGGGAAAATATTTTCAGAAACCAAAATCACATTTGAGCTTTTCTTTTCTTTTTTTCTTAATCCATAAAACATACTCATAGCTTCACCGACAGCAGTTCCTTCATCGAGTAGAGATGCATTTGCTAAAGGCATTGCCGTTAAATCAGAAACCATTGTTTGAAAATTCAAAAGAGCTTCTAATCTACCTTGAGAAATTTCAGCTTGGTAAGGAGTATATTGTGTATACCAACCGGGATTCTCTAAAATATTCCTTCTTATAACACTTGGAGTAATGGTTTCACAATAGCCCATTCCAATAAAATTATTAAATAACTTATTTTTAGATGCGAGTCTTTCCATTTCTTCGAGTAATTCAGATTCTGTCAGCGGGAGATCTAAATCCGGTTTTTCTGATAATAAAATATTATCAGGCACTGTTTCGTTTAATAGCTCATCCATGGAGTGAACTCCAATTGTTTCTAACATTTCTTTTACTTCATAATCTCTAGGGCCAATGTGCCTCTTAGCAAATTTTTCATGATCAAGATTGTTTTCCATAGTATTCTCTGATTAAGATTTTTTAAAAAAATTGGAGTAGAAATTTAAATAAATTGTTGGTGAAATCGAATAGTTTATTCGGAGAATTCTTTCCCCTTTTCTGATTCGGTTAAAACTTTTAAAGCATTTTCTGCAGCTTTTTGTTCAGCATTTTTCTTATTTGGACCTTTCCCAAGACCTAAGACTTCATTATTTAACAATACTTGAACTGTATAAATTTTATCGTGCTGGGGTCCTACCTGATCGACAATTTTATAAACCGGCTGATTTAATTTTCTTGAGTGGGATAATTCTAATAACTGACCTTTATAATTTTTATCTGACTCAATATTGCCGCTATCTACCTGTGGAAATATCACATAATTTTTGACAAATTCTGTTGCAGCTCCTTCACCCATATCTAAATAAATTGCTGCAATTAGAGCTTCAAGGCAATCCGCAACAATATTCGATATTTTTTTCTTGTCTCTAATTAGATAGTCATCATTTGTGAATATTAACTCCTGCAAGTGTAATTTTAATGCTATTTTTTCGAGGGAATGTTTATTTACCAAGTGAGATCGAGCTTTTGTGAGAAATCCTTCATCTTCTAGGGGATATTTTGTAAACAGGTACTCAGAAACAATTTTACCCAAAATTGAATCGCCAAGAAATTCAAGTCTTTCATTCGACTTAATTAGATTCGTTGATTTTTCCAGATACGAGCGGTGTGTAAAAGCTTTTAAGAAATATTTGTCATCAGTTGGTTTTATACCAACCAAACTTTCAATCTTTGAAAGAATATTCTTTTTTTTCTGTTCATCAAAGTCAGAACTTATCTTACTTTTATTTGTTTTTCGAAAAAAAGAGAATAAACTTTTAAGCAAAAACTAACCTTCATATTTCTTAAACAACAAGGATGCATTATGACCACCAAATCCAAATGTGTTACTGAGAGCATATTTAATATCTCTCTTTTTCGCAACTTTAGGTGTATAATCAAGATCACATTCCGGGCTCGGTTCGTCCAAATTAATTGTTGGAGGAATAATTCCATTTTTTAAAGCAAGAATTGAAGCAATGCTTTCAATTGCTCCAGCAGCGCCCAGTAAATGGCCAGTCATTGATTTTGTTGAACTCACAGATAATTTATAAGCGTGCTCGCCAAAAAGATTTTTTATCGCAAGAGATTCGTTTTTATCGTTTAATTCGGTTGAAGTTCCATGAGCATTTATATAATCTACATCAGTAAAATTGATCCCAGCATCTCTAATCGCATCTCTCATTGATCTAAAAGCACCTTCACCTTCCGGTGCGGGAGCAGTTATATGAAAAGCATCACCTGTTAAACCAACGCCTACCATTTCAGCATAAATTTTTGCGTTTCTTTTCTTTGCATGTTCATATTCTTCTAAAATAATTGTACCTGACCCTTCTCCCATAACAAAACCATTTCTATCTTTATCAAAAGGTCTTGAGGCAATTTCATATTTATCATTCCATGTTGATATCGCACGGGCAGAATTAAATCCTCCAATTGACATAGGAGTAATTGCTGCCTCTGAACCCCCTGAAACCATAAGGTCTGCAGATCCTCTTTGAATTAAAATAAATGCATCTGCAATCGCGTGAGAAGATGTAGCACATGCGGATGTAGTTGCGTAATTGGGGCCCTTTAAACCATACTTAATTGAAATATGACCGGCTGCAATATCAGAAATCATCATTGGAATAAAAAAGGGACTAATTTTACGAGGCCCGCCATTGATATAGTTGGAATGCTGAGTTTCCCAAGTATCCATACCGCCAATACCACTACCATAAATTACACCAAATCTTTCTAAATCAACATTTTCAAGAATTAGTTGAGAATCTTCCATTGCCATCTGAGCTGTGGCTAATGCGTAATGCGTAAATGGGTCCATTCTCTTTAGTGCTTTAGAATCAATGTAATGTAATGGATCGAAATTTTTAACTTCACATGCAAATTGAGTGCTGAAATCGGAGGCATCAAATTTAGTTATAGGAGTCGCTCCACTTTTACCTTCAAGTAAAGCATTCCAAAAATCATTAATATTATTTCCGATTGGAGTAACTGCACCAATTCCGGTTATTACAACACGTCTATTATTCATATATTGCCCTTTTCTTCCAAATTACAAAGAGGTTTCTTAATAATTGAATTCCGCTAAATGTTAGATTAAATCTGACAAAAAGCGGAATTTATATTTAAGAGAGTAGAAAGGATTAGCCGGCGACTTTTTCTTTTAGATAGTTAGTTGCGTCACCAACTGTTCCGATTTTTTCTGCATCTTCATCCGGTATAGAAATATCGAATTCAGATTCGAATCCCATCACTAATTCAACGATATCTAATGAATCTGCACCTAAATCGTTAGTAAAAGAGGCTTCAGGTGTAATTTGTGAATCTTCAACACCTAATTTGTCCATTATTATTTCTTTTACTTTTGCTTCAACATCCATATTGTTCTCCTTCTATTTATGAAATTGAAATTTACATTACCATGCCGCCATCAACGGCAATAACTTGTCCAGTGATATAATCAGCATCTTCGCTGCATAAGAAACCTACAACTTTGGCTATGTCTTCTGGACTTCCCAGTCTACCCATGGGTATATTTCTTAATAACTGTTCTCTTTGAGTTTCGTTTAATTTTGCCGTCATTTCCGTTTCAATAAAACCGGGAGCAACAGCATTAACAGTAATATTTCTCGAGGCTAATTCTTTAGCCATTGATTTTGTAAAGCCTATCACACCTGCTTTTGATGCTGCATAATTTGATTGTCCGGCATTTCCTATTAGACCAACGACAGAAGCTATATTTACAATTCTACCATACTTTTGTTTAATCATTGGTTTTAAAACCGCTTTAGTATAATTAAATACACTCTTTAGATTAACATCAATTACACTATCAAAATCCTTTTCTTCCATTCTTAACAAAAGATTGTCTCTAGTAATCCCAGCGTTATTTATTAAAATATCAACTCCACCAAGGTGCTCAATAGCACTATTTATTGTTGCCTGAGCATCTTCAAATGAAGAAGCATCTGCTTTGAATCCAACAATTTTTATATCGTGATTACCAATTTCTTCTTCAATTTCTTCGGCACAAGCATCACAGCTGTTGTATATGAAAGCAACATCTGAAAAAAGTATTCCACAACAACTCTTTGCAGCAAGTTCTTTCACAATTGCCTTTCCAATTCCTCTTGTCCCGCCGGTTACAATCGCTCTTTTATTATGTTCATTCATTCAATATTTACCAGAATTTTATTCTAAATTAAAATCATTTTTGAATATAATACTATTTTTATTTTTATTCCACTTGCTAAATTTAATTACAATCTTTAAATAAATTGTTCCAAATCGGAATATTTATCTATCCCTTTCAAAAGAACATCTTTATTAATTCTTTTTGCTAAACCTTGTAACACTTTTCCTGGACCAACTTCAATAAACTCAGTAATTCCATCTCCAATCATATTCTGCATCGATTCCTCCCATCTTACAGGGGCATTCAATTGTTTAAGCAGTAGATTTTTTATAGCTGAGCTATCGATAACAGGTTTTGCAGTAACATTTGCGTATACCGGACAAATTGAATCAAAAAAATCAGTTTGATCTAATGTTACTTTCAATTCATCAATCGCAGGCTCCATTAAAGGAGAATGAAAAGCACCACTAACAATAAGTTCCTTTACTATCTTTGCCCCGTTTTCTTTTGCTAATTCCATTGCTTTTTTAACACCACTGACCGAACCGGATATAACTATTTGTCCCGGAGAATTAAAATTAGCACATTGAACAATACCCTCTGATGAGGCTTTTTGACAGATATCTTCAAGCTGTTCACTACTCAAACCTATTATTGCAGCCATTGTTCCTGGAAATTTTTCACCGGCTGAGAGCATGGCTTCTCCTCTTTTTCGCACAAGATTAAATGCATCTAAAGGTTTTAAGGTTTTATTGGCAACTAAAGCGGTATATTCTCCGAGTGAATGTCCAGCAACAGCATCAACCGAAAATTCACCAAGTTCATTAAGTATTAAAGCACCGTGTAGAAATATTGCAGGTTGTGTAATGCTTGTTAGTTTTAATTCATCAATTGGTCCTTCAAACATGACCTTCGAAATTTTAAAATTAATTTTGTCTTCCGCCTCTTCAATTAGTAATTTTGCTTTTGAAGAGCTTTCGTAGATATCTTTTGCCATCCCGACATATTGTGAGCCCTGCCCGGGAAAGATGAATGCTCTTTTACTCATCAATCCATGCCCCAAGTAAGGTATATAGATCCCCAAGTAAAACCTGCGCCAAAAGCAGCAAGTATTAGATTATCACCTTTTTTTAGTTTCCCATCTCTGTAGTACTCAGTTAAACAAAGTGGAATAGTTGCAGCAGTTGTGTTGCCATATTTATCTATGTTAACCATTGCTTTTTCTTTTGGGATTCCCATTCTATTGGCAGTAGCATCAATAATTCTTAAATTTGCCTGGTGAGGAACTAAATAAGCAATATCTTCAGATTTTAGATTATTTTTCTCCATAATCTCTGCTGAAATATCCGCCATCCCTTTAACTGCTTCTTTAAATACTGTTTTCCCATCCTGATAAAGAGTATGAAAACCTTTATCTACTGTTTCGTGGCTGGGAGGATTTAAACTTCCACCACCTTTCATATAAAGTGATTCTTGACCAGCTCCATCAACGTGTAAAATTGAATCTATAACGCCTAAAGACTTATCCGATGTCGGTTCAAGCAAGACTGCTGAAGCAGCATCACCAAAAAGAAGACAAGTATTTCTATCAGTATAATCAACAATGGTACTCATTTTATCTGCCCCTATCACCAATACCTTTTTGTACGTTCCACCTTCAATTAAACCGGCTCCTGTTTTCAGCGCGAATAAAAACCCGGAACAGGCTGCAGATAAATCAAATCCCCAAGCATTTTTAGCCCCAATTTTATCCTGAACTATACAAGCTGTAGCCGGGAAAAACATATCTGGAGTTACAGTTGCAACAATAATAACATCAATTTCTTCTGGGGAAAGGTTCATTGATTTAATCAAATCTTCAGCAGCTTTTGATGCCATATAGCTTGTTGGACCTTTGTCCTCACGTCTTCTTTCTTTAATACCTGTTCTTGAAACAATCCACTCATCTGAGGTTTCAACAATTTTTTCAAAATAATGATTATCAAGAACCGTATCAGGAAGATATTTACCAACTCCTGTAATAGTTGCATTAAATAATCTTTTACTTTCGTTAGAGGTTTCCATAATACTCTCTGCCCTCCTTCAATTTTTTAATCAATTCTTTTTGAAACATGATATTGGCTTTTAAAATCATATTTTTCATGGCTAATGGAGAACTAGAACCATGTCCGATAATGCTAATTCCGTTTACACCCAATAATGGAACACCACCATGAGATTGATAATCCATATCTTTTAGTGATTCCTTAAAAACTGTTTTCGTAATTAATGCTTTAATTTTGTTAAGAATACCCTCATCAGCGTATGATCTGATTCTAGACTTTAAGAAGTTAATAAAACTTTCGCCAAATTTCAGTATAATATTGCCGGTAAAACCATCACATAAAATTATATCTGCGGAACCATTTAATATATCTCTTCCTTCAACATTGCCAATAAAATTAATTTTACTCTTCCTCAACATCTCCAAGGTTTCTAAGGTAACCGAATTACCTTTTGAATCTTCCTCACCAACACTAAGCAAACCAACAGTCGGGTTTTTAATTTGATCAACTTCCTTTGCAAATATAGTACCCATAATTGCATATTCAAGCAAATGAATTGGTTTACTGTCCACACTCGCACCAACATCATAAACTGTACAAGGTTTCATTTTAGATGTTGGAAACTGAGCGCCGATTGTCGGTCTTCCAAAACCTTGAATCCTACCAATTAGTAAAGTTGATGCTGCCATCATTGCGCCGGTATTGCCTGCACTTACAAAAGCATCAGCAAATTGCTCTTTAACTAATTGAGCACCTTTTACAATTGATGAATCTTTCTTTTTCTTTAATGCAATTGTTGGAGAATCATGCATATCAATAACTTCTGAAGCATGTATTATTTTTGACAAATCAAAAGACAGATTTTCAGTTTCAAGTACCTGTTCAATTTTTGATTTGTCCCCAATTAAAAAGATTTCAATGTTTGACGATTCTTTTAGTGCTTCAACTGCACCAAAAATAGGATTCTGGGGAACGAAATCGCCCCCCATAGCATCAACAATAATTTTACACTTTTGAATATTTTGGGACATAGTTGGTTATGCTTCCGGAACAAACATAGATCGTCCGGCGTAATAACCGCAACTTGGACATGCACGATGGCTTAATTTAATTTCACCACAGTTTGAACAGTTGCTTAGGGAAGGAGAAGAAGCTTTATAATGTGTACGCCTTTTGTCTCTTCTACTCTTTGATATTTTTCTTTTAGGATGAGCCATTTAATAATTACCTCTTATTTAAGTTTATCTTTCAAATTCAATAATGGTGCCCAAACGGAATCATCTTCCTTTTCAGCACAGTTACATTTATCATGATTTAGATTTGTACCACACCTTACACATAAACCTTTGCAATCTTCGGAACAGAGTTTTTTCATTGGTAAAGATAGATTTGCAAAATCAATAACATCTTCATTTAAATCAATTTTATCTGTATTAGGCGATAAATACTTTAGATTTTCCTGTTCCTCATCAAAATCATTTTTATCAAATATATATAGCAATGAGAATTCTGCAAATAGTTCTTTCTTAAATTCAATATTGCATCTATCGCAAAATAAATCTGCAAAAATTGTTAAATTACATTTGATAACTATTTGATGTTGCGATTTATCTAAAGTACAATCTAAAATCAAGTTATCAATGAACGGTTCACCTAGTTGAAGTTCAATTACAGATTTTTCAAATCTTAAAGCATGAATTCCAACAGGTAAATTTGTTATTTTAATAATCATGCTAAATTAAATAAATATAGTTTTAAAATATATAAAGTGTATTTTTGAGAAGCAAGATATGATATCTGAATCATTTACAACCGATAATTAAAATAATACTTCAATAACATTGTTTTTATGCTGGAAATTAAAAACATAAGTAAATATTTTGGCCCTAATTTAGTTTTAGATGACATTTCATTTTCTGTTAAGCAAGGGGAAATATTTGGATTAATTGGTCCTAACGGTGCTGGCAAAACTACCACATTAAGAATAATTCTTGGAATTTTGAATGCATCTTCCGGTGATGTAAAATTCACAAATAAATCACTCGATCATAATTTTTCTAATTTAACAGGTTATTTACCAGAAGAAAGAGGACTTTATCCTAAAAGCAATGTTGTAAATACTTTAACATATCTTGGACAGCTTAAGGGATTAAGACATTCTGAAGCAATCAATAGTATTGACTACTGGTTTAGCCGACTTGAACTTAACGAGTACAAAAAGTATCACGTTGAAGAATTGTCAAAAGGTAATCAGCAAAAAGTGCAGTTTATTTCAGCAATTTTACATGATCCAAAGATTCTAATTTTGGACGAGCCATTCTCAGGTTTTGATCCGGTAAATCAATCTATATTCAGAGAAATTATTGAAGAGAAAAAGAAAGATAAATTTATTATTCTATCGACTCATTTAATGGATCTTGCAGAAAGCTTATGTGATGAAATTTACTTAATAAATAAAGGTAAGAAAGTAATCTCCGGTAGTTTAATTGAGGTCTTGAATTCAGATCAGAATAAACATTATTCTTTAACTGTTACTAAAAATTTTTCTAAAGATGATATCTTTTTATTTGAAGACATTCATATTATTAAGCAAGAACATGATTCAATAATTCTTGATTTAGGGGATCAAACACCTTCAGAATTTTTAAGGAATTTCTCTAATAAGTTGCAGATTCTAGAATTTAGAAAAATTATTCCATCTCTTCATCAGATATTCATTTCATCAGTAGGTGAAAATAAAAGGAAATGACAAAATCAATAATTATAGCACGATGGGAATTTTTTGAAAGGATTAAGAGAAAATCCTTTATAATTTCTATGTTATTAATCCCTCTTTTAATTATCGGAATTAGTTTACTCCCCTCTTTAATAATTCAAAAAGGAAATGATTATCCTCTTCCTTTGGGGATTGTTGACTTTACAAAAAAATATGAGGTTGAATTTTCTAATGAATTAGCTTCATCTTTATTGGATAATGGTCAACCTGCTTTTTTTACTTTTAATCTTATTGGAAGAAGTAATGATGAAAATTCGTTGTTAGAATCAGCTGACAAACAAGTTTTATCAGATTTACTTATTGGTTATGTCATAATTACTGATGAACCTGAACTGACATTAACTTTTAGAAGCAAAGATATTTTCAATCTGGAAAAGCTAAGTATAATTGAGCAGTCATTTAATAAAGCTGCAATTATAATTCATGGCAAAGAACAGAATATTGATTTGACAAAATCTGAATTCCTTAGTTCTAAAATTAGCCGACTAAAAAAATCTTATATTAATGCTCAGTCTGAAGAAGACATCCTTAGATCGTTCCTCAATTCTTATTTATTTATTATTCTGTTAGTAACCCTAATTTTATTTTCTGGCGGAATGTTTGTCAGAAGTTTAATTCTAGAAAAATCGAATAGAATAATCGAACTAATTTTATCAAGCTGTTCTTCAAAAGAATTACTTTTGGGTAAAGTTCTTGGATTAAGCTTTTTTGGATTATTTCAACTCACAGTTTGGATGGTAATTGGAATTATTTTGCATAAAACCAATACAATGGATTTTGCTACTATCAAAAATCTTGAGTATCAATTACTATTTTTCGTATTGGGATATATCTTCTATTCCTCAATATTTATTGGACTAGGATCCATTGTCAATTTAGATCAAGAAGCTCAGCAGCTAACAGGTATAATAAGTATTTTTCTAATCTTCCCAATAATTCTTGCTGTAGAGATTTTGAGAAGTCCAAACTCAATTCTTTCTCTGGTATTGTCATATTTTCCATTAACTTCCGTACCTGTGATGCTATTAAGGTTAAATTCTACAAGACCTGGAATTATAGAAATATTAATGGTGATCATGATATTACTTTTCAGTACTTATCTTGTAATTCTTATTTCTTCAAAACTATTTCGGTTTGGCATCCTAAAAACGGGGAAGCGAGCAAACTTTAAAGAAATTATTTCCTGGATTAAATTAAAGTAATATGCCTTTTTCATATTCGTTGTTAGCAGCTTCAGTTCCAATGATTATTTATCTAATATTCATTTGGAAACTTGATAAATATGAGCGAGAACCATTTGGAAAGGTTGTAAAGCATTTTTTCTGGGGTGCATTCGGCGCTGTTTTTTTAGGAATTATTTTTTCTTCATTAGTAAATTCAACTTTCGGATTGATTATCCCTCAAGCAACAATATTGTCGTTTTTCAGCACAGTAATTGTTGCCCCATTTGTAGAAGAAATTGTAAAAGGAGTATATCTACTAAGATCTTATTCAAAAAATTATTTTGATAATCTAACTGATGGTTTGGTTTATGGTGGAGCGATTGGGCTTGGTTTTGGAATGACTGAAAATTTGCTATATTTTATAACCTATGATGAAACATTCGCCCAATGGATTTCGATAGTTATTACTAGATCAATTTTTTCTGCAGTAATGCACGGAATTGCAACTGCCACAGTCGGAGCTTTTCTTGCAAAAGCAAAATTTACTTTGTCCTCATCAAAATACTTATACTTATTTTGGGGATTATGCTTAGCAATATTTTTTCATGCAACATGGAATTTATCTCTATCATTCGAATTCACGTATTTACTAGGAATTGCATTTATGATCTTTTTGATTGCAGCATTCTTAATTATATTTAATTTTTCAATAAAAAATGAACAAAGAATAATTTCAGCAGAACTTGCGAATGAAACAAATCTTTTAATATCAGAAAGCATAAATAAAGCTTTGGAGAAAAATCTTTTAAAAGGAATTGCTAAGAGAATTATTATCAAAAAGCATGCAAACTTTACAACCAAGCTTGCTTTTCGTAAATTTCAGGCAAGAAATAGTGAAGGAATACAAAAAGAATTTTACCTTTCAGAAATCGACCTTTATAGAAAAAAAATTTATGAACTTATTAACAAAATAAATGGCTAGGATTTTATTTGGAACCGATCGGAATTTTTGGCGGCACATTTGACCCAATTCATTTTGGGCATTTAATAACTGCACAATCCATTTTAGAAAAAAGACAACTAGAAAAAATTATCTTTGTACCTGCATATATTGCTCCACACAAAGTTAAATATGATTATACTTCTCCTGAACACAGATTTAATATGACAAAGTTAGCAATTCAATCACATCCAAATTTTGAGATCTCAGATTTTGAAATTAATAGAGATGATATCTCTTACACCTACAATACATTGGTTGAGTTTTCAAAGCAGTATGAAGAGATTGAATTAATAATTGGTTTTGACAATTTAATCACATTTGATATGTGGCATAAACCAGATGAGATATTAGAAATTGCAAAGCTTGTTGTGTTGAAGAGGACATATGACAAGGAGATTAAAAAAACTCACAAATATTTCGCAGAGGCAGAATTTGTTGATACTCCAACAATTGAGATATCAGCTACCAAAATCCGCGAGAGAGTTTCAAAAAATCTTCCAATTGACTTTTTTGTCCCAAATTCAGTTCAAGAATATATTCGTGAATATGAACTTTATAAAGTAATTTAATCATGAATATAGAAAAACTAATAACTGAAATTCGAAAGAATAAAAAAAAATATATTTCCCGAGCAATATCTTTAATTGAAAATGAAGATGAATCATCGGTGGGAATTCTTAAAAACATTCATCGGTACATTGGCAATGCGTATAGAATTGGAATTACTGGACCACCTGGAGCAGGGAAATCCACTATTACAAATGAGCTGACAAAATTATTACTTAAAATGAATAAGTCCGTCGGTATCATAGCTGTTGATCCCACAAGTCCGTTTACGGGTGGTGCCGTTTTAGGTGATAGAATAAGAATGAATGAATTAGGTTTAAACGATAATGTATTTATTAGAAGTATGGCAACTCGAGGTAGTTTAGGAGGATTGAGCAAAAAAACAATTGATGCTGCCGATATAATTGATTCCGCAGGTTTTGATTATATAATTTTTGAAACTGTAGGTGTTGGTCAATCTGAATTAGATATAGCAAAAACTGCTGATACTACATTGGTTGTTTTAGTGCCCGAATCGGGAGATTCAGTTCAGGCAATGAAAGCGGGATTAATGGAAATTGCTGATTTCTTTGTCATGAATAAAAGTGATAGACCGGGTTCTGATAATGCTATTAAGGCACTTCAAACTACTCTTGTATTTCGTGCTCATGATGAAAATTCATATCTACCTAAAGTACTAAAATGCATTGCGTCAAAACCTACTGGAGTTGACGATATAATTGTGGAGATAAATAATCATAGAGATTACTTAAATAAATCAAATCAATTTATTGAGAGAAGAAAGAAAAACAATAGAATACGAGTTAAAGGAATTGTTGAAAATTATATAACTGAAGATATTTGGAACAATGAGCGAAGACTTCTTTTGGGAAACGAACTTGAACTTATTACGAATAATAAAATCTCTCCATACCAATCAGCTGAAAAAATTATATCTCACTACAAAAAAGAATTAACTAATAATTAGTATTTTATTTAGTTTTATAAGTCTAATTTTAATCTAAGGAGAAAATAAAATTGTACGTACCTAAAGAAATTTTCTTTACGAAAGGTGTTGGTGTTCATAAAGAATATTTGGCATCTTTTGAACTTGCTTTAAGAAGTGCCCACATTGAAAAATTTAATATTGTCACAGTGAGCAGCATTTATCCAGTAGGGTGTAAAAAAATTACAGTTGCAAAAGGATTAGAAAAACTTCAGCCAGGACAAATTATTCATGCCGTTATGGCGCGTAACGCTACAAATGAGCCTAATAGACTAATTGCTTCATCTCTTGGAATTGCCAGACCCGCTGATCCATCAATGTACGGTTATTTATCCGAGCACCATCCATTTGGAGAATCTGCAAAAAAATCTGGTGATTATGCTGAAGATTTAGCTGCTTCAATGCTTGCAACCACATTAGGAATTGATTTTAATCCCGATACTGATTGGAATGAACGTGAACAAGTCTTTAAAATGTCAGGTCAAATAGTTAATACCTCAAATGTTACACAATCTGCTGAGGGAAATAAAGACGGAATGTGGACAACCGTTATATCTTGTGCTATTTTACTGCCGTAAAATATTTTTAAGATTTTAGTAAAAACTTACCATCAATTGAAACAAACTTAGAGGCCGAATCTTTTAAAGATTTGGCTGAAAGTTTGTCCACACCATAAACTTCGAAAGGAATATTAAACTTTTTTCTAACCTTATCAACCAACAAATCATAATCTCCATCACCGGATGCTAAAACTACAACATCAGAATCTTTTGCATATTCCATAATATCAAGAGTGATTCCCACATCCCAATCCCCCTTTGCTGAACCATCATTTCTGTTAATAAATGGTTTTAGTTTTACTTGAAAGCCAATTGCTCTAAGTATATTCTGAAATTGTCTTTGCTTTTCATCTCCCTTATCAATTGCATAAGCAATGGCTTTATGAATTTCTCTGTTTTTTGTTACTTCCGCCCAAAAAGCATTATAATCAAAATTGCAATTATGAAATTCTTGGGTTGTATAATATATATTTTGAACATCTACGAATATTGAGACTTTTTGCATTAGAAAAGACCTTTAATGAAATATTTATTAACCTTCTTAAGTTACTGTAAAAATTTTATATTTCAAGGCTATCTACAGATATATCATGACATAATTATATTCAAAAATGGAAAGATTGAATAATAATTTTATTATTTCGAGTTTTTAAATCTAAGAAAGCAATCTTAAATTCGGTGAGTCAAAAATACTTACTTATTTTTTCTTTTTTTTTAGTTTTTAGTTTAGGCAGTGCATTTTCTGTAATCTTTATTAATTCACCTAACCAATCAGCATCTTCAATTTTTGCTTCAATTAAGAATGAAGGTTTCGCTCCAGGATAAGCCGGACTCAATTTAACTTTGCCAATAAATTCCCTTCCGGCATTTGTAGGTTTTACAAATAATTTATTATCACAAATTAGTCCTACAACTTTCCCTTCGCAATAAAGAGTGTGACCACCAAACATTTGTCTGTATGTTATATCCCCTGCTTTTTCCATTTGTTCAACTACAAATTCCACAAACTTTTGTTCAGAAGCCATTTTTTGCCTCAATTATTGTTTTATGTTTTAAGTTCAAAAGACCCCAAAAGTGAATTACGAAAGCTAATATCAACCCAATAATCATTGGCTCTAATTGCGATAGAAATTCATTTTGAGAAAAGTTGTCTCTTACTAATAACCAAATAACACTTGATGAAACTCCAATAATAATTTCGAATAAAGCTATTTTACTGTTCACTTTCAATTTTGGATAATATGATGAGACAACCAATAATATTATACCAGGAATACAAATGCTGCCTATTGTATACCATAGCTGAACAACTGATTCGAAATAATAAGCTGTTATAATTGAAATGGTTAGAGTGACGACTATTCCTAGTCTGGTGAATTGGATAAGATTTTTATCGTCACTTTCGTTGTTAAACAGCTTACGGCTAAAAATATGCCGGAATGACAACAGCTTATTTAATACTTTTCCATGATTCCCTATAGAAACATTCGGGAATGACAAGATATGTGTTTTTTTTATTCTATAAACAAAATCTCTACTAAAAGTTGTAGCACTTAAGAAAATAAAACTATTTAATGTTGAAAGAACAGTAGCAATAAGTGCCGCAAAGAATAAACCTTTCAGTCCTGGATCTAATATTTCATCAGCTAAGTAAGGAAAGGCTAAAACCGGATTATCTAAATTTGGTAAAATTGCCCGTGAATACAAGCCTGTAGTATTTGTAAGAAAATCAAACAAAAACCAAAATAAAACTGAAATTACTATTCCCCATTTTGCAACTCTTCCACTTTTAGCTGAATAACATCTCTGATGGAAACCAGGATCTGTAAACGTCCAAAGTGCAATTAAAAACCATACAATTACAAAAGTGATAGAAGTTCCCCCGGTTATTGTTAGATGTTCAGTCGGTAGTGTTTCAGAAAGGAATTCAATACTTCCATAATTATTATAAGCAACTAAGACTATTAAAATAAATCCGATAAACATTACAAAAAATGAAAACGCATCTGCCCAAATATTTGATTTATATCCGCCTCTAATCAAATAAATGCTGGCAACTATAGCACTGATTACCAATGCATAAAAATAGCTGATATCAAATATCAGAGAAAAAATTTGTCCGAGAATAAGTAAATATGGTGCTGGAGAAACCAAAATAAAAATAAGAAATGCAGAAAATAAACTAACCTTTCTTCCATAAACTTCTTCAAGCTTATCAGGAATTGTAAATAATGAAGCTGATCTAATTTTTGCTGCAAAGAGAAATGCAAATATCAAAGCAAAAATGTAATATGGCAACCCTTGAGTAAACCAGCTGACTAAACCAAATCTGTAAGAAAATTCACCAACACCTAAGATACCACCATACCAAGTTGCTACATTAGTCAACACAAATAAAAAAAGACCGACCTTTCTTCCGGAAAGCAGATAATCATCTGTGGATTTCTTATATCCAAAAGATGCAATAAATCCAATAATAACTACTAATACCAAGAATCCTAAAATGATTGAATAATCGAGGTTACTAAATGAGATCATGCTTCTTTATCAAATTAAAATCTCTTATTACAAACACAACACCGTTCCTAATCTTAAGTTTTACATTTTCCCTAATTGCTATATTACTCGTGCTCTCCTTTTTACCAAATGGAAGTGAAATATTTTTCAAAGGGTACTTTAATCCATTCGAAGTGATTTTTGTTTTTTCATCAAATCCATAAACGGAAATAACTTCACCAGGAATAGTTTGTAATTCAATATCACCAGTGTATGGGGAAAGAAATGATTTTTTATGAATGATTGAAATACTAATTTTTTCAAAAAATTTAAGTACAATTCCTAAATTGCAGATAGTATGATCAAGTCTGTTTCCAGTTGCTCCAAGCAATATTACATTGTCATACTTATTCTTAATCAAATACTTAAGCGATTTTTCTACATCTGTGTCATTCTGCCTTAAGTATTTTATTATTTTTGTCTTGTCAGAAAAAAAAATTAAATGGTCTTTTGAGATTGAATCGAGATCGCCAATAATCACATCGGGAATAATTCCTAATCTTTTTGCAGAATTGGCTCCTCCATCAGCACAAATTATTTTATCATAATCTTTACCTTGCAAATAATTAATTTGCGTTTTAGAGGGAGCATCGCCGTTGGCCAAAATAATCGCTTTTTTCATATTTCACAAAATTAAAATTTAAGTATTCACTTAAAATCCTAACTTAAGTCCGACTAAAAAGTTACGTTCTGCAGCAGGGAAAAAATCTCCACCCGTAGCATAAGCCGCATACAAATTATCAAATAAATTATTCACTTGTGCAAAAATTCTAACTTTTTTGATTGTATTTCCAAGCGTAAATTCATAACTCCCCATAAAATTTAAAACAACATAAGATTCTACAACATTATCAAAATAACTTACAAAGTTTGGGTTTTCTTTGATTAGTCGGCTTAGATTTTCATCATAGTTATCAGAAAAATATTCTCCCACAAATTTTGCACTAATTTGGGTCATAACTCCTTTGTAATTAGCTTTGAGGATTGCATTTGCAGTCAACTCTGGGAATCCTGCTATTTCATTATCAGTTAGATTAATTTCCTTAATTATTGAGTTACCCTCTCCATCTTGCGAATCAATAAAAGTTTTTCCATCACTGATAAAATTTTTGCTATATGAGCCATTAAAAATAAATTGAATATTATCACTAAACTCTAAGCTTCCATCAATTTCAATTCCATAGTGGGTGCTATTATCAATGTTTCCAGTTATTGGCTGTCCAAATCTATCCAACTGTCCCTTACTTACAATTTCATCATTAAATAGCATATAGTATAAGTTTGTATTTAGAGTAAAATCATCAGTGCTGTATCTTGTTCCAAGCTCAATATTATTCATATTCTCTGGCTTAACAAGCGGTTCATCAAAATCATAACGACCGACACTATTCTGCTCAAATTGTGGAACTGCTCCCCCGCTTGATTCAGCTGCATCGTAATAATTTTTTAATCTGGGTTCACGAGTAACCTTTGCATAAGATATATAAGCACTTAATCTATTATTAAAATTATAATTAAATCCTAAACGTGGATTAATGAATAAATTACTCAAAGAAAATTCGTTACCTACATATCTTTCATCAAATAGTTTATACTTGTGATAAGCCAATTGAACTTCACCCAAGACATTTAGCTGATTGGTTAAATTGTAGTTTTCGTTTACAAAAAAGTTAATTATATCTTTTCCACCTCTGTAAAAGTAGTATTTGTAATCTTCAGATACTCCGGACGGGATGTTTTCTGCATATTTTATAGCTCCCCAATGAACCGAACGGTGATTTCTATATTCAGCTCCAACAGTCAAAGAACCATATTTATGATCCCAGCTCATTCGAGGAATCCAGCCCCATTGTTTATTTTCAACTTGTGCACGAATTAAAGCATTTGTTGGCAGTTGATCTGTTGTATATCCATTTTGCTTAAGTCTGAAGTAATCATCATATCCAAAATCTGGAATTGCCCAGGAACCATCATAATCAAAAAAACCTTCGCCAATAACTAGAAATAAAGCAGAATTAATTGATATTTTATCATTCAATTTTAACTCATTTAATAATTCGTAATGAGGCTGAGAAAAATTCTCAATCTCAGATTTTTTTCGTACCTCTTTATATGTATAGCTTTTTTCATCTGATTCCCAATAAGATAAATTTTCTTTTCTAAGTTTTTTATCTTTTACAGCAAATTTTGCAATCCCTCCATAAGCCAAACCATCTGAAATTGGACCGCCGTATAAATTGATAATTGTAGTTAAATTTTCATCATATCTTGCAGCTGAAATATGATAAGAATTAAAATCAACCCAGCTATTATCTCTGTAACCGTCACTTAAAGTTTTTGATAACTTTGCGTAGATTGAATACTTATCTTCGACTAAACCGCTTGCGAACTTGGCAGAATATTTTCTTGTATTATAGCTACCTACAGATGAAGATAGTTCAAAATTGGGGGTATCTGAAAATGGAGAAGTAATAATATTTATTGCTCCACCAATAGAAGGGTAACCAATCACACCCGCTCCAGCACCTCTCTGCACTTGAAGAAGTTCGGTGCTTTCAAGAAGATCTGGCATATCTAACCAGTAGACGTTATGATCTTCAGGATCGTTCTGAGGAATACCGTTTACCGATATTGATATTCTCCTTTGCCCAAAGCCTCTAATTCTAATATAGTTGTAGCCAATACCATTACCATTATCAGAGTAAAAAGTTGTGGAGGGAAGATAAGATAAATATTCAGGAATATCTTGAACCGTATAATTATCTTCAATTTCTTTTCTATCTATTTTTGAAAATGAAATTGGTGTTATACCTTCCTCAGCAAGTAAACCTTGAACAACGATTGTTTTACTCAATCTTATCGCTTCAGTTTCTAACTCAATAATTCTATTTGATTCGATGAAATCAGAAATTGACGTAATAAGTTTTTTGTATCCAATAAACGAAAAAACTAAAGTATCGGTTGGATTGATTTTGCCACTTAGTGAAAATTCACCATCTAACAAGGAAGCGGTCCCATAATTTGAATTTGGAATGATTATATTTACACCGGCAAGCGGTTGCTTAGTTTTTGAATCAACTACTTTTCCACTAATTTCAATTATCTGTGAAAAAAGTATCGAGTTTATTAATAATAAAAGAATAACAATAAATTTCATCTTAGTCCTCAAATGTTACGATTTTTAAAAGATTATTCGATTTAGGCGAATAAAAATGCTGAGAACGATTTAAAATGAAAAAACCAATTCTCATAGAGAAAAGGTTTAGAAAAATTGAAACTCTCATTTCCCTACGCCGGCATTATCCGGATCAGGTTAAAGGGTTTGTTCTCAGCCACTTTGTGACACCCCTAACGAACAATTATGTTAGTCCAAACTTAACAAAAATATAATCAACGGCAAAATTTAAGTAGATCTTAATTAGTCATTAACCAAAGCCAAAAATGTTTTTGAGTTTTTTCTTAGCTTCTTCTTCTAATTTTTTCTTAAGTTCTTCTTCTTTCTTTTTTGCTTCTTCTTGAAGTTTTTTCTCAGCGGCTGCTTTAATGGAGTCAGCTTTTGCTTTAGCTTGATCAACAACTTGAGCTTTAACTTGTTCTACAACATTTGATGCAACGTCTTTTGCCACATCACTAGCTGAAGTACTTATATTTGGTGAATCTACAGTTCCGCCAATTAGGGCTTTAACTTTAACTGAACTTGCAGAAACGAGATTTAAATCTTTACCAATCAAACTGCTAATTGATTTGTTAGCCTGGTTCTTTAAATTTTCTGCAGGAATTTCAATATTCATTACATAATCCAAACTCTGATCAATACCATTCGAACCACTAAATTCAACATTGTAATTAGCAACCTTAAACTCAACCGGATTGACATAAAATCTACCGTTTTTTATTTCGAAGCTGGGATTAACATTTTGTATTTTCGGATTTGATAGTTCTTGTAAACTTAAAATGCTCCCGATTTTTGTAAATGGTTTAAAGTTCTTTATTTCTGCAGATTTTAGATTTAATGAGCCATTGCTGAAAAATGTTTCCCAAACCGGCATTAAAGTATTATCTAAAGTTGTTCTCATTTTCAAATTGGAACTAAAACTCCCATCAATATATTTTGCAATTGGAGCAAACTGCTTAACTGAAACGAATTTATCGTAGGTTTTTTTAATATTAAAATCTTTTATGCCTAAGTTAAATTGAATGTCAGGTTTGTCTTGATACTCGGTTTTAGCATAATAACCATTCCCTGAAAGTGATCCATCAAGTAAATTCATATTGAGATTTTCTAAACTCACTTTACTCTCTTTAATTATTATTTGACCACTAACATTCGTCAGTTCAAGATTATCATATATTAGCTTACCAAAATTAGATTGCATTGAGAAATTAATATTTCTGAGGTATATCAAAAGCAGTTGTAGTTTCTTTTTGATTCTCATTTCCCATTGCGGTTTCATCTTCAATCAAAAATGGATTGAAATCAAAGTATTTCGAATTCAGGTTCAACTTACCGACTAAAATTCCATCGGATAAAGCATAGGATATCAGATTATTTAATGATCCATTTGCACTAATATCACTTTCTCCAATTTTTGCCATTAGATTATTAAGGACAATATTGCTAGGTGTGAAATTCATTGAGGCTGTGCTAACTCGGATTTCTTGATCCTTAACAGTTCCCTGGTATACTAAATTGGAAAGTGATACATTCCCTTTTGCATTTATGTTTTCATAATTCTTGCTAGTTGAAGCAATATTACCTTTGGCTTCAAAGTCTGATGAGATTATCCCTTCCAACTTAGTGATATCTTTCAGATCGAGCGCAGTTTTCAAATTTGCTAAGTCAATCTTACCAGTTAATTTCATATCAACATTTGGTCCGGTTTCAATATTACTTACAATTAGTTTACCATCAATAGGTTCTTTCCCAAGTTCGACATGAATATTCATCAAATTGATTACAGTATTATCTAAAAGTCCTGTTTTATTATTTACTTGAAGATAAGCATTTACGTTATTAATCGGTGTAGGCAGATCAGGATACTGAAAATTGCCATCTTTTACTTTCAGTTCTATATTAAAAGCGGGAAATTTTTCATCAGTCATTTTACCCTTTACACTTCCGCTCAATTCCATATTGCCGGATGATTTAAGATCACTAAAATCATTTTTGTAGATGGCCGGGATTAAAGAGATTATATCTCTAAACTCTGATCTGGGTGAACTAAATGTTAGATCTACATCAGGGTCTTCACCAGACATAGCTACTGTGCCATCAAAATTGACCAACAAATTATTCATTATTAGTTCATTATCTTGGAGCGTAAATTTCATTTGTGGCAAATTTATCCCAATTTGCATATCTAATCTTGTCTTAACACCGTTCAAATATTTTATTCCATCCATTACGAATGTTAAAGCATCTATAGTTGTTTCTGTATCTAACACAAAGTCATCTTGTGTAAAATCACCTTTCCCTGTGTGATTTAAATTATCAATAGCTACAAGCATATTGCTTGCTTGATCTATAAAAGCAATTTTTCCATTTTCGATTGTATAACTTTTCAGATTAATATTAAATCTTGATTGTACAGTATCTTGCAAAGCACTGGACTTTTCTCCAACTGTATCTTCTTTTGAAATGTTATAATTATTCATTCCATTCTTAAGAACATACATCAACACTTTAGGTGAATTTAGATTAATTGAATTAACCTTTAGTACATCACCACTAATCACTGACATAATATCAATAGAAACATCAATTGATTTAGCAGAAAATATTGTGTCCCCTTCAAATGGGGCATAATTTACAATAGATAAATCATCAACACTCACAGAAAGATTTGGGAAACTGGAAAATAAACTTAATCCAACATCGCTAAAATCAACTTGGGCATTAACACTATTATTTGTTGCATTTTTTACAACTTCTTTTATTTCATCTTTGAAAATAAATGGAAGTGCAATTATACCAATTAACAATACAATTACTATTCCACCAAAAATTTTAAGTAATGTTTTCATTTCTAAAACTCCTCCAAAGAAGTTTTTAATTAACTAAAAATAGCTTAATTTTATTTTAGAATTATCAGTAAATGTAAATAAACTAAGACTAAAATAAAAAGAATTACGATGACAGAACAAACTAAAGAAAATGTAATCCTGCTTCTTTCATGCAAGGATCAACATGGATTAGTATATAAAATAACAAATTTTATCTTCAAAATTGATGGCAATATAATTGACTTAGATGAGCATGTTGATAAAACGGCTGAAATGTTTTTCATCCGAATTGCCTTCGAAGTCGAAAAAGATAAATATACAGTAGATGAGTTAACTCATTAAATTTACTCCATTGGGAGAAGATTTTAATGCACATTGGCAAATTCATTTTGAAGAGAAAAAACAGAATATTGCTATTTTTGTCTCCAAATATGATCATTGTCTTCAAGAAATATTATGGAGAAATAGTTTAAATGAGTTTAATATAAATATTAAAGCAATAATATCAAATCATACTAATCTCAAAAACCTAGCTGAACAAAATAATATTCCTTTTTTTAGTTTTAATATTACCAAAGAAAATAAACATCTGGTTGAAGCTGAACAAATTCAAACTCTTTTGAGTTTGAGCATTGACACAATTGTATTAGCCAGATATATGCAGATTTTATCTCCTAACTTTGTGGAAAATTTTCCAAATAGAATAATCAACATCCATCATTCATTTTTGCCGGCATTTATTGGAGGCAATCCTTATAAACAAGCATTTCAGCGAGGTGTGAAAATTATTGGGGCAACTAGTCATTACGTTACAAATGAATTAGATGAGGGCCCAATAATCGAGCAGGACATTATAAGAATTTCTCACAATGATTCTTTGAAGGATTTAATAAGAAAAGGACGAGACCTTGAAAGACTTGTTTTAGCTCGCGCCCTTTTACTTCACAGTCAGTATAAAATATTGGTGGATGGCAAAAAAACTATAGTCTTTTAACTTATTTTACCTTCTATATAAAAGAGAATTGTCTCTAACTCTTTTACTGATTCCGATTTGAGTCTTTGGCATTTAGCTCTCATTTCATCACAAAATTGTTTATCGTCAATATCTTTAAGATTAATCAAAACATTGTAAATACCACCAAGCACACCTGAATAAGCCATTTGTGCACCAACACCAACGTCGGTGATTGAGTTCTGATTTCCATTTTCAGCAACAATTTTTGCAATATTTAATATTTTTGCAGATTCCTCAGCAGTTTGCAAGGGTACTGCAACTGCATTTTTTAGTCCTTTAAGCATAGCATCATTACGATATTTTTTTTCTTCATCAGTTCTGTTTGGTAAACGTCTTGCATCCATGTATTCATTAAAAGCTTTTGTATCTTCATCAATAGCTTTAACTAAATTAAATTTTATCGCTTGACACTCATTAGCAGCTTTATTTAGGATTTCATCAATTTCTTCACTTCCTCTATTATTTGCTGAAAGATTGCTTACCATTGATGAAAGTGATGCACCAAGTGCTCCCGCAAGAGCAGCAATACTTCCACCTCCGGGGGCAGGTGATTCACGAGATACTTCATCTACAAAATCGTTCAGTTTCATCTCTACTAAGCTATTTTGTGTTGATTTTGGAATACCTAAAACTCTTTCTTCAATATTAAAATCAGCAACATCTTTTAAGCCTAATGATTGAACTGCAGTTTTAAGAATATCATTAATAGGAATTCCAGTCGATCTTCCTTGTCTCTTTAGATAAAACTTACCGGTTTCCAGTAATGCTGGAAATGGAACCATTCCAACAATTTCACTGCCAGTAACAACTAATCCGCGTTCAGCTGCTAGTTCTCTTGTCTTCTCTAATACATTATGCGTCGAAGTAACATTATAATCAGTTAAGTTAATTGAAATTTGGGCTCTGTCGTATTCATCGACCATCCAGCCTATTGCTTTGCAATGTTTAAATAATCCACTTTTTTTAACGGAGTTTCCCTCAGGTTTGTAGGGATTTATATCATTCAGTTTTAATAATTCATTTAAATCGTAATGATGTTTATCATTACAATGTTTAACTGTTTCATCTATAGTTCGTCCGATAAATTCGCACTCTCCACAAGGATACGATCCATCTTCATACTTTACAATATTTTCACTTTTATAGTAATATGGCTTGGATACCGGAAACCTTGCAGATCTTCCCTTTTCTCTCAATTCGTAAGCAATATCTATTGCATGTAGTTTTTCCCGGGTGTTTAAGCTTATATTATATGCAATTAAAAACTCACGAACCCCAATTACAGTTGCACCGCTCTGAGCATTAAATTCTGAAGGTCCAAAATCGGGTTTCCACTCGGGATTTTTGAGTTTTTCTTCAAGGGCTTCATACTCCCCTTTTCGGATAATTGCTAAATTAGTACGCTCAGGGCTTTGTGCTGATTTTTCGTATAGATATATAGGGATTTTTAATTCTTCACCAACTCTTTTTGCCACCTCTTTAGATAATTCGATGCATTCATCAATTGTAACGCCGCTGACAGGGACAAATGGACAAACGTCAGTAGCCCCCATCCTAGGGTGTGAGCCTCTATGTTTTCTCATATCAATAAGTTGGGATGCTTTTCTAATAGCTAAAAATGCTGCTTCCTTTACACTTTTGGGATCACCAACAAATGTGACAACTGTTCTATTCATATCAGCACCCGGATCAACATCAAGAAGTTTAATATTGTCTACACTTTCAATTGTATCAGTAATTTGTTTTATAACAGCTAAATCTCTTCCCTCAGAAAAATTAGGGACACATTCAATTAATTTGTCACTCATATTTACCTTTTAATAATTTTATTTAATAAATCAATTTCAATATCACCGACAGGCCATCTTGCTCTAAGATTTAGAGTATCAGGATAAAAAGAAAATTCTTCTGCAAATTCTAACGGATCAACTTTCCCGAAAGTATAAGAATTATTACTGTCTTTATCAACATAAGCCCAAATTAAATATTCGCCGGGCATAATTCTATCAAAATTAAATTGATAACTTTTACTCACACTAATTTGTATTGGAGTATCTCTATTATTTACATCTTGCAGAACAACTTTAACATTACTCAATTCAGATTTAACTAAACCACTTACCCCGGAAAAATCCAAATCGCTTACCGTTACTAGTCTTTTCGAAATAACTGTATCAACTTTATTTCCAGCTAAATCAACAAAGTGCTTCATCTTCAAAGAAATGGAATAATTTGTTTTTGGTTTTAATTCCGTATCTACTTTTATTTCCAGAGCAGCATTATTTATATACCTAATCGAAAAGGGAATTTCTATTGAATCTTTAGTCAGCATTGAAATGGAATTGGTTGATAATGTTGTATCAAATCCATCTGTAAAATAAATTGTGAATTTTGGAGATAAGTAATCAATCAATGACTTTTCATAAGGTGTTTCAATTCTAGATAAATCAATTGCATTTGTATCCGGCTTTTCACTAACTACAAAATCAATTGTTTGAGATTTAAGTTCATTACCCTTTTTGTCAAATATATTATTTATAATTAGGAATAAATTATTATCCTTGATAAGCGAATCATTTAATGCCAAAACATATTCTTGTTTATTCTTATTTGGTTTAAACCAATAATCAAAATTATGCTTTTTAACTGTGCTTGAATCAAAGATGAAAAAATTATTTACATCAATGAGGGAGCTATCAATTGGTTCGCTAAATTCAACTACAATATGATTTTTATCAGTCATTGTTACTGCTTGAACATTTGGAGCAAGAGTATCTTCTAGGACTAAGAAATAATCAAAACCGCTCAAACTTTTTAACGCGGTATCAAGAAATGCCTTACTTTTTGGTATACCTATTTGATCATCTCCGATGTTATAAACCAAATCTTTAAATTCATCTTTTACAGCAAATAATAAGTATTCTCCATCACTTAATCCATTTAATTCAAAAATACCTTTGGCGTTAATTTGGGATATGTAGTTTGGTTTATTCTTATAAATATTTAGAGTGTCATTTTCAGTTTTGTAAGCAAATATTAATGTCCCATCAGCTTTTTTTGAATAAACTTTCCCACTAATTTTACCGCTATCTAATTTATTCCCAGTTGAAAATGTTAACACATAAGGCTGAAGCATGTTATTGCTATTATTGAAATCGGTAATCTCAGTACCAATAATTACTGAATAAGTTGTGTTTTTTTGAAGTGAATCGGGAAATTCAATTGATACAGTTTTACTTGTCCACGAAAATTCCGGAAGACCCTCGATTAAGGGTGAGATAAAAAAAGCATCATTAATGTTCTGTTTTTTTACAAATTCAGAAAAAGTAAATTCAATTGTTTGTTCATTGAAATTAGTGCTTCCATTCTCCGGATATGAATCAACGATGTAGGGAGGAGTTGAGTCAACTTCGCCTCCGGGTGGTGACATTTGGTTAGCACACTTAATAAACAATAATCCTATTAAAAATATAATGATAAATTTTACTGATTGTTTCTTCGCCAAGTTCTATACCTATTCACATTGTTTTGATGTTCTCTTGAAGTTTTAGAAAATACATGTCCCCCTTTTCCATCAGCTACAAAATAGTAATAATCGTGCTTTTCGGGAAAAAGAGCTGCTAAAATTGCGGCTTTACCTGGATTATTTATTGGTGAGGGAGGAAGCCCGTAATATTTATAAGTGTTGTATCTTGAATCAATCTCTAAGTCTTTGTAATAAATCTTGTTTACTTTTTTGCGTCGCTGCCTAACCAAGTATTGCACTGTAGGATCAGCTTGAAGTCGCCATCCGTTTTTAAGTCTATTATAATAAACACCTGCAATTCTTTTAAATTCGCTTAATAAGTTAGATTCACCATCTATAATTGAGGCCATTGTTAAAATTTGGTGTTTATCCATTTTTAGTGTATTCATCTGTTGCTTAACTTCATCTGAATTAAGTAAAGATTCCATCTCAGAACTTAACTTTTTAATTACCTCTTTTGCGGTAGCTCCTTCATAAAAATAATATGTTTCGGGCAGTAAATAACCTTCAAGGTTATCTACATTCAATCCAAGCTTCTTTATAAAATCTTTATCACTGCTTAATTCAAGAAATGCTACCTCATCGATACCTAATTCTTTATTTAGTAATTCGGCTAAATCGGTTTGCCAAATTCCTTCCTGTATTGTTACAAGTTTTTGCTTTTCAGGTGATCCTTGATTTAATAATGAAAGTAAAGATATATAATTTATTCCATCAGGTATTTCATATCTACCTGCTTTAATATTTTTCTCAATACCAAATAAAAATGCTGCAACTTTCATATTGAATTTACTATTAATTATATTCTTTTTGTAAAGATCATTCAAAATAGCATTAAATGATTCTCCTTTTTTTACCTCAAAATAGATTGATTTAGAAGTACCATTATAGTTTGGACCATAAAAAGTAAAAGCAAGAAAGCTGCTAATAAATATGAAAACAGCTATGACAAAATAAGATTCGTTTTTTGTGAGATTGAAATATTTAGTTATAAATCTAAACGGCATACCATTGGTTTATCAATTTTAATACAAGAAAGTAATATATAAAAAAGTGATCTTCTCATAAAGTTATAAATGTTGAAATAGAATCTATGAAATAATAGTGAAGTCCAAAAAATGTTAAGCAATTTTAAATATATCGTCTGGTAGACTAGGATATGCAGTTGCATCAAGTGAAAATTTTTTTTCGCATAGATGGTATTGCATGCCTCTAAGAGCAATCATAGCAGCATTATCACCACAATACTGTAAATGTGGAATTACAACTTTCTTATTATATTTTTTCCCAATTTCAAAGAACTCATCCCTTATAAGCTCATTTGCAGCAACACCACCGACTAAAGATAAACTCTGAATCTCATATTCTGCTAGAGCAAGTTTAATTCTCTTTGTAATTGCTCCTACAGCTGCCTTCTGAAATGAAGCTGAAATATCATTTATTTGTGATTCTGAAAGTGTGTCACCATGTTGAATTTCCTGAACGGTTCGCAGAACCGATGTCTTTAAACCACTGAAAGAGAAATCGTACTTATTCTTGCTTTTTCCAATCGGGAAATTAAACGCTGATTCATTACCATTTTTTGCATACTCTTGAATCAATGGTCCACCTGGATATTCCAAACCAATTAATTTTGAGACTTTATCAAATGCTTCCCCAATTGCATCATCAATTGTCGTCCCCAATTTGATAATCTCAAACTCACTTTTTACAATAAGCAATAAAGTATGCCCACCCGAAACAACCGAGCAAAGAAAAGGATAATCTGGTTTTTCATTCATTAAAAAACCGGAAAAAATATGTCCTTCGATATGATTTACCGGAACAAAAGGTTTATTTAATGATAAAGCTAAACTCTTTCCAAAAGTCAATCCAACTAATAATGCACCTATTAAACCCGGACCAGCTGTTGCAGTAATAAGATCAATATTATTTAGTTCATGGTTAGATAAATGAAGAGCCTTTTTAACTAAAGGTAATATCTGTTGCAGATGTGCCCTACTTGAAAGTTCGGGAATTACACCTCCATATTCCTTATGAATATGTTGAGATGATATAAGATTAGCTTCAACTTTATTGTCATTCAAAATTGCAATCGATGTTTCATCGCACGAACTTTCAATTCCTAAAACAATCATTAACCCAACTTAAAAACACTTTTTGCAATATGACCGGCTATTTCTGGATTTTCCTGCATTCTTCTCATTGAGTATGCATACCACTTTTCACCATAAGGAACGTAAACCCTGAGCTTATGTCCTTCGCTATTTATTTGGTCTCGCAGTTTCTCTTTTACACCATATAACATCTGAAATTCGTATTTATCTTTAGACAGGTTTAGTTTTTCAATAATTTTATAAGAGCCCTGAATTAAATAATCATCGTGTGTTGCAATTCCAACATAGCATGTATCGCTAAGCATTTTTTCAAGAATCTTTAAAAAATTATCTCTAACAACTTGTTTATCTTTAAAGGCAATTTTCTCTGGTTCAATATAAATCCCTTTACACAAACGATAATTGGTATTTGTCTTATTAAGTTCTTCAGCATCTTTCTCAGTTCTTCGTAAATAAGCTTGAAGTACAATACCTACATTATCAAATTCACTTTGCAGTTTTTTAAATGATTCAATTGTAGCTGATGTATACGGAGAATCTTCCATATCCATACGGACAAAATTCTTATACTTTTTTGCCCTAGATAATACTTCGACCATATTCTCATAAAAGAATTTAAGATCAATACTTAATCCCAGTGATGTTGGTTTAATTGAGAGGTTAGCATCTAGCTTATTTTCTTCAATTGTGTCGAGCACTCTTAAACATTCGTTTTTTTCTTCAATTGCTTCTTCACGTGTTGTAATAGCTTCTCCCAATACATCCAAAGTTGCAACAATACCCTTTGAGTTTAATTCTTTTACAGCATTTACCGCGTCTTGTAGTGTTGTTCCAGAAATGTACTTTTTTGCAAAGATGTAAACTACTGATTTTGGAAGGAGTTTAACGAATGAAACAATGGCATTATTTAGGAAATTCACAGTAACTCCAATAATTTAGTAGCTTAAAAATAATTGTTAGTCTAAAACTAAGCAAGGAATAGTTAGATCTTCCTAAAAATTATGGAGGTTAAATCATCGATTTGAATAAATTTAAGAAAAATAAAGCTCGATTTTTTAAATCATCAATAGTTGAATTATTCTCAATAATAAAATCAGATTTCCCTTTTTTCTGTTCCTCAGGAAATTGATGGAGCATTCGACTTCTAATTTCAGACACAGTTTCAGTATCTCTTTCTAACACTCGTTTAATCCTTGTATTTTCATCGGCTGTAATTAAAAGGATATAATCAAATAAATCTTCCATTTTGGCTTCGAATATAAGAGCAGCTTCAACAAACATTAATCTATAAAGAATTTTAGATTTTTCAATTTCTTCTTTTAAGTAATTGATTGTTGGCGGGTGAACTATTGAGTTTAATTTTTTTATATTTTCTGGATTATTAAATACTTTTTGAGCTAATACTTTTGTATTTAGAATATTTCCGTTATAACATTCATTGCTAAATTGACCAATAATTTTATTTTTAACATTTTCATTATCAACCATTACTTTTTTTGCAATATCATCAGCCTTAAGGACATGATGATTAAAACTTAAGTAGTAATCTGATACTGTTGATTTCCCTGAACCAATTCCCCCTGTTATTCCTATTACCAAATTTTTCATATTAATACCAATTTATTAATACGTAAAATAATATCTATTTTGCGTAAGCTATTTTTCTTACCTCTCTTATCACTGTCACCTTAATCTGCCCTGGATATTCCATCTCTTCTTGTATTTTATGAGCAATATCTTCAGCTAATTTTTCAGATAAATTATCGTCGGCCTTATCCGGTTCAACAACAACTCTTACTTCACGGCCTGCTTGAATTGCATAAGTTTTAGCTACACCATCAAAAGTATTAGCAATCCCCTCTAAATTTTCAAGTCGTTTCACATAACCTTCAAGTGGTTCCCTTCTTGCTCCCGGTCTTGCTCCGCTAATTGCATCAGCGGCTTGAACTAGAGCAGATATAGGATGAGTCATTTCAATATCTTCGTGGTGACTTCCTGCCGCATTTACCACCACCCAGTGTTCTTTGTATTTCTTGGTAAGATCTGCACCAAGTAATGCATGTGGACCTTCAATGCTTTTATCAACGGTTTTACCAATATCGTGGAACAAACCTGCACGCTTAGCTAAGTTTTGATCAAAACCTAATTCTGCCGCCATAAATCCGGTAATATAAGCAACTTCAATACTATGCTGAAGCAAATTCTGACCATAACTTGATCTGTATTTCATACGACCAACAAATTTGGTTAATTCTCTATGAACACCATGAATACCCAATTGAATTAAAACATTTTCACCTTCTTTTTGAATTTCTTCATCCAATTCTTCTTCAACTTTCTTAACAACTTCTTCTATTCTTGATGGATGAATTCTACCGTCGGCAATTAATCTTTCAAGCGATAATCTAGCAATCTCTCTTCTAAACTGATCGAAAGCTGAAAGAATTACAGCTTCGGGAGTATCATCAACAATTACATCCACTCCTGTAGCTGCCTCAAAGGCTCTAATATTCCTACCTTCTCTTCCAATTATCCTGCCCTTCATTTCATCACTCTGAATCTGAACAACTGAAACAGTTGTTTCAACAGAATGATCAACAGCAGTTCTCTGAATTGCTTGAACAACTATTTTTTGGGCTTCCTTTTTAGCTTCAGCTTTTGCATTATCTTTAATTTCGTTAACGTATTGAGAAGCATCGGATTTAGCTTTATCAATAATATTTTCCATCAGCATTTTTTTCGCTTCTTCTTTAGTAAGGCCTGCTGTTTTTTCCAGTCTTAAATTTTGTTCAACAAGGATTTTTTCGGACTCTTCCAATTTTCTATTGAGAATTTCTTGAGTTCTTGCAATTTGTTTATCTGCTTCTTTGTTTTGTTTTTCTTTCTCAATTACAAGTTCATATTTTTTTTCAAGATTAAGTTCACGAGATTCAATTTTCTTTTCATAGGTTAGTAGTTTTTGTCGGCGGGTATTTACTTCATTATCAAACTCTTGCTTTTTTTTCAACCATTCATCTTTTACTTCAAGTAATTTTTCTCTTTTTAAATTTTTAGATTCTTTTTCAGCATCAGAAATAATTCCTTCTGCAATTTCGTTAGCTTTAGATATTTTATTTTTACTAATTTTTGAACTAACTAACCATCCAACAAAAAAGGCAATAACAAAAATCGCAACAACTATAAGCATTAAAAACAACGGATTATTTATTTCCATAACACCTCCATAAAAACAGTAATAAAACCGCAACTACCAATTCGGGATGGAAAAACTCATCCTTTGACAATGTGGGTAACCGCCCAACGCTTTTTACTTCCACTGGTCCCATAAAGAGAACCCGATAAATCGAGTTGAGGCCTGTAATACACGCCGTAAGTCAGAAACCCTATTTAACGTTGTTAGTTTTTCATTTGTGAATTGGCAGTGCGGAAAATTTATGATGGAATGGACTCAGTTTCAGATTTGTCTAAAAGAAGCTTTATTTTCTTAATTTTATCAGTTGCTTGAATGCTGAATTCTCTAAATTTATTCTTCTCAACGGATAAGTCGTATGCAATATTCAAAGCTGCGATAATAGCTATGGTTTCATTCGGTTGATCTTTAAGTTCGGCTTTAGTTTCATCCATAATTTTATTTACGTACGTGGCTAATTCCGCAGCTATCTCTTGATTTTCTACTAATAATGAAAATTCTTTATCAAATATTTTTACTTTAAGCTTCTTTTTTTCTGTCATTTAAGTCTATTCTTTACCTAAAATTTCCTACAATTCTAAAATAAACAATGTACAATCAATTTAAGATCTAATATGATAGTCTATTCTTGCAATTAGATCATCAATTTGGTTTTTAAGATCTTCTCTTTCAGTTAAATCTAAATTTGTCTTACCAATTGAGGATGAAGATTTATCTTCAGCTTTGGTAAGTTTTTTTTCTAAATCATTAATTTTAGTTACAAGAATTTGATTCTCTTTTTCTAACTTTTCAACCTTTTCAGAAATGGCTGATTTCTTTTCTTCAAGTTCTAGATTCTCAGCAACAAATTTTTGAATCATTTTTTCTAACGATTCAATTTCGTCCATGAACAAATCGTATTTCGAGGTAAGGCTCATATTAACCTCTTAATTCTGCCTTAAGTTTAGTTTTAACTGTTTCAATTGTATTCCAAAACTCTTTATCAATTTCTTCTTCTCTTAGAGTTTTAGTCTCGTCGTAATACTCCAATTGAAACGCTAGGCTTTTTTTGCCCGAACCTAGACTTTCACTCTCAAAGATATCAAATAAATTTACATTTTTCAATAGCTTAGTGCTAGATTCTTTTATTGTATTTACAACCTCATTATACGAAATTTTCTTATCTAAAATGAAACCAAAATCTCTATATACTTTTGGATATTTTAAAAGAGGTTGAAATTTTCTATTATTATCAATGGAATGTTTCATCAAATCCAAATTTATCTCATACAAGAAAACCTCATCCGATATCTCAAACGAATCTAATAATTTACTGCTCACCTTTCCACCAATGATAAGAGTATTATCATTAATCATTGTCTTGACGGAAAAATCAAAAATATCATTTTGTTCTTCAACAAATACATTAGTCACTCTATCTTGTAAATGAAAATTATCAATTAAATTGCTTAATACTCCTGAAAGATCAAAATAATCAAATTTAGTTTCCTTTTGATACCATTCACTTGTCTGCTTAATTCCGGAAATCGCAATAATTAAATTTTCTTTTTCATCGAAATCCTCAAAAGAATCAATTTTATTATTTATCAAAGAAAAAGTTTGACCAATTTCAAAAAATCTTAAACTATTTTCTTTTACTCTCAAGTTTTTAGAAATATTCATCAACAAACCAGGAATAAGTGATGTTCGCAGATTAGTCATCTCTTTACTTTGTGGATTAATCACTTTAATTGAATGATCATAATCAATTGTTTTTTCATCACTTATGAGAGAGTTACTGATAACTTCGTTGAAGCCAAGGGTAATCAAATAATTTCTTAGGGTGTTATTGAATTCAGTTTGATCAATCTTACTTTTAAGTGGAATTGAAATCTTATCAATTTCAGGAACACCATCGAAACCGTAAATTCTTACAACTTCTTCAATTAAATCAATTTCTCTTTCAATATCATGGCGGAATGTTGGAACAGAAATAGAAAGTTGTTTTGAATTTTTGGTTTCAATTAAAAATTCTAATCCTGATAAAATTCTCTCAACTTCATCTGACTCAATATTAAATCCAAGTATTTGATTTATTCTAGAAAATCTAATAGTAACTGTTCTTTTCTCTATTTCATTTGGATAAATATCAATTATATCATTAATGATTTCCCCACCTGCAATCTGTTGCATAAGTTCGGCTGCTCTAATAGCAGCAAACAATGTTCCATTGGGATCAGTTCCCCTTTCAAATCTGTATGATGAATCTGACGATAGACCGAGATGTTTAGCTGTTTTTCGAACATTAGATGGATTAAAATAGGCACTCTCAATTAGAATATCTTTAGTCTTAGCAGTTACTTCAGAGTTTTCACCACCCATAACTCCTGCAATTGCAACCGGTTTCTCACCATCACATATCATCAAATCTGATGGGAGCATACTCCTTTCTTTTGAATCAAGAGTTGTAAATTTTGTTTCTCTATTATTATTTTTTACAACAATTTTTCTACCTGTTAAATGATTGAGATCAAAAGCATGCAATGGCTGACCAATTTCGTGCAGAATAAAATTTGTAACATCTACAATATTATTAATTGGTCTCAAACCAATATTTATAAGTTTATCTTTAAGCCAAACTGGTGATTCTTTGACCTCAATACCCTTTAATACAACAGCCGTATAACGTGGACATGCACTAGTATTTTCAATAATAACTTCGGCAAATTCATTTTTATCAACTTTTACAAATTTGGATTTGATCTTAGGATATTTAACTTTTCTATTAAAAATAGCAGCTAGATCTCTTGCTAACCCAATATGACTCAATGAATCAGCCCTATTTGGAGTGATAGCAATATCAAGAATTACGTCATCTAACTTTAAAGCAGTTGACAATGGTTGACCAATTGTAAGATTCTCATCCAAAACCATAATTCCCGAGTGGTCATTACTTAAAGCCAGTTCATCTTCGGCACATATCATTCCTGATGATTTTTCACCTCGAATTGTGGCTTTCTTAATTTCGAATTTACCATTAGGAATAATCGCTCCAACCTTAGCAAACGGAACTAATTGTCCTGCTGCCACATTTGGTGCTCCACAAACTACGGAAAAAGTTTCAGTACCATCGTTAACTTCACAAACAGATAGTCTATCTGCATTTGGATGTTTTTTGACGGTTTCAACTTTACCAACCACAATGTTCTCAAACTCTTTAACTTTATCAATAACCTCTTCAACTTCAGAACCGCTTGTTGTTAATTTATCGACAATTTCATCGGTTGAAATATCATCAAGATCAATATATTCTTTTAACCATTTAAGAGAAATAATCAAAACTTTTCCTCAAACTATTTAAATTGATTTAAAAATCTATTATCATTATCAAAAAAAAGACGGATATCATCAATACCATATTTCAGCATTGTCATTCTTTCAATACCCATTCCGAATGCATACCCAAAATATTTTTCGGAATCTATATTCAAATTATCTAAGACATTTGGATCGACCATACCACAGCCTAAAATCTCAAGCCATTTCCCTTCTTTTCCTTTTGGTTGCCACCAAATATCAACTTCGGCACTTGGCTCCGTAAACGGAAAAAAGCTTGATCTGAATCTATATTTTACATCTTCACCAAAAAATTGTTTTGCAAAATAAACCAATGTTCCCTTGAGTTCGGCAAAAGTAACATCAGTATCAATTACCAATCCTTCTAACTGATGAAATAAACAATAACTTTTTGCGCTAATAGCTTCATTCCTGTAAACTCTGCCAGGCATAATCGCACGATATGGAGGTTTACTATCTTTCATTAATCGGACTTGAACAGGTGATGTATGGGTTCGCAGCAAAAATGATTCATTAATGAAATAGGTATCCTGCATATCTCTTGCAGGATGATCATCAGGGAAGTTAAGCAATTCAAAATTATTTTCATCAGACTCTAATTCGGGACCGGTATAAATTGAAAATCCCAAACCTTTAAATATTTCTTTTATCTCGTTTAATGTTTGGGTTAAAATATGCAGATTACCAACAATAGTTTTTCTTCCGGGAAGAGTTAAATCAATAATTTCTTTATATTCTGATCTTGAAGATTCAATCTTAGATTTTAATGTTTCAAATAGTTTTTGAGCTACCTGCTTTTCTTCATTTAATACTTTACCATATTTAGGTTTTTCTTCTTTGGGCAAAGTCTTAAATTCATCGAAAAGTTTAGCATACAATCCGTTTCTTGAAAAATATTTTACACGAACCAATTCAAGAGAATCAATATCAACTATATTGTCTAACTCATTATTAAACTCAGTTCTTACTTGATCTATTTTTTCTTTCATAGTATTCTAAAAATTTAAAAAAATACCCCTAATGTTTTCCATCAACTTTTGATAGAATTTTAGGGGTAAAAATTAAGCAGATACAAATTTAACAATATCAGCAAATGCGTTTGGATTTTCAACAGCAATATTTGCTAATACTTTTCTATTGATATCAATTCCTTTAGTATTCATTGCGTTAATTAAACGAGAATAAGTTGTGCCGTTAAGTCTTGCAGCAGCATTTATTCTAATAATCCACAATTGTCTGAAAGTTCTTTTTTTGTTTTTTCTATCTCTGTAAGCATATTGCAAACCTTTTTCAACGGAATGTTTAGCTACAGTATAAACTTTACTTCTTGCACCCCAATAACCTTTGGCAAGCTTAAGAACTTTTCTTCTTCTTGCTCTTGAGGCAACATTATTTTTAGCTTTTGGCATCTTAAAAATCTCCTTTATTGAATCATAGTTTTAACGCGTTTTACATCAGAATCTGCAACTAAAGTAGCTTTTCTCAATCCACGTTTAGTCTTTGGACTTTTCTTCGTTAAAATATGAGCTCTGAAAGCTTTGTTTCTTTTAATTTTACCGGAACCTGTTTTTTTAAAAGTTTTTGCGGCCCCTCTATTACTTTTCATTTTTGGCATAATTAAACCTATTTATTTATTCTTCTTAGTTTTAATCTTTGTGGGAGCAAGAATAGCATGCATCGTTCTGCCTTCAAATTTAATTTCGTGCTCCACTTTAGATACTTCTGACAAATTTTCAATAAACCTAACTAATAATTCCTTCCCATGATCCTTATATGCTAATTCTCTGCCTTTAAAAACAACAGAGACTTTTACTTTATTCCCATCACCTAAAAATTTTTCTGCGTGTCTTGCCTTAAAATCAAAATCATGCGTATCTGTATTTGGGTGCAATCTAATCTCTTTTAAAATTGTTACATGCTGTTTTTTCTTTTGGATTTTTTCTCTTTTTTGCTGTTCATATTGGAATTTACCAAAATCAATAATTTTACAAACAGGCGGTTTGGCTTGAGGCGCAATTTCCACAAGATCTAAACCGGCTTCTTCAGCTTTTTTTAACGCTGCTTGAACAGTCAAAATACCTAATTGATCACCATCCGGTCCAATTACCCTTATTGCCGGATGATTTATTTCTTCATTTATACGCTGTTTAAGTTGAGCGATATAATCCTCCTAATTAGTTGAAAACAAATTTTGAATTTCATTAGTAATATTACTAATAAATTCTTGAATATTTAAAGCGCCCAAATCTCCCTCTTTATGCTTTCTAATTGAAACACTCCCAGAGTCTTTCTCTTTTTCACCAACAATAAGCATATAAGGTACTTTTTGAGTTTCAGCTTCTCTTATTTTATATCCAATTTTTTCATTTCTTGAATCTAAGTGAACTTTTATGCCATGCTTTTTAAGTTCTGTTTTAATTTCAGTCGCATAATCTAAAAAATTCTGCGAAACTGGAATAACAACAACCTGAACAGGGGCTAACCAAGTTGGGAAGGCTCCCCCATAGTGTTCAATTAAAACACCCATAAATCTTTCAATCGAACCAAATAAAGCTCTATGAACCATCAATGGTCTATGTTCTTTTCCATCTTCTCCAATATACTTCATATCAAATCGTTCTGGCAAATTAAAATCAAATTGAATAGTGCTCATTTGCCATTCACGATTTAGTGCATCTTTAACTTTAATGTCAATTTTGGGACCGTAAAAAGCACCACCACCTTCATCTATTTCATAAGGTAAATCTTGAGATTGTAAAGCTTTTTTTAATGTTTCAGTTGCCTTATCCCAAAGTTCATCTTTTCCAACAGCCTTTTCTTCAGGTTTTGTCGATACATAATATTTAAGGTTTTCAAAACCAAAAGAATTCCAAATATAGGAAGAGAATCTAATAACTTCAATAATTTCTTCCTCTATTTGATCAATTGTGCAAAATATGTGAGCATCATCTTGAGTAAAACCTCTTACCCTTAAAAGCCCATGAAGAACACCACTTTTTTCATAACGATATACAGTTCCTAACTCAGCCCATCTTAAAGGTAAATCTCTATATGAATGCAAGTTTGATTTATACATCATAATGTGAAAAGGACAGTTCATAGGTTTAATATAATAATCCTGTTCATCAATAGACATTGGGGCAAACATATTCTCCTTAAAACTAACAAGATGTCCGCTTGTTTCCCAAAGC
Organism: uncultured Ignavibacteriales bacterium; assembly: GCA_963710615.1. Taxonomy (GTDB): domain Bacteria; phylum Bacteroidota; class Ignavibacteria; order Ignavibacteriales; family Melioribacteraceae. The sequence continues at coordinate 329,866 of CAVQBF010000031.1, forward strand.
CAGCTCTTACCAATATGTGGAGAATAAACTAAATCATAACCATTTTCTATATGAGCTTCACGCCAAAAATTCTCTACTGTGTTTCTTACACTAGCACCCTTCGGATGCCAATAAATTAAACCTGGTCCAGACTCTTCTTCAATACTAAAAAGTCCCAACTCCCTGCCTAATTTTCTATGATCCCTTTTCTTTGCTTCCTCCAAAAGTTGAAGATGATCTTCCAACATTTTTTTCTTTGGGAAAGACACACCATAAATTCTCTGCAAGCTTTGTCTTTTCTCATCACCACGCCAGTACGATCCTGATATGTTAATTAGTTTAACATATTTTATTTTGCCTGCCGAAGGAATATGAGGACCTGTACATAAGTCGGTAAAACTGCCTTCGTGATATAGACTAATTATTTCATTTTCTTCATCTAGTTCACCAATAATTTCAAGTTTATACTTATCATCAACTTTCTCAAAGAAGCTAAGAGCTTCTTGCTTAGATAATTCTTGACGAGTAAACGGTTTATCTTCTTTAGCTATCTCCATCATCTTATCTTCAATCTTTACCAGATCATCTTCAGTAAGTTTCGTATTGATATCAAAATCATAGTAAAAACCACCCTCAATTGCAGGACCAACTCCAAATTTTGCTTCGGGATAAAGTGATTGAATTGCATGAGCCATAAGATGAGAAGTAGAATGCCAATAAGTTTCCCTTCCCGTATCATCCTTAAAGGTAAATAATTTAAGCTTAGCATCAGACTCAATAGGTGTATTAATATCAACTAATTTACCGTTGACATTAGCAACTAAAACCTCATCTGCTAATCTTGGAGAAATTGATTCAGCAATTTGAAATGGTGTAGCACCAATTTCAAATTCTTTTACCGAATCATCCGGGAATGTAATATTTATTTTGCTCATTTTGTCACTATAAAAAAAAACGGAGTAAACTCCGATATTTGTGGGTTCTAGTGGATTCGAACCACTGACCTTCTGCACGTCAAGCAGACACTCTAACCAACTGAGCTAAGAACCCAGTTCTAAAAGTTTATTGTTGAAAAACCTAGTACCGAGGGCCGGACTCGAACCGGCACGGGAGAAACCTCCCACTGGATTTTAAGTCCAGTGCGTCTACCAATTCCGCCACCCCGGCAAAAAAGGTTTTTTCAATATTTCTTTAACAAATTCTAAAATAAATCAAGCATAAATATATCAGTTTATTGATTTTTATGCAATGAAATTTATTTTTAGGTAAGTAATTTTCTTGTATAGGATTACAAGGACCTTCTAAAATTTTAGTTTACGAATTCCAATATGACAAATTGCAAAATCATATTTTACTGGATCGTTGTTATCAATTCTTTTTAGATTCTGAGTAATCTCTTCCGCCATCTGCCAACTAACATTATTTTTTGCAGTTAATTTTAGCTCCTTACTAATCCTTGCAACATGAGTATCAACTGGAATAACTAACTGGTTTCTTCTAACTGATTTCCAAATTCCAAAATCAATATCATCTTTTCTGACCATCCAGCGTAAAAATAGATTCATTCTTTTACACGCACTTCCATTAAATGGATCAGGAAACATAAATTTTATTCCAGCTGAAATTTTTCCCTTTCGCCCGGCAATCTCAAGTAAATTTTTTGAAAAGAAAGAAAGTGAGTTCTTAACATTTAAGTCCTGATCAAAATGATAGAGTAAATATAGATGCTTTATTGATTCATATTCTTGCAAAATATATTTTATTACTTCGAAAAGAGTTTCAACATCTTTACCATTATAAAATCTATGCTTAAAATTCATGAAAAACTCTTTGTATCTATCAGCATTAAATTTCTCAAAAAAAGAAGTTGGATTATCACCGAAAAGCTGGTGAATTTTTTCCAGAGAGTTAATTATTTGAGTTACATTTCCATAAGCAAAAATGCTAGATATAAAAGCGGATATTTCAATATCTGATTCAAATTTATATCTGTGTGGAAAAATAATCGGATCCGGATATATTTGAGATGAATCAAATTTACTATAATGGTATTCAAGTCTTCGTTTAAGATTATTCATCAAAATTCCGAAAAATATATTTTATATGTAGTGTTAGTACATCAATATTTAGTAACTAAATACTAATGAACCCAATGTATTCGATAAAATTGTGATTACAATAACAAATATTAAATTTAATACAATTCCTGCTCTGCTCATATTTTTAATTGAAATAATGTCACTGCTAAAAATTATGGCATTTGGAGGTGTTGCAACAGGAAGCATAAATGCACAGCTGGCAGCTAATGTTGCTGGAATTACTAGCTGAAGAGGATTTACATTCATTCCAACCCCGATTGAAGCTATTATAGGTAGAAATGCGGCAATAGTGGCTAAATTACTAGTTAATTCGGTTAAGAATATTATACACAATGTTAAAAGAATAATTAATATCAATAAAGGCAAATGGCCTGAACTCAGTATAGCTGTAGCAATCCATTCAGAAAGACCGCTATTTGAAATACCTTGAGCTAGAGAAAGACCACCGCCAAACAGAATTAATATTCCCCAAGATATTTTTTCAGCATCTTGCCATTCTAGCAAATACTCCCCGCTTCTTGAAGGTATTATAAATAATGTAACAGCACCAAATATTGCAATAGATGAATCTGAAATTCCAGGCAAAAAATTTGAAATTAGCGGTCTAAAAATCCACAAAAATGCTGTCACCATAAATACAATCTCAATTAACCTTTCTTCCCTGCTGATTTTACCAAGTTTATCAATTTCATCTCTTATTATATTTTTATTCAGATCAAGTTCACTCAAAACTGGAAATAATAATTTTGTTAATATCAAATAAGAAATTGGTAATGAGATAATTGTAAAAGGAATTCCGATAAGCATCCATTCGGCAAAACCAATATTTATTTGATAATTCTCCTTAATAAATGCTGCCATCAAAGCATTTGGAGGAGTTCCTATTAGAGTTGCTACTCCCCCAATACTACATGAATATGCTATAGAGAGGAGTAGAGCAATTGAAAATTTCTTTTGTTCATCAATAGTCAGACTATTTGTTGTATTTATCACAGCAATTACCGAAAGCCCAATTGGAAGCATCATCATAGCTGTAGCAGTATTACTAATCCACATGCTTAAAACTGCCGATCCAATCATAAAACCAGCAATAATTCTTTTGGGACTTATACCTATTACATCAATTATCTTTAATGCGATTCTTTTATGCAGTCCCCATTTTTGGATTGCCTGAGCAAGTAAAAATCCACCTAAAAATAAAAATATTAACGGATGACCAAAGGGTGAAGTAGAATCTTTTAATGAACTGATATTTAGAATTGGGAAAAAAATAATTGGTAGAAGTGCTGTAACATAAAGAGGTATGGCTTCGGTAATCCAAAATATTGCCATAAGCAATGCTACAGCTGTTGTTCGCCAAGCAATTAGCTCCATACCGGATGGTTCTGGTAGTATAAATATAATTATAAAAACCAGTGAGCCTAATATTAAGCCTAACCTGTTCTTCAGCATATGGCCCAATTATTTATTTTTTTTCAAACTATGCTAAACCTAAAATGCTGCTTGAAACATCACGTAAAAAACATTATTAGCTAAATCTGAATTATTAGCTCCCAATTTATCATTTCTTAAGACATAAGCAGCAGTTATTTTTCCTGAAGTCCAATCACCCGGATAAACAAAATATGAAGCACCCAATGTAACCAATGTTTCTTCATTATCATCAAGATCAGTAAAAGGATCAAAGTATTCAAAGCGTGCTAAAAGTTCTATACTTTTATTAATGCCATATGCACCCATTAAATAATAACCATTCGTCGTAATATCAGTTGATGTATTTTTATCGATAATACTAACATATTCTGCTTTAATTCTTATCGGTCTTGGTTCCCAATAAATATGACCGCTATATGACAGGTAATCATTATAGACTTTATTACCTTGTCCTACATAACCACCAACATTAAGACCCTTTATTTCTTTTGGTTTGTATTCAAACAATCCACTAACTGCAACACCGTTATTTACTAATGTACTTTTACCTTTTTGAGAAGATCTAATATTTACACTTCCTTCACCACCATTAAAAATAGATACAAAGTAATTAAAATCACCAAGATTACCGATTACCGATACACCGTAATCTCTGTAACTGCTGCCCACAGTTCTGTCTCCCCACTCCTGCCCTATTCTAGCCCTTTCTACGATATCTATTTTATGATGAGAAGTTAAACCGCCGCCCAAAACTCCTGCGACCTTATAGCGTCCAATACGTAACTTAATTTCATCATGAATGAAATAATCAACTAGTGCATCAACTAACGAAGGATTCGTAAATTCTGCTTGAACATATGCTTGAATTTTATCTCCAATGGAACCCGTTACTTTTAAGCGGACTCTTCTAAGACCAAGTCCTACTAGGTTAGTGTCTTTAGCCGTTTCCGAATAACTTGCCATTGCTTGAACAGTACCGCCTACTTTAACTTTTATATCAGGTTTATCTTGTGCTTGAGTAAATAGAAATCCGGTAAATAAAAAAATTGTAAAGTAAAATTTGAAAATCTTATTCATTTTTGCTTCTTTCCTTTTTTTTGAATGAAATAAAATTATTGTAGATAGATTCGATAGATTATTATCTTTAGATTCAAAAGTTATTCTTTGGTTTCATTAAATTAAATAAACATTCAGACTATTATTTATGTTCATAAATACTTCCACCAATAAACTCCCTAAGAACAGAATTAACAGGTATAGGAGAATCATCCTCAATCGGAATAAACTGTTCTAACAAATTTGAAACCCTTGAAGCTCTTTCATAAGCATCTTTTTTTAAAGGGTTATCCCTAAATTTGTTTTCCCATCCAATAAACTGAGAATGCAATCTTGGTTTGTACAAAGATAATTCATAAGGCATAGCGCTATTTACAATAAAATCTGCTCTATTTGCATAGGGAATAATATGTCTAAGTTCGCTTGCCCTAACATAATGCCAATGTTCTAATGTTTGAAGTGGATCGTAAGCTCGATGAACAGAGTCTCTTAGCATTCTCCTCATTAATCTTATATCGGTCCATTGAATAAACTTATCATCTTTACCCTTCATTTGAAGAATTGGTTCAATATAAATCTTAAACTTTACTTCATTAGCAATATCTTTACTAAACTCAGGATATAAACCGTGGAGACTATCAATCAGTATTATCTCTTTATCTTTTAATTTCATCGGAGTTTGTTCTAAATATCTCTTCCCCTCTTTAAAGTCATAATAAGGAATCTTTATCTCCTCACCATTAGAAAGCTTTAATAAATGTTCATTTATCAATTTAAGATCTAAAGCTTGAGGAGTTTCAAAATCATAATCACCGAATTCATCTTTAGGGTGGTCTTCAAGATCAAAAAAATAATGGTCAACATTAAGTGTAACAAATTTGAATCCTTGCTTAATTAATCTCTCTTCAATTTTGGTGGTTGTGGTTGTCTTACCAGATGATGAGGGTCCGCTTATAAATACCATTCTTAAATCTTTACTTCTATCAGAGATCATTTCAGCAGCCATATCCAAATCATCCTCGTAAGCTGCTTCAGCCTCATGAACTATATGCGGAAATTCATTGTTTTCCACTCTAGCATTATAAGATGAAATAGTGTTTAATTTTTTATCTGCAGCCCAGTTCAAAACTCTCCACATTTTGGGCCAAGGAATATTTTCATCAGGTTTAGAAGCAAGCTTTGCATCCTCTTGACGTTTTCTATTTTGTTCATCTCGGTAAATAATAAATTCCTTAGCAACCTTTGCATGACCATGCTCAATTAATACTTTTTCTACAGCATCTTGAATCTCTTCAATATACGGTGAATGATCCTCATCTAAAAGTTTTTTCCAACAATTCAATTACTTTATCAGCCAAAAATTCTGCCCGCGCTTTATCTCTACCTCCAACTGATACAGCTGCACGATATATAGCATTCATTATTCGATTTCTATTAAAAGGAACAGTCGTACCGCTTCGTTTTATCACACTTTTAAATTTCATTTGATTGACCTCTTCAAAGAATTATAATTATTCCGGAACTCTTTTCAAAACTAAAATTACATCTGTCAGCTTAATTAAAATATATTTCAGATTATCTTTTAAAATGGAATACTGTGACCAATTTTTAGAAAAATCTCCCATTATATCTTTATTTAGAATCGCTCCTTCTCTCTTAACAAAGTCTTGTGCAAAATCAGAAGGTAATTTAAATAATTGTTCATCATCCATTCCAGGCAGGATTTTATTACTACTAAAATAGTCCTGCTGCTTTCCTTTATTTAGTTTATATTCATTTTGATCCGTAATTAAAACAAAACTATCTGCAAAATAATTTAATGGTATTTCTCGAGGAGAATTATTGACTATTTTTATTATTATACTCTCCGGATTAATTTCTGCCCAAGCTAAAACATCACTATCCATTGATAGACTACTTTGATATTTGATCCCCTCAATCTCATTGTAGCTTACTATTTTAAAATTGTTCTCCTCTTCCGGATTCATCTGAATCCCAAAAAAATCGTTTATAGGATTTGTACTCGAACACGATAGGAGGAACATACTTATAAGAATAAATATTACTGTTTTTTTCATTTATTCATCTCCAAAATATTTAGCCTTCATGTTTTACTTTAAAACCTTTTTGCATCCATTTCTTTGCAAGTATTAAACCAATAGGACTAATCATTGCTATCAAACCATAAATCAACCACATTGTTTCTGTATTGAGATCTGATACCGGTGTATCAGATGGGCAATATTTCATTAAAAACCAGCCGGAATAAAGACTTGTAATTACTTTTGTAAGGAACCAAGGAAACTGTCCAATCCCCATATAAATTCCTGTCATATTTTTTGGTGCTATTTCGGCAACCCATTGTAAAAATCTTGGCTGCCACATTGCTTCGCCAATTGTCATAATAACCAAATAAGCTATCAATGTTGTAAAGCTAGGGCCTAGTGCAAGAATAAAAGTCGGCGCAGCCATAACAGTTGTGCCTAATATCATCATATTATAAGTGTCTTTCTTAGATGTTAAGGCTGTTACCATAGGTGTAAGAATAAAAATCAAAATCGGGTTAAGATTTACAAAGAATTCAAAATTATCACCTACAAATCCTTCAAATGCTCTGCTTGTGTACTGAGGAATTGTTAGCCAATTATGGGCAAATAGAGTTTGAACAAATATTAGAATAAATACAAAATATAAAAATCGTAAATCCTTTAAAGGGAAATTTTTGATATAATAGACAAGCTTTTCTTTGGCTGACATTTCAGCCATTTCATCAACTTCTTCCTCTTTTTCTGAACTTTCTGATAAATCAGATTTTGCTTTGGCAATCGCTTTTTTCGTAATGATAAAGTAAACAACACCTATACCTACAACTGTTAAAATGGCATAAACCCAAAATACTCCGGTTATATTAAATGCTTTTCTAACTGGCGGAGAAATTATTCCGGGTAAAAATCCTCCCAAGTTCATTAGTGCATAAAGCATTGCATAACCCATTGCAGAAGTTTTCTCATCGGTCAATTCTTTAACGCCGGCATAGCAAGCTGGCTGATAAATTCCGTAGCCTAAAATAATTCCAAAAATCCCCAACATGGCTACAAGATGGGCTGAATTCCATAAACCAGGTATTCCAATTTCAGGAGAGACTGTTAGTAAGATTCTTCCAACCAGCATCAATGAAAGTGCAATCAATAGAGATTTTCTTAAACCAATCCAATCAACTGTGGCACCTAAGAAAAGCATTGCAATTGTAATACCTGCAGTTAAAACTCCAACCATTCTTCCTGCATCAATATCATCGAGTGAAATAAAATCATTGAAGAAAATTGCGAGTAAACCAACTACACCGAAATATGTCAATCCTTCCAGAACGTAAGACAAATTTAATCCCAACAATGCACGTGATGTATGAGCCAAATCAACAAAAGGCTGAGTAAGCTCCATTATTGTTCTATTGAAAAATGTCTCTTCTTTAACATTCTCTCCTATTGAGTTACCGGCAAAAAGAGTCATGAGAAAAGTAATTAATGGTACTACTATTATTATTGCAAAAACATAATATGGTAGATCAATTAAAATGTAAGAAACAATAACTAAGATGGTAGTGAAAATTGATAATGCAGTTAAACCGATTGAGTTCATTCCCTTCTGAATAGCCAATCTTGCTGTACCAAGTACAAAGAAAATATATAGGATTATTGCTAATCCAACAAAGACAACTAAAAGATCATTCATAAGCCCCCACTTAATTAAACAATATTTACTTCAGTATCTAAAATTATATTAAAATTTTTAAAAATCTTTGCTTTAATTTTATCTGCAAGATTTATTAATTCTGGACCAGTCCCTTTGCCGTAATTGACAAGTACTAGCGCTTGTTGATTGTGAACACCAACATTACCAATTCTTTTACCTTTGAAACCAGATTTTTCAATTAACCAGCCGGCTGGTATTTTATATTCTGTTTGCCCAATATCAAAGTAAACTAAATCTTTGTATTCAGATTTTAATTTGATAAAATGTTCTTTCTTAATAATTGGATTCTTAAAAAAACTACCGGCATTACCAATTTTATTGGGATCGGGCAATTTGCTCTCTCTTATTGAAACAACAATTTCTCTCAAAGTTTTTATATCTAATTTATCAATTTTATTTTCTTTGATATAATCTTTAATTGCCCGGTAGGATGTTTTGGGTCTTTGTTTTAACTTTAACTTAATTTTTACTTTTGTTATAAGAAACCTATTCTTCATTTCTCTTTTGAATATACTATCCCGATAACCAAAATCACAGCCAATTTTATCAAAAACTTTTTTCTCAGAAGTCATTAAATCAACCCCTTCCAGAGATTCAAAAACCTCTTCAAACTCCACGCCGTAAGCGCCAATATTTTGGATTGGAGCTGCACCAACTGTTCCGGGGATGAGGGAAAGATTCTCAATACCTCCATAACCTTTATCAACACAATACTTAACTAAATCATCCCAAACTACTCCGCTTCCAATTTCTAAGTGAACAAAATCTCTATTTATTTTAATTTCGTTTATACCAAGTATTTCTGATTTGAATACTGACCCATTAAAGTCTGAAGAAAATAGAATATTGCTTCCTCCACCAAGAATTAATGTCTTTTTTTTATCATATTTATTTTCGTTCAGATATTTATAAATATCATTTTCTGAATAAAATTTCACTAAACTATCAGCTATAACATCTATTCCAAAAGTGTTAAGTTTTTTTAGTGAACAATTTTGAATAATTTCCATAAGTTAAAAATTTCTCCAGTCAACTGAATTAATCAATTCTCCATTTGAGGTCAATATAATTGCTCCTTCATGATCTGTTCTTCGTATTACAATATTTCTCTCATTTAATTTGTTAATCACACTTTTTGAAGGATGCTTAAATTTATTCATCAACCCGGCACTAATAATACCAATTTTTGGTTTTACTAAATCTAAGAACAAATCACTTGTTGATGATTTACTACCATGATGACCAACTTTAAGTACGTCTGAATTAATAAATTCACCATATCTTGAAATCAAATATTCCTCTGCCTCATGTTCAGCATCACCAACAAAAAGGAACGAAGTATTTCCATATACAACCTTAATTATACCACTCTTATTATTGCTATCAAAATTATTAAAGGAGTAGTTTGATGTATCATTTAAAGTATACAATTTACAGCCATCAATATTAAATGATTTATTTGAGTAATAAAAATATTCAATTTTGTTAAAATTAAGATAATCCTCAAAAATGCTATCCTTAACAGAGTATTCGTCTTTCGGTTTATATACTTTTTTAAATATGTTTTTATTTATAAGTGAAATGGAACCTGCATAATGGTCTGAATCAAGGTGAGAAATAAAGGCATAATCAACAGTATCAATACCTAACCTTTTTAAAAGCGGATAAATTACTCGTTCACCATTATCGAAATACTCTGTAGCATTACCCGCATCAATAAGAGCTGTAGTTCCATTTGGGAATTTCAGGAAGAATGAATCCCCTTGACCTATATCAATAAAAATTATTGATAGTAACCCATTTGGAAGAATATCTTTATCATCAAGCTTAAGGAAATTGAACATACTGAAAATTATTATTGAAATTAAAAGTATAGATAGTATCCTTTTGGAAAATGTTTTAAGCACATAAAAGATGATTCCAAGGGAAAAATAAAATATTATTCCATCAATTATTGAGAAGTTATAAATTGGAATATAAGAAAATGAAAGATTGGAAGTTTGTTTTACAAAAATGAAAAGTACTCCAATTAAAAATTCATTAGTTGAAGCAAATATAGATGCCAGCCATATTGAAAAAAGAGATGAACTTAAAGTCAATATCCCAATTCCAACAATAATTCCAATTAATGGAATTACTATTAAATTTACAAAAAGTGAAACTACACTTAATTTATTAAAATAAGTTAGTGTAAAAGGTAATGTGCCCAACTGAGCAGAAAGAGAAACTGCGATAAAGAGTAATATATTTACTAAATATTTTGCTAGTGATAAATGTTTTATTTGTTCTGATATGATTGGATATATTATAAGGATTGATATTACAGCAGAGAATGAGAGAAGAAAACCAGGATTGAATAAATCGTTAGGATTTAATAAAAGTAAAATGAGAGCCGCAATCGATATAGAGTTAAATCCATTTGTATTTCGTGCTGTTAATTTTGCAATTAAATAAATAATTGCCATTGTGGATGCGCGAAAAACTGATGCATGCCCCCCGGTTATAATTAAGAAAAACAAAATACCAAATATTGTAATTAAATATTTTATTCTTATATCGAATCTACCGAGGAGCAAAAAGAAGATGCCTGAAATGAAACCGACATGCAAGCCGGAGACAGCCAAAACATGTATAACACCAGAATTTATAAATGAGTCCTTTACTTCATAATTAATGTCAGACCTATCGGCAAGCAAAATCCCCTTAAGTAAAGATGCTGAACTTTCATTATGAAGTTCTTTTATCCGCTTGTCAATAAGCTTTCTTGTATTTAAAATCAGATTAGAAAGGAAGTAACTTTCATCATCAATTATTTTTACGGATTCTAATTTATAACAATTTATTACCCCGCTAATTCTAATTGTACGTAAATATTTTTCGTAATCAAACTCACCCGGGTTTCGTATATTTTTAGCTCTTGATACCGTCCCGATAAAACTGATTTTATTTCCAACTGCAATTTCATCATATAACGAATCCAGAGTATTGGTAGTATCCTTCCAAAAGCTCACGAAAAAAAGAGGGGTTAAATGAGAGTTTATATCTTCACCCTTAACCGAATCCAATTGAAGTATAAATGCTATTTTATTTTTCCTAATTAAATCAATTTTGATAATCTCGCCGGATACCTCAGTATTTCTAATTTTAGGAGCGCTGAAAGGATATTGTATTTCTTCCAAATTATTTATAAGCAGATAATATCCCCCAAAAAGAAATATTATAGAACCAATAATAATTTGATTCAATGTCCCACTTTTATTCCTTTTACTTAAATAGGATATTAAACCAATAATTATTGTAAGAATAATTAAATATTGATAAAAATCTGCTGTGAATTTTATGAGTTGCTGAAAAAGGATACCAAGCGCAAAAATAATTACAAATTTGATTACCGGGAAGTCGCGCACTAGTATAACTCCAGAATTGCATCCTTTATATGTGATAAGTTTGTAATTCTGTCTTTTAGTCTTGCTGCATATTTGCCTGCAGAAATTGTTAAGGATGGATTTAATGTGTGAGTTTTTCTGGAAAGGTCTTCAATATTACCATGATCAGAACATATTAATAAAGTGTAATTATCTGGTAAGTTCTCCAATAGATAAAGAAGAAAATTATCAAGTACATGAAGTCTATCTTCTAAATTTTCAATATTTCTGCCATGACCTAAATGATCTGTTAAAAAATATTCAAATAGAGTGAAGTGATAATTTGAAGCTAGTTTAAGTAATCTTCTTGCTGCTGTCTCCGGTTTGATAATAGGTAAATTATAATTTAGTTTCTTCACCCAAAATTCATTGTCAATATCTGCACTTAGAGCATTCCCATTTCGTAAATCAGTCGGTGTTTTTAATTTTACATCACTTAACTGACAACTTAAACTTGTTACACTCAATCTCTTCTTTCCCGACTCAATATAATCAAAAAAGATTTTTGGATAAGCGTTTGCAAAGGTAACTTTCTTTTTCTTCTTTTTAAAACACTTAAAAATATTCTGCTCCCTGATTATTGGAACAAGCATTGAATGTGGAAAAGGTCCAAAATGTTTCCCCAAAATTCGGCTCGCATTAAGTCCGCAAAAAATTGAAGTTTGTCCTGTGCCACTTAAAGGTAAATCGGGTACACCCATTAGAGGATCCGAGGGAAAAAGGAATTTACCATCCTTTGAGATTTTCTGATTTTCTAAATGAGGGATTGAATCGAAGACTTGTGTAAAAGATTTAAATCCATACTTGAAAAATGGATTAATTGACGGATCGGACTTTCCTATTCCTACACCATCCAGAAATATGACTAATGTTGAATGCAATTTATAAAATCGTCTCTCCTAATAATTTAAATTACAAATATAATTATTTAGATTCCACTAAAACCGTTACTGGACCTTGATTTATTATTGTAATCTCCATCATAGCAGCAAAAATTCCTTCTTTAATTTTATCCGTTCCAAGATTTTTTCTCATTTTAGAAGAAAATATATTATAAAGTCTTTCTGCAGTTTCAGGCTTAGCAGCTTTGTTAAAGCTGGGTCTGTTTCCCTTTTTTGTATCGCCATAAAGAGTAAACTGAGAGACTAATAAAACCTCTCCTTTAATCTCTAAAACTGAAAGATTCATCTTTTGATTTTCATCTTCAAAAATTCTCAAGTTACAGCATTTTTCAACCATATAATTGATTTCATTTTCTGTATCATCTTCACTTATCCCAAGCAGCAATACCATCCCTTGGTCAATTTCTTGATAATAATTCTCCGATTCAACTTTTACTGAAGCCTTTGATACCCTTTGAATTAAAGCTCTCATTAAATTTCTCCAAAAATCACCCTATCAATATTTTGATAGTCCTTAATTATTGAAATATTTATAAAACCATTTACATCCATAATTTGCTTAATGGTTTTTGACTGACCAAATCCAATTTCAAAAAATAATTTTCCTTTTGGGAGAAGATGTTTAGAAGCATTTTTGCAAATTAATTTGTAAAAATAATACCCATCTTCAAAATCTGTTAATGCCTCTTTTGGTTCGTAATTTTTTAATTCTGCATCTAAACTTTCGTAATCTTTTAGAGAAATATATGGCGGGTTTGAGACAATCAGATCAAACTTACATGTATTAGTATTCGAAAAATCAATAAAGTCAATAGCTTCGAATTTTAGTTTAAAATCATTATCAATAAGTACCGAATTTTTTTTTGCAACATCAATTGCTTTTTTACTCTTATCAATACCAATAATATTCGCCCCAGGTAAATTTTTAGAAAGACTAATGGCAATATTACCGCTTCCAGTTCCAATATCTAAAATGCTGATGCTATTTTTATTCTTAAATTTATTTATAATTGTTTCAACCAAAAGTTCAGTTTCTGACCTTGGTATTAAGACATTTTTGTTCACAAAAAATTCTAAACCAAAAAATTCAACATTCCCAATAATATATTGTAATGGCTCTCTATTACCGCGTCTTTTTATCAATTCCCTATATTCATTGACTTCTTCTTCTTTAAGAGGCTGATCAAATTTTAAGTATAATTCCATTCGATTACAATTTAAGATATGTGCAAGCAGTAGTTCGGAATTAATTCTTGCTGATTCAACTTCTTTTTTGTCAAGATAATCAGCAGAAAGTTCGATTGCATTTAATATGGTAAGCATTATTATTTAATTTAAGCCAACTAGTAAAATCTAGTTGGCAATTAATTTTTTGAAGGAAGTTATTTATTTCTGAAAAGTCAAGATCCTTGATAAATTTTGATGATATAATCGGCAACCGCCTCTGCTTCTTTTGGTTTAAGTCCTTGATTGGGCATAGCAGTATATTCAGGATTTACTTTCACCGGATTAAGGATAAATTCAACTAAACCATCTTTGTTACCCTCATATTTTGGCAATACATCATTATAAGGAGGTCCAACAAGTTTTGTATCAAATCTATGGCAAGCAATACATTTAGCGTTATAAATATCTTCGCCGCTTATCTCAACAACTTCTTGAATTCCTGCTTTATCTTTAATTTTGGCAATATACAATTCATATTCTTGATTTAATTCTCTCATTTCGGTCTTACTTGTAGTATCAAACGCTAATTGATCTTTATAAACTATAACAGAAAATAATAATAAGAAAACAAAGATTGCAGAACCACCTAGATTAGTTTTGGATTCTTTATACATTATATAAAAAATAATGCTTATGATTAGCATTAATCCTAAGCCAATACCAGCAGTAATAAAAATTGAAAAAGATAGTGAAGAATCCGGTATACTTAAAACACTTAAAACAAATATTAATGGCTGAATGAACGTAAAAATTAGACCCGTTTTAAGTGCAAAATTTTTAACATACTCCAAATAATTTTTATCATGAGGTTCGGCTTCTCTTTTAAAGTATTTAAATATTATTACCGCACATGTTATTGCAAATGAGAAAGAAATAAAAAACAGAAAATAAATTACGGTACGAGTTGAAAATATAATATTGAAAATAGAATTATCGTTTATCCATCGAGATGAATCTGTTACTAACTGTAAAACTCCTACTAACAAATAAACAACAATTACTAAAAGAATAAATCCGATTGTCCCAGATTTTGATAATAGTTTACTATTACTCTTTTGAAAATCTTCAAATTCTTTTACTAAATTATCGCTTCCAGCTTTTTCTATGCTAACCAAATTAAAAATATTCTTCAATCTAAAGCTATATTTGTAAGTATAGAGATAAATTAACGCAGCGAAAAATAATATTAAAGTGAATAAAAGATTTGAGTTTACGTTTATATCCGCACTAAGTAATAATTGACTGAAGAGGAACATCAAACTTAATAAAGGAATAACACCCAAGGCCAAAGCCATCAACTTATTTCCTGTAAACATATCTATAAGCTCGCTAGAAAAGATCAGATGATTTCTATTGCCAGTTTTCTTCCCTTTTGTAAAATGCATTATTGAAAATAGTGTTGTGCTCATCATTACACTTAAATAAGGCAAAAGAATCATGAGTGTTAAAAACAATAAATACTTTAATAGTAAAATATTTGTCGGTGATTGAGGGAAAACGATATTTTTAAGTATATCCATTAAATAATATTCCTAAATAAAATTAGCTGAATAATTAAATAATTTTTTCAAAAGAAATAACAATCAATACAAATAATACATATGCATTAATCTGAAAAAAAGATTTTTTATAAATTTCTCTTTCATTTTTAAAGATTACTTTTGAAGAAAAAAATAAAGTAGCTAAACCTAAAATAATTAATAGTACATTTGAATAAATAGATTCAGATAAATTGGATAAATAAATTAATGAACTGGATAGTACCAGAATTACAATCCAAGCAAAAGTAATCTGTGAAATTCGTTTATATGAAAACATTTTAGAGAGAGTCGGGAAACCGGCTTCACTATATTGGTGATCATACATTAAAAGTAATAACCAAAAATGAGGGATTTGCCAAATAAACATAAATAATGCTAATGCTAAAATTTGATCATCTAGTATCTCACCGCCTGATGCTACCCAACCAATTATGGGCGGTAAGGCTCCAACAAGCGATCCGGGAATAATAGCGAAAGCTGTAACTTGTTTTAATGGAGTATAAACTCCATTATACCAAACAAGTGTAAATAAACCTAATAGCAAAACAGCACTACTATGTAAAGCTAACACTAATAAACCAATTACAATTAAAATTAAAGAAATAAATAAAGCATTGTATGCGGTTATTCTACCGGAAGGAATAGGTCTAATTTTAGTCCTTTCCATCTGAAAGTCAGAATTTCGTTCTTGATATTCGTTCAAAGCAGAAGCACCGCTTGCTAAAATCAATACTCCAATTGTGGGAATTAGAAAGTCTAGATTAATTGAGCCACTATGTAAAATGAATCCCACATAAGTTGTAACAGATACAAAAAAAGTAATCCTGAATTTAGTTAATTCGGAAAGGATACCTAAAAATTCGCTTAATTTGCTCTTTTGAGTAAATTCATTTTTAGAGAAATATGTAATACTATTTATTGGCATTTATCACTTTGTTTTTAAAGAATCAGTTACTTCCATTGCTTTATTAGGTGTAACACTTTTATACCATTCTTGATATTTGTCTTCCGGCATCACAACAACTTTAGTATACATTGCTGAATGCTCCAATCCGCAATACTCTGCGCAAGCAACATTGTAACTACCCTCTTTTTCAGCTGTAAAAACAAGATACTGCAGAGAACCTCCAATCACATCTTGTTTAACTCTAAATGCAGGAATATATAATGAATGATTAACATCAGCAGAAATCATATTTAACTTTACAGGTTTATTGATAGGGACATAAAGTGTATCTAGATTAGCATTCCATTTTCATATACAAAATCCCAATCCCACATTCTACCGGTAACATCAATTTGCAAAGCATCATCAGGAATATTTTTAAAATCCTTATATCCAATAAAACCGTAATAAAACATTGCCATAACCAAAATTAAAGGGACAATGAACCAAATTGTTTCTAAAAGAATACTTCCATGAATATCAACCGGTTTTGCACCTTTCTTTCTATTATATTTTATTACGAAATAATACCATCGTTGCAGATAATTCCTAGTAAAAATATTAGAGAAACAACGACAATAAAAATCATTGCTGAATCTACGGTTTGAACATATGAAGTTGGATTTGAATTCATAAAATCTATCTACCTATAGAAATAATCAAAAAATGTTAACGTAAATATTACTAATAATGTAAATCCACTAATTCCAAGAAATACTTTAAAAATTGGATCTTCAAATTTGATGTGCATAAAGATATTTATAACCAGATGCAGATTTTATAGCAGCAATTGTTAACGCAATTGCAAGAGTATACTCCCCTAAATTAATTCCGGCAACTGTAACAGTAATTGACGTTAAAGCAATTAGACTTACCCAAACTAAAAGATAGGTACTATATCCAATGTGATGATTTTCATGTGATTCATTGTGTTGCATTAAAATCTCCTAGTGAATTAAATAGAATAATGGAAATAAGAAAATCCAGATTAAATCAACCAAATGCCAATAGAGTCCAGCATTTTCAAGTTTAACATAACTATCTTTATTAACTGAACCAGTAAAAATAAATCCTAATACAATAGATAAAAATACCAAACCAATAATTACGTGCAAGTCCATGTAATCCTGTCATAATATAGTATAAGTCCATAAAATAAAATCTGACCATCAGGTAAATTTAATAAAGTTTCACTTCCCGGATAAATTCCGTGATGAATTTTTTCTGACCATTCAAAGATATTTATTTACCATAAACGCAAATGCTAAAATATTGGTCATAAATAATAGCATTATACTCAAATTTTTATTGCCTTTTTGTAATGCAGCAATAGACAAAGCAACAGTTAAACTACTTGTAAGAAGAATAATCGTATTCAATGCACCTACAGTTGTATTTAACGCTAAAGCTGCAACTCTAAATTGATCTATATATTCATGACGGTAAACGGCATAAACTAAAAACAAACCTCCAAAAAGTAGGAGTTCTGTAAAAAGAAATAGCCACATTCCCATTCTTGCACCAACATCATCACGGTGTACCTCATGTGAAATATCTGCAGTATGATTACTCATATTTTTCTCCCTTTGGAACATACTTCATTGTTTTAAGCTGACTAAAATCATAAGGTTCCTTAGTTACAGTTGGAATCTCATGAAAATTCTCCAATGGAGGAGGTGATTCAATATGCCATTCTAAAGTAACGCCACCCCAAGGATTTGCTTCAGCTTTTTCACCATTCTTAATAATGCACTGAACCAAATTGTATATTATCAATAATATTACCATGAAGCATTAACCAGGAACCAATTGTAGAAATTAATGTAAAGATTTGAAACTCTGGTAAGATAATCATAATATCTTCTTGGCATTCCCATATAACCCAAGAATAAATTTTGGGAAATATAGAGTATTAAATGCAATAAAAAATAAAGCCAGCATTAATATGTAGCCAATTTAAGATTATACATTTTACCTGTCATTTTGGGGAACCAATAATATAGAGCTGCAAAAAATATTGTTCCTGTCCCTCCAAACATAACATAGTGAAAATGAGCTACCACAAAATATGTATCGTGAAATGTACATCTGTAACTAAGAGCACCCAAAACTAGTCCGGTTAATCCCCCAATTGTAAATAAAAATATAAAACTCATCACCCATAAAAATGGTGGTTTTGGATCAATAGATCCTTTATACATTGTCGCAACCCAGTTAAAAACTTTAATTGCACTTGGTAAAGCTACAATAAAAGTTAAGAAACGAAAATATTATAGTGGCTGTTTGACTCATTCCACTTGTAAACATATGATGCGCCCAAACCAAATAACCAATAAATGCAATAGCTAAACTTGACATTGCAATTGCTTTATATCCAAAAATTGTTCTTCTGGCAAATGTTGGAATAATTTCTGAAACAACTCCCATTGCAGGCAAAATCATAATATAAACTGCCGGGTGAGAATAAATCCAGAACATATGTTGAAATAAAATCGGATCACCACCTAGAGCAGGATCAAAAATTCCTACACCAAATAGTCTTTCTAACATTACTAAAAGAATTGTAATTCCAATAACAGGAGTTGCAATAACTTGAATCCATGCTGTTGCATAAGTTGACCAAACAAATAAAGGCATTTTAAAATATGTCATCCCTGGTGCGCGTATTCTATGAACTGTAGTCACAAAATTTAGACCAGT
This sequence comes from uncultured Ignavibacteriales bacterium, assembly GCA_963710615.1. Taxonomy (GTDB): domain Bacteria; phylum Bacteroidota; class Ignavibacteria; order Ignavibacteriales; family Melioribacteraceae. Next base: position 348,928 of record CAVQBF010000031.1, read on the forward strand.
TAAAATAGATGAAAATCCAAGAATAAATGCTGCAAATATTGCCAACGATACATTAGTATTTGTCCTTACAGAATATGGAATATAAAAAGTCCATCCTGTATCAATTGGTCCCCCTTCAACAAAAAGTGAAACTAAAACCAAAGCAGCACCAATTAAATAAATCCAATATGATAGTAAGATTTAATCTAGGAAAAGCAACATCTTTTGCCCCTAGATGAAGAGGAAGAAAAAAATTACCAAAAACAGCCGGAATTCCAGGAATGATAAATAGGAAAATCATTATAACACCATGAAGCGTAAAAATTGTGTTATAAGTCTGTGCATCCATTATTGTTCTTCCCGGTGCTATGAGTTCTAGTCTCATTAAAACACCAAGAATAACACCTACAAAAAAGAATATAGAAATTGTAATTAAATACATCATTCCAATTCTTTTATGATCAGTACTAAAAAACCAAGACATTATCCCGGTAGCTTTCTTAGTTGTTCCCTCTTCTAAATATGATTTATCTGAAATAGCAACTGTATCGTTTGCCATTAAATTCTCCTTAAACTCAATACTTTATTAAATTTTAATCCGATTTACTTTTTTCTTAATCACTAAAATTAAAAATAATGAATCCTAATACACCTAGCAGCATTACTGAACCGACAATTCTGTGTTATGTTAAGAGTATAACCTCTACCTTCAGGGTCATAGCTAAAACAAAACTGAAGCATTTTGGCAACTGTTGGACTTAGTCTTTCCAGCTTGAGCATCAAGTAAAGCCATTTTAACATCAAACTGATTAAACTGCGATCCAAAAATATATCTTGAAATTTTTCCTTCTGGTGAGATAGTAATCAGTCCTCCTGGATGTCTATATTCATCACCATATTTCTTAAAATTAATATCCAGCTGACTTTTGTAACTGCTGTCAACTAGTTAATGAATCACCAACTAAAAACTTCCAAGAATCAATTGGGAAATTTTCTTTGAAGCGCAGCAAAATAATTCTCTTTTGAAATCAGCAGCAATTTTATGCAGTTTCTTCATGATCAATACTTATTGTTACATACTTCAAAATCTTTCCCGGGACTAAGATCAACTCTATCAACCACCCAAGCTAAGTTCAGTTAAGAGTTGTATTGCAAATTCCAGGACATTCGTAATAAACAAAAGCTAGGAAAACAGGTTTATTGATAACACATCAAGTGTTAACTTTTTCTACCTTCTGAATCTGTAAATAACTGCTTCTAACGGTAAAAAGTCACCTAATTTTTCATCAATTCCAATTTCACATGTTCATCATTTTGAGAAAGTATAGTACTTAAATGAAAAAAGCAGAATGACAATAATATATTTTAATTATTTATAATTTTTACCTCATTAATACATGTTCTTAAGTGTCTAAATAGTAAGACAATATTTAATAATTTAACTAATAGAGTTTACTTAAAATCTTAAATAAATTTCTCAACTCTTCTTTAGATAAAAGAGAGTCACACTTGACTTAAATCCACTTTCAGATTGGGAAAGCAATTACACGATTAATAAATTCCGATAGTATTGCTATTAGAAAAATCTCGCTTAAAAATTGAAATTACTTTCATCTTTATCGCTGCTGAATTTATTAAATAATCGACCAGTATCTTTATCTGCAAGGAATTTATTTTATTCAAGGATTCTTCAAAAATGTATTACATTCACAGAAGCCTCATTAGCAATTTTATTCTGTAGCCATTTCAAAGTAATTTACTTGGAGAAATAACTCCTTTTGATAATTCATAAGTTTATCAAGAGATGCAATTTCTTCTTGAGTAACTTTGGATAATCAGCAAAAGTTCTTACGTAATGAATTATTGCAATTCTATCTTCAATCGGAATAAATTCATAGGCAATCATTGCTCCGCCAGCAATACCCTCTTGAAGAGTTTTGTAGATTGAACTGAAATCTAACACCATTTTTCCAATCTTCAAGGACTATGAAAATTTCTTGGAGGCAGGATTTAATGCAGCAGCAGCAACCCCATCCCCCTTTCCATCTTCACCGTGGCAAGATGCACAATTTGTTTTAAATAATGTCTTTACCATTTTCAATAATGGCATTCGTAGGATTTGAAATAATATCTAAATCAATCGCAGGCATTATTCCACCTTTTTTCACTTCAACATCGGCTGTAATATCTAATGAATCTGTATAAATTAGCTGGAACATTATTAAACGACGAATAATCCATGTGTTTTACAAAAAAGATTCCGACTAACAACAAATAAGACTGCATAGTATGGAAATATCCAACCAAATAATCTTGATGGAGATTTTGGCAATGCTTTAAAGTCTATTTCAGTTTCAAATTTTTTTTATTATCCATAAATATTACCTAAGATTAAAGTCTAAAATCCAATCCTCTTTTTAGTTTTGGATCACCAATTGGAAGAAGATTAACTGTTTTTGCCTTTAATTGAAAAAATTAAAAATACTAATCCCAAATGCCAACAAAAAGAAACCTAATTCAATCCAGCCAAGTGACAACACCATCTGGGACTAAACGTAGGTATTACTAAAAAGTACATATCCATAAAATGAGCAACTAATAACCAAATTGACATAAATTTTAATCTAGCAGCATTTGTTTTTGAAGGTTGAGAAACCAAAGCAAAAAATGGAACAAAGAAAATGAATAACAATAAAAACTAGTGAAAAAATTAACCAACTTCCTTCCCATCTATTAAGAAACCAAAATGTTTCTTCAGGAAGATTTGCATACCAAATAAGCATAAATTGACTAAATGCAATATATGCCCAAAAGTTAATAAATCCATAAAGTAATGCACCAAAACTATAATAATGATCAGAAACTATACCTTTACCAAATATTCCTTTTTCATTTAAATAAACGACTAAAAAAGTTATAATTGCTAATGCAGCTCAGAAAAGTTCCGGAAAAATAATAAACACCAAAAATTGTGGAAAACCAATGAGGCTCTAAACTCATCATCCAATCAATTGAAGCAAATGTAATTGTAATTGCAAAAAATGGAATAAATATTGCACTATTCCTTATATTCTTTTTAGTTAAAGACTTGATCCTTAGTCGTATCTTGTTTTTGTGAATTTTTGGTAATAATAAAATAAAACAAAATCCAAATAACAAAATATCCAATAATTCTTACTGTAAAGAAAGTTTCATTTAAGATAAGGAGATTTATGGGATAATATTTCATCGGTAGCAACAACTTCTAAATGTGTCCAATGATAAACATCATGCAAATTAAAATAAATCGGGATTGCAACTATTGGAACTATCAATAAAGTGGAAGCTAATATTTCAGCCACTCTTCTAAAAGGTGTACTCCAAACTGCACCGCCCAAGTATTCAATTGCAACTAAAAATAATGAACCTAAGCCCAATACTTGTTAAAAACATTAGTAATAATAATATTATTAAATGCACTTCTAGTAGGATCAGTAAAATAAGCTAAAACTACCAGAATAAGTCCAATCACTGTTAAGGTTATTCCAATTTTATTAATAATTGGAGGTAAATCTTTTTTAACATAATCACATTATTATTTAAGGTTGAACTCATTATAAATCAGTCTCCTTAGCATTTAATGATCTTTGAAGCACTCTTAAATAATTTACAACTGCCCATCTTTCTTGACGTGATAATTGCGAACGGTATGAAGGCATAACATTTTGTCCCTCAGTAATAACATGATATATTCTTCCATCAGTCCATGTTCTTAATTTTTCGGAGTGCAGACTTGGTGGATTAGGAAATTGTCCATTTAATCTACTATCACCTTCACCTAAATAACCATGACAAGGACTGCAATAAATATTGTATTTTTCTTTACCAACAGCCAAATTTTCATCATTCGGAATTAATGGATTAACTAATAATTTTCCAGCATCATCTGGTTTATTCTTAAATGGATAAGGCATAAATCCTCTAGCAACAGTATCCTTTAACCGGCTTTTGCATTCCAGATCCATTTTCAAAAATATCGATTAGTTTCTTGAACAATCACTTTTTCTTGTTCAGCCATCCATGAAAATGGAACTATATATAACAATTTATTTAGATGAAGATATGCTGAAACAGAAACAAATACTGCAACCGCAACTAAAAATCCTAAAAATTTAGGATCAGCAACTTTGGTTTGTAAAGCTAATTTCTTCATCATCAAAATAAATTGGTTCAATTAAACTTGCACTGAAGACTAGTAAACAATATCTTTAATTTCATCTTCATTAAATTTTGGATCTATTGCCTCAATACAAATTCCATATTTATCCGAGGAAACATTCTTCATGTAGTTTGTATCATGCAAAGGATGTTTGTTATTTGGAAGCTTAAAGAAAAAGAATAATAATGCACCAACAGTAGTTAGTGTATCCAATAAGAACTGTAATCTCAAATGTTATTGGAATAAATGCAGGTAATGGGAAAAATGGTTTACCGCCAATTATTATCGGATAATCAATTGCCATCATCCAACCCATCATTAACAGAGCTAACGAGCATTCCTCCCAAACCGGCAAATAAAGTTACAAATCCTAATTTAGAAGGAGGAAGTTTCATTGCTGCATCCATTCCATGTACTGGATAAGGTGTATTTACATCAAATTTTGTATAACCTTTTTCGCTAACTGTTTTAGCAGCATGAATAATTTCATCGGGTGTATCAAATAATGCACTATAAGAATATAATTTTTTGCTCATATTTAATGATCCTCCCCATGTGTTGGTTGTGAACCATCCACAACAGCTTTAACTTCAGCAATTGAAATAACCGGTAATGATTTTGTAAATAATAATACAAGAGTAAAGAATAAGACCAAAACTACCAATCAATAAAGAAGCGTCTGTTAAGGTTGGTTTAAAGTATGCCCAACTTGAAGGCAAGATAATCTCTTGATAAGAGATGTAACTGTAATTACAAATCTTTCAAACCACATTCCAACATTTACTAAAACTGCTAAAATAAACATAAGTGGGTATTGATCTTCTGATTTTCTTAAACCAGAATAATTGAGGAAAGATTACGTTACAAGAAAACATTATCCAGTAAGCCCAAAAATAATCACCAAATGCTCTATTCATAAATGCAAAAACTTCAGGCTTGAACACCGCTGTACCATGCAATAAAAAATTCCATTGAATAAGCATAACCAACCAGCATACCGGTTAACAAAATAATCTTATTCATTTTTTCAAGAGTATCTAGTGTAATTATATGTTCATAATTAAATATTTTTCTAATAAAGATTAATACGTTCTGTACCATAGCAAAACCAGAGAAAACTGCACCAGCAACAAAATATGGTGGGAAAATTGTTGTATGCCATCCAGGCAAAATAGCAACGGCAAAATCGAAACTTACGATTGTATGAACGGATAAGTACTAATGGTGTTGCAAAACCTGCTAAGTATTAAATAAGTTAATTCATAATTTTGCCAGTGTCTGTTTGAATGTCTCCACCCTAAACTTGTGATGGAATAAATTATTTTTTTGATTTTATTAGTTGTTCTATCTCTTAAGGTTGCAAAATCCGGAATTAGACCAATATACCAGAACACAAATGAAACTGTAAAGTAAGTGGAAACTGCAAACACATCCCATAAAAGAGGTGAGATAAAGTTAACCCAAAGTGAATGCTGATTTGGATATGGGAGCAAATAAATCGCCGCAATCCAAGGTCTTCCAGTATGCATAATCGGGAATATCATTGCTGTTATTACCGCAAAGATTGTCATACCTTCTGCAAATCTGGCAATACCTGTTCTCCATTTTTGTCTGAACAGAAATAAATCGCAGAAATCAATGTTCCAGCATGACCAATACCAATCCAAAAAACAAAGTTTACAATTGGTAAACCCCAGCCAACTGGATTATTATTACCCCATAAACCTGTTCCCCAATACAATGATGCTGCCAGATTCCAAGAGCACCAATGGTTAACATTGTAAGTGTTACCATTAAAGCAATGTAAAACTTTTTATCTGGCTTAGTATCAAGTGGTTTAGAAATTATTTCATCAAGTGTTCGAAGCGGCAGGTCTTCCCTTCAACAACTGATCTCTCTTGAGTGTAATCAATACTACTCACTATAAATCCTCCGTATGAGTATTTCTTATTTTTGCCAAATATGTAACATTTGGTCTAACATTTAATTCTTCTAATACATGATAACTTAATTCATGTTCTCTATGTTTTGTAACAGTTGAGTTCTCATTATTTGAATCACCAAAAACAATTGCATTCAGTTGGACATGCAGATTGACAAGCTGTTGTTAACTTCATCTGTCGTAATTTCACGTCCTTCTTTAATTGCATTTTCTCTAACTTCCATAATATTTTGAACACAGAAAGTACATTTTTCAATAACACCACGGGAACGTACTGTAACTTCAGGATTATTTACCAAGTAGGATAATTCATTATCATAATGTGCATCTGCAAAATGATCTCTGAAATTATAAAAATTAAATCTTCTAACTTTATAAGGACAGTTATTCGCACAATACCTTGTTCCAACACATCGGTTATAAGCCATTTGATTTAATCCGTCAGGACTATGATTTGTTGCATTAACCGGACAAACATTTTCGCATGGTGCATTATCACAATGCTGACAAAGCATAGGCTGAGTACTTACAATTGGTTCTTCAGGAGTTCCACTATAGTATCTGTCAATTCTCATCCATTGCATTTCTCTACCCATAGCAACTTGATCTTTGCCAACAACAGGAACATTATTTTCGACATTACAAGAGCTTATGCATTCAGAACAGCCCAGACATTTATTTAGGTCAATGCTCATTGCCCATTTTTCATTTTTATATTCATGTGCTTCAGTAATACTGAATATTTCATGTTTATGCTCATGCAAGAAATGAGGATTATTTTTATATTCTTCTAAAGTTCCTTCTTGAATAATTTTTCTGATAATATGAAAATCCTTAACAAAATCGTCATCAAGGGCATGATGTTCTTGGGTTGATGCTAATTTATAAATCTTACCAGTTTTTGTAATTGTATACATTATCAAAAATATATTGAGAAATATTTTCTGTACTTAAAAGCAAATTAGCATTAAAACCAACTCCATCAGCAACATCACCAGAATTTGTCTCTTCCATATCCAAGTTCAATAACAATTGTTTCTTCAGCCATTCCAGGCTGAATAAAAGCCGGTAATTCTACTTCATTGCCATTTAGATTAACTTTAATTAAATCATCATTTTCAAGCTCAAACTTTTTTGCTGTTGCAGGTGCAACTGCAGCATAATTATCCCAAGCTACTTTTGTAACGGGATGCGGTAATTCCTGAAGCCAGCCATTATTAGCATATTTACCAGTTCCAATTGAGTAATTATTTTGTAAAATTAATGTTAATCCGGAATTTGTTATATCAGATTTGGTGATTACTTCCTGTTTAACTTTTGAAATACCATATTCTTTGGGCTTAATTTTTACAATTCCATCATGCAAAGAGGTAAACCAAAATGTTTCGAAATCTGCAGCAAAATTTCCTTTATCATAAATATTTTTCTTAAAAGTATTCTTTACCTTCAATTGGTAATTTGATACCATACCATCATTATTTATCCAATCCATTAAAACACTCTCTCGTTCTCGGGTGTTAAATAATGGTGAAATTACAGGCTGCTGAAGCGAGACAAAACCATTTCTTGTCTGATGATAGCCCCAAGATTCAAAAATGTTATTTAGTGGTAAAATATAATTAGAAACCGAAGTAGTTTCATTTGGTGTTTCAGACAAAGCTATAGTTGTTTCGACATTCTTCAATGCTTCTTCGTATCTGTAACTCGGCGCTAATTCATAAACCGGATTCGAATCAAAATGAATAACTACTGCAACATTTCCATTATTCATCTTTGAAACCAAATCTTTTATTTCTTCACTTGTTGAAAGAGAGTTATCCACCAAATATGCTTGTTCAAAATTGTATAAACTTGAACTTTCTAATAATTCATTAAGTAAATTAACGATCATATGAGTTTCAGTTGGAAGAGTATTTCCAGCATATACTATAGATTTGCCTTTATTAATTACTAAATCATTTACTAATTGACTTAATTTTTCAATGTCTAGACTATTTTCAGAAGCAAAGGTTTTGAGTGACTTTGAATTTACAAGGGTTTTTACATTAGAGTCCAATTTACTGACTTGTATTGCATTCTTATTTGCCAATTCATTTATCAGGGCAAGAACTAAATCAAATTGTTGTTGAGGTTTTAAGTCTTAATCTAACATCCGAGTTCATTCCCGTTAAACTCATTCCTGCTTCAATTGTATAAAGTTTATTCAAGGATTTTTTATTGATAACATCTCTTCCTTGAGTATATAGAATTCTATTTTCAGCTGTATTCCCTTCTCTACCTAAGAAATCAGACTCAAGTGATACAATTAAATTTGCCTCATTCCACTTTATTGATGGAATTACCTTCTGTCCAAATGATTTCTCCCAAGCATCTACCCTATTTTTTTGATTAAAAAGTTGTGTAGTATAAACTTTTACACTACTAAATTTATTTTTAAACTCGTCAATAACTTCAAGTGTTGCAGGTGATGTAATTGGGTTCGAAATAAAAGCTATTTCTTTACCATCTGAAAGAGCTTTATCTAATTGCTGAATTACTTCATCATTTATTTTATTCCAGGAAACTTTTCTGCCGTTTATTTTTGGTTCACTTAGTCTTTCTGGATCATACAAATTCAATATACTGGCATGAACTTTTGAAGGGATTTTACCTTGATTTATTTCATCATCCGGATTACCATCAATTTTTATTGGTCTCCCCTCTCTAGTTTTTATTAAAATTCCGTATGATATTCCATCATCATAAAATGTAGATGCATAATAAGTAGGCTTGCCTGGCAAAATTTCTTCAGGTCTATCAATATAAGGAACAATTTCACCTTTATCTCTATAGTTTGTACAAGCAGTAGCAGCATATGCAGTAGATGCAGCAAGAACAGCAAGAAATTTTCTTCTGGAAAACTTATTCATTTCATCCGGATTAAAATCGTCAGTTACCCCTTCTTTAAATTCATCTAATTTCGCTTTTAGAACTTCTGGGTCTTCTTGATATTCTTTAATGCTTTTCCAGATATTTTTTCTTTATTTTCGGACATATTCAATGAAACCTTATTTATTTCTTTTTACAGAATTTGGGTGAAGTTGTAACTTTAATTTTTGATGAAAAATTGTGTTTTGATCTGCCAAATAAATTCATTGGGAATATTGAAAACAGCAAAGTTCCAATTGCACTTAGTGATATTTTAGTAAAAAATTTTCTTCTTCCTACAGTTTTCATTTTTTTATTTCCTTATCTATGGCAAGCAGCACAATTCGTTGGACCAAGTTTTATATTTTCCAAGTAAGGCAGCTGCTCTTTCGGATTTCTATGACAATCGAGACAAGCAGTCATTGTCCATCCTCTAACCTGACTAACAACTTCCATATCGGCAATATTTCCATGACATGTTTCACACTTCATTCCTTTATTAACGTGAACAGAATGGTTAAAGTATGCATACTCCGGAACTTTATGTATTCGCTTCCAAGGTATAGGTGTTTTCTCTTCATAATACTTTGCTAATTTGATAATTTCCGGCTGTTTTGCACGTGCAACTGAATGACAATTCATACAAATATTTGCCGATGGAACAAGTGCATGCCTTCCTTTTGTAACTCCAGTATGGCAATATTGGCAATCAATTTTCATTTGGCCTGCGTGAAGTTTATGTGAGTATGCAATAGGCTGATCGGGTGCATAACCAATTCCATCACGCTCAGGTCTTGAAACATAAAAAGTAATTACAAAGGAAAGAACTATTACAAATAAAGTTAAGGGTAAACGTACTTTAAGTGTGTAATCAAGAAAAGACTTTTTCATTTATTCCCTGAATTAATTTCATTTCTGATAAGTTCGGTGATTTTTTGAAAGATTTTAACAACAAGTATTTGAGTTATATTTAAATATTTTATTGATTTAAGATATAAAATTTCTTGAAAAAAAAAATAAAAATTATCGATGTTCTATCTTATAAATAATTCTTTATTGAAATTTTATTTTTTGCGCTCAACAACAAAGTTTACTAGTGTTTCAAGTGAATCTCTACTTTCAGATTTTGGAAAATGACTCAATGATTCCTTAGCTTTATTTGCATAATCCTCAGCAACTGATTGTGCAAATTCAATTCCATTGTACTTTTTCACAAAATCAATAATTTTTTCTATGTTATTTTTCTTCTTTCCGTTCTTTACTAATTTAATTATCTCAGCTTTTTCATTTTTAGAAGCTTTTTCTAAAGAGTGAATTAAGGGCAGTGTAATTTTTTTATCTTTAATATCTGCACCTAGCGGCTTACCAACCAACTTAGTTGATCCTATATAGTCAAGAATATCATCTCTAATTTGGAAAGATAATCCTAAATATTCACCAAAATCTCTCATTTTTACTATATCTTCTTGATTAGAGGTGGTACTAGCAGCTCCAATTTCACAGCATGTTGAAAGAAGTGATGCTGTTTTATCTGAAATTATTCTAAAGTAAGTCTGTTCATCTATATTCAATTTTTGAGTTTTCTTTATTTGGAGAAGTTCGCCTTCTGACATTCTTTTAACTGTATTAGAAGTTATTTCCAAAAAATCAAAATCCTTTCCTTCAATTGAGAGCAGAAGTCCTCTAGATAAAAGATAATCACCCATAAGAACAGCTATTTTGTTTTTCCACACAGCATTAATTGATGGAAGGCCCCTTCTCTTTTCTGCACCATCAACAACATCGTCATGTACCAGTGTTGCAGTGTGTAAAAGCTCAACCAATGTTGCACCCCTAAAAGTTCTTTCGTTTACTTCACCAATTACTTTAGCGGAAAGAAGGACAAGTAAGGGCCTTATCTTTTTCCCTTTCTGCTTTAAAATATATTTTGTAACGATGTCGACAATACCAACCTTGGACTTTAATGATTCCTTGAATAGTTGATTAAATTGATCTAAATCGTTTTTGATGGGTTTGCTTATTTGAGTAAGGTCAGCTTTCAAATTCTTTTTTTTGCGAAAATTTTGAGACGAATATACTTATTTCATATAATAAAACCAAAGGAATTGCTAATAGAACTTGAGCAAGCGGATCTGTTCCTGGAGTTAGGATTGCGGCTACAATTAAAATACCAACTATTGAGTGGCGTCTGAACTTACGCATAAACTGTGGTGTTAGAATCCCTATTTTTGATAGAAAGAATGATAACATTGGTAATTCAAAAATAACTCCAGCAGCAAGCATTACGCTAATTATAATAGAGAAGTATTCGTCAATGGCAAAATTATTTTCGATTGCAGTTGTTCCAAATTTTCCAGCAAACGCAAGTGTTAATGGAAGCATTACAAAATATGCAAAAACAATTCCGCTTATGAAACATAAGGATGAGAAAAAAACAATTGCAGAAACATACTTCTTTTCATTCTCCTTTAATGCTGGAGCAATAAATTTCCAGATTTGGTAAAATACATTTGGAATGCTGATGATTAAACCGCCAATAACAGCAACTTGAAAATAAAGGAAGAGCTGTCCGAAAGGTCTCAAATTTTGCAGATTAATATTTGCTTTTTTGGCTGGAAGAAGGAGAATTTGATCAATTAAGAAATCAATAAAAACCCATGAAACAATTGTACCAAGAATTACACCAATAATGAGGTATAGAATTCTCCATCTGAATTCCTCGAGGTGTTCTAGAAAAGACATCTCCCCGGAGGTAGATTTATTATCTTCAGATTCCAAATAATTAACTTTTGTGGCCACAAATATTTATGAGTTTCTGAGTTCAGAATATAACGGAAAACCTGAACAAAGTGATTTAACTTCTGCTTTGATAGTAATTAGCTTGCTATCGTCTTCAAAATTTGTAATTGCACGATCGATTAAATCTGCAATGTTTTTCATTTCAGATTCTTTCATTCCTCTGGTTGTTGCAGCGGGAGTACCTATTCGAATTCCGCTGGTTACAAATGGACTTTTAGTATCAAATGGAACCATATTTTTATTTACAGTAATACCTGCTTTTTCAAGAGCTATTTCGGCTTTCTTACCGGATATATCTTTATTAGTCAGATCAACTAACATTAAGTGATTAGAAGTACCTCCTGAAACAATCTTATATCCTTTACCAGCTAAACTTTCCGAAAGGACATTAGCATTCTTAATAATTTGTTGTGCATAAATCTTAAAGGATTCTTGAAGTATTTCGCCAAATGCAACTGCTTTAGCCATAATCACATGCATTAAGGGTCCCCCTTGAATTCCAGGCATAACCATGCTATCAAGAACTTCAGACATTAATTTTATTCTATCTCCTTTTGGAGTTTTTATTCCCAACTTATTCTCAACATCTTTACCGACTAAAATAATTCCACCACGCGGACCGCGCAGTGTTTTATGAGTTGTTGATGTTACTATATCACAATATGGTATTGGGTTATTGAGTAATCCCTTTGCAATCATACCAGCTGGATGAGACATATCACAAAGTAAAAAAGCACCGACTTTATCTGCAATTTCTCTGAATTTCGAATAATCCCAGTCTCTTGAATATGCACTTGCCCCGGTTATAATCATTTTGGGCTTTTCTTTTTTAGCTAGATCTTCAATTACATTGTAATCTAATTCTTCCGTTTCTTTATTTAGCTGATATCCTACAGCTCTATATAGTTTCCCTGAAAAATTAACATGTGAACCATGTGTTAAATGTCCACCATGTGCAAGATCCAATCCCAAAAAAGTATCACCGGGCTGCAAAAGGGACATAAACACAGCCATATTAGCTTGAGATCCACTATGAGGCTGCACATTAACATATTCAGCATTGAATATTCTCTTCAGTCTATCCCTAGCAATATCTTCTGCCATATCAACAAATTCACATCCACCATAATATCTTTTTCCTGGATAACCTTCAGCATACTTATTTGTTAAAACAGAACCAGCCGCTTCTAAAACGGCTGGACTGACAAAATTCTCTGATGCTATCAGCTCCAAATAATCTGATTGACGAGCTATTTCTAGCTCTAAAACATTATAAATTTCACTATCGTTCTTTAAATTTTGTTGCATAATAATTTATCCTATAAAGAGACAGTTATTGATTTCCCTATCCAATCATAGCATCTTCCTTCAATCTTAATTTCATCACCATTTTTTAACTTCCTAAAGAAATAATCTTCTTTTGTAGGGACTGAATTAGCAAGTGCATTAACTCTATCCATAGCTTGAGAAGCATGTTCACCATTCATTCGAGCAGCTTTTTTATAAGTATCAACAGCTAATTGATAAACAACTTTATCTTCAAATTCAAATCCACAGCTTCTAGCAGCTTTTTCGTATAATCCAGCTTCGATGAATAGTGGATAATCCCAGCTAGGACTAACTTTAGAGGCTTTATTTAAGTAACTTCTGGCGACTGATAGCTGTCCCATATCCTGATAAAGCAAAGCTAAATTAAAATAGCTGTCTCTATTATCTGGTTGCAGATTTATTAATTCTTTGTAGGAGTTTACCGCCATATCAATATTCCCACTTTTCTGATAAGCTCTTGCTATCTCATTCCAATAATTAATTACCTCAGGATTTTGGTCAATCAAAAACTTGAGTGGTTCAATTGCTGCTTCATAGTCCTCTACTTTTTTACACATCTTAGCATATTTCCAAGCTTTCTCGCCATTTTCTTTATCAGCGTACCATGCTTTTTGCATAAATTCTTTCAGTTGATTTTCATCTTCTGCTAAACTTGCTACCACTGCAGGCCATCTGCCGTTATCAGGTTCCATATCAGATAATTTGAGGTAAACGTCCAAAGCTTTCATCTTATAGTCATTATCTTCACTACTATTATCAATATAAAGTGTCCCAAGTTTATCTAAATAGTACACTTCATTGATTACTTCTTTCCCAGAGTTAAATCCTAGTTCATAAGCTTCAATTGCAACTTCAGGTTCAACATTTTTCCACTCATTTAAAATATAACCTTTTTTAACAAGCCATGTACCTTCATACTCTGGATCATATTGAATTGCCATATCGTAAAGGTAGAGAACTGTATCTGCCAAAACTTCTCTTGTTTCTTCTGAAATTGTACTATCTTGATAAACTTCGAATATTACTTTATCGATTTTTCTGTAAATTGTATATTTATTATTCTGAAAATTAGGCTCGTTATTTACTACATTAAAGCCTTTTTCAATTGTCCACATTTCATACTGCTTATTTTTGTAAGCTTCAAAAAATAAACTGGCTTCAACCATTACATTAACACTATCTGCGGGGACAGACGTATTATTCTTGGCGGATACATTACTTACAAGAACTAAGCTTAGAAGTAATACTATGGATAGTAATGTTCTAAAAGATTTCAATTTAAGTCTCCTTATGTTTATTTACAACTCTCTTCTTACAAACCAAAGCTCACCAAAATTTATTGTAAATGAAGCTTGGAAAATATTTTCTTTAGTTAGATTCGAGTCTTTAGTACCCCTAATTCCATACATCAAACCAATATCAATTGTATTTTCTAGACCAAGTGGGAAAGATATACCTCCATGAAATCCAATCTGATTAATACCTTCACCATTTATTTGGTATTGACTCTGTTCGTAACTTAAACCACCTCTATATTTAATCAGTTCCCAAAATGAAGCGAAACGTTTTGATTGCTCCCCAATTTGAAAACCAATGCTATATCTCGATAAATCTCTTAGATTATTTGATTTAACTCCATTAACCTCATATTTAGACCAAGATTGAAAGAGATAATCCGCAACAATTAAATAATTTTCATCCACTAATATATTTAATCCTGCACTAATTTTACCCGGAATTTTTGTAAAAACTTCACTTGATTCAAATGTGTTATCGCCTAGTGAAGTTATGCCAATAAGAGCTGTATCTGTATTTATGTCGCCACTCATTTCATATGCAATTCCAAATCTGATATCGTTAACAAATTCACTTTCAAAATATTCTGCAATATTCGGTGATTCAATCCCTAAAGTTGTACCAAGACCTTTATACTTAAATTCACTTATAAAAAATGAATTCGTAAGATCAGCATTATTTTGGTAGTCTACTGAAGAGCTGTATTCAATATGTCCTGTATAATAATCGAGGGTTGCTCCGATCGCAAAATCGAATGGCAATAAGTATGAAGCACCAAAGAAGAGTTTTGACATTCCCCCGGACCCAATAAAATTTTCATCTATTACATTGTCTCCCACTTTCTTACCGATAACATTTACATCATAATTTACTGTTGAATACGGATTCATTCCTAGCATAAAACTAATGCCCATTGTCTCTTTTATTGGAAAAGCTATATTAAATCCCGAGAATTGAGTATTAGAGTAAAGAGCATTTTCTATTCCATCATCAATAAAAGATAGATTTGTAACTAAACTAGCGTTAAAGCGAGTATTTTTAACATTAAACAAAGAAGCCGGGTTGTTGATATTTACTTCGTTCATTGTTATTAAAGAAGTTCCCACTCCACCCAGAGAAAGTTTGAATGCAGAATTAGAAAAGTAAAGATCACCAATACCGTATCTAGTATAAATTGATCCGCCAGATCCGAATACATTTGATGTTAAGAAAAAAAGACTAATAGTCAATAATATTTTTTTTATCATAATTTTTATTTAGTTGTATAATAGAGTGTTAATTTGGGAGTAAAAGTAATATCTTCAGTACCATAAATTGTTACAGCATTTGCCCTTCTAATTTCATCACTTAGTTTAATTTCTAAGCCTTCATTCACTTCATCATCTAGCCAGCGTTCAACAAATTGCCTTATATCGCCCGAATATTTATTATCCTTTTTAACTAAAGGATATCTTCCAAAATTTTCATTTACATTGGTATTAACAAAACTTGATAAAAAGCTCACTGCTATTGTATCAGAGCTTATTGTGCCTTCGTCAGAGGATTGTACGTAAAGATCGAGAAGAGCATTGTTAATTACTATATTCTTAGGAATAGTTTCTGAATTGATTTTAATTTTACCTCTAGAACTAATCCCTCCCTGCAATATAATTCCATTGTTTGGATCAGCTAATTTTTCACCAACCGGAACGTGTAAATCTAAATTTGGTGTTGATAACACAGTATCTATGAATTCTCCTGGTTTTTCAAATTCTAAGTGAAGAGTTGTATATTGATCGAGTGCAAAACTTGTTAAAGCCTGAAACCCGAAAATTGTAGTTGAAGAAATAGTAGGTGCAAGCAGAATTCCATAATTGCTCTCAACTGATGAATCAAAAGAACGCTTAACCCAATTTTCGACTAAATTATTATCAATAGTAAAACCAATAATGCTATCTCCCTCAGCATAGGAAAGTGATGAAAGAATATCATCTCCAATTGACGATTCGATTACGCTAAGTGAATCATCATCAACAGTAAGAGGATTCCAGGCTGTATTTATTTTGTGAGCAGTAAAACTTATATCACTTTTATCACCCAGCCAGTAATTTGGATAAATTTCAATCCATGCTGATTTTAAATTTACTTCATCAGTACTGTACGGATCCATTATTGAATCAGGAAGTGTTATCAAAAATGCCAGTAATACTTTACTTGACACGTTATTGTAATTGCCTAAAAGTAAAGATGAAGATGAACCGAAATTAACTGAATCTTTTTCGAAAGATTCAACAGACTCAGCTAAAAGTTCAAGAGTTTCACTCTTTAAGATGTCTTTTTCAGGTATAAGTAAGCTTCCTACGGAATTAGGATCATCGGAACATGAGATGGAAATTCCTAAAAGAACTATAAAAACCATAAAAATATTTATTTTTTGAATCAAAAAATCTCTCCTCTACTATCTTTTTCAATAAAATCTACAAAAGCTAAAAAATTACCAGCAACAAAGTTGGGTGAATTTTGTGAATTTTGCAATTGAATTATTTCTGCCTCATTTAAGGAATTTCTAATTAATACTGTTTTAATTCCAGCATTCTTACCGCATTCTATATCACTAACTTTATCTCCCGCAAAATAAGATTTTGTTAAATCAACATTAAATTTTTTAGATGATTCGAAAACTAATTGTGGAGATGGTTTTCTGCATTTACACTTTTCTTGAGAATCATAATCAGGATGGAAAGGACAATAATAGAATGCATCAATATTTGTTTTTGTAAGTTCCAGAAGCTCGTTAATTCTATTATTCACTCTATCAACATCTTCAGAGGTAATTAAACCTCTAGTTATTCCGGATTGATTTGAAATAACAATAATTATAAAACCAAGTTGATCTTTAAGTTTTTTTATCCCTTCAGCTACTCCAGGGAACAAAGAAACTAAATTAACATCACCTATATACCCTGTATCAATATTAATTGTTCCGTCTCTATCTAAAAAGATAGCTTTATTCATCAGAAACTTAACTGACTATCTTTTTATAAAGATCAACATATATTTTGGAAGAGTTAAGCCAAGTAAAATTACTCTTCATTCCAGCTTTCTGAATTTTAAGCCATTTCTTCTGATCTTTTTTGAATAAGTTAATTGCCCTTTTTAATTCAGAAATTAAATTCTTGCTATCATACTTCTTAAATACGAATCCAGTACCGCTTCCGGTTTTTTCGTCAACATTTTCAACTGTATCTGCTAGACCTCCAGTTTCTCTTACAATTGGAACAGTACCGTAAACCAGGCTGTACATCTGATTTAAACCGCAGGGTTCAATTTGTGAAGGCATTAGAAACATATCGGCTCCTGCTTCAATAAGGTGTGCAAGTTGATCGTCGAAGCCTAAATAAAATGCAAATTTATCTGAATATTTTGTGAATGCTTTTTCAAAAAATGTGTGAAATTTCTTTTCGCCTGTTCCCAGTAAAATAAACTGTGCATCCAACTTCATCATTTCATTAAATGACTTTTGAACAAGATCAAAACCTTTATTTTCATTCAATCTAGAAATCATCCCAATAACAGGTTTACTTTCATCATATTCTAATCCAAACTTTTCAAGTAGGACTTTTTTGTTTACTTTTTTACCTTCAATGTTTTTAATAGAATATTTTTTAGCAATCTGCTTATCCTTTTCAGGATTCCAAATTGCTGCATCAATACCATTAACTATACCATAAATATCTTTTTCCCTTGATTTCAGAACAGAGTACATACTTCCACTAAGTTCTTTCTTTTTACAGATTTCACTTGCGTAAGTTTCACTAACCGTAGTAATAGCATCTGAATATTGAATGCCACTTTTAAGGAAACTGAATTTGCCATTTATTAAAGTACCTTTTTCATTATTAAGATTTTCTGGTAAACCAGTTTTAGCAAATGTTGACTTTGGGAACTCACCTAAATTAGCAAGGTTATGAATTGTAAAGACCGTTTTGATATTCTTAAACTCTTCAACATCTTTGTATAATGACTTAAGGTAAATAGGAATTAAACCACCCTGCCAATCATTACAGTGAATAATATCCGGAATCCATCCAAGTTTTGAGATTAATTCAAAAACTGATTTAGCAAGAAGAATAAATCTTTCGTCATTATCTTTATAGTCTTTCCCGGAAATTGGATCTGCATACAAGCTTCTTCTACTTCCAAAATAGTCTTCATTATCTAGAAAATAAAGTTGTACTCTCGCTTTTGCACCGACAAGAAAAGATGATCTTAGTGAATAAACAACTTCTTTACCACCAATTTGAGTTGTTAGGTCTTTTAATCTTACAACTTCATGAATTTTATACCTACGTTCATCAATCGCCCCATATTTTGGAACAACGATTCTTACTTGATGACCAAGTTCCTGTAATTTTTGAGGTAACGAACTAGAAACATCACCAAGAGCACCGGTTTTTACGAATGGAACAACTTCTGAAGTTACAAAAAGTATTTTATACTTTCTTGTTGGGGGCATATCAAATCCTTTAGTTTTTAGTCTGTAAATGTACAAAATAATTGACTATTTGACAAAAATATTTAATATTACATAGTTTATTGTTTTTTTTAATTACCCTCAATAGCGGCTTAGTCATGAAGACTTTACTATATAATCCTTCTCAAATAATTACCGTAAATACAAAAAGCCAAAACTTTAAGAGAGGCAATGAATTTGGTGAAATTGGCGTCCTTAAAAATAATTCAATAATTATCTCTGATAAAAAAATTGAAAAGATTATACAAAATGATAAAATTAAAAATTATCAAATAGATCAGAAAATTGATTTAAGTGGAATGATTGTTCTACCAGGCTTGGTTGAGTGCCATACTCATTTGGTTTTTGCAGGATCGAGAGCGAATGAATTTAACATGCGTATAAACGGCAAAACCTACGAAGAAATTGCAAAGTCGGGCGGTGGAATAAATTCTACCGTAAAAGCTGTAAGAGAATCAAGTTTTGAAGATTTAATTACTATCTCAAAACCAAGAATTGAAAATTTTATTAAACAGGGCGTAACAACTCTTGAGATTAAAAGTGGATACGGTTTAAGCTTTTACGACGAGATTAAATTACTTGAAGTAATAAATAAGCTCAATGATATTTACCCCATAGATATAATACCAACATTTCTTGGTGCACATACATTTCCCCCCGAATACTTAAATGACAAAGATCAATATGTTGATATAATTGTAAACGAGATGATTCCATTTATTAAGGAGAAAAAATTAGCAAAAACATGCGACGGCTTTTGTGAAAAAACAGCATTTTCAACAAATCAAATTGAAAAAATATTTGTTGCCGCAAAAGATAATAATCTAGATCTAAAACTTCATACTGATCAATTTCATTCAATAGGAGGTTTAGATTTGGCATTATCAATGAATGCAAAAAGTGTTGATCACCTAGAAGTATTGGACGAAAGTGGAACCGAAAAATTTGTAGACTCCGAAACTGTGGCAGTCCTTTTGCCCGGTGTTTCTTTTTCACTTAAATATAATTATGCACCCGCGAGAAAATTAATTGAGAATAATGCAATTGTTGCTCTAGCAACCGATTTTAATCCAGGCTCTTCTCACATTAACAATATTAGCTTAATTTGGGGATTGGCTGCTTTCAATATGCAAATGTCTATGGAAGAAATAATTTCAGCATATACAATTAATTCTGCAAAGGCACTGAATCTTTCAGATACAATTGGAAGTATCGAAGTTGGCAAAGAAGCTGATTTTGCTGTGTTTGATACAAATAATTATACAGATCTGTTATATAATTTTGGGAATAATTTGTGTAAAATGACAATCAAGAATGGGGAAATAATATGAGATTAGTGTTCAATTTTTTAAGCATGTTAATAATTTTTGTTTTAATTGGCTGTTCAGCTAAAATTGAGAAACAAGAAAATTATAAGACAGAAGTTATTCGCGATACTGTTGTTAAGATAATCAAACAAAAAGTTAAAAAACAAAAAGTTCACCTTGGAATTGATGTTTTAGAAAAAAGAAATTTTAATATACTTTCAAATAAAAGAGTCGGTTTAATTACAAATCAAACGGGTGTCAATAATAAACTTAAAAGTACTATAGATATTCTCAATGAAGCACCAAATGTTAAACTTGTTGCACTTTTCGGCCCTGAACACGGAGTGCGCGGAGATGTTGAAGCAGGAAAATATGTTGAGTTTTATACCGATCCCAAAACTAATGTTCCTGTCTATTCCCTATATGGCAAAACAAGAAAACCAAATGACGAAATGCTTAAAGAGATTGATGTACTGGTTTACGATATACAGGATATTGGTGTAAGGAGTTATACTTTCATAAGTACAATGGGCCTAGCAATGGAAGCTGCTTCGGAGAATAACTTAGAATTTGTTGTTTTAGATAGGCCAAATCCATTAGGCGGCGAGAAAATTGAAGGTAATCTTGTTGAAGATGGCTTTGTTTCTTTTATTAGTCAATTCCCAATACCTTACGTTTACGGCTTAACTTGCGGAGAGCTTGCAAATCTGCTTGCTAATGAAAATATGTTAAGTCTTTCAGATGAATTTAAGTTAACAATTGTACCAATGGAAAATTGGGAAAGAGAAATGATATGGAGAGACTGTGGGCTAGAGTGGGTTCTCACCTCGCCTCATATTCCTCATGATTTTTCAGCTCTGTACTACCCAATGACTGGCATTCTAGGTGAATTAAGAGATGCCGTTTCTATTGGTGTTGGCTACACGCTTCCCTTCCAAGTGGTTGGAACAGAATGGATTGATTCTTACGAAATAATGGCTGAGTTAGATAAAATGAACATCCCCGGATTGAATTTCCGTCCAATTACTTTCAGACCCTATTATGCTTATGGTAAAGGAATTGATCTTAATGGAGTTCAAATTCATATCGATAATTATGATAAACTAAATCTGACCAAAACTCAATTTTATATAATGTATGCACTTAAGACTTTATATCCTGAAAAAGATGTTTTTGAATTGGCTTCAAATTCTCAAATTGGAATGTTCAATAAGGGAATTGGGACTGATGAGATATACCACCTTTTTGAGTCAAATTCATCATTGGCTACAATATTTGAATATTTAGATAAAGACGTTGAAAGCTTTAGAAATGTTGCTGAAAAATACTATTTATATTAAGACAAATATTCTTTCACAGAAATCAGTACGCTATTATGAAAAACTTTGAGGAAATATTTTTTGAAAACCGACTATTATTTCGTAGTTGGTTAAAAAAAAATCATAATAATTCGAATGGTATTTGGCTGATTTATTATAAAAAGCATACGGGGAAACAATCAGTAATTTACGATGATGCTGTTGAGGAAGCTTTATGCTTTGGTTGGATCGATAGTACTGTTAAAAAAATTGATGAAGAAAAATATAAGCAAAAGTTTACTCCTCGAAATGATAAAAGTGAATGGTCCGCATTAAATAAAAGTAGAGTTGAAAAATTAATTCAGCAAAAAAAAATGACCAACTGCGGGTTAAAGAAAATTGAGGCTGCAAAGAAAAATGGCATGTGGAATAAATTATCTTCAGGTGACAACAAATATGAAATACCTAAAGAGTTTAAGGAAAAATTAAAAAGTCATAAAGAGGCTGCAATAAATTTTAAAAATCTTCCAGCATCTTATAAAAAAAATTATATTCAATGGATCGCTTCTGCAAAAAGAAATGAAACTAAAGAGAAGAGAATAAAAAAAGCTTTAGTACTATTAAAAGAGAACAAAAAATTAGGGATGATATAAGTCATTAATTGTGTTTGAATTTTACGGTGAAATTGGACCCTTTCCCTTTTTCACTTTTGACAGAGATTTCAGCTTTATTCAATTCACAATATTTTTTTACTAAAGCCAAACCTAAACCATTACCTTCGTATTTCCGTGTATAGCCCATATCTTCCTGAGAAAACTCTTCAAAAAGTTTTGGAAAGTAATCTCTAGAAATTCCAAGACCTGTATCAATAACAGATACTATCATTTCATTATTTTTATTTCTATCGCAAACGATTTTTATTGTTCCTTCAGCAGTATATTTAATTGCATTATCAATTAGATTCGCAAATATCTGATTTACTGTATAAGAATCGGCGACTATTTTGGTATTTTCAGCTTTCTCAATAATTTCTAATTTTAGTTTTTTTTCTTTTATCTGTGCTTTATATTCGGTTGCCAAATTTTTAATTATGTCACCGCAAATGTCAATCTCTTTTGGAATGTAATCATGAGTCCCGGCTTGAACATCAGCCATGTTTAATATCAAATCAATTGTTCGAATCAGTCTCCTTCCAGCAGATTGAATACCAGAAAAACTATACTTCAATTCTTCATCTGCATATTGCGACAATTCATCTTTTATCAAACTGGAAAAGCTAAGAATAGTATTAATTGGTGTCCGTATTTCATGAGAAACTTGAGCTAAAAAATCAGATTTAATTTTTTCTGATTTTTCAACCTTTTGGACTGTTTCTTTCAGTTCTTTCTCAACCTCCTTCCGTTTTATAATATCCATACGAAGGTTTTCATTCAGTTTATTCAATTCATTAGTTCTAACCTTTACTAAATATTCCAGATCAGATTTATATTTTTCATCTTTATCTTCAATAATTTTGCGTGTTTTTCTTTTTTGTTTAAAATAGAAATAGCTAAAAAGAATTAAAAATAGAAAAAGAAATCCAAGAAAAGTTATTAGCTTAAGGATAAATCCTCTGTTAGCCTCCAATATTTCAACTTCGGGAATTAGAACAGCAATCGACCAAAATGTATTTTCCAGTTCAATTGGTTTATAGACCGCTATTTTTTTTACAATTTCCCGATCTTGTTGACTTTTAAAATAAAGATATTCTGTTCTACCTTCCTTTTTACTTAACATATCAGTTATTAGACCATCAGCATTGCTAAAATCCTTCATGCTTTCACGGATTGATATTCCAATATGTTCTTTGTTAGAACAGAATAATTCTATACCGTGTTCACTAATAACGAATGCAGTCCCATTTTTGCCAAATTTAATATTCTCTAGAAATTTATTCGCTATAAAATCAAAAGGGATTACTAAAGAGATGCAGCCGTTGTATGTATTATCCTTGAAGACCGGGTATGCAAAAACAATTGCTCTATATCCCTGTACGGTAATAAATACATCGCTTAACGTTGGTTTATGAGTTTGAATTATTTCTTTATTGTGTAACTGGGAAGAAACATCCTTCCCAATAGCATCATCAAACATCGGATAAGTGAACAATATTTTCCCTTCAGCAGAAATTCTTGTGACAGCTTTTAATTCATTTTTATGCGAATCAAAATAATCCCTTAGAATGGTTTCAGATTCCTGGTTGATATTAATGACTTCATATTTAGTGGAAAGAAATTTCAGGGAATGCTTAAAATTTTCAAAAAAGTTTTGTATTGATAAGACAGCTTGTGAGGCATAAATTTCCTGCTGCTGATATTGATACTCTATTGCATTCTCTTCTACGTCAGAATATAAAATATAAGATATCCATAAAGTTGCGGCAAATAGTAGTAAAACTGCAAAAATAGCAATGAATCTTTTCAACAGATTTTTCCTCTAGAAAAAATTAAAAGTAAAGATAATCATGATTTCAATTGAACAAAATTGATTAGCAGCCAATATATCTTGAGATTACCAATCTTTGTATTTCGGAAGTTCCTTCTCCGATTTGCAGTAATCTTTGATCACGATAAAATCTCTCAATATCATATTCTTTCATTAAACCGTAACCACCATGAATTTGAACAGCTTCATCGGCAACTTCTTTAGCAATTTCAGAGCAATATAGTTTTGACATTGCTGCTTCTTTTGCGAATGGTTTCTTACTTTCTTTTAACCAGCAAGCTTTATATAAAAGATTTCTTGCCAACTCGATCTTTAAAGCCATGTCGGCAAGTTTGAATGCAATTACTTGAAACTTAGAAATTGTTCGACCAAATTGTTTTCGTTCATTTGAATATTTTAGTGCCATCTCATAAGCACCTTGTGCAAGACCAAGTCCCATTGCAGCAATTGATAATCGACCGTTATCGAGTGTGCTTAGCATAATATGAGATCCTTCGCCAGCCCGACCCAACAAATTTTGTTGTGGAACTTTGCAATTATCGAAATATAATTCAGAAGTGTTAGATGCTCGCCACATCATTTTTTTATGCATAGGAATTGCTTTAAAACCTTTAGTTCCATTTTCAACAATTATTGTAGAAAATATTTTTTTACCGTCCTCTTCTCCTGTAATAGCTTGAACGGTTGAACCTATTGATATTTCTGCAGAACCATTTGTTATAAATATTTTAGATCCGTTTATTACCCATTCACCATTTTCAAGTACAGCATTGGTTTTTGTCCCTCTGGAATCTGAACCGGCATCCGGTTCGGTTAAGCCGAATGACCAGAGTGCTTTACCTGTGCATAACTGACTTAAATATTTTTCTTTTTGCTCTTCAGTTCCGTAATAATAAATTGGTCCGATGCCCAAAGAGTTATGAGCTGCAAGCGTTGCTGCTTGTGAGCCGTCTATTCTAGCAAGTTCCTCAACTGCAATAATGTAAGAAAGAGTATCAAGATTAGCACCGCCGTATTTTTCAGGCAAATTCATTCCAAATAAACCCAGTTCTCCCATTCTAAGTGTTAAGTCTAAAGAAAATTCCTCATTTTCATCGAGCGTCTGTGCAACAGGTTTAATTTCTTGTTCGGCAAATTCTCTGACTGTTTGGCGTATTAAGATTTGTTCTTGTGACAAAGAAAAATCCATAAAATCCTCTTCAATTAATTGGTTTATAAAATAATGTATTGGTGTTGTTATATCAAGTAATGAAAATAAACAAATTTATTTTTTGTTATACTCAACTAAAATATGCGCAGGAATATTTTTAATTTTATTAAATATTAAATCGGTGATTTTCCAAAGCCAGAATGGGAAATACTGAAGTAAAACATATGTACGAACAAATAGTAAAAACTTGTTGCCAAATACTGACCAAGAAACATTAAATTTTTCGGGAGAAAGTTCAATCAATTTATTTTCATCAAATGAATGAATATGTGCGTGAACAGGAGTTTTTTTATTACAATGAATGCACAAATAATATCGCAATTTTTCTTTATATGGAGTCGTTACAATTAATTTACCGTTAAACTTTACAACTCTGTATAACTCAGCAACAAAATCTTTTGGTGATATAACATGTTCAATTATTTCGGATGCAATAACTGTATCAAATGAATTATCAGTAAAAGGCAAGGTATATGAATCAGCAACTATCGGAGAATGATTATCACTGGGATATTTTTGATTAGCAATTAATACATTTTTTTTACTTATATCAAGAGATACAACTTTGACTGAAGTATTTTGAAAATGCTCTGCAACCCATGCAGAACCAGTTCCAACATCAAGAACGGATAATGAATTTTTGTTTATTTTAGATAAAATATATTGGTGCACTCTCCTCTCATCATGTTTTGTGGCACCAGCTCTCTCTTCAAAATAATCAAATTCTTCTGCATCAATTTTATAATGTTGAATATAATCAAATTTTTGAGTCATATTTTTTTTTGTAAATTATTTAAGCAAATTTATTTAATGAGCAATATACTAACTTGATTAAGAATAATAATATTATAACTGCCCTATTTATTTCTTTTTTTTTAATTACTCAAATATGTAGTGCACAATCTAATAAGTCACTTGAAGATGGTATTAATTATCTTTCATTGTTAATTGCAAATAATCAGATAAAAAGTAATTCTTCTGATGATCTTAAAATTGTGGACTCACTTTATCTCAAAGCTGTTCAATTTTATGATGGCGATATTTCTGAATCACTTTTGGCATTAACCTTTGCAACACTTCCATTTAATAAAATGCCAGTTTCCATTCCCTTTATAGACTATAAAATAGATCTAAAATTACCGTCAGTTAAACATTCTCTTTTCGAAATGAAGAAAAAAAACTTACCCGGAATAGTATATTTTGACTCGCGATTTAAAGGAGGGCAAGATAAAGATAAAGTAGCTCATTTTTTTGGTAATGCATTTTTAGCTTATAATTTTTCTTACTTTAACTTATCTAAGTTTATGGGAATTTTTGTGGAAATGTTTGAAGCGACATTTAAGGTCAGTGGTGGAATTGATTCCAGAGATTTGCAAACAAATTATTTAGGGGAATTTTTTGGTTATTCATTAACTAAAAATCCAAAACTGCTACCATCTCAATTTTTTGATGTGTATTCTTTATTTTACTTTTCTTATAATTAGTTTTTAATAATTTATAATTAACCAACAATGTGATAAAATGAAATCAATACTTATAATAGACGACGAAAAGGAAATTTGTGAGAGCCTAACAATGATTTTGGATTATGAGGATTATAATGTTGAGCATTCAACCGACGTTGAAAATGGATTAAAAAAACTTGAATATAATAATTATGATGCTTTGTTATTAGATATTCAAATGCCAAAAATGACTGGATTTGAAGTGTTAAGCTGGATAAAAGAAAATGATATTGTTATTAGTACAATTATGATTTCTGCTCATGGCAATTTGGAAAATGCAATTAAAGCAACAAAACTTGGTGCATTTGATTTTATTGAAAAACCGATAGATAGAGATAAACTGTTAATCAGTATAAGGAATGCAGTTGAAAAGGCAGCCTTAATCAAAAAGACAAAAATACTTGAAGAAAATTTGCAACAAGATGAAATAATTATTGGCAAAAGTGAATCAATAAATTCTGTTCTGTCAATTATAGAAAGAGTTGCTAAAACTGAATCTAGAGTTTTGATAACAGGTGAAAATGGAACTGGAAAAGAACTTGTAGCAAAAGCAATCCATAAAAAAAGTGAACGTGCAGATAAAGAACTTATAGAAGTAAATTGTGCTGCCATTCCAAACGAATTAATTGAATCCGAATTATTCGGTCATGAAAAAGGTTCCTTTACGGGAGCAGCGCAGAAAAGAATTGGTAAATTTGAACTTGCTGATGGAAGCACATTGTTCCTTGATGAAATTGGTGATATGAGTCTTCAAGCTCAAGCTAAAGTATTACGCGCAATCGAAGAAGGTATAATTGAAAGAGTCGGCGGGAATAATAAAATTTCAGTTGATGTTAGAATCCTATCAGCAACCAACAAAGATCTTAAAAATGAAATAGTTGAAGGCAATTTTAGAGAAGATCTTTTTCATAGACTAAATGTAATACCTATTAACGTTCCTCCTTTAAGAGAAAGAAAAAGTGACATTCCTCTATTAGTTAAACATTTTTCAGAAAAAATTTGCAAGCAGAATAAAATGCCTTCTAAAAATTTTGATGACGAAGCAATTACTATCCTCCAAAATTATAAATGGTCAGGAAATGTAAGAGAGTTAAGAAATATTGTTGAAAGGATAATTATTATGATACCCAATGATATAGTTACTAAAGAAAATGTGAATGCAATGCTCCCAGCAGTACAGCAAAAAGCTAATGATTTCATTGATATTTCTAATTCATTTCAGGAATTTAAAGAAAAAGCAGAGAAAGCGTTTATTGAAAAACAATTAGAAATGAACAATTGGAATATTAGTAAAACAGCCGAAATTTTAGATATTCAGAGAAGCCACCTCTACAATAAAATGAAAAAGTACAATATTGAAAAAGGATAAATATGAGTGATACTATATTTACAAAAATAATTAGAAAAGAAATACCAGCAGACATTGTTTATGAAACAGAAAATATTTTAGCATTCCGAGATATTAATCCCCAAGCCCCCGTACATATTCTTATAATTCCAAAAGTAGAAATCCCAACAATTCGTGAAATTAACGGTTCGGAGCACGCTACTCTTCTTGGTCAAATGTATGATGCAGCGAATAAAATTGCTCAAGATGAAGAAATTTCTCAAGATGGATTTCGCTTAGTTTTCAATTGTGGTGATAACGGCGGTCAGGAAGTTTATCATATTCATATGCATTTGCTTGGCGGTAGAAAAATGAAATGGCCGCCGGGATAGCAGTAAATATTTAAATTGCTCTATCCACAAAGTTAGAACTCTTTTATTAAAATTAGCGCCTCTAATTTTTTGGATTTTGATAGTTTATTAAACTCAATAGGAAGATTAATGAAATTTACTACTACTACGTTTTTACTATTTCTCATCTATAGCATTTCATATTCTCAACAAAATTTTAATTCTTATCATTTTTCAATAAATGGTATTGATTATCAAGTACTTTTAGAAGCTAAAACTTGGGTTGAAGCAGCCGATATTGCTTATTCTACCGGTGGAATTCTCGCTGAAATAAATAGTGAAGAAGAGCAAGATTCAATTTTTTACCATTTGAATAAAGCTGATATAAACTTAGAGTCAACAAGAGCACCGGACGGAGGTAACGCGCCATACATTTGGATTGGTGGAAATGACATTGAGAAAGAAGGAATTTGGGTCTGGGATGGTGCTAACGATAAACTAACAGAACAATTTTGGGAAGGAACCTTTGAAGGTTCACCTATTAACGGCTTATATAATAATTGGGGTAATGAGCCCGATAATTTTAGTAATCAAGATGCATTAGGCTTAGCTTTAGCTAATTGGCCGAGAGGTGTTGCCGGAGAATGGAATGATGTTAACCAGCTAAATAAGCTTTTTTTCTTAATTGAATATGATAAATCGGTTCTTAAAATTAATCAACTCGAATACAGTTACGATGATAAAAATATTTTTATAATTTATCGAACCCAGACAGCGCTAGATTCTTTGCATCTGCTTATTGATGACTTATTATATAAAAAAATTGAAAATATTGAAATTTCTGATACAACTATAAAATTTGATTATCCGGTAGATCAGACAAAGTTGATTAACTTAAGATTGGTTGGTTTTTTCGGAAATAAAAAGTCAACTTCTAAAAATGCTTCTTTGGAAATTTATTCTTTCAACAATCCTATTAGTTCCTATTTGACGGATTTTGAAGATTTGCCGGTCGACCATTTTATTGGAACTGGTTTTAACATTGATAAGCCATTTGCATTTATGGATTATGCAATTCATTCTCAACACGATTATGAGAGTATCTCCGATTTAACTCTTACTTTAATTTATCCAATAATCGTTAATGAAGACTATTCAAATCTTACTTATTCAGAAGTTGCAATTATAGAACCAGGTGAAATAAATAGCAATTTCGGTGATTCAAACTTTAATGATTATGTAATAGTGGAAGGTTCTAAGAATTTTAATGAGTGGTTACCTCTCTTGGATGGATATGATGCAAGTTTGTACCCTGAATGGTTAGATGCTTGGAATAATGGAGCGCTCTACAGAAATTTGTACAAAGCTCGATCAATAAATATAAAGGAGACTTTTGAAACTGGTGATACAATACTAATAAGATTTAGACTCCATTCAAATGAAGATATAAATGGTTGGGGTTGGACAATTGATAGCCTAATAATCCAAGACTTCCCTCATGGAGTTGATGATAATCTTATAGTTGAAAAAGAGTACATACTCGAACAAAACTATCCTAATCCATTTAATCCCAGAACAAGAATCACTTTCTCTCTTCCTGCTGATGCTAAAGTAAAATTAGTAATTTCTGATCTTTTGGGAAAAGAAGTTACAATTTTAAGAAATGAAATTATTAAAAAAGGTGAGCATACAATTGACTTTGATGCTGCAAATCTTCCAACTGGTGTATATTACTTAAATTTCTTAAGTGAAGGTTATAAAAAATCTATTAAGATGATGCTGTTGAAGTGAAAAACTACGGTTTAATGGCTCTAAATCCTATATCATTTCTGTAATAAATATTGTTATATTTTACTTTAGATAATATTATCATAAGCTATTGTTTTACATTGCTTTAGGTCATTTTCTTTAGAAATAGATACAATATTTAAAACTCTACCACCATTTGTAAATATTATCCCATCTGCTTCTTTTGTTCCAGCATGGATAATTTTAACCTGATCAGAATTATTTGGAATTCCACTGATTTCATAACCCTTATTATATTTATCCGGATAACCACCAGATGCTGCAACAACACACATTGAACTGCCACCATTATATTTAACAGCATTTTTATCCACCTTCCCTTCAGCAGTGCTTTTCAATAATTGAAAAAAGCTTCCTTCGATTAATTGAATAACAGCTTGTATTTCAGGATCACCAAAACGGCAGTTAAATTCAATCACTTTTATGCCATCTTTAGTTTTTATGAGTCCGCAATATAAGCATCCGATAAATTTAGAGTCATTTTCTCTGAGTCCTTTAAGTGTAGGCTTGATTACAATATCTTCAATATCTTCTAATAATTCTTTATCAACAAATGGGACTGGGGAATATGCTCCCATACCACCTGTATTTTTCCCCGTATCTCCATCTCCAATTCTTTTGTGATCTTGTGCTGGCGGCAAAACTACATAATCTTCACCGTCAGTAACTACAAAAACTGAGAGTTCTTCACCTTCCAAGAATTCTTCAATCACCACATTATTACCTGCGGAACCAAAAATTGAGTTTTTCATCATTTCAGATAATGCATGTTCCGCTTCTTTGTATGTGTTAGCAATAATTACTCCTTTACCAGCAGCCAAACCAGATGCTTTTAATACAATTGGAAATTCACCATTCTTAATAAAATCAAGAGCATTGTCATATTCTTCTTTGGAAAATGATTTGAAGGAAGCAGTTGGGACAGAATATTTCTGCATCAAATTTTTAGCAAATTTTTTATCACCTTCAATTCTTGCAGCATCTTTTCCGGGTCCAAATACTAAAATTCCCTCTAATCTTAGAACATCTGCTAAACCATCAACTAAAGGTATTTCAGGTCCAATTACAACTAACTCGATCTTTTTATCATAACAAAATTTAACCACTGAACTTGGAGAACTTAAATCTAATATTATATTCTCACCGACTAGTTTTGTACCCCCATTCCCAGGAGAAATATAAATATTATGATTTGAATTTTCTTCAAATAATTTTAATGCAATAGCGTGCTCCCTTCCACCGGAGCCAATTATTAATATATTCATTCTTCTGTTTTCAAATAAAATTGGAAAATTTTAACTAACTGTTCTGATTGTTTTTTACGGTCAAGTTTTTCAACAAACTTAAGATCGGGTTCAGGCAGCTGCCTTAAAAGATAGAGCTCGTGCACTTTATAAATTATTGCTTTAATTTCATCAACATCATTTGGATCGGTTAAAAATGATGCTTTATATTCTTTTGCCGCATTTTTAGAAACACCCTCTGGTAATGAGGCTATGATCGGTTTTTTTGTTCCAAAATACTCAAATAATTTACCGGGGGAGACATTAGACATTCTTTCCTTATTCGGAAGCATTAACCATAATATATCACTTGAAGTAATACGTTTAATTACTTCTATATGGTTAACATAGCCAAATTCATTAATAAATCTTTCTAACTTTAATTTTTTTACTAATTTCTTATTTTCTTTCTTAAAATGGCCCAAAAAGTGGAGCTTAATATTTGCGGCAACATCCGGATTTTCCAAACTGATCTTTTTAAATGCCTTTAAAAAATATTTGGGAGTAATATCTTCATAGAATATTCCTGAATATGTAATTACCATTTTATCATTTTCTTTTGGATAAGGAGTAATTTTCTCAAAATCTTCAGGATCATACCCATGAGGAATTATTTCAACATCTTTGAATTTTAAAAATTGATAAGATTTCAGTAAATCTTCTTTAATCATTCGGTTTACGACAATTATCCTATCAACTTTGCGCAATACCCTATCTTCTAATTTTTTATGTTTATACTTATGGTAAGGTGTTGGATAAAACCTAAATTGATTAGAAAGCCAAGCATCTCGATAATCCACGAATAATGGAATATCGAACTTTTCTTTTAATTTAACAATTGGAGCAATGGCTGAAAATGGAGGAACAGAAATGAATATCGCATCAAAATTCTTTTCTTGTAATAATTTTTTTGCTGTTTTCGCCGCTTTTTTAGACCAAAATAATTTATTATCGGGAATAAATATGGATTTACTAACTCTACCAAAGAATTTCATTATTCTTGTTGAAGGCATTTTTACAATACCCTTCTTCTTAAGCAATGAATTTGGATTGATTGATTCGGTGCGAACTATTTCAATTCCAGCTGATTCAGCTTCATGGAGGAGTGACTCATCATAGGCAAAATATCCAATTTTGCCAGTAGTTATTACAGTTGAGTCCCAATTAAACTGTTTAAAGTATTTTGTGAATTTGAGTGTTCTCTGAACGCCGCTTAAGCCTAATGGCGGATAGTAATATGCAATAACCAGAACTCTAAACATTAAGCTTCTCTAAGAATGATAATTTGGAGATTCTTTTGTAATAATTACATCATGCGGATGACTTTCCCGTAAACCTGCTACTGAGATCTTTGTAAATTTTGTATTATTTTTAAACTCTTCAATTGTACGTGCTCCGCAATAACCCATTGAGGCTCTAAGTCCCCCAATAAATTGATAAATAGTATCTGCCAATTCACCTTTGTATGGTACTCTTCCTTCAACACCCTCTGGGACTAATTTTTTAATATCATCTTCCATATCTTGGAAATATCGATCTTTACTTCCATGCTTCATGGCACCAATAGAACCCATTCCCCGATAAACCTTAAAACTTCTTCCCTCAAATAGAATTTTTTCACCAGGTGTTTCTTCAACTCCGGCTAGCATACCGCCCATCATAACTGTATCGGCTCCGGCTGCAATAACCTTTGCTACATCTCCGGTCTGTTTAACTCCACCATCTGCAATTAGTGGAACATTTGTTCCTTTTAATGCTTCAACAACCTCAAGAACAGCACTAACCTGCGGAACTCCTACGCCGGCAACAACTCTTGTAGTGCAAATAGAACCTGCTCCAATACCGACTTTAACAGCATCAACACCAATCTCAACCAGTTCAGTTGCAGCCTCTTTAGTTACAATATTCCCAGCAACAAGCTGTAAATGGGGATATTGTTCTTTAATTGTTTTTACAGTTTTAAGCACGCCTTCTGAGTGACCATGAGCAGTATCGACGACTAATAGATCAACTTTTGAATGAACTAGGGCCTCTACCCTTTCTAAAGTGTCTGCAGAAACACTAACGGCAGCACCAACTCTTAGTCTGCCAATTTCATCTTTACAAGCATTTGGGAATTTTTCTGTTTTAGATATATCCTTAAATGTAATAAGACCCTTCAAGGTACCTTCATTATCGACAACAGGTAATTTTTCAATTTTATATTTCTGAAGTAGTATCTTTGCTTTCTCAAGTGTTGTTCCAACAGGTGCAGTTCTGAGATTTTCTTTTGTCATAATTTCAGAAATTTTAAGATTCAAATTTGGTTCAAATCTTAAATCACGATTAGTCAATATGCCAATTAATTTATTTTCTGAATTAATTATTGGAATACCACTAATATGATATTTTTCCATTAGTGCTGTTGCATCGGAAACCAGCTTATCAGGTCCTAGGGTTATTGGATGATGAATCATTCCACTTTCTGACCTTTTTACTTTATCCACTTCCTCAGCTTGTCTTTCGATACTCATGTTTTTATGAATAATTCCAATACCGCCTTGAGCAGCCATTGCAATTGCCATCCGTGATTCGGTAACCGTATCCATTGCAGCTGAAATAAATGGAATATTTAATTTTATTTCTCTTGTCAAATAAGATTCAATATTTGTTTCCCTTGGGAGTACATTTGATTTTGCCGGTATTAATAAAAGATCATCAAATGTTAAGCCTTCAAAAGCTATTTTATCAATTTGCATTTTCATTCCAAAATTGTTTAGTCAAAAGCTGATAACCCTGTAATATCCTCACCTATAATTAAAGTATGCATCTCGTGAGTACCTTCATAGGTCTTTACACTTTCCAAATTATTCGAATGCCTCATAACTGGATATTCACTTAAAATTCCGTTAGCACCTAAAATTTCTCTAGCAATCCTTGCAGCATCTAAAGCTACTTCACAATTATTTCTTTTTGCCATAGAAATTTGAGTATGTTTTACTTTGCCTTCATCTTTTAAAATGGCTAAACGATAATTCATTAATTGTGCTTTAGTAATTTCAGTTAAGATATTTACTAGCTTTTGCTGCGTTAACTGAAAACCGGAAATTGGTTTAGAAAACTGAATTCTTGAATTAGCATAATTAAGCGCTGAATCATAAACTGCCATCATTGAACCAACAACACCCCAAGCAATTCCAAACCTGGCTTGATTCAAACACATTAATGGCGATTTAAGTCCTTTGCTCTCAATTAGTAAATTTTCCTCAGGCACAAAAACATCTTGTAAAATTAACTCGGATGTAATTGAGGCCCTAAGTGAATGCTTCCCTTTCATTTCAGGAGCAGAAAAACCTTTGAAATTTT
Source organism: uncultured Ignavibacteriales bacterium (assembly GCA_963710615.1). Classification (GTDB taxonomy): domain Bacteria; phylum Bacteroidota; class Ignavibacteria; order Ignavibacteriales; family Melioribacteraceae. The sequence continues at coordinate 383,809 of CAVQBF010000031.1, forward strand.
TCTCAACTAGAAAACCCTTAACGGTACCATCAAATTTTGCCCAAACAACTGCTATATCAGCAATTGATCCATTTGTAATCCACATCTTTGCACCGTTCAAGATATAACCACCATCGACTTTCTTTGCGGTTGTGATCATGCCACCCGGATTTGATCCAAAATCTGGTTCCGTTAAACCAAAACATCCTATTTTTTCACCACTGACAAGTTTAGGAAGCCACTTATTTTTTTGTTCATCAGTCCCAAATGTAAAAATTGGATACATCACCAAACTGCTTTGAACCGAAGCAAAACTCCGGAGACCGCTATCCCCCCGCTCAAGCTCTTGCATTGCTAATCCATAAGCAACATTATTTAGATTTGCGCATCCATATTCTTCAGGTAAAGTAATTCCAAAAACACCAAGTTCACCAAGCTTAGGAATAAGATCATTGGGAAATGTTCCAGCTTGATAGTGCTCCTCAATAATTGGAATTACATCAGAATCAACAAAGCTTCTAACTGATTCTTGAACAAGTTTTTCTTCTTCTGTAAGAAGTTCACCAATGTTAAAATAATCTATCCCGGAAAATTTATTCATTGTTAGTTCCAATCTCCAAATGATTTAATACTTTGGATATTAAATCCGTTGTAAAGCCTCTTCCAGCTAAATACTGAAAAATTTTTTGTTTCATTTTTATTTGTTCTATATTTCTTTTTTTTAACTGTTCTAATTTCCGATCAGCTAATATTTTAGCTGAATTTAAAAATTCAGTCTCATTTTCTGAAATGCTTACTACTTCTTCAATAATTTCTCTTTTAACACCTTTTTTAAAGAGATCTGCTTTTATTTTTAAAAGTCCCCTTTTCTTTTTTACTTGAATACCAAAGTAATCTTTTGCAAATTCTTTATCATCAATAAATTTATTTTGTTCAAGTTCATCTAAAGTGTTGAGAATAAACTGCTTATTGTACTTTTTCTTTAGCAACTTTAAGTAAAGTTCATATCTACTGTGATTTCTTCCTGACAAATAACGAAAAGAACTTTGCTTAATTTTATATAGCTCAATAATTTTTTCAAGTTCTAATTTTCGTTCTGCGGATACTACATCATTTTTAACAATATAATTGTGAACAAAAACTTCGTAAGGAACAATTAACTCATCAGAATTATCAAACTTTAAATAAACATTATTACCTTTTTTCCTTACTTCGGTTACAAGCATTTATGTTATTTTTCTTTTTTTGGCTCTTCCACCGGTTCATCTATCATGCCTAATTTTTGTTTTACTTCCAACTCTAATTTATTAAGCATTTCAGGATTTTCTTTCAGTTGATTTCTAAACTGTTCTCTTCCTTGAAATCTATCTTCTCCAAAAGTAAACCATGCTCCACCTTTTTTGATTATTCCATGATCGACACCTAAGTCGATTAGTTCGCCTGATTTACTTATCCCTTCATTGTATAAAATATCAAATTCAACCTGCTTGAAAGGAGGCGCAACTTTACTTTTAACGACTTTTACTTTTGTTCTATTTCCAACAACCTCTTGTCCATCTTTAATTGCCGCAATTCTTCTAATATCCATTCTTAGAGATGCATAAAATTTCAGAGCATTTCCGCCGGTAGTTGTTTCTGGACTACCGAACATTACACCAATTTTGCTTCTAAGCTGATTGGTAAAAATTACACATGTTTTAGATCTGCTGACAGCTCCAGTAATTTTTCTTAATGCTTGAGACATTAAACGCGCTTGAACACCCATTTGAGCATCACCCATTTCACCCTCAATTTCTGAACGCGGAACTAAGGCTGCGACAGAATCGATAACAATTATATCTAGAGCATTACTTCTGACCAAAGTGTCAACAATTTCCAAAGCTTGCTCCCCATAATCTGGCTGTGATAAAAGTAGATTATTGACATCAACTCCTAATCTACGGGCATAATGTGAATCAAGAGCGTGCTCCGCATCGATAAATGCAGCTATACCACCAATTTTTTGAGCTTCTGCAATAGTGTGCAAACAAATAGTTGTTTTACCGGATGATTCAGGACCATAAATTTCAACAATTCTGCCTCTTGGGACTCCACCTATACCTAATGCATGATCAAGCGTCACCGAACCCGTAGAAATAGATTCAATTTTATTTATTACACCATCACCTAATTTCATAATGGCACCTTTGCCATATGTTTTCTCAATGCCATACATTGTATCTTCTAATATTTTTAATCTCGGATCCTTCTCAGAAGCCATTATTCCTCCTTTATTTCAATTTAAATTCTTTTAATATTGAGTACTCCGAACCGCCAGGTTTTAACTCACTTTTAATAACTGAAAAACTATTTATCTCAAAATTTATATTATCTATTATTTTTTTATTAAAAACAACTAGCCGATTTAAATCTTCATTTTCCTTTATTCTTAATAGAGTCAGATGAGGCTTAAATTTTCTATCCTCTTTATTAAATCCCAATAACGCACACTCATCATTTATTATTTTATGGAATTCTTCAATTTTCATGTTATCATCAATCCCGGCAAATAATATTTTTAGCAACCCATTTTTCTTAAAGAAACCAAATTTACTAAATGAAGAAGAAATTTTTGGAAATTCAATATCTTCAAACCTTCTTAAAATTAACTCGGAAACATTTTCACCAACATCACCCAAAAATTTTAAAGTAATATGCAGTTTTTCCTTACTCTCCCATCTCACTTTATTTGGAGTACCGTAAAGTTTATCCCTCAACTCAATCAACTCATTTAGCGCAGATTCCGGAATATCTAAAGCAACAAACAACCTATTCGTCATAAGATATACCAAGAATATTTCTTCTTAACATTTCCAATGCAGCTTGTGAAGTTCTGTCTTTGTTTAATAATCTGCTATCACCAAAATGATACTCTTTAGCTGTACAAACTGTTTCGTCGCAGATACCAATATAAACTAAACCAACCGGCTTATTTTCGGTTGCCCCGCCCGGTCCCATAATTCCGGTTACAGCCAAACCGATATCAGTTCCGCTTACTGCCTTAATGCCTTCAGCCATTAACCGGGCTACTTCCATGCTCACAGCACCATATTTATTAAGTAAATCTTCATCAATTCCTAGCAACTCAACCTTAGCACCATTGCTATAAGAAATTATAGATCTCTCAAAATACTTACTGCTTCCGCTGATATTCGTTATTCTGCTGCTAATTAATCCACCTGTACAAGATTCCGCGACAGAAATTGTTAAACCCCTTTCTTCAAGTAACTTCCCAATAACCTCTTCTAATGTCTGAGAATCTTTACCATAAATATATCTCCCAATTTTTGACCTTATCTGCTGTTCAACTCCAAATATTTTTTCAACTGCTTTTTCTTCATTTTCATCAACTGCCGTAATTCTGATTTTTACTCCAAATTGGCTTGGAAGGAAAGCAATATTTCCTTCATCAATTAAACCCTTAATCGTTTTAATTTCATCATAAAGAAAAGATTCAGGAATTCCGGTTGTTAAAAGAGTTGATTGTCTGGTCACAAATTTCGAAGGGAATTTCTCCATAATTATTGGCAGGACAAAATCACGCATCATGCTTTTCATTTCTAGTGGAACACCTGGTAAAGCAACAAAAATTTTCTTGTCTTTTTCGATAAATACACCAGGGGCAGTTCCATTCTCATTTCTAATTGGGATTCCAATTTTTGGAACTAATGCTTGTAATTTATTTGTTTCAGTTAACTCCCTGTTTCGTTTTCCAAACAATACTTTAATATCATTTAAGACATCCTCATTCTCAACTAATTCAGTATTGAAAACTTTTACAATTGCATCTAATGTTTTATCATCATGAGTTGGGCCCAAGCCACCGGTACAAATTATCAAATCATTTTCGCTAATCGCTCTTTTAATTTCTGAGATAATACTAGTCTCATTATCTCCAACAACTGAGGAACTTGAAGGTGAATAACTGTTTTCCTGAAGAAGCTGACCAATAAAAGTTGCATTTGAATTAATGGTTTGCCCAATTAAAATTTCATCACCAATTGTAATAACATGAATTTTCATTTAGCACTCATTTTTCTAAAAAAATATATGATTAAATATAAACATAATTACTAAGGAATACAGACCCGAAACTACATCATCCATCATAATTCCAAAACCGCCCTTTAAAGATTCTGATTTATTTGCAGGAAAAGGTTTAACGATATCTAAAACTCTCCATACAATAAAGGCAATAATAAATTGGATTAGATTCTGGGGGATAAATAAAAAAGTTATCCAAGTTCCAACAAACTCATCAAGTGTAAACTGCTTAGGATCCTTTCTATAAACAGTCTCAAAATAGGTTCCTAATGGAATCCCAATTAAAAAAGTAATAACAGTAATTGGTAAAATGATATAAAAATTTGTAAATCCCGGGATTAAAAAAAACAACAAAGATGCTAAACTACCAAACGTACCGGGTGCATAAGGAATATAACCTGTATAAAAGCCTGAGCCCAGTAACCTTTTTACAAAAGACGTCATTTTGAATTAAATAATCCGCTGATTAAAATTCTATTCTGATAAAGGTATAAAATACCTGTTGAAAATGTAAAAATAGTTATTGCAAACATTGTATAGTAAATAGCAGTTGCATTTGTAAGAATATTAAAAACTTCAGAAAAATTACATGAAAGGAAAGTATTTTCTCTAAGCGTAAATACAATTAAAAGGTAAAAAATGAATATCATTTGAATCATTGTTTTTATCTTAGCTATCATACTGGTTGCAAAGGATTTTTTCTGCCATTCTGCAAATAATCTCAATCCTGTAATTAGTAAATCTCTAAAAACAACAATTATTACCATCCATAATTCTAGTACACCAATTGCTGCAAATGCAAAGAAGGCAGTAGAGGTTAAAACTTTATCTGCCAAAGGATCCATAAACTTGCCCCACGTTGTAATATAATCAAATTTGCGGGCAAGCCAGCCGTCGTACCAATCAGTAATTGCAGCAACAATATAAACCAATAATGAAACCTGCATTAAAGTAGAATCACCCGATATAAAAAGAAACAAAAATATCGGTGTTAATATTATCCTTAAAGTGGTTAATTGATTTGGTAAAACCATTTATTTACACAACAGAAAATTTTGCAAAAAGTTTATACAAATAATCATAATCATAAATCCCTGTATTATGCCCATCTTCCCATTCAATTCCCACTGCATAAGTTCCAACAATAGAAATTTTTGTTATTGTCAGTTGTTCTTTTGTATAAAGAGGAATATAAGTTGAGCTCCATTCATCCTTTTCAGAATGACAAATAGCACATGGACAATTACTTCTCAGGTTACTCAATTTAATGCTTCTGAGTAAACCATCATCCCAAGTAATATCTAAGAATTCTTTATCTCGGACTTTTATTTTTTTTGGCTTCAATCGGATACCTTTTTACCGGTTAGCATAAACAAAGCTTCTTCATATTTTTTAGTTGTATTTTCAACAACTTCATCCGGTAAATTTGGAGCAGGCGGTTTTTTATTAAAGTTAACTGAAAGTAAATAATCCCTTACATATTGTTTATCAAAACTAGCTTGTCCTCTTCCCTTTTCATATAAATCTTTCACCCAAAAACGTGAAGAATCGGGAGTTAAAAGTTCGTCAATTAAAATAATTTCACCGTTGTAAAAACCAAATTCCATCTTTGTGTCAGCTAAAATAATTCCTCTATCATATGCATAATTATAAGCTTTATTATAAATTTCCAAGGTTTTAGTTTTAAGAATCTGATATGTTTCTTTTCCTATAATCTCTATTGCCTGATCCTCAGAAATATTTTCATCGTGATCACCAATATCCGCCTTAGTTGATGGAGTGAAAATTGGTTCTGGTAATTTTTCAGATTCAACTAAATTTTCAGGCAGTTGGATTCCACAAACTGTTCCATTTTTTTTATATTCATTCCACCCGGAACCAGAAATATAACCACGCACGATGCACTCCAAAGGAATCAGTTCAGCTTTTTTTACCAGCATTGTTCTTCCAGCAAGTGTAGAAGAATACTTTTTACAAACTTCCGGGAAAACAGAAATATCAGTTGAAACCAAATGATTATCAATAATATCTTTAGAAAAATCAAACCAAAATTCAGAAATATTTGTTAGAATTTTCCCCTTTAAAGGAATCCCTTCTTCCATAATTACATCAAAAGCAGAAAGTCTATCTGTTGAAACTATTAAATAATGATCGCCTAAATCATATAAGTCTCTGACCTTGCCTCTTTTAAAAAGTTTTAAATCCTTAAAATCCGTTTTCTTAACAACCAATTTATCCATCATTTTTCTCTTTTTTTTAAGATTAAAATATAGTTAGACTTAGTTCTTATTTCAATAAATTTTCTAATGCATTTTATTACGCAATTCTTTTGAATCGAAATTAAATCTTTAAAATAGCTTATTATCCAAAAAATATTGTTGTTTTTTTCATATCTAATTAGGAGATTCGATTTACGACTTGATAATCTTTATAAACAAAAGTATCTTCAAAACTTTATAAATAAAATTTTACTGGAAAAACTCTATGTCATCGAAAATAAAATTAAAGGATTTTCCCTTAACCTTCTGGGCTGCAAATACAATGGAAATATTCGAGCGAATGGCTTGGTATGGTTTCTTTGCAGTTTCTTCATTATACATTTCAGGCTCTGTTGAAGATGGAGGACTAGGTTTTAGTCACGAAGACCGTGGAGTTTTACAAGGTGTAGTAACATTTTTCTTATATCTCTTCCCTGTTGTTTCAGGCACGCTTGCTGACCGTTACGGATTTAAGAAGGTTCTATACGTAGCTTTTATAATTTTAACACCTGCCTATTATTTATTAGGTCAGTTTACAACATTTCCAACTTTCTTTCTAGCATATATGCTTGTTGCCATTGGAGCCGGAACATTTAAACCTGTAATTATTGGGACTATAAGTAAAACTACAAATGACAATACTTCCTCAATGGGATTTGGTATTTTTTACATGATGGTAAATATTGGCGGTTTCATTGGACCAATAATAGCAGGAATTGTAAGAGCCATAAGTTGGGAATATGTATTTATTGCTTCAGCTATTTGGATTTCGATAAACTTCATTTTAGTTTCACTCTTTTACAAAGATCCGGTAAAAGTTGATGAAGTTAGCAACAAAAAACTCAAAGATACCTTCTCAGGAATGGTTGAAGTTTTAGGCAATGGCAGATTTTTTCTTTTTGTTTTTGGTCTTCTTTTAATCTTAGTAATGGGTTCTAAGTTTACTGCCGATGCAACTTTAACCTGGGCTGATATTATTTGGGTTACTGTGATTTGGACAATTATTAATCTTGGATTAGATTTTTTACTTAAGAAAAAATAAAAACGATAAGAGAATTTGGTTGCTGCAGCCAATGAAATTAGGTGATTGGAAATTTGGATTATTTCTACTATTAATGTCTGGTTTCTGGACCTCATTCAATCAGATTTTTTATACACTCAATTTATACATCCAGGATTTTGTTGATACCAGTGATTTAATGTCTTTTGCAACCGGATTTATGAGTTTGGTTGGATTGGGAGGGTATATACAAGGATTTAAAGATTCAATGTTTAATGAGGGCCAAATTAATCCGGAGTACATTATTAATATTAATGCCGGAGCAATTATATTTTTTCAAGTTTTAGTTTCTTATTTAGTTACAAAGCTTAAGCCTTTCACTACAATTTTCTGGGGAACTTTAATCACTGTTGTAAGTTTTACTGTTCTAATTTGGGGAACAACCGGATGGATTGTAGTTGCCGGACTAGTTATTTTCTCATTCGGTGAAATGATGGCAAGTCCAAAATCTAAAGAATATACGGGTAAAATTGCTCCTCCCGATAAAGTTGCAATGTATATGGGATACTTTTATTGGTGTGTAGCTTTAGGCAATTTATTCGGCGGAATTCTCAGCGGTCAGTTTTACGCTCTCTTCGCAAGAGATATGAACAGGCCTGACTTGATGTGGCTAACATTTGCATTAATTGCTTTGGGCACCGCAATGCTTGTATTTTTGTATGATAGATTTATACTAAGAAGGAAGTAATCTTACATCCTATTCTTTGCGCCAAAAAAGTTCACGTACTGGTTTTTATCTTCACCGTAACTTTCAACGCTGTGCTCTACTAATTTGTAAGTACAATGTTCACCTACAATTTCGGAGAAGACAATTTCATAGACTTTTTGAGATTCATCCATCATTGAGATTTTAGCTAAATGCTCGTCAAATTCAATGGCTTTAAGATTGGCATGACACATTGGACAGAATATTTCAAGCTGCTCACCTTCTTTTAACTTGAAGCTTGAGTGAGTAAATGATTCGTAATTGCCTATTTTGGGACTAAGGAAAATTAACCCACGCTGCTGTGCTTCATTACGAACCGCTAAAACAATATTTCCTTTAACATTTAATTTCCCTTTGCAGTAAGGACATAAATAATCGTTTTTCATTTGTAGATCCTAGTGTATTTTTAATATAAAAATAAAATTAGGGATTTTTTTATTAAATAAAAATTGACGTGGTAATTCCTATCTAATATTGATAAAGTAAATCTTTTTCCTGAAGATCCTTTGTTTGCTTTTAATCAACTGGCTAAATTTATACTATCATCAAAGTAGTCTTCATAATTATTTTCAAACATATTCTCCTCTAAGTCTTCATAAATAACTCCATCTTCTTCAATGGAATCTTCAATAAAATAACTGGAGACATAAAGCTTTAGAAGCTCTTGATAATCTTTATCAGCGTATTCCTTTTCGATTATTTTGGCGCATTTTCTGAAGATTTTTTTATCAAGACCGTTTTTGCAGCATTCGCTGGGAGAGAATTTGACCTTTAGTTCTTTCATTGCTTCTTGAACTAATATACTGGCTGTTATAGAAGCATCGTAAAAAACTTCCATTGTTTACCTCATAATAAATTAATTAACGATTATGATGTCCATTTTTATTATCGCAATTATCAAGCCAGTTTTTAATGTAAAATATTCTTTAGGAGGATTTTATTAAAATATATTTTTAGAAAACTGTATCAATGTGACTGCAAGGATTAACTCAATTTTAAAAACAGAGAATACTTTTTTAGTTGAAATGTAAAATTATTTTATTTACCTTCCGTAAGATTTTAATCTAATAATATTATACGTCTATTAAATGGACAATTTAGAATTAAAAATTTCGAAAAATGCAGATAAGTGCGTTTCTGACTTTGCATGTATCAATTGTAAAGATCATAAAGTGTGCGATGTTACTAGATGCGTAAACGATGAAGTTCTATTTATAAAAAAAAGAACTAGATTTTGCAGGTACCATATTACTTTTGGCGGTGAATCTGTTTGTGTTTGTCCTGTAAGAAAACAGATTTATTTAGAGTATAAAAATTAAATAACTATTAGTTTTATATTAAAATCCTTTTGAACAACTTCTTTTATACCCATTTCATATGGTGTAGACTTAAAATCAAAATTTTTCTCAAATTTATCACTGTTAAAAACATAATCTCTGTCATTTTGATAATACATCTCGGCTAATTCTTTCATTATTGGAATAAATAGACCGGCTATTTTTGTCATACTTTTGGATACTTCTCTATAATTTGGCTCAACACCTAATTCTTGAGCAAAAAGCTTTATCCATTCTTGTACAGTTGGAGGATTCTTAGCAGTTGGTAAATGCCAAACTTGATTAAAAGCTTTTTCACTATTTCCAAGTATGGCAGTTGCTCTGCCGGCGTCCGGAGTATATGTAAAGGAGTGTTTCTTGCTCACATCTCCGAGCCAATTAGCTTTTTTACCATTGGCTAAATTTTTAACAATTGTTTCATTCAATACACTTGAATTTAATATTGAAGGTCCATAAAAATCTGCAGATCTTGCAATTAATCCTATCAAATTGCCTTTTTTAATCTCAGCCATAAGCATTTCAGCAATTTCTTTTCTCACCTTACCCTTTTTGCTAACGGGATTTTGAGGAGTATCTTCCGTCATTTCATTCAAATAATTTGGATCGTACATGTAGATGTTATCAAAAAAAACAATTTTCGATTCTGTTTTTTTACATGCTTCAATAGCATTCCTCATTATTATAGGCCAATATTCAGCCCATATTTTATGATTATAATCCAAACCCACAGTAAGATAAACGACATCTGATCCTTCAACGGCAGAAAGCATTTCATTCTTATCAAATAAATTTGCGCTTACTAATTCTTCATTACCGTTAACAAATTTTGGTTTACGGCTAACTAATCTTATTTTATTAGTATATTCCGGCAAAACTTTAGCAAGTTCTTTACCAATTGCTCCTCCAGCACCTAAAATTGTCTGCAATTTTTCTCCAATTAATTTATTTCGATTTAGTAAGTTTTGTAAATAACTCTTTAAACTAAGTATGAGTTCTTTTCGTGTAATTTTTCACATTCTAAAAAGTCAGACCTTGCTCCTTCGATATCACCAAAGTGCATTCTTATGCTAGCCCGGTTAAAATAAGCAGAATAGTTTTGAGGATCAAATTCAATTGCCTTATTGAAGTAATCAAGTGCTTGATCAAAATTTCCATTATCAGCGTTTATTACTCCTGAAATATTATAACTATTCTTATCATTTTTTGATACGGCGTTTTGGTTGCTGTTATTCATAATTTTCCCTTTAAATTAATTAATAAAAAGAGTAAATCATCAGCAATAAAAAGAGGTGTTTACTATTTAAAGTATTCTATTATAATAAATTATTTGATTCTTTTCAAGTATTTTTTTAACTATTTTTCTCATTGAGCAGCAAATAATTATAATAAACCTTAATAAATGTTTTTTTGAATACTTATAACTTGTCAGTCTCAACTAGTTTAAGAAATCTCATAACCATTAAGTTTAGAGATCTCTCCTCTCTACGATCGTTGAGATGACAAAAATAAGTGTTGAAGCAAATTATGTCATTTCGAATGCTTAAATCGGAGAAATCCCTAATTCATTAAAAGTTGAGCGCTCTCTCAGATTCACCCAACCTTGTTAAGAAAAGATGTCTGAGATGAAAAACTAACCTAAAACAGTTTATAAAGGCCCATACATATTTGTGAACCAAATCTCAATTACCTCAGTTGTGATTCACCTCACTAAAGTTAAAGTTCAAAGAACCGAGAATTGAACTAGATATTGAAAATAAAAATTATGGAAACATATAACATCATATTGATCGGGTTTTTATTACTCTTTATTTTTTCGAGTCTCAAAACTGTTCGGAGAAAAGAAGATAAATAAATAATTCTGTCCTTATAGATTTCAACATTGCACTCAAAATAAGAATTTAAGAAAAGTGTAAAATCAAATCTCTTTTCAAAGTTCGAATTGATAAAATGAATTGATCTATTTATATCAAAACAAACCGCTATTTACGGCAATAGATAGCGGGTTTTTTATTTATGAACAGAGCTTTCATATTTACCCGACCTTCTCAAGAAAATATGTTTGTGATAACAATACGGCTGAATTGTCATCTCGATCGGAGGGAGAAATCTCAGAATTAATTTGGCTTTGAGATTACATTATTAGATTGCCCTCATTGTTGATTTAAATCACTTAACTAAAACTAAACTCTACCGAGAATAAGTTAGAAAAATTATTAATTGGAGATTCAAAATGAAAAAGAGCTTTCTACTATTTATTATTTTCAGTTTATTTTTCTTTGCCTGCAGTGATGAAGATTCAATATTAAATCCGGTAACAAACCCTGAAGCAGAATCTTTGAATAAACTTTCACTTCTTCCACCAATTAAAGTTGATGATAATGGTGAAGTGCTTGATGTACCTAAATATATTAAGGTAAAGAAAAAACTTGCCAAGACCTACACATTTAATGGAGATGAAGGCGGAAAAATTGTTCAAAAATATACTTGGTACACAGTTTTTGACACTGTTAAACTTGAAGCTTATTTAACAATTCCAGCTGGTGCATATGAAGGTGATTTAACATTTGAGATAGTTTTTGATCCAAATGAAATTTCTATGGAATTGCACCCTACACCATTTAATTTTAATATTCCTGTTGAACTCGATCTTAAATATAAAGGTATTCCAAAAAATATTGATATTGATGGAACCAACCTTACCTTTGAGTATTACAACCCAGACGGAACTTACGAACCGGTTGAATACCAAAATATTATTTGGGAAGAAGATTCAAGAACTTTGATGGTTAAAAAAGCTAAGCTCCATCATTTCTCACGCTATGGCTGGACACGAACAAAATAAAAATTCAAAATATTCTAAATATTAAACCCGCTTTTTGCGGGTTTTTTATTATCTCAACTTCCAGAAGAATAACTTCTGGGGAAACTTCTACAGCAAAGATCTAATCATTTTATTGAATATACTATATTGACCTTCACCTGGTAAAGATCATTAATTAGAATCATCTTTTCAATTATATTGTTAATAACGTACATGAACAAATAAGACTTGTTAGTTGTTTTATAAATAACTAATTTTCATCACTCAGGGTTGTTGATGTCCACATATTATTTCGGGGGAGGTAAGGACAATGGGATTTCTCAGGGTTATACTAAAATCAGTTCCCTATCTTTGGATAGGTTTAAATATTTATGCATTTTATGAATCCTATACTAGAAATGGATATGATTTATTCGGATCAAATCAATATAAAATGCTGGAACATATTACATTAGTTTATCCTTTTCAGAGTGCAAATATTGCTCATTATGACGTCTCTGAATTTCTATTTTTTTGTATTGTACCAGTTTACCTTTATATACTTCTTAACAGATTAATTGCATCTGTTATTGCAAAGTAAAGTTTTTAATTACTATAGAATATTACAGATTTTTATCTATCACATAATTTGTCATTCTTAAGTGCCCAAAGCATTTTTCGGTTGACAATAATACCCTATAATTGCCATTTACACCGAAGTGAGAAATCTCTAAACTTATTGACCGGAGATCTCTCAGTCAATTCTCTCCTTCGAGATGACGAATAATGCTTTAACTAAATACTACAAATATTAACTACAAAATTTATGGTGGAATTGCCAATAATAATGATTTGACTAAGCAACTGCTTTTATTTCGATAGGAAATTTAATAGAAAATGTTGATCCTTTTCCGGGCTCACTTTCAACTTCAATAATACCGCCTAGTAGATTCACAAATTTTTTAGTGATTGAAAGACCAAGTCCGCTTCCTTGAAAATCTTTGGTAAATCCTTCACTCAACTGTTTAAATTCTTCGAATATCTTTGGTATATCTTGTTTTTTAATTCCAACTCCAGTATCACTTACCTGTAAACAGAAATTTGGAGTATCGTTCGTATCACAAATTTTTGATTTAATCGTTATCTGACCTTCTTTCGTAAACTTAATTGCGTTATTAATTAAGTTTTCAAGAATTACTTTTATCATTCCCACATCTGTTGAAAGGTTAAAGCAATCGGTGTGTAAATCTAAAACTAAAGCTAAATTTTTATTATTTGCCATAGCTCTAAAATTGAGATGAGTTTCTTTAATTAAATCAATTACATTAACTTCAGCCAAGTCAATCTCAAATTTATCCGATTCAATCCTTGCAAGATCAAGAACTAAGCTTAAGGTGCTTAATAGCCTGTTTCCCGTTCTATTTATTCCTTGTGCCATTTCTTTAGCATCTTCATCCTCAACAATATTGCTAAGCAAATCTGAATAACCAAGAATTCCAACTAATGGAGTTCTAAGTTCATGACTCATATTTGCCAAGAATATTGATTTTGCATTATTAGCAATCTCAGCTCTTTCTATTGCCATAAGCAGTGCTTCTTCAGTCTCTTTATGTTCCAATATTTCATTTTCTAATTTTTTTGTTCTATCTCTAACTAATTTTTCAAGATGATTTTTATGTTTCGTCAATTCGGCTTCATTTAATCTTAATGAATTCTCAACCTCCTCTCTTCGTTCGATATTTTTTTGTAAAAGAAGATTATCTTTTTGTTTCTTTTTGAAAAAGAAGAAAATAAGACCGGCAATAAATAAAATTAAAACTGCTAAGATTGAAACAGCAGTTTTAACTACCGCTTGGTACTCTCTGTCTTGGTTAAGAATTTTTATCTCATTTTTTTTATTATCAAGTTCTTGCTTAATTTCCAGCTCGGCAATAACCTTTTGATTTTCTAAAGATTGAATAGAATCTTTTAAAGCAGCTGCTTCCTTAATTGCAGAATAAGCCATTTTATATTTATGTGCTTTACTATATGCTTCAGAAAGGATAGATAAATAATCTTTCTCATCTTCAATAGCTCCTAAAGACTTAAACTCTTCTACAGCCAGCTTAAGGTTTTTAATTGCAAGAGAAATATATTCTTTATTATCAGTCGCATCGCTATTAAAAACAGTATCTTGAACCATTTTCAAATAAATCTCACCCAAATTTCCATACTGATGTGCGACTCCATAATTATCACCAATTTTTTGAGAAATTTTAAGTGATTCTCTAAAATTAGATATTGCCTCTGCATAATGTGCCATTTCTGATTGAGGAATACCTAAATTACCAAGTGCTATTGCATAATTGAAATCATCATTATTATTCTTAAATATGTTTACTGCTAGTTTATAGTAGTATATAGATTTGGGAAATTGCTTTAAATCGGCATTAGACAAGCCAAGATTGTTATACTGAGTAGCAATTTTTGAATCCTTACCAAGTTCTATTGCAATCTTTAATGCTTTTTCAAAATATTCAATTGCTTTTTCATGCTGGCCAAAACTGCTGAAAACAACTCCGATATAGCTATTTGAATTTAATATTCCGTCTTGGTCTTTTAATAATCTATAAATATCCAAGGAATTATCAAAATGCTTAAATGCACTTGAAAAGTCTGAAAGGCTAAAGTAAGCAATCCCAATGTTACTCTCTGTTTTAGCCATATTTACTGGATCGTTTAGTACAGTAAATATTTTAAAAGCAGATTCATGTGCTTCCAAGGCTTCTTTAAATAAACCCTTATTACGAAGAGCTTCACCCTTATTGTTTAATGCCGAAGCTTCAGCTTCTTTTAAGTTAAAGTTTCTAGCAAGCTTAATCGCTGAATCTGCATAAGTTATGCTCTCATCCATTGCAGAAGGAGCTAGATGCCAAGCTAATTCATTTAATATTGGCACTTTTAATGAACTTATTTTTTGCACATCAAGCTCAATTTTTAAACTATCATAAATTTTATCTTGATGTTGTGGGATGTCAGCGAAAAGATATATCTGAATAAAAAATATTTGCAAAAATGCGCAGATAAAAGAAATCTTAATAAGGTAGGAAAAACGATATTTTTTAATTTTAAGCAATTGTATCAAGTTTCTAATTATTCATACCTTATTATCGTTTACATAAATTTATTATTTAATATTAAAGTGCTAAAATGACTTTGTTTTATACCCTTTTAGATAATCGGCTTGATAAGAATTTTGAGCAAAGAAATTTCGTTTTATATTTTTTTTACTGATTGTTGAAAGAAACAAGTATTAGGACAATTGCAGTTCAAATAAATAGTATTTGATTAGTGATGTCAATCAAATAAAACTACATTTTCCTAAAATGGGAAGTCGAAAGGAATTAGACTTTTAGTATATCTACCCAAATATTAATAATTTTCTAGTAAATGGGTTATTCTACAAAACTTTTTACTTTTGGAATTTTTACATTAAAATTATCCTCTTCAGTCTCACCAGTAAAAATTTTGAAAGTATTCATCATATTCTGTAAATTTTCAGTTAACCTGCTCAGGTCATCTGCAGTTTGAGATATTTGTTCAATCCCTGCGGCAGTTTCTTGTGTAACTTCAGTTATGCCTTCAATACTCTTAGAAATTTGTTCAGAAGTTGCCGACTGTTCTTCGCTTGCAGTAGCAACTTGAGTTACTAAATCAATAACGTTTAATGTAGCTGCATTAATTTTTTCTAATGACTCTCCGGCCTTGTTTGTTAGCTCTTTACCCTTAAGCACTTCTGCTGTGCCCGAGTTGATAGATTTAACTGCATTATTAGTATCATTTTGAATTGTACCAATCATCCCAGAAATTTCGGTGGTAGCTCCAGTTGTTCGTTCAGCTAGTTTTCTCACTTCGTCCGCTACAACCGCAAATCCTCTTCCATGTTCACCCGCTCTTGCAGCTTCAATTGCTGCGTTAAGTGCTAAAAGGTTAGTTTGATCAGCAATTTCATTAATTACCATTACAATTTCACCTATTTTCTTACTGCTTTTGCCTAGTTCTTCGACTGTTTTAACTGCATCATTTACAACATCAGATATTCTGTTCATTCCCTCAATTGTATCTTTAACTATTTTTGCTCCATCCTTTGAAAGTAAACCTGCTTCTTTTGTCTTTTCGGCTGCTAAAGATATATTTTGTGCTGTATCCATAATGGTTCTAGTCATTTGGTTAATTGCCTCTGCTACTTCCATAGATTGACTGCTCTGTTCTTGAGCTCCGGCTGCCATTTGTTCACTGCTCGAACTTATCTCAGAACTAGCGCTTGCAGTTGCAGATACAGCTTCACCTACTTGGGCAATCATTTCTCTGATTTTAACAACTGCTTTGTTAAAACCTTTGAATAAATTATCAATTATATCTCCTTCTTTCTCCGAATTAAGCTGAACGGTCAGATCCCCAACAGCAAGTTTAGACATTTCGTTAAGAATTTTTTGTGTATTTCTCTCAAGATAGTTTTCTTTTTCTTTTGAATCTGTTAAATCGTTTATTGTCTCTAATGTACCCAGCACCTCTCCTTCACTATTACGAATTGGAGCTCCGGAAAACAATATGGGCATATCTTTTCCATTAATATTAGCATTTATTTCCTTTGCTTCAAGTTTTTCACCATTGACAGACATTTTGCAAAAACAGTTTTGTGTATTGCATATTGAAGTTTTTATGTTATCATAACAATGACTTCCTAATATTGCTTCTTTCTCCTTCCCGATTATTTCGGCCCCTCTTTTATTGGTATATCTTATTACTAAATCAGTATCTATGGCATAAACAGGAACGGGCATATAATCCAAATATTGAAGTTTAAATTGAATGTCTTCTGCCATATCATTAAAACTTTTTGCTAATTGTCCTAATTCATCTTTACTTGTACAATCAATTTTTTGATTATACTTTCCTTCTGAAAAATCTTTCGTAGCTTGTGAAAGTTTCTTTATCGGTATTCCTAATCTCTTGTTAACAAAATATGAAACTAGTATAAAAGTAATAATAGCAGTAATACCGCCTATCCAAAGAGCATCTATTTTTTGCGAGGCAAGTTCAGATTTTGTTGATTCAAGTGATTGTCTAATACTTACAACAGCCAAAATATCATCCTTTTTGGCATCATGACATTCGGTACAAGTTTCATCAGCAGTTATAAGTTTTATAGATCTAAGGACTTCTTCATCTTCAAAATCCTCGTAAAAATTTGCTTCTTGTTTCGAATTAAAAACATATTTTTCGTTTTCATCAAATAGAGAATTGTTATTACCATCAATTAAATGAGTGGGAACGATTCTCACATCTTTAATCTTTTCAGATTTTTCAAGTTTTGCAACAAATGGTGTTGTATCGTCTGCTCCTGCAGCCATTGCTAATTTAATTGATTCCGTGAGAAGTGAACTTAGCTGCTGATTTTCTTGTTCAACTCGCTCATAAGACTTTGAATCATTATTCACAAAAAATATGATTAAATATACGGTAAGCGAAAAACAGAGTACCCCAAGAACTGTAAAACTTATCTTTTTTGATACTGAAAGATTTTCAAAAATTCTCATAATAAACTCGATTTAAATTAATTTCTTTCTTAAGATTATCGAGTCAAGAAATTTATTTTTTAATAATTATTCAAATTTTGATTGACTTATTTGAAGATAGTTGGAAATATATTTTTACTTAAATAAATTCCCTGAGAGCTTCCTCCTTGGAGGCGTGCATATGCAATATTTTTTTGAGAGGTTCTATTGTAGAAAGTATTTTGAGCTTATCATAATTTAGAATAATGTTCATCTTACTATTCATTGCTATTGCTTTTTTATAAGATACAACTAGCGCTCCTAAAAATGAAGAATCCATAAACAGTGCATCGGTAAGATCAATAACGTAGTTTTTATCGCTTTCAAGGTCTTTATTCATAAAGTCCTTAAATAAATTTGCTGTGTCAGCAGTTGCTCTCTCCAGTTTGACTTTTACTAATACAACATTTAGATCATCAAGTCTTTGGGATTTACAAATAGTATGCAGTATGTCATTATAGTTATCATCAATCCTTTTTTTAAGATCGGAATAATTGTTCCTTCTATTCATCCTGTCAGAGACATCAAACTGGTTACTATACATTTAGTCTATTTAAAATAAGTTTAGGAAAAAAATTAGTTCTTTTTCAATTTGAAACTATCATCGGCAAAAAAAAACAAATTATAAGTGATTAAAATCATTTTCTTAAATTGAAGGTAAATAGAAATTAGAATAAATATTTACTATTTTGGTGTTCTTTTTCAACAAAATGAAAGGATAGTATGGCGAACGCTAAAAATGGAGACCGTGTAAGAGTGCATTATACCGGTAAGTTAGATGATGGGAATGTTTTCGATTCTTCGAAAGGAAGGGATCCACTCGAGTTTATAATTGGTGAAAATCAAGTATTGCAAAAATTTGAATCTTCGGTAGAAGGTTTAGAAGTTGGTGAAACTACAAATATTCATATCCCTGCAGAAGAAGCATATGGCGTAAGACATGAACATCTTGTAGTAAAAGTTCCTAAACAAAATCTTCCAGAAGAATTAAGTCCTGAAGTCGGTATGAAATTGCAGACACAAACAAAGGAAGGTGATGTTATGGTTGTAAAAATTACTGAAGTTGCTGAAAATGAAATTACAATCGATGCAAATCATGAATTAGCAGACAAAGATCTGAATTTTGAAATTGAATTAGTTGAAATAGTTTAATTTGTAGTTATCTTATATTTTTGTTTAGTAATTTATATCAAATTTTAGCCTATTTTAATCTATCTAAAAACAGTTAAATAAAATTTTTCCGGAAGGACTTTAGTATTGGGCATAGCAGCTGATATATCAATTATTTTAATAGCAGGATTGGTTGGCGGTTTAATTGCTCAACAGCTAAAACAACCACTTATACTTGGTTATATTTTAGCAGGCATTATTGTTGGACCATATACAGGTTTAATAACAATTGCAAAAGTTCATGATATTGAACTGCTTGCTGAGATTGGTGTTGCCCTTCTACTTTTTGGGCTTGGTCTTGAATTTTCGTTAAAAGAGCTTAAACCTGTAAGAAAGATTGCATTGATTGGAACCCCGATACAAATAATTTTAACAATCGGTTACGGTTATCTGATCGGCTATTATTTTGGATTTAGTAACATTGAATCCCTCTGGCTTGGAGCGCTTGTTTCACTTTCAAGTACAATGGTTCTCTTAAAAACTTTAATGGCTCAGGGAAAACTTGGCACTCTATCAAGTAAGGTAATGATTGGAATGTTATTGGTTCAAGACCTTGCGATTGTTCCAATGATGATAATACTTCCTCAATTAAACAATCCAGAAAACGGTCTTTCAATTCTTGGATTTGCTGCACTAAAAACTGTAATTTTTCTTTCAACTATGATTTTACTCGGGAACACGAAGTCATTCCTAAACTAATGACACACATTGTCAATTGGAATTCGAGGGAATTATTTTTATTAGCTATTACAGCACTTGGGCTTGGAATTGGATATGCAACTTATTTATTCGGTCTTTCTTTTGCCTTTGGAGCATTTGTTGCTGGATTAGTTTTAAGTGAATCTGACTACGGTCATCAAGCTCTAAGTGATATTATTCCGGTTAGAGATTTGTTCGTACTTCTCTTTTTTGTTTCAGTTGGAATGTTGTTCAATCCATACTACCTAATTGATAATTTATATCAAGTTTTAACCGTAGTGATTGTTATTTCACTTGGTAAAGCATTTATATTTGGGACACTTTCCCGATTATTCAATTATAGAAATGTTGTCCCATTAGCAGTCAGCTTGGGTCTTTTTCAAGTTGGTGAGTTCTCTTTTGTTCTTGCCCGTGTTGGTATAAGTACTAATTCTATAAGTGATAATCTATATTCTTTAATTTTAAGTACAGCTATTATCACAATGGTAATGACCCCAATAATTTCTGGTTTAACAACACCATTGTATGCCTTAATAAGAAAGCGATTTAAAAGTGAACCAATTCAAACTATTAATATTCCTGAAGCAGGATTAAAAGATCACATAATTATTGCAGGTGGTGGAAGGGTTGGAGCCTATATTGCGCAAGTGTTACAACGGCTTAACTTAGATTTTGTGATTATTGAACTTGATTCCAGAAGAGTATGAAAGCGCAAAAGCAAATAAATATTCTGTAATTTTTGGCGATGCAAGTCAACAGGTTGTACTAAATGCGGCGAAAGTACTTGATGCTAAATTAATAATTATCACTACTCCGGCGATTTCAGTATCCCAAGCAATAGTTGATGAAGTACGTTTATTAAATCCCGAATTACATATTGTAAGTAGAGCCGAAGGTGAAGATCAAATGAGGTTGCTTCACGATCATGGTGTGTATGAAGTTGTGCAGCCGGAATTTGAAGCTAGTCTGGAAATAACCAGACAGGCGTTATTGCATTTGAATATTCCTCCAACTACAATTCAAGAATTTACAGATGGTATTCGAAGAGAATTATATTCACCTATTTATCAAAATAAAAAGGAATATGAAACTCTTACTTCTTTGAAAAATGCAGTGCATCTGCTTGAGCTTAAATGGATTAAGCTTGGTAGTAAAAATAAAATGATCGACAAAACAATAAAAGAACTGCAAATTAGAAATACTACTGGAGTTTCGATCGTTGGATTAATGAGAAATAATAAATTCAATCATAATCCCAATTCCGACTTAAAATTTGAATTAAATGATATTGTAGCAGTTATGGGTGATATCCAGCAGATTAAAAATTTTGAAGAATTGGGAGAACCTAATAAATCTGAGGAGTCAGAAGTTTAAGGTTTTTTTCGTTGATTAATTATTTATCCAGGGACAGTATTGACATATTTTTTCTTTGATTTATTAAGTTCTCTCTATAATTTAGATATTTTGCAATTATTAACTGGATATGAATATAGCTATGAGCAAAAACTGTTAGTAGAATTGAGCAGTTTGTTAAATAGGATTTTTATATAAAAAGAAACAGAATCAAGAATAACAAACCCGTCACATACAATATCTGCTCAAAGTATCTAATTATGTTATCCTGCATTTTTTTAATCATAATTTTGTTTGCCTCCGACCAAAATTATTACTAAAGAAACAATAAAGTCGATAGAAATATCAGTAAATAAAATGCGTACAAAATCTTGTCTTCAAATTTTAAGTATTTATTTTGTTCAACTATTTTCATGGATTTTCTGCACAACATTTTAACCGACTGCCTCATAATAAGAAATTTGTATTTGTTAGTATTTGATTTAAATCACATTAATTTCTTAGTATCATAGATCTTAAGTAACCTTCCCTTTTGGTTTTATAATCTAATTATCTATCTTACGGCTCATTTTAAAACTTAACTCAGAGAACAAATGGTTGATTATTCAGCAATTAATATTGAAAAATTGATAATTCATAAGGTTGGTAATAAACATAAAAAGATTGATAATCATGTTTCAAACAATCTTTGCAGCTTTGATGATGAAATATCAACGAATTTAATAAATTATTTTTTTACTCCTTTTTCAAAACAGACTGAAGTTCATAAATTACATCATCATTCTGATTTAAAACTTAATGATCTTTATAACTATTCAAATAGAATTTTTAACAATCCAAATGAGTTTAAAGCGATCTCTAAAAGTATTTTAACACACCTTTTTGAGCAGTCCGAACATCCTCACATTAAAACTGGAGAAGTACTAATAGCATTTCTTAATGACATTATTTTTGATGATGAATTAACAATGGCAATAGGAATATTCAAAATTGAACGTAAACAAAATTACTTTAATTTCACTGAAACAAATCAATCACTCGGCATACATTTGAGAGAAGGTGTCAGCTCAAAAAAGATTGATAAAGGCTGTTTAATAATTAACACAAATAAAAATGATGGTTATAGAGTATTAAGTGTGGATAACAATAATTACGATACAGAGTATTGGAAAAATAAATTTTTAAAAATCCAATACGTTAAAGATTTTTATTACCATACTTCAAATTATGTTGATTTTGTAAAATCATTTTCTGAAGATATCTTAAAGCAAAGTAAAGGAAAAGATGAACAAATTGCTTTCTTAAACAAATCAATGAATTATTTATCTGATAAAGATAATTTAGAAATCGGTGAATTTGCAAATGAGATGTTTCAAGAACCAGAAATGAGACAAGAATTTTTAGGTTATAAAAATAAGTATGAAAAAGAAAAAGAGACAAAAATACAAGACTCATTTGAAATATCTCAGAATTCTGTAAAGTCAAAAAAGCGTTTGATAAAAAGCTTAATAAAACTAGATACCAATATTCAGATTAAACTTGATAGCAATGATCCTGAATACAATCAACAGTTTATTGAAAAAGGATTTGACGAGATCCGCGGGATGAGATTTTATAAAGTCTATTATAATAATGAGACCGAGTAATTCTGAAATAGTCTACTTATTTATTCTCTTTCATAATCAATAAATTTTGGATTTTGAATTTACGAAATGACTAACTCCTTACACTATTTCCACTTCTAAAATTGGACTGCTGTATTTCTAATATTTTGTATACCTGGCATAATGATGTTTATAAATAGGAAACTTTATCGCATTGCAGAGCAATGAAGAATAAGATTTTGAAGGTATGCCTTTAGCTAACATTTTACAGCTAGTTTTAATTTTTAGTAAAACTATGAGAGATTCATAAATTATTCATCCGGTAGGAATAAGAAATTTCACTCTTAAAATAATATTTTTTTTGTTATTTTAAGTTTATGCACAAGCATATTTTAAGGAGTTAAAGATGACCTACCAAATTCTTCGTAAAAAGTATCCTGAAATGATTTTAGATGTGAAACAATTTCCTGTTCCCTCTCATTTCTGTATAAATAAAAAGAATGTCAAAGCCATTGTATTAGGTTGTGATCCGAGTACCCGTTCAAAAAATAATAACGTAGTAAAATCATTTACTGTATTCGGTATCGGCACCGGCGATCATCGATACTTTAGGGATATTCTTAATAACTTGAAAGAAGTTGGCTTAAACTTTGAAAATACCTATATCCAGAATGTTATTCCATATCATATGGAGAAAGAAACTTCTGAGAACAAACTATGGAATGAGATTGCTGAATTAACACTTCCCGATTTAATGAAAGAATTAGATTCATTCGACACTAAAAGAAGAATTCCAGTTTTAATGACATCTGAAGTAATTTATAAATTTTTACTTTTGAATAAAAATGATTATCACAAGCCAAAGGATTTATATAATATTGAAGGTTATCTACCAGTTAAAAAAGAAAGAAATAAACTTGGACGTAAACTTTTCCCATTATACCGCCACTACCACTATAATTTAGCTACTGACAGATTTGAGAAATATAAAATTCAATTAAAAAGAGAATTAAAGATTTGAATCAGTTTTAAGAAATCTTGATGGATTTTTTCCCGATTTACCTATTTGAAAGATTTGATAATATTGCCAATCGCAGTGTTATCAATATATTCTCCATAAACTGGATCTTTCCCTTTGATTTTTTCTAAAAATAATTCGCTTCCATTTCCTTTAGCATAAAATGGTACAAGTGAGTTTGTATGATGATTACTGAACCACCCAACTTTAGGCATATTATCTTTGCCATTTCCAATAATTGGTTTCCATTTTTCAAAATTATTTGAAGTATTGTCTAAGTTTGAATTTGGTCCGAGAAGATATCCTGTTTCATGATCAGCCGTAACAATTATTAATGTCTCTTCCCAACTGCTGTTCTCCTCTACCCAACTGCAGGCAGCTTCTACTGCTAGATTAAAATCAATTTGTTCTTCAATTGTTCTGCTCAAAATATTACTGTGAGCAACCCAATCAACTGCTCCGCCTTCGGACATAAGAAAAAAGCCTTTTTTATTTTCATCGAGAACATTAATTGCTGCTAGAGTCATTTCCGCTAAAGTTGGAACTGATTCCATAAACGGGACTGAAAATGGAGTCCATTTTTCATTAGCTGTATCTCTTTCAACTTGAGAGGCTTGTCCACTTTTGAATATGCCAATTAGTCTTTTGGGAGTCTCTCCTTTCATATATTCTTGAAAAGATTCTCTATCTTGAATTAAAGTCCATGGATCGGCAATTTGATCACCATCAGAATCTCCACCGGCATTTCCATTACTCAACATATCCCATGTATTTTTACCTCCAACATATCTGTATTTAGATTCAGGAAGTAATTTTCCGTCTTCGTTGCTAATAGGTTTTCCCCCGTTATTCATATCCCAGATTTCTTTAGATCCAATAAAACGTTCAGAGAATTCATTAACAAGTTTTCCGGACGGATTATAAAATGGATGTCCGCCGCCCATAATTACATCAACCTTACTTTTTAATATCATCTCTTCAGCAATCTCTTGATAATTCTGACGATTATTATTGTGAGCAACAAATGCAGCGGGTGTTGCATTACTGAAAGGAACCGTAGAAATAACGCCAGTAGATTTGCCTTCACTTTCAAATCGATCAACTATTGTTTCCAGGGGATTATTCAGAGTATCTACAGATAGAACACCTTTGTAAGTTTTTTCTCCGGTTGCCATAGAAGAACCCGAACCAGCTGAATCAGTTGGTTTTTTGCATACCCAATTAAAATTCGTCCACGCAGAATCCGGGTTATATTCTGATCCATTTAGATAATGAGTTGACATCGCCAGCTTAACCGGAAATTTTTCATAGATTTGT
This sequence comes from uncultured Ignavibacteriales bacterium, assembly GCA_963710615.1. Classification (GTDB taxonomy): domain Bacteria; phylum Bacteroidota; class Ignavibacteria; order Ignavibacteriales; family Melioribacteraceae. Next base: position 408,790 of record CAVQBF010000031.1, read on the forward strand.
TCCCCTGTTTTACCATACTGGAAGTAACTTGCTGCATCCACATGGTTAAAACCGCACCCATCACTAATAAATAGGATTACATTTTTAGGATTTTTATAATCTATATTTTTACTAATCTTTTCTGAGGTGGAACAGCTTTGAATTATAAATAGAAGTAATACTGTGATAAGATAAAATTTCCTTTTCAATCAATTTCTCCGCACTGCTAAAGTAATTATTTTGAACTAAATTCTAAAAACTAATTATAAAATCCAAAAACCTTAGTAATATCAATAAACTGATTAGAATATGTTCAAAATTCAAAAAAAACGAATTACTAAATAAAATATTATGATCTTAAAAATAGGAAATAACTATTTGGAATAAAAGAGTGTAAAATCTTAATATTTTTCCTGAGATTTAGTGGATTAGAGAGTTGTGAAAAATTGTAGACTAAGATATAGAAAACCTCCGAGGTTACTAAATAGTTTCTTCAGCTTCCAAAACTCGGAGGTTAAATTAATAGATAATTCTATTACTTCATCAGCAACATTTTTTTTGTTGATGTAAAACTAAGGGTCGCTGATCCTGTCGAAGCACCAACTCTTAGTGTGTAGAAGTATAGTCCGCTGCTAAGATTACTTGCATCAAAATTGTATGTATAATTACCAGCTGATTTATTGCCATTCTCTAATAGTGCAACCTCATTTCCCAGTAAGTCATAAATACTTAAAGTAACATTCCCATCATTTGGTATTGAGTAACTTATTGATGTACTTGGGTTAAACGGATTTGGGTAATTTTGAAAAATCTCATACTTCGTAGTGATCACATCGGTTTCTGCAATTTTAATCGAAGTTGGAATACCTGTCGAATTATCTCTGCCAGGAGTCCCACCTGATACTGAGCTGGAATGCCAGTTTACACCAATTGAATTATCCAAATCTGGCGAAGATAACTCTATTGTATTCCCAGTTCCATTTGATAAATCAGGCCATGGATTTTGAATTCCGTATTTGACTGAGTCAATTAAAAAACTATTATGATCAAAAATATTTAATGTTTCTCCTTTGTTGCTTATTTTAAAATTAATATTACCAACTATCTTATGTGATTCAGGAAAATGCTGTTTTAAAAGTAGTGAATCTTCTGCGATAACTAAATATCTGCCAGGTTTGATAAATAAATTTGATGGAAAAATAAATTTATTGTCGGTATTTTCATCTGTAAGATACCAATTAGATAAATCCAAAGTAACCTGACTAATATTTTTTAACTCAAGCCAATCTCCGGTATTTAAGAGTGCTGATGAGTTATAGTTTATTTCGTTAATGACTACATTGTTAAGAGAATTTGAATCGGGTTCAAAATGAGCGACTAGATCAATATCATTATTAAGTAAAACTATTAATTTATTGTCAGTACTAAAAGTTAATCCATTACTGCGCCATTCAATAAAATTATACCCAGTTTTACTAACCGCTTCAAGTATTATTGGATTTCCAATAAAGTAGGTCCCATTCCACGGCATGTTATCTGTTTCTAAAGAGTTTATCTTTATTTTTCCAAAACCAGAAATGTTTGAACTAATGCTTACATTGACAGTTCCATATAAACCAAATTCATTTATAAAATGATCATTCAAATAGCTAAGTCTATTGTCTGCAAAGTTCTTCATTACACTAATATTATTTAACCAAATTGAGTAAAGGACTGGATCTGAAAATAGCTCCCCCCATTTTTCTATATGCCTGGGAATTTCCGGCTTAACAGTTTCAGAAATAGATATGATTTTAGAGTTAACTATTTCCGGCTTAAATATTGAGTTAGCATAATCAGCATAAGTATTAATGAACTTTTCCCTAAATTTATCGTTCTCCAATAATTTTCTTAAAAGAAAAGTTGACCACGAGGGATTTGCATTTGTTGTCCCATTTTCATCTGTTGCATATTCAAGAGTATTGTTCTTGTAATTTTCTGCTGACTTAAAGCCAAAACCAAAATCCGTATCAAACAGTATCCATCTCCATTTTCCACCATCCCTTGATCTCCAATATTTAATATTGTGACCAGGCCAATCTGTATTATCAAAATAAATTTGGGAAACACAATATGTAATAAAGTTTTCAATATCCATCATGGCTTCAACAATAGCATAATTTTGAATATTCGTTATATCATTATTAGCGATAAATGAAATCATAGTATTGTAGTTATTAGCGTCTCCTTCTATGATCCATTGTTCCCTTTCCAAAATATCTAAATTATCGGGATCTACATTATGATGCTGTGCAAGAAAATTCTCATTTATTTTTTCCCGCAAATTATGAATTCCCCAATATTCTCCATTTAAGAAAACTATTACTTGTCTGAAAGCTTGTTTTTCCAAGTCCAAATCAGATACTATTGAGTGCATAAGCCCATCTCTCATGTATGAACTATAATAATCATCTCCTGAATTCCTAAGAACAACAGCTTCGTAATTAGAATAAGGTAACTCCGGGAAAAGAGGATAATCAATTGATTTATAACCATATTTTCTTCTTGCATAAATCGCTAAGGATTTAAGCGGATATGTTCTTGAGCATCCTCCGTAAATCTTAACTCCTGCGTTCATGTTAAATGCAGGCATTTTATTATTTTCAAAAAATTCTAAAGTTACTGGTCTTTCCCAATCTTGATTATAATTTTTTGGAGCCGGACTGCAAGGTCCAGAGATACCATTTGTGCCATCTGCATATATTCCAGTTTCATCATCCCACAAATTTGCCGGATCAGTTGAAATGGAAAATACTGGTAATGTTGTTTCTTCATTAATAAAATATGTTCTTGAAATTATTTTACTTGATAATAAACCATTAATAGTAGAAATTGCTTTAACAACAGTCGTTATATCAATTATTATTTCAGAAATAAATACATTGGAGTTTACATTCGGATTTGAGCCATCAGTAGTGTAGTATATCATAGCACCTGTATCTTCAGATGTTATTTCCAAATTAATCGAATTATTATAAAATCCAGCTTCAAGTGAAAGAATTGGCTCTTTTGCAAATGCTTCTATTCCATTACTTTCATTGGCTGAACCAGGTGTGGAATTTTCATAAAATAGCCATTCTGAAGGATCTGAAATATTTCTTCCTAAAGAATAATCTGTTGGAATTGATACAGAATCCAATGAATCGATTACATTCCCAAAAGAGTCTCTTAGCCATAACATTTCGCCATCTGCACTAATCTTGAAATTCGTATGTAAATAATTAATGTTTCTATCTTTACCAGAAGCAAAAATTATTAAATAAGTATCAGGATTCATTTCAATATTTGGGAAAATCCATTTGGGGGATGAATTCGCATCATCGGATAATGAGTAATCATTTAAGTTTACAACACTATTTCCACTATTGTAAATTTCTATCCAATCAGAATAATCTCCATCTTCATCACTAATTGTAGTGTAGTTAGAGGACATTACTTCATTGATTATGATTGTTTGAGCTTTAAGAAAATTAATACCAAAAATGAATAATGTAATTAGTAAGATTTGATTTATTTTCATATTGGTGTACTTAATTATGTATATAGATTTTAGAAGATCTATAATTTTCTAGATTACTTATTTAGCATACCTGCTGAATGGATCATTCCTAAAGGCATTTATATATTACATATCTTCGTTTGTCAGCTCAAACAGTTTAGCGAAGATACTAAATAATTTTACAAAAAAGGGATTCTTTATCAAAGATGATTGGATTCGAATTCTATTATTGCAATCAAAAGTTATAGTATTTTTTTATGAACATTTTTTTAATGATATTAAAAGACAATATATTCTGTGCAGAAGATTACATTATGGTAAAATAAGTTATTATGTGATGTTGAAGTATTAAAGAATGAAAACCTCTGGGGTCATTAGATAGCATCTTCCAGCTTCCAAACCTCAGAGGATTAAACTACTACATAATGTTATTACTTCATAAGCAACATTTTTTTCGTTTCAACAAACTTTCCGCTTCTAATTGTGTAGAAGTATAGTCCGCTGCTAAGATTACTTGCATCAAAATTGTATGTATAATTACCAGCTGATTTATTGCCATTCTCTAATAGTGCAACCTCATTTCCCAGTAAGTCATAAATACTTAAAGTAACATTCCCATCATTTGGTATTGAGTAACTTATTGATGTACTTGGGTTAAACGGATTTGGGTAATTTTGATTAAGGGTATAACCATCGGGAATTATATCAACGGATTCTTCAACCGATGTTGGAGCTCCTGAAATCGTCATGTTTACTTCGCCCAAATTGTCTTCCAAACCTTCAACAACAAATGTTTGAAGATGGTTTTTCGATAACCAAACATATGATTCAGAAAAAGCTGTATCTGGCGGACCCAAAGGTAATCCGTTGAAACTAGATTCTGTAATTGTTTTACTCATCTCTTTTAAGCGAAGACACTCAAAATCGCCCATAGAAAGACGTAAAGTCCCAGATCCATCAACAATATTCCAAGTCGTATCATTAGTAATTGTACTAAAACCAAATTCATCAGAGGTATCAATAGTTACTGAAATCCAGTTTGTTCCATAAGTCATCGGCAACGGCGCTGCATCATCACCCTCTATTTCGGTAAATGAAAAACCCGCAAAGTCGCTGGCAGAACCAAGTGTCCTTAAAATATTTGATGAAATATTCATGTAGCTATCCATAAGAAATGATCCCTCATCAGTTGATGCGGATATTCGTTGTCTGAAGTTTGCTCCAGGGAATAAATCAGCTCTAAAACCACCAGAAGGGTCTAAATATTCCAGCGAAGCAGAAGTAAAACTTTGAGTATTAATGTTCCGATAATCCCAGATTTGGTTCATTCCCCCAGACGTAATAGCTACTGTGTCAGTTTCTTCACCTGCGGTATAAACATCGCGAGCTGTACCTTTTAATGCAAGAATGTCAGATGAGGAAATGCTAATTTGTGAATAAGCAGTTGTAAAAAAGATAATGAAATTTATAATGATAAGAATTAGACGTGAATGTAGTATTTTTGTCATATATCCTCCTTTTAGGATTTTAAAAATAGCTAATTATACAAAATCGATTTATTCTGATACACTTTATCCATATCCTATGAAATTTATTTAGAGAAGATTCTTTGAGAATCTAATAACATTTCATCATTGTATGAGATTAATAGTGTATTTCAAAGTTCGTTTAGCTACATAATAATACAATATGTCTAATTTTGCAAGATTTGAGATGAAAAATATTCGAAAAATTGAAATATATTGAATGGAAATGCTTCAAGCATTTATAGCATATAAAACTTTTATTCAATAACTCTAAATAAAATATATTATCGGAGAATTATTTTTGATAGAGTTAAAGGCGTAATTTCAGCGATTTCGTTTTTATAATACACACAAATAACCATTTGTTTGGATTTTTATGAGTACATTAAGTCTTAAATAAATATTATTAAGGTTGTAAGATATGTATAGTGAAGAAAGAGCTAGAAAAAATTTTATTGATGGCTTATCTGTAATAAGTAAAAGAATGAATTTTAAAACAGAAAAAGAACTCAAAGAATATCTGTGGAAACTAAAAGAATTTGATAGACTTGATTTAATTAGTGATGAAGAGAATATTAATAAAAGTTTCTTGAAACAGTTTATTATAAACAGTTAGGCGGTAATAAATAAAAGATTTCCTATTGATCATTAAAGTAATAATATCTGAGTAATCGAAATAAGTAAATATTCATTATTACTTAACGAGATATAGAATTGCAATTATAAGTGCTATAGTATAGAAAATTAACTCAGTGTGTTTGATAATTATTTCTTGGTCTAATTTATTCATAAATTATGCCTCGAGTAGTAAATATCTTCTATGTTGTATAACAATAATAATCTAAAGCTTAATTTCTAGGCTATAATACAACTAGCAGTATTAGATGCCAAATAAGAAAACCCAAGTAAATAACTTTATCTTCATATTTGAAATATTTATTCTTCTCAACTCGGAACAAATCAACCCCCTGATAAAATTTGATGTTCCATAATGTTAATTATGTGTAGTTTATAATAAGAAATCTCTTAAAAAGTTGCAAGTATATTTTAGGATTCACAATAGAATTGACATTTATAAAACTTCTAATGATGATAGCAAGAAATGCTTTAAAACAAAAAAGCCGTGGTTGGTAAACACGGCTTGCAGAAATTGTATTGTGGGCGGAGACGGAATTGAACCGCCGACACATGGATTTTCAGTCCATTGCTCTACCAACTGAGGCAAGCACTTCCCTATTTTTACTCACTATTTTACTGACATCTATCAATTCTAAGAGCTTATTTTGGTTACTTAAATAGTTATTTCACTATTCTTGTACCAAAAAGAAGACAAGAATAATATTAAAATAGCAAGAATTTAGGGCCAGGCATTAATATATTTCTTGAGCGATATTGTTGAAACATTAAAATATGCTGAACCACCTGATATTCTGTACCTATATCCCGCTGAGATTGCCGCAGCAATTACAACACCCGCTGAGAGTTTATGCCCGAAACGATAATTTAATTGGAATTGAATAGTATGAGCGTTCCATCCATTTCTAATAATCTTAATTCTTTCAAACTGATTCATAGCATCGTAAAAATCAAAGTATAAACCAGTACTATTTCCCAATTGATTCCGATTTGTTTGATAGTTCCTTGAATTTAAGTATTCAAAGCCTTCGCTTGTTAAAGTTGGATAAAAATCCATTATTTGATGAAGTGTAAAAAGCATAATTTCCTCTAATTAAAAATTCTTAAATCATTAACACTAATAATTACTAAATCATTAATATTACTTCCCAAATTGAATAAAAAGGCTGGAAAAATTATCTCCAGCCCGACGAGGAGGATTAGACTATTTAATTTTTTTAACTTCTGCCATTAGTTTTTTGGCGATAGATTTGGGCACCGATTTAATCGGACGTTGATGAGGTGTTTTATACTTATTTAAGATAGGTCGCAATTCGTTCATAAACAAAGGAGGAGTGAAATTTTCATTGTCAATTTTTGATGAAATTTTAATTAAGTCTTTTTTACTACCATTTTTATTTGCTAGATCTAATAATTCTTCGGCAAGTTTAGCTTTTTTCTCTTTTACCTTATCTCTTGCTGCTTTTTTTGTTGATATGTAACTATCTTTTGCTATTCCTAATTCAACATCTAAAATGTGATTGTTGTCTTTGAGATCTTCTTGCACTTCAAGTAATTCAGTTTCGGCGTCAATAATTTCTAGCCTCATGCTTTTCTTATCTAAAGAACTGAAATTAACCTTTTTATTAGTTGTGCTATCCTTACTAATTGGGACTAAAATATAGCCTCTTTTCTTATCTGCTTTAGTCTTTTCAATTCGATCTTTTAGGGTAGTTTCTCGCTTTTCTAACTTTGCAATCTTTTGTTTAAGTGCAGTAATTGTGGTTTTTCGGAATTTGTTTTTCATAATCATCCTTGGTTTTGGTTAATGAACTAATTATAAGGTAGCTAATTTAATTGAGTGATATAATAGGCTACATCAACTTTAATACCATAAATGATATCTAAACAGTTTATTATCAGAAAGTTAGTATTTGAAGAATTATGAAAGGAAATTTTGAAAGCGATTGTATTATTCTAATTTCTTTTTGGGTAAGAATTATGCTTTATACTATAAAATAATGGTAATTCTTACTTGTAGAAATAACCGTTTAGAGTATAAAGTAATATTTGATTTAAGAAAATTCAGTTAAGCCACAATGTCTGCGTTGATAAATAAATGTGTCGTTTATTTGGGCTGTCATTTCTGATTCTCTTTCGAGTACTGCAACTAAGCTCTATCAAGAATTCGCATATCTACATTGCTTTTTTAGATAATGTCTACAAAAATTTGTGTAGGATTCCCACAATTCAAAATCATACTTAGCTCCTTTATCAACAAAAAGCCCATTATTGCAGTGGGCATAACAAAATAGGTTGGAGGGCAGCAAAATTATTTGAGGAGGATCATCTTCTTAGTTTCAACAAAATCACCAGCTTGAAGTCTATAGAAGTATATTCCACTTGTTAAGTTCACTATCCATCAAACTCAACTTCATAATTACCTTGTGGTTGTTCTTTGTTTACCAGTGTTGCTACTTCACTACCCAATACATCAAATACTTTTAGAGTTACATTGCTTTGTCTGCAACATTATTTATCCACTCAAGGGCTTTTTTTACAACAGTATCTTCACCAATTGCTACATCATCTTTTTCTAGCCATACAGGTTCATCAACGGGAAACTCCTTTCTAACCAGAGTTTTTTCTAGCTCAAAATAATCAGCTGCAACTATGTCTCCGCACTCTAAAGTAAATCCATTAAAAACAGTCCTATATATTTTTGCGGATCGATAGCCTGATAATCCACCCTTTGTTGATTTGCCAAAAAATTTAGCCGTTGGTAAGTTTTGCAAACGATGGGCAGTTATTTCTCCCATGCTAAAACAATTTGGACCAACAAGTATTGCGATTGGCCCTTCATACGAATTAAATTTCTCCCCCGTGATAAACCAATTATGTTCATAGGAAGACTCACACAATTTGAACAAGTTATTTTTATCACATCTCTCAAGCAACGTTAATGTATGCGTATTGTGGGCACTCAATAATGCACCAATGCCAGAGTTTAAGCTTTGACTAATATAACCACCGAAATTATATCTGAGATCAATAATTAAACCTTCTGTATTCGTAAGCTCCAAAACTGCATCATAGAATTCTTCATTTACATTCTCATAAAAATGAGTAGTAATATAGATGTAGCCAATGTTTGTGCCCTCTATAATGCCATATTTTATACCACCCTCATCAGTATTAGTATTATAATCAGGCATGGGTTCACCATCAATTGGGAATTGCATATTATCAAATATTCCTCTTCCGGGTTTAGTGATAAAAGTTTTTCTGTCAACAAATGTAAGGTGTCCCCTGTTCAATACTTAACGACATCAATCTCGCTAAATAAGTGCCAATTTAGTCCTGCCGAAGAAAGCAAATGATAAATTTTTTGAACTTTTGATGAACCCGGATAAGCAGCCATTGGAATGTTTGCATCTAATAATTCAAATATTAATTCTTTCCAAGGTATACCCTCATAGCCCAAAATAATATCACCAGGAACTAGGTTCAATGGATGATTTTCAACTACTTTGTACACTAAAAGCGTACTATCTGGTAATGGTGTTAGACACGCGCCAAAGTGTCGAACATCATCAATACCAATAAGCATAAATGGTGTACTTGAATTAATTCTGTTTTTGATGCAACTCGATTATCAAACGCATGTAGATGTGGTTCGTTAAGATCAAAAGTTAAATAGGATAATAAAGAATGGAACTTACCTTTACTAGTTGAGTCTGATATTTGCTGGTAATCATAGACCTTTAATGAGTCCCAATTAAGGGGAAAATCGGTGAAGCAAGGAAATTGAGCTTGTATTTTATCTGCAAAGGTATTAAACACAGATTTTTTTCATTAAACGATAATCCTTTACCCCAAAATTCATCAATTATTTTTTGCCACTCTCCCTTTTGTTGATAAAAGGAAAGTGAATCTGTAACAATAAAATTTGGATTGTGGCTTTGGAATTTAGGATAAATATTCTTAATCTCTTTAGTATTATTCGTTTGTCCAACAAGCGAAATAACTAAAAACAAAAATAATATTCCGGAAAAAAATATGAACCCATTACAATGTTTCATTGATAATTCTCCTATAATATTCGCGTAACATTTATAAATGCTTTGAAT